>NZ_JBXAJP010000010.1:0-191877 GCF_058797375.1 Prescottella sp. GW823-FHT02E09
CAGGAATTCGGAGTCCGCGAGATCGCCCGCCGAATCGGACGCGACCCCGGGACGATCTCGCGTGAGCTGCGTCGCAACGCAGCCACCCGGAGCGGTAAGCAGGTCTACCGGGCTCTGGTGGCGCAGTGGAAGGCTCAGCATGCCGCGAAACGTCCGAAGACTGCGAAGCTGGTCGGCAACGATGTGTTGCGGGAGTACGTGCAGGAGCGGCTCGCCGGCAACGTTCGGCACCCCGACGGGAGCGTCGTTGCGGGCCCGGTGACACCGGTGTGGAAGGGATTGAACAAGCCGCATCGGCAGGACAGGAGGTGGGCGACGGCGTGGAGCCCGGAACAGATCTCGCAGCGGCTGAAGGTGGATTTCCCTGATGATGAGTCCATGCGCATCAGCCACGAGGCCATCTACCAGTCACTGTTCATCGAAGGCCGGGGCGCCCTGAAACGCGAACTGGTGACGTGTCTGCGTACCGGCCGCGCGCTGCGGGAGCCTCGGGCGCGGTCACAGAACAAACCACAAGGGCACGTCACCGCGAATGTCGTTCTCTCAGAACGCCCGGCTGAAGCCTCCGATCGAGCGGTCCCCGGCCACTGGGAAGGTGATCTGATCATCGGCACCGGCCGCTCCGCGATCGGCACACTTGTCGAGCGCAGCAGCCGATCCGTCCTCCTCGTTCACCTTCCTCGGCTGGACGGCTGGGGAGAGAAGCCACCAGTGAAGAACGGCACCTCGCTCGGCGGCTACGGCGCCGTCGCGATGAACGCCGCGCTGGCAGCCTCGATGGCAAGGCTCCCCAGCCAGCTCCGCAAGACCCTTACCTGGGACCGCGGGAAGGAACTCTCCGGGCATGCCCAGTTCACGCTCGACACCGGCACGAGAGTGTTCTTCGCCGATCCACACTCACCGTGGCAGCGACCAACGAACGAGAACACGAACGGTATTCTGCGCCAGTACTTCCCGAAGGGAACCGATCTGTCTCGTTGGTCTGCCGAAGATCTTGAAGCGGTTGCCTTGGCGGTGAACAACAGACCGCGAAAGATCCTTGACTGGAAGACCCCCGCCGAAGTCTTCGACGAACAGCTACGCTCAATCCAGCAGTCCGGTGTTGCATCGACCAGTTGAACACGCCCAGTTTCGATCACGAAAGTTCGTCCACGCTCTCGGTCGGCATGCGATGGTCGGGTCGATGGGCCGGGTCGGTGCGTGCGGCGACAATGCCGCGATGGAATCGTTCTTCGCGCTGCTGCAGAAGAACGTCCTCGACCGTCAGCCCTGGGCCACCCGTGACGACCTCCGGATCGCGATCGTCACTTGGATCGAACGGACCTACCACCGCCGCCGACGCCAGAGCAGGCTCGGCAAATTGACCCCCGCCGAATACGAGACCACCATGACCACACCAGCCACTCAGGCTGCGTGACCGAATCTGTCACCTGATCGTGCAGCAGTCCCCTCGATCTATCGAAGAGCTCGGAGCTCGTGAACACCATCACCAGAGGTCGATCCCTGCGGCCGGCTCGCACCACAAGCAGGACACCACCGAAACCCTCCACGCCGGGTGAGCCGCGCCGTTCTGTGTAAAGGCATCCCGCAAAGACGGCCGCCAGGAACCCATAAGCGTCACACCCACACGGCGCGGAGGGCCGGTCCGCACGCAGGCTTTCGGCCCGCGTAGCAATCAATTAGGAACCCTCTCGGACCGGGTCCCGGACATCCCTGTCACTTTCATCCCTCAGAACCGTGCCACCTATCGCTGGAAGTCACACGCTTTGAGCGCCCGGTCGCAGGCCGTCCTGTTTGACGATCGTCAAGCAGGACACCTGAACCGATGTCAGCGTCACGGTCGGAGGTCGACGCCTGTACGACCGAGTCGGCCGTTGGGCGGGCGGATCCAGGCGCCGCAAAGGACGCCAGCGCTCACACCGATTCGCTCGAAACTTCTTGACCCATCATGTTCTCCAAGTCTGGCGTGATCAATGCAGCGCAGGGCAGCTCGGCGATCTCGTCACGCACACGCTGGGCTCCGTCCCGCAGGGGGTCCGAGGTCAGGGTGGTACGTGCTGCTTCGCGGAGTTCGTCGGACGACACTGCGATCGCATCGAGTGCGATCCCGGCATCCAGGGCGGTCAGGCGCTGGGCATTGAGTTCTTGGTCTGCCCCCATTGGCAGTGTGATCACGGGGATGCCGTGGGCCAACGCGCCGATGACACTTCCGGACCCGGCGTGGTTGACGACAAGATCGCAGTGCGGCAGCACTGCCGATTGCGGTATGAACTGTTCGATCCGAATGTTGTCGGCGGCGACAGGGATGGCGGCGGGATCGATGTTTCTGCCGGTGGTCGCGAGGACTCGCACGGGCAAGGTACGCAGTCCCTTGAGTGCGCGTGTGAACAAGTCGCCGGACTCGGTGTTGAAGACTGTTCCGAGGGTCAAGTACACGCGTCGCGGCTCGTCGCCAGCGGCAAGCCAGTCGACGGCAGGGTATCGACCGGTGTCGGGCTCGGATTCGGCCCGGATCGATAGTGCGGTTGGGGGGAGCGGGAAGTCGGGATGCCGGAAAGAACGTGGAAAGGGTGAAACGACAAGGTCGCGAGTCAGTTCGGTGCCAGCGGGATCATCTCGCAGTCCGTGGACTGCTCGGAGATGCGCCAACGGCTCACGGATTCGTTCCATTCGGGTTAGGGCGCCGGAGGCAATGACATTGACGACGGCCCGCGGGACGTGGGCCTGTTCGGCCGCGAGCATTGCCCCGAAGTCCATCTCGTCGCAGATCACCAGATCCGGTTTCCAGTGGTCGATGACTCCGCGCACGTGACCGAAGCGCCGGGCGGCGAGTGCGCCCGCAAAGTGTGTGCCGATCACCGAGAACTCGTGGTCGAGGTCGGGCGTGACGAGCCTGCCGGTCGAGTCCCCAGTGGGAGCTGACGTCGTAGTCCCGACCGGAAAATAGGCGTCGAACCCGCCGATCCCGTTGACGATGTTCGCCTGACCGCACACGCCCACCCGGTGTCCGATAGTTCGGAGTGCACGCGCGATCGGACGTAGGGGATTGAGGTGACCGACCCCACCGGCGAAGGAGACGAGGACTCTTCTGTGGCGTTGCACGCCCACCATTCTGTCCGGGTGCTGATCAGACAGCGGACAGGGTCGTGGGGATGCGGTCGGTAGTAGCGACGATTCCAGTTCGAGGAACAGATCAGCGCATCACAGACTGTAGTGGGTCAGCCCCAGAAGATCGGGTCTCCGCTGTTTTCGATGTGGTCGAGCAAGTCCTGTACGTACGGGCTCGGTTCCAAGAACGCGTAGCGGTGGAAGGTGAGGTTGCGGTCCCGCCAGTACAGGGTCCACAGTCCGGTTTTCTTGGTGTAGTGCAGCCGGGCGATCGGAAACCGGGCCCATTGGGGGCCGAGGTCCTCCCGCCACGGCGGCCGGCATTCGCAGATCGTCAGATGGCGCGACGCGATGTCGCATTCGACTCGGATCTCATGGCGGTACTGTTCGGGAACTCTGCTCTCGCAGTACTTCACGACCCGAGCGACGTCGAGTTCGGGAAGTCCGGTGGCAGCCATAGCCATCATCATGCCAACCGCAGGTGGGCGCTATTCGGCTGCGGCGGTGCCGAGCACCAGCGCCTCCCGCTGGCGTGGGCTGTGCCAATCGAGCACACGGCGAGGCCTGTTGTTCAGTCTGGTCGCGATCACGTCGAGGTCGTCCTGGGTGAAGCCGCACAGGTCAGCGTTCTTGCGCAGGTACTGACGAAGGAGCCCGTTCGTGTTCTCGTTCGTCCCGCGTTGCCACGGATGATGTGGAGCGCAGAAGTACACCGGCATGTCCAGGGCTGTGGTGATCCGCTCGTGCTCGGCCATCTCCCGTCCCCCATCCCACGTCAGCGACCGACGTAGCTGCGGCTGCAGCTGCGCCAGATAGCAGATCAGCGCATCCGCCACCGCATGGGCGCGGTATCCGTCCGGGAGCGCCACCACATGCGTGACACGGGTGTGTCGGTCCACCAGCGTGGCGACCGCCGACGGCCGTGTGCCGAAGACCAGGTCGCCCTCCAGATGCCCGGGAGCGCTGCGGGTGTCCGCGTCGTTGCCGCGTTGGTCGATGGAGATCATGTTGGGTATCCGACCCCGACCGTGTGATCGCTTCTTCCCTCGCGGCCGGCGGATCGGTCGGTCGGTTCGCAACTGATGAAAGAGTTTGCTGTCGAACACTTTACGAGCCGGAACATACAGACACCGGTAGATGGTTTCGTGTGAGATCCACATCTGCGGATCGGCCGGATGCTCGAGCCGCAGCCAGACGGAGATCTGCTGCGGGGACCACTGCTCGTTCAGCTGGGTCGTGATGATCTCCCGCAGGACCGGCCGCGAAGACAGGATCGACTCCTTTGGGCGCCGAGCCCGGTCATACGCCGCAGAATCGGCAGTCACAGCCCGGTAGACGTCGCGGCCGCCGTTGCGGGCGATCTCTCGGGACACCGTCGACGACGCTCGCCCCAGCTTGTCAGCGATCACCCGAGCACTGTCCCCGGCAGCGATCCCCCGGGAAATCGCTTCACGCTCATCTGCGGTGAGATGTTCGGCCCGACGTCGTCGCGGTGTCGGGCGGATGCCACCGGACTCACGCAGAAAACGACGAATCCGAGGCATCGTCACCCCCAGGACGCGCTCTATTTCCCGCAACGACTCCCCGCGTCGATGGAGATCCCAGATCAGATTCTCCTGCTCAGCAGTGAACCCGCGCGCCTTGCTGCCCATCCAAGCCCCCACAGTCACGCATCATTTCATCAGCAGTGATGCGCTGATCTGTTGAGACCAAGGACGTTTCCGAACAGAGGCCGCGACCGACCGCCACGGGTGTGATCTTCGGCTGTAAGTGGCGTGGTTCTGACGGCCGAAAGTGGCAGGTATCCCACGGTCTCCGTCAAGGGCCTAAGGCCCAGTTCCACACCGTGGGTTGCTCGACGGCCCCACCCATGCGGGACGGCAGCACAACCAGAGGGAAGAGGAATGTGGCGACGGCACGATCTGGGCACGCTGATTCGCTGACGTCTACCCTGCCGGCATCGACCGACGGGTGGCCGAGATCGTGTTCGAGCAGCTCGCCCACGGTGAGGTGGTAGACGGCGGCGATCCGGTACAGCCACGACGACACGCTTAACCATGTCGGGGCGCGCGGTGGATCGGCCACCGCGGGGCCGATCTCAACTCGGACTCCGATGCCGTCAACACGCCGGACTCGGCGACCACCTTCCCCTCCACGGTCACCGGCACCACCATCGGCGCTCCCTACGGGCATGGGCCGGACGATAGTGCACACCACGTCTGACAGCAGACGATCAGAAGACTCGTCACGGCCCTTCGTTCGCCCAGGACGTCGTAAAGCCGACTTCTGAAACTGATACCGAGGGTCGGTTCAGTCGCCATCTGCTGGCACCCGCTCTGGACCCGGGCCCGTCACAAACGCTTGCCCGGCAAGTCTTCTTCAAAGACGAATGCTGGTGAGTATGGAAGTAGTTATGCCAGCCATTTTACAGGAACGAACAATGTGCGCCATCAGATAGCTACAGATATCGATCGAGAATTCCGGCAACGAAACATAGGTCGCGACTTTTCGGGTGCTGCTGCCTATCCAGGCGCCACGATTCATCTCTTCAGGCTCTTCGAGAAGATATGAAGAAGAGTCGGATATGGAAGCGCTGCCGAAGCGAATGCCATCCCGTTCACAAGCCTTATTCAACTCATCGACGATCTGTGTTGCATTGCGTACGCAGGTGTCGTCTTCGCCGCCGTCGATCTCGACCCGCAAAACAGCTGACTTCGCTGGATCCGACGTGGCGCACAAACCTTCGAACCCTTCCGGCCACGGAGCAGCGGCGTATCCGACTGGAAGGATCATTTGCACACCGACGAGGGACACGAGCCCTACGCGCTCCAACGTCTTCTCAGCACACACGCCCAACTGAGCTATCGGTAGACCGACTTGCTTCGCCAAATTTGACGGACAGGTCTGTACCCACAGTAGGTGGACGGCGGTGCCATCAACCTCGCTGGACCAATTTCCTCCGGCGTCGTTCATCCCCCACATTTCAGCTTTGCGCTGGGGGTCTGCCGGAGTGAGGCCGCTGTATTCGGGGTACGTCGCTGAGCTAGACCATTTGAGCGCCTCGGCGTATGCGTTGAAAAGGCTGTACGCGTCTTCGTTCATGGTTTCGGTATTGATCCAGGGGTGGCGGCGGAGGGTGCCGTATATCGAGATGAAGCACTCATCCGCCGCCACTACCATCTGTTCAGCCCATCTTCTAGCTGCAGTTGAATTCTCTTGTCGGACCGTAGTGTTTGTTCCCCGGATCCGGTGCGCCAATGATATCGACGTCGACCTCGCCCCGCCAAGTCTTAGGACCGAAGCCCACGCAGGGTGTATTCGCTGCTGCTCGGTTAGCGCCTCCGCCGCCCGAGTACAGGTTGTCCTTCGAGCCTAGTGCTCCGCGGTCCACCCACGAGCCATCGGGCTCCATGCTCTGCAACTGGACCGTGACGTTGGCTCTGGTTCCCTCAGCACATCCACTCCTCTCCTTCCACCATCCGTGGACCGAAGCCTTATCTTTGACGACCGTGCCGTCGGGCATTTTCCATGTCGAGTAGTGGGGCAAATCCGCCTTGCCGTCGAATTTGCATATTTTGAGACCGCCCGCCGCATCTTGATACTCGAACTCGCCGCTGAAGATAGTATAAATTCCGATGGTTCCGCCTTGAAATTCCTGTGTGATGGTACCGCTCGGCAGATCTATCTGCTCCGCAATCGGGTAACCCCAACCGCCGTCCTCGTATCTATCGTCCCCCCACCGGTTGAGGACGTCACCTCGAACGGTGTAGGCGCCGGTCGTGGGCGACCAGTAGATGACGCCGTGTTCGAATCGAGCCATGCGGCCCTGGCCGTCCGGTAGTCCGAATTCATCACCGATGATGTATCCAAGAAGGCTTCCCCCCGGCGCTGTTCCTCCAACGGAGTTCCACTTGTCTCGGACCGGCCCATTCTTGATGGCGGAGCCGATGGCGTTCTGGATGGCAACATAGATCGCGCCGGTCTCAAATTCCTGTAGGCGGCCGCCGTCTGGGAGTACGATCTCGTCTGTGAGCGGATACTTCAGCCACCCGGCTTCGTATCCATGGATTCCCCAGCGATTCAAGAAGCTGTTGACGACTGGATGGGCGCCGCCGGCCACCGACCAGTAGATCGGTCCATTGAGGAATTCAGTGCGCTTGCCGGTGTCCCCCGGGTTGGTGAGCTCGTTCGTTTTCGGGAACGACAGGAAGCTGCCGGGGCCGCCCAGGCTGTTGTACTTGTCCTTGATCGCCCCACACACCTCGTAGGGCGACGGCCAGTACACCTGGCACCCCGGAGCGACGCGCGCAATCTTCAGACGGGCTTCCATGGTCTCAGCCTTGTCGGCATCTGCCTTGGTGAACGGCTCCGGAATTTCTTCGCGATCCGAACGCATCTGCCCCGGAACCACCGTCGATTTCGGGTTCTCGGTTGGCGCCCAATCCGGATCCGGTTCAGCGGTCTTCGATGACAGCACGGGATCGTCTGCCGATACCGGCTGCTGCGGTGCTGGACGCGCCGACTCTGTCGGTGCGCTCGCGGGCTCAGTGACTGCGACACCAGCACCGGTCATGAGCAGTGTTGCCGCCACCGCAACCGTAGTGAGCGACCGGGCCCCCGCCCTCCGGAGTCGAGACCTGCCAGCCAAGCCGGCTAGCGATTGGTAATTCAAGATAATTCCCCCGTTCCTGAGTGTTTCCTGTGAACCTCCTAGTTCTAATCGGACAGCAGGGGTATTCGGCCCGTAACGGGCAAACCGAGCATCTCGGTTAGGTCTCAAAGTAGACGGATAGGTCTGGTTGAGGAGCGCCCTCATAGGCCACCAGCACCACTACCGCCGCTCCCCGCGCAGCAGGGCACACCACTCCCACTGGCGCGGGGTGGATTCGCGCGTGTACTGCCAGATCGGTGTCCGAGTGCTCGATTCGAGGAGCGCACGCACAGTGACCACCCCGTCACCGGCGGGTGGCAGTTGGACGAACCGGAGTGGGAACGCGATGACCGATCCGACTCGAGGAGGCGGTATCTCGCGATCCTCGATCGCGACGGCTTCGACTTCGACGGAAAGCGTTCGACGTCCTGTCATGAGCCCTTCCACGCAGTAGTCACACGGCCGATGCTATTCGCACGACCGCGTCGGTGTGTATCTCGGTGACGGCTCGATCTACGACAGCCCGCTGCCGTACGTGGACGCCACGAGCCAGCAGCTGATCGACGAGACCGTTGCTCGCGGTGGCTACCTGGAGTTCAGCGTGAACGATCCCGCAATCTGGGGCAGCCGCTTCGACATAATCCAGGAGTGGTGAGCATGAAGGCAGTAGTGAAGATCGCGGCCGCGGCGGCCAGCGCGTGTGCCGCCTAGGTACTCGGCGCCGGGACGGCATCGGCGTTCACGGTGCAGCCGATCGAGGGCAACACCAGGATTGAGGTCAATCACGGTGAAGCTGTGGCGCTCTCGCAGGTCCGCATTGCGGGTCCGCTGCTGAATCCGCTGTACCCGCAGATGACGAAGGTGTGGTACGGCACGCCCGGACTCCGCGCGGGCGACGCGGCCCAGCAGTCCATCGACCTGGCCGCCACGCAGGGGAACGGTGGCGCCGGCATGATCATCTACGGGCCGATCCACAATCCGGACTTCTTGAGGTTCTACCACTACGAGTGACCGAAACAGGTAGGCCCGCCCCGACACCATGTCGGTGCGAGCCTACTGCTTGCTTGAGGTGTGTCGGTCCCGCGATTCACCCTCGGAATGTCCGAAATTCCTTAGGTTCCGTCCCGCCCGGATTTCTGGTGTGGGATCAGCTCGTGGCGGCGCATCGGGAATGGGTATGCGCCGGGCGCGTTCTCGTCGACCGGCTTGATGATGATCCGGTCGGGGTCGTCCTCGTCGAGGGCATCGGTCACGAAGACCGACACTCCGTCTGGGCGGATCCGGACCAGGCTCCCAATCCGCATTGCTGCCTTTCTCCGCGCTGGTGATCTGTTGGCGCGCCGGGCATGTCAGCGCTGGTAGTGACTGAATAGCGTGGCGTGGATCTGATCGGTCTTGCTGGGCCGGTCCGGCTGGGCGGTCGCGGCGGTCGGTCTGGGCGTCGCCGGCCGTCTGCTGCTGCTGGTGGTGTTGGCGTTGCTGTGCATGTTGGTGGCCTCTCTCATGCTGCGGTCCGGGATCGGCGGAGTCGGTCACGTACGGCGGGTGTGGTTCCGCCCCAGATCCCGTGCTTCTCACGTTGAGCGATGGCGTGCTCCAGGCAGTCCGCGCGTACTGGGCAGCCTCTGCATATCCGCATCGCCTTGTCGGCTTTCCTCGTCTCGAGCTTCTCCGGGAAAAAGAGGTCCGGAGCGGTCTTACATGGTCCGCGGTCGCGCCACCGCATATTCTCCCCCACTGTTGTTGCGTTCCTTCCATGCTCGTTGCATCCGGGGTGCCCCTCCAACCCCTTCATTTCCCCCGGTTGCGTTGCGTTCAGCGCCGGTTGTCGGCGGCGTGGTTGGTGTCGGGATCGTCGGCAACCGGTTGCTCGTCGATCCGGAGTTCGTTGTACACGCCGAGCTGGCTGACGATGCGGTCTGCGACGTCGTCGAGTACAGGTTCGATGGCCTCGAGCTGGTTATGGCTCGCGTTGACTCGTGCTGCTCGTTCAGCATCCGCGGCTTCTCGCTGTGCTCGGGTCTTCTCGATCGCGGCTCGGCGCGCTGGTGCGGCGAGCTCCACGTCGAATGCCTCGACTTGCTGAACGAGGGCGGTGAGTCGGTTCGATCCGCCCTGGACGTGTTCGGCGCAGGATTCGAGAACCGTTCGGGATTGCTCGATAGCGCTGGCCGGGTCCGCCGGTTGTGTCGGCGCGACGCCCACTCCGGGTGCCATATCGGCGAGTTCGTTGTCGATTTCCGTTCCGACCTTGAGGTGTTGTGCGAGTTCCCACAGGGCCGGCATCGAGGTCGATGTTGGTGAGCCAGCCGTCCTGATAGGCGGTGGATTGGCGGATTCGGCAGCCAATGCCACCGGCGCGGCCGAGGTGCGAGCTGTCGCTACGGGTGCCAGACTCGTCAGCACCGCCATCGGTGTCACGCAGCATCACGGCTGCAGGCTAAACGTCCCCACCGCCATCCGGCGCTGCCCATGCATCGAGGTTCCTCGAGCGGGTGCGGAACAACGGTGACGTCGGTCAGCGAAGTCTCCCGGGTCGCCTCATCAGTGCGTCCATGTGTCACCGGCCATCCTCAGTCGGTGGTGTCCGCAGGGGGCTCGGCCTGACTCGGGTGTTGTTGCGCCTGGCGGAGTTCGGTGTTGATGCGTTGGGCTTCGGTGAGTTGGTCTTCGAGGATGATGATGCGGCAGGCGGCCTCGATGGGGGTGCCCTGGTCGATGAGTTCTCTGGCGCGGGCGGCGATGCGGAGCTGGTAGCGGGAGTAGCGGCGGTGGCCGCCTCCGGATCGCAGCGGGATGATCAGTTTCGCGGTGTCGAGGCTACGGAGGAAGGCTTGCGTGACGCCGAGGAGTTCGGCGGCTCGGCCCATGCTGTAGGCCGGGAAGTCCTCGTCGTCGAACTTGTCTCCCGGGCCGCTGGCGTTCGGGCTGCTGTTATCTGGCTTCGGCGGAATGTGCGTGACGCCTTTCGTATGCACGGACGGGGGCCCCGGCGCCTGTACGGTGCCGGGGCCCGAGGGGATTTACTTACCCAGACCGGCCATCAGGCCGGCATCCTTACCTGTTCCCCGCCTCGGTGGACGGGACGCGATCGTGTAACAGCTGACCGTGCACCACCTCCCAGTCGGGGATCTTCCTTCGACGTTCCGGGGCAGCGATCTCGCTACCGCCCCGGAAGCGGCACCCAACTCACCGGCGCCGCAGGTCCTGCATCTACCCATTCCCTGCATTTCTCTACCGAGGCGATCTAGCTGCCAGGTAGATGGCGGGACGCATCGAGTCCTTCGACAAACACATCAACACACCTTCTCGACGCGTCCCGCCCTACTTACCAGTTCTTTCCTTCATGCAGGTAGTTCGTCCTCTACCTGCCTTCTCGGATCCTTCTGTATCGACAAGAGGAACAGTACAACGGGCAATCAGGATTGTCTACAGTCGCCGCTACAGACTTTCTGTGACAGTCGTCACCCACGCCAATGTGCAGGTCACGGCATCGAAAGCGGTTCCGGCGGTGGCATATCCGCGGAGGTAGGGGCGGACTGCGCATATCCTGCCTCCGGTTCGCTTCGGTCAACCGCTCACTGACAGAATGGAACCCATGCCCCTCACCCTCGATGCAGCGTTCTGGCGCCGCATATATGCGGACCGACAGCACGTGCACGACGAGCGGGAACGGGTGACCCGAACAGGCAGACGCCGGCCGGTCGAGGATGACGCGGTGCGGGCGGTCCCGCTCAGTCATGCCGCAGCGATGAACTCTGCACGGGCGGAGTTGGCTGCCGTGGCGCGGGCCGTGGAGAACCTGCACGGGGTCGTTCACCCCTGAAAGGGGCTCGCCCCACAAGGTTCGGCGATACGGCGGTGGCCCGGGTTCGGTGCGCGCCTGGAGTCGGGCGGTCCGCGTGTGGGCGGTCTATCGTGTCAGGTGTCGGGTTGTTGAAGCTGCAACGACGATCGATGCGGAGGGCACGGTGGCACCGGATACGGTTTCGACGGATCGCTCGAGTCGTGGCGTGTACGGCATCTCGGTTGCCTCGGAGCTGTCCGGGGTGGGCCTGCAGACGCTGCGGCTGTACGAGCGTCGCGGCCTGATCTCACCGGACCGCACGGTGGGGGGAACCCGCCGCTACAGCCCGAACGACCTACGGCGACTGGAACGGATCAGCGAGCTCGTCGGGTTGGGGGTCAACCTCACCGGCATCGCCACCATCCTGGATCTGGACGATGCTCGCGCACGCCTGCTCGGGGAGAACGCGCTCTTGGCAGAGGCGCACCGCACCCGGCGGCAACACCCCACTCCGGGGCTGGGGTACGGCACGGCGTTCTCGGATCGGTCTGCGCGGCTTGAGTTTTCCCGATAACGCGAAACACATCGGGCCCCGCCCCCTTGCATAGGAGGGGCGGGGCCCGACGTGGCCTCACATCCCCGCGAGGGGGAGAGCGGGGTGGATCAGATTACGGTGATACCGGTCGCCTGGGGGCCCTTGGCGCCCTGACCGATCTCGAACCGCACCTGCTGGTTCTCTTCGAGGCTGCGGAACCCGCCGCTCTGAATCTCCGAAAAGTGCGCGAAGACGTCAGCGGAACCGTCCGAAGGTGCGATGAAGCCGAACCCCTTCTCGGAGTTGAACCACTTCACGGTGCCCTCTGCCATGTATATCTCCTCTTGTCATGCTCAACAGCTCTACCGAAAATGGGTAGGGCTGGGCCGGTATCACACGACGGCGATTCCTGAACAGGAGATCCATCCGCCCGCAATAAGGATTTGCGAGCGTGGCAAAACGCGAACAAAAACTACGACCAAACACAGTCAACCACACATTCGACGGTAAGCCCGCATTCGGTCGGAACGCCGCTATGGTCGGTCGCGATATCGGTGACGAAAAGTGTTGTCGCAGAAGACTATCGGGCGCTGAAGAGTGCGCGATGGATCTCCTCGCTGCTTCTCGACGCCGGGCGAGAAGCAGTGGTGACGATACTGGTGATCTTTTCGGTGGCCGTGTGGTTCGCGCCGCTATCGCCCTCCGCTTCGGCCCGCGGATCGTAGAAAAGTCGTCCGTTGACCGGATCATGCTTGCTGTTCACGGCGTGTCCCTTTTATCTGTCGGTATCGCACGAAAGCGGCGGGCGCCCGGGCGACCGGGCGCAGCTCCGCGCGAGGATGTCGAAGGCCCCGCCGCCGACGCAGGTATACGCCGCGGCTGACTTCGTGTACTCGATCACCCAGCCCGCTGTCTGGGGTGTGAAGAGGTCGGCACGGAACAAGCAAGTCTCCGGGCGCCTTCCCCCACTGTACGGCTCGCCCGAAGAACCGGCAGCCGGCCACGAACTTCTGTCCTCCGCGCGACCGCGCGGACCGTCTCCTCCGTGAGGTCGGCGTCGAGCCAGCTATGGATGGGGGAGGCGATCTGCACCGGCCCGCGAATCTCCCGGCTTCGTTTCGGCGCGGGGCGGACAACCGATGCTCACGGTTTCGAGGTCCTCGGCCGCCTAGGGCAGCATCCGGATGTCGTCCACTCGGTGATCGAACTCCTCTGTAGTGTCGTCGACCGCGTCCTCGATGCGGCCGAACTCCTCGGGCCGGTACACGAAGATTGTCTTCAGTCCTTCAGCGCGAGCGGCGCGAAGATCGTACGGATGCGATGCCACCATGGCGGTCCGCTCCGGCCGGGTCCCGAGGTAGCGGCACGTTCGCTGATAGACGAACGGCTCAGGCTTGAAGGCCCCGAACACCTCCGCAGTCAGGACCGCATCCCAGTCCATCCCGAGGTCCTTGAAAAGTCTGACCATCGTCGACATGTCAGTATTCGACAGTGATGCCACGATGGCTTCCGACCGAACACGGCGGAGCCCATCCGGTACGTCAGTCCACGGGACGAGCTTCTTCCATGCTGCCGCCAATCGGGAGTGGTCTGACTCGGGGATCGTGATTCCGAGTTCAGCGCAGACCGAGTGCAGACCTGCAGCGTAGGCGTCCTGGACCGGATGCCAGTTCTGCGCTGACTGATCGGCTTTCGCGATTCGCTCGAAGTAGTCTCGCCGCCAGGCTCGCGTGATGTTCCCAGGAAGCTCGGCATCCGGCGGGCATCCGAGGTAGTCGGCTACTGCCGACGTCACCGGCGAGAAGAAGTCCATGAGAGTGCCTTGCACATCGAAGACGTACGCGTCGTAGAGCGCCACTTCAATCTCCCATCACTACCCAGATCGACCGCGATCCCAGAAAACGATTGCGCGCGTGCGTGACCTACAGACTAGCGACGCAGGGATCGAGACCGATCGATCTCTCGGTCGGCCGGCCGACCGGTCTCGCGTTCGCTCTGGTACCACGCACGCTCGCTCGCCCCGCCCTACGCCCTTCGTGTGTCCGATGGCGCGGAAGAACAACACTGGACCTCACCGTGAGCGGCGTGGGAGAGGTCGGCACAGGGCGGAGACCCTTGCCCGTACGGTCTGCCCGACCTGATCGTCAACTGGGAGGTCCGAACCGATGCCCACCCGTTCCACATTCGGAGCCCGCGCAGGTGCTGCGGCGAAAGCGAAGGCGAAACAGAAGGGAATCGAAGTCCTCCGGGACTGGCTGGCCCTGACGTGGTTCACTGACTCCACCCCAGTGTTCGGGCTCCGCCGCAACGTCTGGAACTGGGTCCTCCTCGCTGGCACCGCGGCCGCCGGCTACTTCGTCGGCGCGAAGACTCCCTTGGTGATCGCTGCAGTGCTCGGCGTCGGACTGCTCGTCACTGTCGGCCGCGCGGCGCGGGTCATGCCCGCCCGCCGCCGGTTCGTCGATGCTCTGATCGAGGACACCCGGCAGGTTGCCGGCCATCCCAGGTCGACCACGTCAGTGCCGGTCCTGCCCGCTTCCCGTGTCAAGGTCACCCGGTGGGGGACGAAGAACCGGCCCGCTGCGCTCGCTGTCACCATCTCCAAGACCGCACCGGCTGCCCCACCGTTGGCCCGAGGGTTGCTTGAGAAGGCCCTCGACCAGATCCCGAACCCGAACCCGCACAGCGAGGCAGGTGGCGGCTGAGTGTACTCCACCAACCCGGCCACTGGACAGCTCCAGGCCGAAGCCGTCCCGGCCGGCGACGAACGCTTGCACCAGCATCGTGAGATCGCTTTCCTTCGAACGAAGTTCACCGACTGGTTCAAGATCAATCTCAAGCAGCTCGCCGCGGACCACTACGACCTGCAGGTCACCGAGTGGACGACCCGCGAACACCCCACCGACGGACCGGTCCCCGTCCCGGCCGGGATCCGGTTCATGTACGGATCCCACAACGTAGCCGCCCAGGACGTGCGGGACGGCATCGAACGCGGCTGCGACAGCGAGTACCGCCGCGGCCTCGAATGGACGGCACACTCGAGATCGCTGGAGTCGACTCCGACTCCAGCGACGCGAAACGCAAGCGCTCGGCCCGCTGGGTCGCCGACCTCGTCGCAGGACAGGCCTCACGAAGCAAGGATTCGGTCAGCTCCCAGGTCACCGGTTGGCAGGAGGAAGTGCACGGGGACCCCTGGGTGCCCATCGCATTCACCGCAGACTTCGGGTCGAACGCCTTCACCACCGGCCGTGACCAACGCGCCGTCGAGAAGAAGCACCCGTCGCGCTGCCGGCGCAGGTCCAGGTCCAGTTCGGCGCGTTGGACGTATCCAAGCCGGACACCCGAGACGCATTCGAGCAGCACTACGACGGCCTGTATACCGCGTGCGACTGGCACTACGACTGGCGATCCGCCGAAGGCCTCGTCCAGCTGACCGCAGTCCCCCGACTCGCGAACGCAATTCCGTTACCCGAGAACGGAACCCCTTTGTTCGAGGAGGTGGTCGACAAATTCCGCGATGGCAAGATCTACATCGGCCCACAGAAGGGTGGCGGCACCTTCTACTGGGACCTCAACAATTGCGCGCACGGGTTGATCGGCGGCCGCACCGGCGCTGGGGAAGCTCTGTCGGTCGACACAACGATGCTGACGACCATCGGGTGGCGTCGTCTCGGTGACCTTGCGATCGGCGACCAGGTGTTCGACGAGAACGGGCGGCCGTGCACGGTCACAGGGGTTTACGACCAGCCGTTGTCCGACTCATGCTTCGAGGTCGAGTTCTCCGACTGCACCGTCATCGTCGCGGATGACGCCCACCTGTGACGGACCGAAGACCGCGCCGCGCGCCGGTCTCGCTCGGCGAATGCAAGCGGCCCCTCTGTGTCCATTCGGCAGCGGAAGCCGTGGCTGGCGCCCGAGGTCACTGGCCGGCTGCGTGCGGAAGCTGATGCAGCGCGCCCGGACGACGTCATCTCGATCCCCGAGGTAGCAGAACTCATTGGTGTGTCAGGGACGACCAAGCGCATCCATGATCTGGCGAAGTCGATCGGCGCGGCCCGGGAACGCCGGACTGTCCACCGCACCTACCACTACGCGCAGCAGCAGGTTCGGCAGCGGCAGAAGGTTCGCGTCTACTCGGGTGCAGCGCTGTGCGACTACCTAATCGGCCGTGTCCGGTCCCCGCGTGCGCGCGGTGAACTCGTCACCCATGTGGACGCATTGCTGGCGGTCTGTGCCCACAATCGCACCCACGACGACTTGACGGCTGAGGACATCGCTGCTGGACTTGGCATTGCGGCGAAAACCGTTCGGAAGTGGCTGATCAACGCATCCCACCTGTCCAGCCGGCTCGGCGTTCGTGAAGTCACACTCGATGTGCCGGAACGGACGGTTGAACGACTCGGCCCTGCCGTCGCCTTGTATCCGAAGGGCGCGCTCCTACGCATGGTCGCCGTCCATGGCGACCAGCCGCTGTGGGATCAGCGTGAGCGGATGGCGATCGGGCAGGTACGCACCACCAACGAGATCCGTCACTCCCTCCGCACTGACAGCGGTCACCTCAACCATTCGGTCCCCGTGAGCAAGCCGTTGCAGTACCCGGACGCGGTGCTGCCGATCGGCCCTTACACGCTCGGCGCCTGGCTGGGCGACGGCACTGCCCGCGGAGGACAGCTCACCAGTATGGATCCGGAGGTGATCGACCGGATCCGGCTCGACGGCTACGACGTTCATGTCGTCACACACACCGCTGGCACGGTCGCGCCTCTCTACCGGGTGGGCGGGTTGACGACCGCACTGCGAACAGAGGGGCTCCTCAAGACGCGGTCCGGCGAAGCAATGAAGCGGATTCCGCGCCGCTACCTCGAGGCCGGTGAACAGCAGCGCCGTGAACTGTTGGCTGGACTCCTCGACACCGACGGCACCGTGGCCCCTGGTGGGGCAGTCGAGTTCACCAACACCAACGAGCACCTCGCGAACGATGCACTCGAGCTGGCACGCGGCCTGGGCTACCGGGCGACGCTACGGGCGAACCCAGCCAAGCAACGGCGTCGCCTGCGGCATCGCGTAACTCGCCCACGACGAACGCGCCCGCGCGGCGAACACTCCCGCCACGACAGCCGATACATCGTCGACGTCCGCAAGATCGCACCGACACCAATGCGCTGCATCTCCGTCGACTCCCCCACCCGCCAGTTCCTGGCCGGCGAAGCTCTTGTCCCCACCCACAACTCAGTCGCGCTGGACATCATCCTGTTTCTCACGTTGTGGTGCAGTGATGTAGCGGAGATCATCGTGTGTGACCCGAAGCGAACGGACTTCACGTGGACTCCCGAGTTCCCCGCGGTCATGCGGTTCGCGGCCTGGGCGATCGAGATCGTCGACGCGGTCGCCTACGTGCGTCAGGAGATGGACCGCCGCCAGTCGCTGCTGAAGAAGCGCGGCGTGCGGAACCTGCGATACCTCCGCCAGCTGTATGCCGAGAATCCGGAGCTCGAGGCCGAGGACGGCCCCGCACCGAAGCGCCTGATCCTGTTCTTCGACGAGCTCGCGAACTTCTGGATGAAGTCCGACAACGAAGACATCGAGGGGCAGAAGGTCACCGCCCGGTCGCAGATGGAGGAGCTTGGACAGCTCGCCCGCGCGCTCGAGATCAACATGATCCTGGTGGCGCAGAAGCCCGACAAGGACCGCATGTCTACGCAGCTCAAGGAGATGTGCGAGTTCTGTCTGTGTGTGGGCCCGGTCAACGAGTACACCTCGAAGCAGATCCTCGATACCAACCACGGCACACGGTTCCCCGAGGAGGGCACCCTGGAGGGCCGCGCGTAAGCGACCACGAGCGAATTGGGATACCAGGTCGTTCACGTGCCGTATCTGCCGAACGCGACGGAGCAGTGCCCGTGGGATCCGTCGTTGATGATCACCGGGTCGAAGGACCGCCTGCGTGCGCTGCTCTCCGCCCAGGGCTACCAGCAGGTGATGGTTCCGAACTCCGATGGTGGCCGTGAGCCTCGTTGGGTTTTGGCGGATACTCCGGCACTGGAAGTCGGGGAGATACCTTCGCCTGCTCTGACGAAGGCCCCGGAGCCGGCTCCTGCGCAGGAGCCGGTGTTGCCCCAAGGAGCCCCCGAGCCAGCCGGCGTGGCCGCGGCGGCCGCGGGAAAGGACGACTGGGACGACGGTTGGTGAGGGCGCGGACGGCCCGCGGTGTTCGTGTCGTGGAGAAAGGAGAACGCCGCCTCGTGGAGCACGAGGCGGCGTTCTGTGTGTAACTGTGCGCTGGCAGGGTTCGAACAGAGCGGGGTCAGCGTGTTGTGGCCGATCACGGAGGGACCGAAGAAGGTCTCACCGCCGAGGAAGTACCGCTACCCCTGCCCGGAGTCGATGTATCCGCCACCGGGGACGTCGGTGATCCGGTAGTTGGCAGGTCCGATCGGCGAGTGCAGCGTCAAGACACCGTTGTTGATGTTTGGCCGGAGAGTATGCCGGTGTCCGGATTATCTGTCGGACACCGTCACGCCCATCTATAGATACATACCCCTGGGGGGTATGGTACCTTTCGGTGGAAGCGCACGAGAACACACAGCACGACGATGGAGGCACCATGAAGCACGAATCCAGCCACAGTGATCACAGCGGTCACAGCAGCGCCCAGGCCGGCGGACTCGCGGTCTCCGAGCACGGGTACACCCTCGACTTCGACTCGCCCATCCGCACCAGCGGCCGACAGCCCGTGTCCTTCCGGGTCATCGGCCCCGGCGGGCAGGCGGTCACCGAGTTCACACCCGAGCACGACAAGGAGCTGCACTTCATCGCCGTTCGCCGCGACACGGCCGGCTTCCAGCACGTGCACCCGATCATGGGCGAGTCGGGGACCTGGAGCGTCGAGCTCGACCTGACCCCCGGGGTCTGGCGGTTCTTCGCGGATTTCCACCCGACCGGCCACGACGGCACCATGACACTGGGGATCGACGCCTCTGTCGCCGGGCAGTATGAGCCCCAGCCGCTCCCTGCGGCAGTGCGCACCGCGCACATCGGCGAATACACCGTCACCCTCGACGGGGAGCTCCTCCCCGGCCAGGCGAGCGAGCTCATGCTCAGCGTCGGCAGGAACGGCCAGCCGGTCACCGATTTGGAGCCCTACCTCGCCGCCTATGGGCACCTGGTGGCGCTGCGCGTCGGCGACCTCGGGTATCTCCACGTCCACCCGGAGGGAGCGCCCGGCGACGGCGTGAGCGCGCCCGGGCCGGACATCAGGTTCATGGCGTCCGCACCCTCACCCGGCTACTACCGCCTCTACCTGGATTTCCAGCACGACGGCGTGGTCCGGACGGCGGAGTTCACGGTGCACGCCGCCTCGGGACACGAAGCGCACGCGGGACACGAAGGACACGGCCATCATGGCCACCACCAGCATTGATCGGCGCCGCGACGCGGCAGCGCACCAGCGGACAGGCGCACCATGAGTTCCACCGAAGCCCCTCACCAAGCGCCCGGAAGCACCACGCCCCGCTTTGCCCGGCTCACCCCCGACACGGCGGTCGGCGCGTCCCGGGATCTGCTGTCCGACCTGGTCTCCCGCCACGGCCAGGTTGGGGACATGGTCTCCACGATGGCGCATTCGCCAGCGGTCCTGGGCGGCTACCTCCAGCTCAGCCGGGCGATGAAGCGGGCCAAGCTCAACCGCGGGGTCGGTGAGCGCATCTCTATCGCGATCCAGGCCCAGCAAGGCTGCCGACTGTGTCTGGACTCCCACGTCGTCGCGGCCCGCGCCGCGGGGGTCGACGACGAGGAGATCACCCGTGCCCGTGCCGGCGCCTCGGCCGATCCCGCGATCACGGCGATCATCGCCCTGGCCCTGCAGATCTACCGTGAGCCGGCGACCATCACCGACGAGCAGGTCGACGCGCTGCGCGGCCACGGCTACAGCGACCGAGCGATCGCCGACGTCGTCGGCATCGTCGCATTGAACATCCTCACCGGCGCCTTCAACCTGGTCGCCGGCCTGACACCAGAACTCGACAACAGTCCGTAGACACCACACCCTCGCCAGAGTCGGTGCCCCTCGATGCGGACAGGAAAGGAAACCATGCGCCTGTTCGCAAACCGCGACTACCGCCACTTGCTCAGCGCCCAGGTCATCGCCTTGTTCGGCACCGGACTGACCACGGTCGCCCTCGCGCTGTTCGCCTACGACCTCGCGGGCCCGCGCGCAGGCCAGGTCCTCGGCACCGCCCTGACGATCAAGATGGTCATGTACGTGGTCATCGCCCCGCTCGCAGCGGCGTACGTCGACCGGCTGCCCCGACGGATGTTCCTCGTCCTACTGGACATGGTGCGCGCCGCAGTGGTTCTCGCCCTGCCGTTCATCAGCGAGATCTGGCACATCTACGTCTTGATCGGCCTGCTCCAGGCGGCGTCGGCCGCCTTCACACCGACGTTCCAGGCCGTGATCCCCGATATCGTGCCCGACAAGGACGACTACACCCGCGCCCTGTCCGCCTCTCAGGTCGCCTACACCATGGAGAGCCTGCTCAGCCCCGTGCTGGCCGCAGTCGCCCTGACCTTCATGACGTTCAACTGGCTGTTCGTCGGCACCTCGATCGGCTTCGTCCTCTCTGCCCTCCTCGTCCTGTCGACCCGCATTCCCAATGCCCAACCCAGCGCCCACGCCAACGCCTGGGACCGGGCCGCGGCAGGGATCAGGCGGTTCGCAAAGACACCACGGCTCCGTGGCATCATGGCGCTGAACCTGGTGGTCGCGTCGGCGGGATCGATCGTGATCGTCAACACCGTCAACTACGTTCGCGACAACCTGGGCGGGTCGCAGACCGATGTCGCGTGGATGCTCGCCGCCTCTGGCGGCGGAACCCTGCTGGTGGCCCTCGTGCTCCCGCGCATCCTGGACCGGATCGGCGAGCGCACCGTCATGATGACCGGGGCCGCGGTCCTCGTCATTGGCACGCTGGCCGCGGTCACGCTCACCGCGTCGGACCTGACCAGCAAGGTCGCAACGGCCCTGGTGTGGGTCGTGATCGGCAGCGGCATGGCGTTGGTCGTCACCCCGACAGGGGCCGTCCTGCGCGGTTCGGTTCAGCCGCCTGAGATTCCCGAGGTCTTCGCGGCCCAGTTCTCGCTCTCGCACTTCGCCTGGTTGATCACCTATCCCATCGCCGGCTGGCTCAGCACGAACTCCGGATTCACCGTCACCTGGTCCGTCCTCGCCGTGCTCGCCGTGGCAGGGACCGTTGCCGCGCTCTCCTTGTGGCCGCGACACGACGTACATGACGCCCATGAAGCCGTGAGCGTGCCCGCAGGACCCGTACGCTCCGCGCCCAACCCGGAGGCAATCACGGAGGCCGGCGTTGCGGAAGGCACCCTGGCCGCATGCCAGTGCTCCAGCCTGCGCGCCTCGTGAAGGACGTAGCGGCTGACTAGAGAGCGGTTCCGGGCTCGGCAGCAGAGAGCTTCACCGACTTACACGGGGCCGGTCAGTGACCGAAGTGCGGGGATTCCGACTTCGGGGCGCGGCTGTGCTGTTGCACCTCCGACAGGATGGAGAGCTTCGCCGCCATTTTCGGTGCGTTGTGGCTCCAGGAGTTCTTCCAGGGTCACGCCCGCGGGACGACCGAGCCGCTGGCCGGCGGCTACAACCACCCCGGATCGGGTGTACTGATTGATGGATCCTCAACCAGGACGCCCGATTCGGGTCCGGGAACGAATCTCACCCTGGGGAGCGGTGTGGAGTTGATCGGTAAGTGGCGGCATTCTGTGACAGCTTGGTGCCGTTAATCGCCGATGACGAGGATGCTGGCGGCGGCTTCGATTACGGCCGTCGGTGATCGTCTCGAGTTCGTTCATCCGCAGAACTCGCCGGACCTGGGGAACAACCGCTCGATGATGCGGAAGTTGCCGTCCGGGTTGAGGGTTCGACCCAGGCGCTTGTGGTGCCGCTCGAGCGAACAGCAGTATTTCCCCCACAGCTCAGAGAATCACGCTCAGCGCTTCGTCTTGTACCTGGTTATGGCCACGCCGCAGGGAAACGTCCGCGTCTCCACCAGGTTCAGGTTCACCCAACTGTCCAGCGCGGTGAAGAACGGAGTGCCGCCACCCACCAGGACCGGATGGGTGGCCAGTGCGTACTCGTCGATCAGCCCGGCCCGCATGGCCGCCCCTGCGAGTGTTGCCCCGCCGATGCTCATCGGGCCGCCGTCTTCGGCCTTGAGCCGGGTGATCTCGGCGACCGCGTCGCCGGTGACCAGGCGGGTGTTCCAGTCGACCTTCTCGATCGTCGAGGAGAACACCACCTTCGGCGTATCTCGCCAGTTCCGCGCAAACTCAATCTCCGCCGGGGTGGCGTTGGGCTGCTGGTCGCCAGTGGGCCAGTAGGCCAGTAGGAGCTTATTGCCTCCCAGAGCTTGCGCCCGTACAGCAACAGGCCGCTCGCCCGCTCCTGATCGAGCCACCACTGGAACAATTCGTCGCTCGGCGCGCTCCAACCAATGTCGTCGCTGGCCGCGGCGATGTAGCCGTCCAAGGTCAGGTTCATGCCAAAGATCAGTTTCCGCATGGCGCCAGCCTTCTGTCAGTCGGTCTCCAGCGGTTCCCCACCTTTGTCTGGACCGGCGTCGATGGCGACCGGATGCTCGACCTGGCCCGCGAGCACCACCTCGAGGGTGTGGTCGCGAAGCGCGTCGACTCCACCTATCGGCCTGGCCAGCGGGGACCGGTCTGGATCAAGACCCCGCTGCGCAAGAACACCGAGGCGATCGTCGTGGGCTGGGTCTTCCGCGAAGAATTGCATCCGATGCACGAAACCCGCTCCGAAAGCCCCTGTAGCTGAGGATGGTAGGGCACATCCCCTATGTCTGTTGATTGGCCCCTCAACCTGCATCCTTGTCAAGAAACGCGCATTTGATGCACGATTCGATCATTGAACGAGGATGTGCGATGGCTTCGTTGGACGGAGAGCCACCGGGATCGGCGAGGTTAGAGCCGGTCGACGGCGTGGCATTGCTGCGCGCAGAAGACGCTGTCCTGAAGGCGATGCTGCAGAGCTGGGAAGCGCAGCAGGTCGGCGGCCGGGGTTTGCGGCGGACCACGGTGCGTGATCGTCGCGGAGTGGTTCAACGATTCCTCGACTACACGAACGAGTGCCCATGGCACTGGACAGCGCAGCACCTGGATGAGTGGATGCTGGATTTGGTGAGTCAACGCCACCGGGTGAGATCCACGATTCGCAACTACCAGTGCGCAGTGAAGTCGTTCTGCGACTATCTGAAGGGGTCGATCCGCCGTACAGGTGCGATATCCGATTGCGATCCGACCGACATTGCAGATTGATCAGTGCGCACCCGGCATGTCCCTTTGTCGGGAGTCGTGTCGTCTCGCAAGCGTTTGAAACTGGGTGCCGCAGGCTGCCGCTGCTGACGACGCAGCTACGCACCGACTTCCCGTCACCGCCTAGCGCGCAGGACCTTCAAGTTGCTCGCACAACTGGTCAAGCTTCATCTGCTGAGCCCGTTGGGTCATCACCTCGTAAACGAGTGCCACAAGGCACTCAGTCGGGGCATGATCTCGGCAGGACACTCGAGGAGCGCTCCCGGGATCGGGCCGCTGTGGGCATCGAGCCATACGCCGTCCCTCGGGATCGGGTTGGATCAGTCTGCTCGAGACGCGACGGACGCCTCCCCCGATCGACGCCGAGATCCAACGCCAGGCACGCGCCAGTCTGAAGAACTACCCAGCACGGGGCGGCAGCTCATCGAGAGGTGCATTGGAAGGGACGCTACGCCCGATGGCTGGGGGCGAGCGTTGGCTCGAAGGGGTGCATTCTGATGCTGGTGTAACTAGACTATGCACCCATACCCCGTACACGTATCCCGGAGGATGGTCGACGTGTCGACGGACATGTGTTTCAGAAGGCAAGGCGCACAGATCGCTTACCAACTCGCTGGCACCGGCGCCCCGGTGGGATATGCGCACGGCGTTCTACTCAGCCGTTCAGCCGTTCGTGGTCTGAACTTGTTCGATATCGACGGTGCGGCCCACGGGCGCAGATTGCTGACCTATGACCAACGAGGCCATGGTTTCTCGACGGGGCGCCCGGTTGTCGACGACTACCGTTTTGAGAACTTCAGCCGAGATCTCCTCGGGCTGATGGATTTCGTCGGCTTCGACGAACCGGTGGATTTCATCGGCTCGTCACTGGGCTGTGACGTGGCACTGCGGTCTGCGATCGCCGCACCCCACAGATTTCGTCGTCTGGTGCTGATGATCCCACCCGTCGCCTGGGAGAGCGGTCCGAATTCGGCGCGGCAATGGTACTTCGACGCCGCTGACACGATTGAATCCGCGGGGCCGGACGTGTGGCTTGATCGATGGGCGCACAGCGATCCGCCGGCCATTTTCACGGACTATCCAGAGTTCAACTTCACCCCCGACGTCCCGGACTGGCTGCTCGCTCCGGTTCTCAGAGGCGTCGGACTGTCTGATCTACCTGCACCCGAGGCCATAGCGACACTTGGACATCCGACCATGATCCTGGCATGGGACACCGACCCATTGCATCCGATCTCGACTGCCAGGAAGCTCAACCACCTCATCTCGGATTCGAATTTGCACATATCGACTTCGGTGGACGACGTCAGGACCTGGACCGAGCGCACCGCCACCTTTCTCTCCATCTGAATCTCCTTTTGCATCAACCAAATCGGCGGCGGCCAAATGAATCCTCCGCTTGGCGGCCTAGTTGGAATCCCGCTAGGTGCGATCACGGCGGAAGGCGCCAGAGCTGCCGGCGATTGCTTCGAGTAGGTGGGTGTCTCTGCCGAACTGACGGTGCGGCCGCCTTCCTACCGCGACTGAAATCCGGATTTGACGATGGAATCCGCGTCGAGCTCGCTGGAACTGCCCACGCGGACAGGTCGACGCCGAGGCGCCGACGCCACCTCCGCCAGCGGCCTCACGATATGTGGCGAAGGTTCATCAAGTCTGGTGGAGCTCGTCCCGTCGGCCGGTCGTCAAACAGGGCAGCTCCAACCAGGCCAGTGAGGGTCAGCGAGCAACGCGGGCCGCAAGGCCACTCGGAAGCGCTCAACCCCGGGATGCAGCTCGCCGAGCGATGTGGTGCTGAATCCAATCGACCGATAGAACCCGACTGCTTCGCGATCCGTCTGAGCTTCGATCGGGTCCCCGGGGTACTGGGCTTCAACCCACCGGATCATCGCGGCGCCCACACCTTTCCGTTGCCAACGCCGATTCGTCGCGATATGAAGCAGCTCGGTTCTGCCGTAGGTATCCGGATAGTCAGTCTGTCGGTATCCGACGATCCCGACGAGGCGGACCTCTGAGGACGCTGCCGCCAGCTTCGCCTGGCCGGCTAGATGGCTCGTGCGGGCACGCTTGGTTCGCTCGGGATCTGATCCACCCACAGCGAGTTGCAGTAGGTCAACAACACCGTCGACGTCAGCGGTTGTCGGCTCGACCACGAATGTCGTCATGGCAAGCGACGCTAACAGCGACAACCTCTTGCTCGTCCATCGTCAAACAGGACAGCCCGGGAAGGGGGGTGGAAACGTGCAGCGGTCGAATCAGCGTGAGAGTGCCGGCACGTCCAGACGGTGTTCGATGTGGCTGACAGTGAGCAGACTGGCGATGGCGTAGTGGCCATCAACCTTGGGCGCTCCGGAGCGGTTGACTGGAAACGACGGGCGGATGGCTCGACCATCCCGGTCGACCAGCCACATCAGCGGACATGTCGTGCCGGGAGTACAGCGGTCATCGGTCGGTCCTCGGCCTGGTTTGCCACCCCACCACGCCTCGAACCCCCACGCCTGTGGATCCGAGCGTGCGTCCAATGCGCCCAGCAGCTCGCCGAGGTCGCCCTCGCGCCGTACTTCGTTCACGACCAATGCCGTCCCGGCGGGATTCTGCCCGTCCGCGCCGAAGTAGGTTCGGCCCGAGACGAAATCGCACGTCACGACTGCCACCGGGTCGAAACCATCGGGGACCGTTCCTGATCGAGGCGGTGTGAAGCTCTGCGGCGACGGGGGCGAGAAGTGGCCAGGGAACATCCCCGGGTCTCGATGATTGCGATCTCGAACGAGTTGCGAAAGCCCTCCTGTCCAGTGGCCTCTCCGATGCCGCCGACCGCAACGCCATCGAGGACGCGCTGTGGGCAGGGCGGGATTTCCCACTGATCCAGAAGCGAACTCGACGGGAAATAGCCGCTGATCTGGACCTCGGCACACTCGTGGTCGACGCGGAACGCTTCACCCGAATGCTGGACCGGCTGTGGGTACTCGGCGGGGTATCATTCCTCGGCATCTTCGGGGGGACGCCGACGTTCGGAGAGCCACCGTTGCGGCAACGGATCGAACGCCACGTGTTCCGTAACCCCGGCGATTGGTCAGCCGAGAAGCTGTTCGACGAGCTCGGTGCGTTTGATGCATCCGATCGACGGTTCGGATTGTTCCTCGAGGGCCTTGTCTCTCACGAGGTACTGGTTCACGAACCGAACCAACGTGCAGTTCTGGCAACCATCAACCCCCACCTACACGAGGTCCAGCTCGAGCTCCGGGCGACTACGAGCGACGTGGATATCCCGTCTTCCGCCTCTGCCGTGTCGGCGACGCCCCGGCCCGGCGGCCGAAGAATCTCATCTTCGCCCCGTCGAAGAAGCCCGATCTCCGACTCAGCGATGCACTCGACAACGACATCGAAATCCTCGACTCCGAAGCGGACGTCCTCGTATACGACGAACCCATCGGGGATCGCGGACTCCGCTGGCGCGATCTGCAGATCTGGTGGAGCCGGACCCACCCCGACCAGAGCGATACCGAAGTCAAGAAGGCGCTCTACGCCCGCCTTCTTCGCAGCCTGCCGGACAACTCTCCACCCCAGCAGAACCTGTTCCTGGCCTACCACCACATCTTCCAGGCATCGATCCCGGACCTGCCGGCCCTACTGCCCGAGGTATGGCTGCACTGGGACCACAAGACCGTGTCGCAACGCGGGACCGCCGCCCTCCTCAACTTCCGAATGGATTTTCTCCTACTGCTACCGGGCCATCGCATCGTCCTCGAAGTAGACGGTAAGCAGCATTACACCGACGACCGCGGTCACGCTCGCCCGCAAGATACGCAGACAACGTCCGGGCCGACCGCGACACGAAGTTGTGCGGATACGACGTGTTCCGCTTCGGCGCTTACGAACTCCGCACCAAACAGCACGCACTCCCGTTACTCACCGAGTTCTTCGACACCCTCTTCGCCCGATACGGAGCCACGACGGAGTGACGTGCGTCGGGGATGTCTGCGCATCGGCACGCACTCGACCACGCCACACGAAAGTCGGTCGTTCACCAGTGGCGAAGAAGCGCCAGCGTCGGCGATTTCGCTATCGCCGGCCGGACCGGCTCCGCCTGGGATTATCGATACGGCGTTGCCGATCCACTGGCTCACCCGGGTGCAGCGTCTGCTGAAGATGAGCGATCGCCTCGTCGTCGAGGTCGGTGTGGAGGGCTCCGGCGGCCCAGTCCCACTTTGGCGTCGACCAAACGTAGCACCGCGCACCCCACTGCGGATCCCACCCCTCGGTGCTTCGCGGGCGGCGTGAGAGCATCGTCCGGTCGTTCGTCGCGTCGAATGCCCCGGTCTCCGGATCTTGGGACGGCACCCGATCGGGCGTGAAGTCCAACGGCACCCGTGTCCGAATAGGTGAATCGGTGACTACATCGCGGAACCACTTCGTCTGCTCACGTTCGAGCGCGATGCGGCGGTCGCGGTACATCTGCTGTTCTTCTTCAGCGGTGAGCACCGGGCCGGTCCAGACGAACATCTCCTCATCGATGTGCTGGCCAACGAGAAGGTCGACGAACTGCGCCCCCAACCCCGCCTGCTCGACCCGTTCGCCGAGCATCTGTCCCGTCTCGATGTCTACCCAGATTCGCAACGGGTACGGCTTCCGTGGAGGTGGCGCCAACTCGACCGTCCAGCAGCGCCGGCCCACGAACTCGACCTCCTCGACCGGACCGACTGGCTGCGCGAAGTCGTCGCTCGACCATTCCGATGCGCTGCGGCGACGAAGCAGGAACTGGCTGTCTCCCAGGTACTGCACCTGGTCGGCGGACCCGACTCTCGGCCGCTCCGGATCCCGCGTGAAGTCCCACGCGTTCGACCCATCCGTAATGAAGACGAGTGTTCCGTCCTCGCGCTCGACTCGCAATCGTGCACCGCGGCGCCACACCCGGCTACCATCACCCACAGCAATCAGAAACGTCCGCCCTACGGTCGCGAAGTCCTCGGTGTGCCCCTCCGGGTGCACCGCCCGAATCGTGCCGCGCAGCGGCAGTTCGGGGCCTGCGGTCAGCGCTTGAAGAACCTCGATCCACTCCGTCATCACTCGACACTAGCGAGACCCATTCCACCTATGGAAGCGGATGCACGAGAGGGCAACGGGAAGAGCGTCGACCGGCAGTCGATTGAGCCGTGTACCGCGGCCACGGTGGAGTAGTGACCGGCAGGGACGTGCCTGTCAGCGGCGGGCAATCCTTCGATTCCGAGTGTCATCGTTTTCAACGTTGATGATCAGGGCAAGCGCAACAACTGGCCAGTTTGGGACCAAGTCGCGCCCGGCGGGTCAGGTATGCGGTGCGGCGGCGTCGTCGAGAAGGGCTGCGACGTCGAGCACCGGTGGCCACTGCATGCTGATGGTGGGTATCGATCGCACGCCATCGGCTGTGATCCGTGCGGTTCCGGCGTCGTCGATCGTCACACTGGGTCGAGTTGTGTACACCGGTGTCCTGCTGGCGGGTTCGAGGGTGCCACTGTCAAGGAGGGTGAACATCCAGAATTGGCGACGGGTGCCCGTGTACGTGTTGGGCACGGGCAGCGGAAGGCCTCCGTTTCGCGCGGTTTCGTCGGGAGGATGGTGCACTCCTACGCTGTCGGAGTCGCTGGTGCACAGTAGCATTCGGCCATCGGGAGCGTCGATCTGGATCGGGTTACTGCCGGGTTGGTGCAATCTCCATCGTCCCGATGCGTGGCACGCGAAGAGGCTCTCGCCCAGGACTGCGGCTGCCGTGACGGGGAGGTCGTCGACGTGGAGTGGGCCATCGTCGTTGTCGCAACGGAACAGGCCTGTCGGGTCAGCGACCCAACAGTCTGTCGGGGCTGCCCAGATGCGGCGGCTGCGACCGATCGCCCCAGGCAGAATGTGTTCACGGGCCTTGTGATCGGTATCGATGCTCACGAGAAGCGGCAGCTCGCAATCGATGAGGAAGATGGCTGGGTAGCCCAGTACCGAAAGGACGCCGCAGCAGTGGATCTCGGCTGGAAAGTGACATACAACTTGAAGACGCCCCTGTCTCCCGGTCAACTCGCTCAGCTGGATGCGCTTGGAAAGAATTTCCCGACAGGTTCATCTACCGCTGCATCGAGGTGAACTAGCTGTGGGACAAGAGAAAAAGGTAACTCCGACTCGCGAGATGCCGGAGTATCGTCAGGCTCAGAACAATGAGCGATTCCAGGGTTGGCTGGTTCATCAGGCGGCGGCGATGGACCTAGAGTTCGTCATCGACGACGTGCCCGAACTGAAGGGACATCTCTACACACGCGATGGACTTGCCATCGCGGAACGCGAAGCCCTCGCCCTCTTCATCGACAAGCGATCGGCATTCAGCGACAACATCACGCTAGCAATGCGGTTCGTCTTCCTGAAAGGCGAAACCCTTCTCGGAGTCAGCGAGGATGAATGGGTCGCACTTCCCCAACAACCTCTCAATGAGGAGAGCTTGCTACCCGCTATCGATCCCCCCTACACGCTGCCTTTCTACAAGCCTGTGGACATGCTCGGCGTCGCTCTGATTCGAAGGTCCAGTGACGAGCTTTCCTTCATCTTCGATCGCGAGGTGAAAGCCCACCAGAAGTGGGTCAATCAAGGACGTCCAACCCGTGTCAGCTAGCTAGCGGTTCCAGGCCTGAACATCGGGCCGGACTGGGCGATCATCGACCGCCCCGCCGACGACTCCGACGGTGCCGAGACCGCGCGCGTCGTGTTCCGTGGCCGCTGCAAGAGATCCGCGCACCGGCGGGTGCAGAAACTACGGACCGACGTCGAACCCGACATGTCCTCGACCTCGTCGAATGGGTCTTCGGCAGGTGTCGGTTCCACGAGACACTGTCATCGGCGGACGTCCCTTCTGGTAGCGGCGGCGACTGCGGCCGGTTCCAACGACAGGATCGCCGTTCCCGGGACCCGCCGCCGGCGGGCCTGACACACACCCCGGTCAGCGCACGAGATGCCACACCACACACCAGCAAGGCCGCGAAGACCTAACCGTCTGGAAAAGTGCCCGGCATGATCCGAATGCGTGCCACACCGCCGACACTCATTCAGGCACTGGCGCTGGCAGCGCCGGCCCTGGCAATACTTCTCGCAGGCTGCACAGACACCACGCCCCACATGCCAATCACTCCAGGTGGCAATGATCTACCCCGCTGCGATGTGCGAGACGAAATCCCCGTAGACCAGCTCGACCAACCCTCGCTTCACAACTGCAACGCCGAAGGCATCACCATCTGCTTACCCGACGACTGGGGCACCACACCAGTTCAAGCGATCGGCAACAGCGGCGCAATATCCCGCTCCGACCGTTCCGGCACGATCCGCATCGTGAACTGGGGAATCGAAGGAGTCGGAGTGTCGTTCAGCGACGGAGACACCCGCCAAATCTGGGGGGCTACCGACGCCGCCCGACAACGACAAAGCGCGATAACCCCATGACCCACCACCACATACCAACCCTCGCCAGCTGACAGGACGCTCCCGCACTTTCATCGGTGGTATCCCCGCCGGTGAGCCCATACCGCAGAGACCACCGTCAGCGCCCAACCCGCGAGAGCAGTAACTGAAGCCGACCAGTCGAACACGAACCGCTGAACATGTTGATCGCTGGACTCGGCGTACGTACAGCTCGCGCCAACCACAGGCAGCCACAAGCGCGTTGCCTTATAGACGGGGCCTCCATCGCTGACCGAGTCCTGGACGCTGACACAAAGATCGGTCGCCGAACTGCCCAAACCCAGGAACGACATAGCACCAAACCCGACCAGCACGAGAACAAGACCGGCCGCGGCGAGAACCGCCGGCAACCATGCCGCTCCCCTCACGCGAACCCCGATCACGTCTCGCCGGCCCGGGCGGAATATGTCCCCCGGCTCAGGCCACGGACGATATACCGTGCCCCATGCCCACAACGCTGCGCCCCACACTCCGATACGGCGGCCTTGGCGGCGTAGGTTCCCTCGCGCAAGGCCGGGGTTCTTTGTGGCGGGTGGGTCAGTCGGCGGTGCGGCTGGCTGCCTTTGGTCGGATGGCGGCCAGCAGAACGAGCGCTGACACAGCCTTCATCCAGCCGGGGATGCCGGAGGTGAGGGACCCGATGGTCGTCAGCACGCACGCGAGGGTGCGACGCCGATCCCGAATTCCCAGCGGGTGCGGTACTTGCCTGCCGGGAGGCCCCGGGCCTCGAGTAGATCCGCCCGCATTCCGCCCGTGGCGATCAGCCGCGCCGACGGCAAGGATCGGCACGGCGATCAGGAAGTAGACGGTCATCAGGGAAGCCCCCTCGTTCGGTTCGTGTCCGTTGCCTGCGCTTGTCGGGCCGCGCGATCGCCTCGTCGGGCGGCGTCGATCAGCATGATGGTTATCACCGCGAAGACAGCCGCAGCGGCGATCGCCGAGCCCACCGACACCGGGCCCCACACCAGCGCGGTCACCGCCTGCGCGCACAGCCCCAACCCGCCCGCACGGGCGGTACGTCGCAGTTCAGGCGCCGCGACCCGGTGCGCCAGCTGCCACGCCTCAGGCGTGGACATCGTCGCGGCCGTTCGTATCCCGATCAGCGAATTCGGTTCATCCCCGGCAACTCTCGGCATGGCCAGTGCAAGGGCGATCAGCAGTACCGAGCCGCCTGACAGGCCCGCGACCAGTCCGACCAAATCTGTGGAGTTCATGGAAACGATCGTGACATCACCCGATCCCGTAGGTGTTCCATCTCATGAGGTTGTGTACAGCGGATCGAACAACGTGGGCTCGTCGCCGAGACCTTCTTTCCGGGGCGTAGCGAAGTTCCCCGGCTGCGGGGCAAGGCGGTACGTCGTGATTGGCGCCCGGCTGGCCGGAGGCTTCCCCAGCGCGTACCCGAAGGTCAACGACGTCCATGGGCGACGGGATTACTGGTTACCAAAGATTCAGGCAGCCGACTTACGACTGGTTGCAGGGCAACAGCGACCAGAGCCACGACTGCGGTTCCCAAAGCGAGGCCGCTGGCGACGTCATGGGTGTAGTGCACGCCCGCGGCCACGCGGGAGAACCCGATGAGAACAGCAACTGGGACCGCGAACCAGGCCGTGCGTGGTAGCGCGATGATGCAGGCGGTGGCGAACGCGGCCGCGATGACGGAGTGGTTGGACGGCCACGACCAGTCGCCGACTTCGGGGCAAGACTTGACCGTGTCTACATCGAGGACGCGGCAGGGCCGCTCCTCGGTCACGATCAGCTTGATCACTTCGCTGAGCAAGTAGGCGACGACTACGCCGATCCCTCCGGCAGCGAGCCGCCAGAACGCGGTCCGATCCCGCAGCCAGGACCACACCGCGACCACTGCGGCCAGGGCCACGAGAACCAACAACCCTCGGGAGGCAATTGGGCCGGCCAACCCTCGAAGCAGGCTCGAGTCGGACGCCGTACCGGCGATAGCGAGGTAGAGATTCTCACGCACCGGAAGAGTAGCCAGCGCGATCAGTGCCAGGACTGCCGCCGTCGTCAAGGAGAGGCGTATCACGGGGGTCGAGAAAGAGAGGGGTCGTGAAGTCATGCCACGGAACACTAGAAGCCGGTCGACACCGGCACATCCACCCTGAGGCTCGACCCGTCTACGACCTAGGTCGTAGACGCGTGGGCTACACCTCGAACTCGGGTCGGACGTGTCAACGCCGGCGGAAAATCGTCCGGCTCAGACGAGTCGGTAGAGCTGAGGGAAGCCCGCAAACGGATCAAACTCCTCGAGCAAGAAGCCGAGGTCATGCGTCGCGCTGTCGCCAATCTGTCCCGGGACGTCAACCCAAAATGATGTACCCGCTGGTCCTCGACCTCGCTGCTGACGGAGTGCCCGTCACGGTGACCTGCCGGGTTCTCGAAATTTCCACCCAAGCTTTCTACAGATGGAAGAAAGACCCGGTCACGCAACGTAATTGGGACGACGCTCACCTGATCAACACCGCTCGTGCCATACATGCCGACGACCACGCGTCCGGCTACCGATTCATCGCCGACGAACTGCCCAGCGACGGAATCGCCGCCGGCGAGAACCGTGTCGCCAGGCTGTGCTCACAGGAGCGCATCTGGTCGGTGTTCTCGCAGAAGCGAGGCCTGAACAGAAAGGCCGGTCCGCCGGTCCACGACGACCTCGTCGACCGCCAGATCGCCGCTAAGCGGCCCAACGAGGTCTGGCTGACCGACATTCCCCCAAGCACTTCGTGCAGGGAGGTGCCCCCACAGAGCACCGGACCGACGAAGGCAAGCTCGCCCTCCGCGCGATCAAGGATGTGCACTCGAACAAGATCGTCGGATACTCCATCAACTCCCGAATGAGAGCGTCGTTGGCGGCGGCAGCGCTACGCAACGCTGTCGATCAACGCGACACCGGCCGGAACGATTGTCCGCTCCGACAGGGGTATTCAATTCCGGTCGCGGAAGTTCGTACATGAACACCAATCGAGGTTGAGACAATCAACCAGACCGCACACGCGGCCCGAACCACTCAACCCCACGAGTCAACCAAAATGGGGCAGTCGCGCCTGAACTCGTACTGATCGTTGAGCCAGCCCAATTCACTATCGTGAAGGTGGCGATCATCGAAAAGCTCTCGCAGAGCGACACGCTCGTAGCTGCTCGTGGGGAAGCTCCATCGCTGGCCCTCCCACATGAGGAACGCCTTCAGCCAATCGTCGTCGAGGACGCGATACGGATCGAGTGCACTGATCGCCTGCTCCTTGCCCCGGACATAGCCTGTGCCCTGCCACTTCAACCCAATGTCGACCCAAGCCGCTTCATTCCGCGATTCGATGCCGGCCAATCCTGTCGCACGGAAGGCAAGCAAGGCAGGGCCCTGTTCAGTGTTGTGTGGTGTTCCGGCCTGGTAACAGGACAGTTCGTGCCGACGTCGGAGAGGCACCGTCCACTCGCATCCGGGTCAGTGCTGGTGCCGACCCTTGCCTGCAAGAGGAACGACACGTCACGCAGGGACTTCACCTTGTGTCAAACCGGATCGAACCTCGGGACCAACGCATCATGCTCGAGGACCCCGGACCGCGACCCCCTCACGCTCGACGTCGACATTGGAGCCTTCAACGCGCCTCAAGACGCCAAATACTGCCTGGAACCGCTCCACGGGTGGCCGTTCTCACGGTCGGCGGGTGCCCGCTTAGTACAAGATGTCTGTAGCCAAGTTCGGGCATCATGGGGTCCAGAGGGGGATGAGGATGGCACCTGTCGGTTTGCCCTGGGGGCGATCCCGGTTGCTCCCCAGGCTCGACGAGGCACCGCAGATCGTGCTGTGGGGTCCCCGTGGGTACGGGAAGACGACACTTGTCGAGACGTGGCTGGCGGCGCAACCGGACCGCACCGTGATCCGAGTTGAGGTTCCCGATCCTGGCACGGCCACGGAACAGTACTGGTCGGACCTCACGGCGCGGGTGAACATGGACACCGACGTGCTCGTCCTGGACCGCCCAGATCGGTTGCGCGACGCGACCACCTGGGAGCGGCTGCATTCGATCCGCGCGGCGCATCGCGGGTTGCGCGTCGTGATGTCGATTCGCGAGAGCACCCTGTTGGATTCCTTACGTTTACCCACCCCGAACCTGACGGTTGTCACCGCGGCGGAACTGGAGTTCACCGAGGCGGAGGTCGCCGATCTGCTCGCACGCCGCGCCGTGTCGTCCCCGGAGCGGACGGCACGGGACCTGTGGCGGATCACCGGAGGCCACCCTGCGCTGGTTGCGATCGCCGAGGGCGTGGTCCGAGCCTTCGGTAGCGACCTGGACTTCGAGCGGGAACGCGCCAACCTGGCAGTACAGGAGCAGATCGACAGGTATGTCGAGAACATGCTGCTCGAGGAACCGGATATCGGCGACATGGCTCGCACGCTGGCGGTGCTGCGGCGGCCGTTCCCCGATGCGCTGGAACTGTTGGGGGTCGATGACGTCGCAGATACCCTCGGCAGCCTCGAACGCGCCGGGCTGTTGCGACGGATGCCAGGGGCACCGGACCCATACTGGACGTGGCCCCCAGCGCTCCGCAGATCCGTACTGCGGATCGTGGAGCGGGACGCTGCGACGCCCCCGCGCCTGGCGTCGGCGACCCTCGCACGCTGGTTCGCCGACCGCGGCGATCCTGTCGAGGCACTCCGACACGCGACCGACGCTCAGGACTGGGATCTGCTGATCGCCATCCTCGCCACCGAGTGGCCCACCATCGTCACCACCGGGCTGGGAGTGCTGGTCCGTGCGGTGGACGCACTGCCGGAATCAGAGGTACGGGCGAACCCTGCCGTCCAGTACGCGCGCCTGCTCGTCGCCGGAGTCGGCCTGACGGCAGGAAGTCCGGGCCCGGTGTGCGGGCCGCTGCCGGACATCTCCGTTACCGAGATCGCTGAGCGCGCCCCGGCCGAACTGGCGCTCCTCACCGGCACACTGCGCCTGTGCGTTCAGCGCTGGAACGGTGACTACGACGAGGCCGTGCGTGACCGCGACGCACTGGTGACACTCGCGAACCGGGTAGGCGGCGAATCCCGTGGCCTGGATCGGCGCTGGATCTCCTCGGTCTGGATGCACCTCGGGCTGGCCAGCCAGCTTCGCGGCGGGGACGGGCGGACGGTCGAACTCCTCACCCGAGCCGTCGACTGCGGCATCGGCGATCCTGGCAACTTCGCGTCACGTCAAGCCGCCGGTCATCTGGCGCTGCACCACGCGGTACAAGGTGAGCCCGAGCGGGCGGCACACTGGCTCCGGCAGGAGGACAGGTTCGGGGAGCGGGCGGGCTGGATCCGAGCGTTGGTCGAACGTCCGGCGATCGTTGCGCGGGCGCTGGAACAACTCGATCGACTGGATGTCCCTGCTGCTGAAGCCGCACTGGATGAACTGGACGAACTCGACGACGAACTCGACGAACTCTGGGCGTTCGTCGTGTACGTGCGCAGTCAACTCGACCTGATCCGGGGCCGATCCGAGGTCGGCCTCGACCGGGTGGAAAGGAGCCGCCACCGGTTCCGGCGCCTACTCGGGCCGGCTGCCGCTGCGGGCCCACTACTGGCTGCGGCTGCGATGGACCTACAGACGGCGGCGGGTCAGGCGACGTGGGTGCTCGACCACGCCCGACTGGCAGACGGGCCGATGCACCCGATGATGCGGCTGGCCGCGGCGAGGGCAGCCATGTCTACCGGCGACCACGCGGCCGCGGCCGCGTTCTGCACGCCTCTGACCAGGCGTCATGTCAGCGAGACCCGGGTCCGCCTCGAGGCGCTGTCAATCGCCGCGACGCTCGCGCACGAGCAGGGTCGCGACAACGACGCCGGGACCGCATGGAACCGAGCAACGGCGATGTCTCGAGACAGTGGCCTGGTGCGACCACTGTTGACTGTGCCGCCCGCGATCCGCAGGGTGCTGAGCGCGGGCGAGGCCGCGATTCCTTTCGCGGACAAACTTGCCGAGTGGGCCGACGGACCGTACCCACGTCCCGCACCGCCGGTAACCCTGACCGAGCGTGAGGCCGTCGTGCTCGACGGCGTCGCCCGCGGCGGCAGCGTTGCGGAGATCGCCGAATCGCTGTTCGTCTCCCCGAACACCGTCAAATCCCAACTCAAGAGCCTGTACCGGAAGCTCGGTGTGCACTCCCGCCGGGACGCTATCCTGGAGGCTGCACGCCGCGGACTCCGCTAGCACGACGCCGGGAACGCCCCCCCCCCATTGCGGCGGTGAGGACGGGAACGGCATCGCTTTGTACCCGGGCCCTCCGTCGACCATCGATGGGCTGCGATTCAACTCGCACCGCCGCCGCCAGGAGTTCGTCGTGGTCGGGGATGTAAGGGATGACGCCGCAGGTTCGGCATTCGTAGGTGCGGTGTCCGCCGCGTGTGGCGCAGCTGCAGGCCATCCAGCTGCTAGCGTCGCGGTGCTGCGTGCGGCAGCGCGCCGATCACCTTGCCAGAGGCCACATCGAGGGCGGCGAACAATGTGGTGGTTCCGGCGCGTACGCCGACTGGGACATGCCGGACCAAAGCACAACAAACCCCGCGCCCGAATCGGTGCAAGCGCCGACCATTTCCTCTGTATGCTCGACGCGTGCACGCGTGCCTGCGCCGATTTGACTGCCCCGGACCCTTTCTCGGTCACGGGGCCCACAGCGCGCAGTCGCCGAGGTAGATCCCGAGTTCGATAGCGGTCCGGGGGCCACCCCTGCACCCATCGCCGTTTCAGGAGTCCTCGTGCCTTCCCATCTCCCCGCCGACAGCCATGTCCACACCGAATGGTCCTGGGACACCGGCGGCGCATCGTCCGCCGCCGCCGGCCGCATGAACCTCATGTGCGAACGCGCCCTCGCGATCGGTCTCCCGGCCGTGGTGTTCACCGAGCACTTCGACTTCGACAACACCTGGCGTACCGAACCCGAAGACTTACTCCCCCACCAACAGTCACTGCTCGACTCGAACGGATACCTGCGGCCCCCACCCCTCGACATCGCCGGCTACCTCGACAGCATCGACCGATGCCGTCATCGCTTCCCCGATCTGAGGATTCTCACCGGAGTCGAGTTCGGCCAACCCCATCTGCACGCCGAACACGCCGCGAAACTCGTCGACCTGTCCTCCATCGACCGTGTCAACGGCTCCCTGCACACACTGAACGTCGGCGAGGACCGTTACGAGCCGAACACCCTCTTCCGGAGGTGGCACCCGGACGACGTGATCAACGCCTACCTCGACGAAATCCCGCGGATGGTCGCAGGATCAGATGAGTTCGAGGTGTTCTGCCACATCGACTACGCCGCCCGGGCCTGGCCGACCGTGACCACCGGCCCCTTCGACCCCCACCATTTCGAGGGAGGATTCCGGGCCGCCATGCGAGCTGTCGCCGACAGCGGACGAGCCCTCGAGATCAACACCCGCCGTCTGCGGCCGTGGATTCCCCAGTGGTGGAGCGAGGAAGGCGGCCGCGCCGTCACCTTCGGCAGCGACGCCCACGTTCCGGAAGCACTCGCCGACAACTTCCCCGAAGCCGTGGCAATGGTCGAGTACTACGGGTTCACGCCCGGCCACCGACCGCAGGACTTCTGGACCCGCTGACGCCAGCAGTGGCCTCTATCGGCGCACGGGCAAGGCCTCCCCCACGTGTCTGACCTAGCCTCTCGGTGGGTGGCCCGACAGGAAGCCCAGCAGCCAGAGTTGGGACGCCCGTCGAACAGTCGGCCCTTCGCTTCCGGCGACTGGAAACACCAGATATCCCACCCGACAACTCCGCCGAGGTGGCAGCCTTGGGGCTAGTGGGCTGGAATCGGGCCGCGATTCGAATCTCGGCCGTGAAATGGCGACGCCGCCTCTTTGCACACGGAACCGTGCGAGATCTGAATCCGACCGAGGGAGCACCAAGATGCCAACCATGCGGTCTGTCGTTGCCGACACGTCAGGCGAACCTTCCGAGGTTCTGCACCTGCAGGCCCGCCCGATTCCGGAGCCCGGTCCCGGCGAGGTCCGAATCCGGGTGGCAGCTGCACCTGTCCATGCCAGCGATCTGCACACCATCCGCGGCCGATACGGCTTCACCCCGGAGTTCCCCGCCGTACCCGGAATCGAATCTGTCGGTGTGATCGACGAACTCGGTAGCGGCGCAGACGGTCTGGCCGTCGGGCAACGTGTCATCACGGTCGGAGTAACGGGCACGTGGCAGGAGTATGTCGTTGCCGATGCCGAGCGGGTCTTGCCTGTTCCCGTCGGCATGAGCAATTCCACAGCCGCTCAGATACTCACCAATCCGCTCACCGCTGTGATCTTGACCGGTGATGAACTCGATGTTCGACCGGGTGAATGGCTCCTGCAGACGGCGGCCGGATCAACCGTGGGCCAGTCGGTCATCCAACTCGGAGCACACGTCGGATTCAAGACTCTCAACGTGGTCCGCCGTCGATCCGCCGTCCACGACATCCTGGCGCTGGGGGGCACCGCCGTGATCTGCACGGAAGACGAGGACCTGCGCGAACGGATTGCCGACATAGCGGGCCACGACGGCGTGTCCAAGGCGATCGACTGCGTCAGCGGTCAGGTAGGTGCGGACGTGTCACGGGCGCTGACGCCGGACGGTGAGCTGGTCGTCTACGGAGCGCTGTCCACACACCGCCAAACTGATCCCGACAAACTCACCATCCCGATCTTCGCGCGCTCATTGATCTACGAAACCAAGACCGTCCGGGGGTTCTGGCTGTTCCGCTGGTTCACCGACACACCCAGGGCCCGGACGGCCGCAACGATCGACCGGACACTCCACCTCGCCGACAGCGGCGCGCTGCGCGTGCCCGAGGGGCGGCCGATCCCTCTCGAAAAGTTCAGTGAAGCCGTCTATTCGGCCGAGGCTCCCGCACACTGGCGCCGCGCACGTCACGCTCCGGTAGCGTCGGGCGGATGGAACTCGCCGTCACGTCGGATACCGGCTCGATCGGGGACGTGTACGCGCTGGCGAACGAGTTGCAGGAGGCCGCAGACGCCTTCGCCGCTACGACCCCGGCGGTCCCCGGGACCCTCGTGGTGTGTCTGAGATGTCTACCCGCGAACTGCGACCGCCGGTCCTTCACACGCTACGAACGCTCCGAGCCGGCGATGCTGGTCGACCTGTGCGTGACGGAGGAAGAGGTGGATGGACTCACCACGGCGCAACTACGCGAGGCGCTCGGGGAACTACTCCGCGCGCGGATCGGAAAGGCGTCGCTGTCGCGGTCCGTGCCGTGGTCCCGGGACCAGCGGGCCGAACTCCGTTGCGAGGCGGAGCAGTTGCTGATTCGACTCGGGTGGCTCGACGGTCCGCGCTCCCGCGCGGTCGAGCTGTGCAGAGCCGGTCACCCATTGGACGAAATCGCCGAGGCAACGGGCCTGGACCTGAACGAGGTCGAGAATCTGTTCGCCGACACAATCCCTCCCGATTGACGCACGCGGCCCTCGTCCGACGAATCGTCATCCCGATCGCCGCACCAGACGCAGCGAGCGACCCGTGCGCTCGAGGTTGCGGTCGACCTCCCGCTGGTCGCGGCCGGCATTGCCCAGGCCGGGCATCAGCATCCGCAGTACAGGCTCCCACTCCGGGCGTTTCTCCGGGAAGCATCTGTCCAGGACCTCGGCCATGAGTGGCGGCGCGACCGAAGCACCGGGCGACGCACCGAGCAACCCGGCGATCGTTCCGTCCGCTCCGACGACCACCTCAGTTCCGAACGTCAGCACGCCGATCCGGCGCGGATCCGGCTTGACGAGCTGGGCGCGCTGCCCGGCCTGCACCACGGTCCAGTCCGCCGGATCGGCTCCGGGGTAGAAGCGCCGCAGCTGCACGAACTTCCGTCGACGCGAGGCGAACAGCTCGGCGACGAGATAGCGCACGAGCGGAAGGTTCTGGATTCCCACCGCCAGGAGCACCGCGACATTCCGGAAGCGGACGGTGGTGAACAGGTCGGTCAACCTGCCGCGCTGGAGAAGCCGCGTACTGAAGGTGGCATATGGGCCGAACATCAGTGAGGGCCGGCCGTCGACGACGCGCTTGTCGAGGTGGGGCACCGACATCGGCGGTGCCCCGATCGCGGCCTGGCCGTACACCTTCGCGTCGTGCCGGCCGACCACCGCAGGGTTGCCGGTGTGCAGGAACTGGGCGCCGAGCGGGAAGACCGCGTATCCGCGCACCTCCGGGATCCGCGCCTTCTGCAGCAGCTTCAGCGCATACCCACCGGCACCGACGAAGACGAATCGCGACCTGATCCGGAAACGGTGCCCTGTCTCGCGATCACACCCGGTGACGATCCAGATGCCGTCCGATCCGCGCGCGAGGTTCGTCACCTCGTGCCGCATGCGCACCCGCGTTCCAGCGCTCGTCATCACACGCACGAGCGCGTGGGTGAGCGCCCCGAAGTCGATGTCGCTCCCGCCCTCGTACCGCGTCGCCGCGACCGCCTCGGCATCGCTTCGGCCGTCCATCAACAGCGGCGCCCACTCTCGGACGGTCCCGGGGTCCTCGGTGTACTCCATCGCCGAGAACAACGGCAAGTGCCGCAACGTCTCGAATCGCTCACGTAGATAGGCGATGTCACGTTCACCGAACACGACATCCATGTGCGGCGTGGGATTGATGAACGATGCGGGGTCGTGTATTTCACCGTTCTCGACGAGCGACGCCCAGAACTGACGTGAGAGGTGGAATCGACGGCCGATGTCCTCGGCCTGGGTGGGATCGCCGGCATCGGGCATGTAGTTGAGTTCACACAGCCCGGAATGACCGGTCCCGGCGTTGTTCCATGCGTTCGAGCTCTCGCCCGCCAGTTCCCCGAGGCGCTCGAGCAGTGCGATCGACCAGTCCGGCTGCAACTTCGCCAGTAGTGCACCGAGAGTCGCGGACATGACGCCGCCGCCGACAAGGATCACGTCGAGAACCTCGTCTCCCTTCCCGGCGTCCGCTCCCCCACAGTGCGCGTGAACCATGCCGTGCCCCTCTCCTCGCCGGTGTGCCAGCAAGGTTGCCTGCGCGCAACTCATCCGTCCAATGATGATCTGGTGACTTTATGATCCGAATATGGATGATTCGATGTCCGGCGAGATCGACGCGGTCGCACCCCTGCTCGCGGCCTTCGACGCGGCCGCGGAGGAAGGGCACGTGACCCGCGCATCCGAACTCCTCGGCGTGCCGCAGTCGTCGCTCAGCAGACGCCTGAAGACCCTCGAGAAAACGCTCGGGGTACAACTGTTCCAGCCGGCGGGGCGCCGAATCGCCCTCACACCGCAGGGGCGAGATCTGTTCGAGCGGACCCACGGACTCGTCCGGGCACTCGACGACGCAGTCGCGGCGGTGCGCAGCAATGCGGATCCCGAGAGCGGGCTCGTGCGATTCGGTTTCCCGCTGACGCTCGGCCCCGTGAGCATCCCGTCCCTGCTCGCCGACTTCCACACCACCGCGCCGCGGATCCGCCTGCACCTGGTGCAGGACCACGGCGCCGCCCTCGCCGCGATGATGCGCGACGGCCGCCTGGACCTGGCGGTGATGATCCCCTGCCCCGACGACCTACCCGCCACTGCGCTCGGACACCAGCGCATTCTCCTGCACGTGGCTGGCGACCACCCACTCGCTTCCCGTAAGCGCGTCGAACTCGCCGAACTCTCGGACGAGCCCTTCATCGCCAACCCGCCGTCGTTCCACCTTCGCAGGATTCTCGACTCATCCTGCGCACGAATAGGATTCGTGCCGCGGGTGTCGTTCGAGATCACCGAGTTCGAGACGATCCGCGCTCTCGTCGCGCACGGACTCGGCGTAGCTGCACTACCGGCCGCCGAATCACCGCGCCCGGGCCTCGTGGCGCTCCCACTACGGGGAGTACCCGATCGAAGCATCGGGCTCGTGACCGGCAACTACCGCCCCACTCCGGCCGTGACACGGCTCCACGACCACCTCGCCGCCCACGCGAGTGCATTCACCGCGGACCGGTACCCCTAGGGCAACATCCGAAAAGATGTCGAGCCCATGTGGAGGGGGTCCTCGGCGAAGCCACGCTCCCACTTTCGTACCCCCTTCGCGTCCGAGTGTGCCACCTACCTGGGAGGCAGCGGTCGCGACGACGCCGCGACGCCCAGGTTCGCTCGGCGCGATCTAGCCGTCCGACTCGATGCCTCCGCCCGACCGGACCAGGTGCGCACCGATCACCCGCGCGACCAGATCGTCGAGCCCGACGCCCTCGGCCACGAGTTGCAGGCTCCGGTTCGCCACGAGGACGGCGGTTCCGTGCAGCGACACCCAGATTGCGAGTGCACGATCGCCCGCGCCGGCACCGCTCGACGCCTCGCCGACGAGCGCGCGCAGTGTGGCGAAGAGCGGCAGCGTCGTCCCGCGCAGGTTCTCCCCCGCACCCTCGAGCAGGTCGTGCCGGAACATGAGTTCGAACATCGCCGGCCGGTCGCGGGCGAACTCGACATACGCGATCCCGAGGACCATGAGTCGATCACGTGCGGGGGCGTCGGATCCGTCGAGCGCCGGGCGCAGCCGCGCCGTCAGATCGGAGAAGCCCTCGACGGCGATCGCAGCGAGCAGCGCGTTGTGCGTCGGGAAGTAGCGCCGCGGCGCACCGTGCGACACCCCGGCCCGGCGCGTGATCGCGCGCAGGCTGACGCCGCCCGTCCCCTCCGCCTCGAGCAGTTCGACACCGGCAGAGACCAACTCGTCGCGCAGCGATCGCACCCTCTCCATGTAGACAGTGTCTATCATTCGGCTAACCTCATGCGAGTAGACACTGTCTACTCGACTTGGGGTGCAGGGACCGGGAGGCCTACATGTGGTACCGACTGTTCAAGTACGTGCTGATCGGACCCGTTCTTCGGGTCCTGGGCCGACCGATCATCGAGGGCGCGGAGCACATCCCGGCGAGCGGTCCCGTGATCCTCGCGGGCAACCATCTCGCGGTCGTGGACTCCTTCTTCCTGGTGCTGCTGATCCGTCGCCGTATCACCTTCGTCGCGAAGAGCGAGTACTTCACCGGCACGGGAGTCAAGGGCAGGTTCCTCCGTTGGTTCTTCACCGCATCCGGTCAGGTCCCGATCGATCGTGGCGGTGCCGACGCCGCGGAGAGCGCGTTGCGGGCCGCGCGGGGCATCCTCGAGACCGGCGGCGTGTGGGGCATCTATCCGGAGGGGACCCGATCACCCGACGGTCGGCTGTTTCGCGGGAAGACCGGCGTGATGCGCGTAGCGCTGGCGACCGGGGCACCCGTCGTTCCCGTCGTGGTCCGCGGGACGGACACCGTGAACCCGCCCGGCACTCGCATCTGGCGCCCCGGTCGGGTACGGATCACGATCTGCCCACCGGTCGACCTGACTCGACACCGCAGCGCCGTCGGAGTCACCGACGGGTCGGCGACCCGCTCGACCCGCGCCGCCACGGACGAGTTGATGCGTGTCCTGCAACGCTGTTCGGGCCAGGAGTACGTCGACGCGTATGCCGCCGACTACAAACGTGCCGGCCGGGTCACGACGCCGCCCGCACGACGACCCGGACGTTCTTCATGAGGGGCTGATCGCTCTGCGTGCTGTAGTCGCCGATGGCGCACAGCACGTTCATCTCGGGCATGTACCCGAGCGCGCTGCCGCGGGGAATGTCGTAGGGGATGGCGGTGTAGCGATGCAGGGAGCGCGTGCTGCCGTCGCGGGCGATGCTGGTGATGTCGACGTCGTCGAACGGACCGATACCGCGGGCGCGCATGTCGTCGGCGTTCATGAAGATCAGGGTGCGCAGGTTCTTCACACCACGATAGCGGTCGCTGTGGGAATAGATCGTGGTGTTCCACTGGTCGTGCGAGCGCATCGTGCCGAGCACCAGTCGGTCCGCACCGGGGACCACGTCCGGCAGTGTCGCAGTGGAGAATTCGGCACGGCCGGAGGGGGTCTCGAAGACCAGTTCCCGGGCGGGTTGGCGGATGCGGAAGCCCAGGGGCAGCCGGACCCGGCGATTGAAGTCCTCGAATCCGTCGAGCACGTGGGACATGGTGTCGCGGATCCGGTCGTAGTCCTCGACGTATTGCTCCCACGGCGTGGCGCTGTCGGGCAGGGCGGCGCGGGCGATGCCGGCGACGATGGCCGGCTCGGACAGCAGGTGCGGGGACGCGGGTCGCTTCATTCCGATCGACAGGTGCACCATGCTCATCGAGTCCTCCACCGACGTCGCCTGGATGCCCGCCCGCTGGTGGTCCTTCTCGGTGCGACCGAGGCAGGGCAGGATCAGCGCATCGTGGCCGTGAACGAGGTGGCTGCGGTTGAGCTTGGTGCTCACGTGAACCGTCAGCCGGCACTTCTGCAGTGCCGCGAACGTGTACGAGGTATCGGGGGCGGCGAGCGCGAAGTTCCCGCCCATGCCGACGAAGACCTTCACGTCGCCGCGGTGCATCGCTTCGATGGTCCCGACGGTGTCCAGTCCATGGTGTCGGGGCGGGTCGATCTCGCAAACCGCGGTGAGCCGGTCGAGGAACTCCGGCGTCGGACGGTGATCGATACCGCAGGTTCGGTTGCCCTGGACGTTACTGTGGCCCCGCACCGGTGAGGGCCCGGCGCCTTCCCGACCGAGGTTTCCCCGCAGCAGCAACAGGTTGACGATCTCGCGGACGGTGTCGACACCGTGGTCGTGCTGGGTAATACCCAGACACCAACTGAAGATGCTGCGATCGGCCACGCAGTAGACCCGCGCGGCCTTGCGGATGTCGGCGCGAGCGACACCGGACTGGTGCTCGATCTCCTCCCACGACGTCGCCTCGCACAAGGCGCGGTATGCCGCGAACCCGGTGGTGTGACGCTCGATGAACTCGGCGTCGAGTGCCTTCGGGTCGGTACGGGCCTCGTCGATGACGACCTTCGCCATCCCCCGGAGCAGTGCCATGTCGCCGCCGATCCGTGGCTGCAGGTTCAGGGTGCTCGTGGGGGTGGATCGGAACGCCGCCATCGCCGTGAACTCGTGCGGGATGATCGCCCGTCGCGCCGCGGCCTCGACCAGAGGGTTGATGTGCACGATCTGGGCGCCCCGCTTGTAGGCCTCGACAAGCGAGGTCAGCATCCTCGGCGCGTTGGAGGCCGCGTTGACGCCCATGATGAACAGCGCGTCCGTGGCCTCCCAGTCCTCCAGATCCACAGTCCCCTTGCCGGTGCCCAGTGACGCGTGGAGTGCGCGGCCGCTCGCCTCGTGACACATGTTGGAGCAGTCGGGCAGATTGTTCGTCCCGAGTTCGCGGGCCAGGAGTTGGTACAGGAACGTGGCCTCGTTCCCGAGCCTGCCCGACGTGTAGAAGGCGGCCTGATCGGGATCGTCGAGTTCACGCAGCGTTCGGCCGACCAGTTCGAAGGCCTCGGCCCACGTGATCGGGACGTAGCGGTCGGTGTCCGGGTCGTACCGCATGGGCTCGGTGAGCCGGCCCCGGTCCTCGAGGGCGGCGTCGCTCCAGCCCGACAGCTCGCCGACCGGGTGCGCCGCGAAGAAATCGCGGTCGACACGTTTGTGGGTCATCTCCCAGGTGACGTGCTTGATCCCGTTCTCGCAGATGTCCAGGTGAATGCCCTTGAGGTCGTCCGGCCACGCGCATCCGGGGCAGTCGAAGCCCTCGTTCTCGTGATTCATCCGCATGATCGCCCGCGGCCCGTCGACGAATTCCCCTTCCCGGGCGAGGAAGCGGCCGACGCTCCTGGCAGCACCCCAGCCGGCCGCGGGGTGGTGATACGGCCGGAACCGGAAGGCTCCTTCACCACCGCCGGCAATGGGGCCGGTGTTCTCGTTTCCGGTGTCCGCGCTCATGATCGGCGCGCCCTCAGCGCGACCGGATCGGGTGGGGTGGTTGTGTCGAGCATCGACATCGCCGCGACCTCCTGCCGTCGAAACACAGCGTGATGGCGCTCCGTCACCACAGCGCGCGCCCCGGCAGGGCTGTTCGCGAAGGGCCGGACGGCGAGCCGGAACGGTGCCGGCGGCGGATGCCGAGGAGTCTATCCCGGGGCCCGCCCGACCGGGCCCGATCCGAACGCGCGGGACGATCTCCGCGAGTGGCTAACGCTCGACGGCGACGTCCGGCGCCGATTCGGCGGCGGCAGGCTCGTGATCCGAGATCCCGAGATCGTCGTCCGGACTCAGGGACACGAACAGAAGGTAGATCAGCGCGGCCGCGAGGGGCTGCAGGATCAACACGATCGGCGTGACCAGACCCGGTGCCGCGGCGACGATGTCACCGACCACCGGGGATTCGACCTCCGGAAAACGCAACTGTGCGACGCCCATCCCCACGAGCGCCGCCACGCCCGCGCCCATCCCGGAACCGACCACCAGCGCAGCGAGAGCGGCCGGGCCCCGGGTGCGGCGCATCCCCCAGACCACGACGGCCGACAGCACCCCGAGAACCACACCGATGCCGGCGAAGATCGCGATCGCATCGAAGCGGTGCAGGCTCTCCGTGGTGAGCACCACGCCCCGGTCCTCGGCGACGACGAGCATCCGCTCGGGCGGCGCCAGGAACGCCCACACGACACCCGCTGCGGCGCCGAGGACGGCGAGCCACCACACGATCCGCAGGGCGAGACGCCGACGCGGGCGCGGAGATGTCGTCACATCGTGCGACGTTACCTGCGTCCGAGAAGTGTCGAGTCGAGGACGCCGTGGCGCGAGCACTTCGCCCACCAGCCGTCGGGGCTGACCTGGACGATCATCCGGCGGCCGCACTGCTCACAGAACCGCGGCGGCTCGAGTCCGAGTTGCGCGGCAGCGGGGACCGCGTCATCGAGGCCGACGACGACGCGGTGCCCGGTGAACGGGTTGTAGCGCTCGTCCGTCGCGCCGGTCTCACTCACGGCGTCAGAGCGTGGCATTGAGCGCCTTGATCGGCATCTCGAGATCCACCAGCAGATCCAGATCGCTCTCGGCGGGACGCCCCAGCGTCGTCAGGTAGTTGCCGACGATGACGGCGTTGATGCCACCGAGCATGCCCTGCTTGGCCCCGAGGTCGCCGAGGGTGATCTCGCGTCCACCGGCGAAACGCAGGATCGTGCGGGGCAGCGCGAGACGGAAGGCGGCCACCGCCTTGAGGGCCTCGCTCGCGGGCAATACGTCGAGGTCGCCGAAGGGCGTGCCGGGGCGCGGGTTGAAGAAGTTCAGCGGCACCTCGTCAGGCTCGAGGGCGGCGAGGTTGGCCGCGAACTCGGCGCGCTGCTCGACGCTCTCCCCCATGCCGAGGATGCCGCCGCAGCACACCTCCATGCCCGCCTCGCGCACCATTCGCAGCGTCTCCCAGCGCTCGTCCCACGTGTGGGTGGTGACGACGTTCGGGAAGTACGACTCGGCGGTTTCGAGGTTGTGGTTGTAGCGGTGCACCCCCATCGCGGCGAGCTGGTCGACCTGCTCCTGGGTGAGCATGCCGAGCGAGCACGCGATCTGGATGTCGACCTCGTTGCGGATCGCCTCGATGCCGGCCGCGACCTGGGCCAGCAGCTTCTCGTCCGGGCCGCGGACCGCGGCGACGATGCAGAACTCGGTGGCACCGGTCTTGGCGGTCTGCTTCGCCGCCTCGACCAGACTCGGGATGTCCAGCCAGGCCGCGCGCACGGGCGACTGGAACAGTCCGGACTGCGAGCAGAAGTGGCAGTCCTCGGGGCAGCCGCCGGTCTTGAGGCTGATGATGCCTTCGACCTCGACCTCCGGACCGCACCACTTCATCCGTACGTCGTGCGCCAGGGCCAACAGGTCCTCGAGCCTGTCGTCGTCCAGCCGGAGCACCTCGAGCACCTGGTCCTGCGACAACGCTTCACCGCGCTCGAGCACCTGATCGCGGGCGGTGGCGAGAATGTCGGTCCGCTCGGGGGCCTGGGTCACTGCAACTCCTCGGGTTCGAACAGCCCACTCGCGCGGGCCGGACGGATACAGCAACATGATCGACGTCACGAATTGAACGCCGTACAAGTTGAACGGCGTTCACGTTAGAGCCGCGGTCGATTAGTGTCAAAGGAACCCCCACCCGAACGGCCGATCGAAGTAGGAGAAGTCAGTGCAGCTGCGACGCGGCGACGTCCTCGACGGCGCCATGGCCATCCTCGACGAGTACGGCCTCGCCGACCTGACGATGCGGCGGCTCGCCACCTCACTCGGCGTGCAGCCCGGCGCGCTCTACTGGCACTTCCCCAACAAGCAAACGCTCCTGGGCGCGATGGCTGATCGTATCCTCGAGGGCGTCGACGCGCCGGTGTCGTCGACGCAGTGGGACGGCGGCATTGCCGAGTTGGCCCACCGCCTCCGCAGCGCGCTGCTCGCCCACCGCGACGGCGCGGAACTCGTGGCCGCGACCTACGCGTCTCGGATGACGTCGAATCTGGCCCGCGAGAGCTTCGTCGGCGCCGGGATCCGCGCCGGACTGCCCCGCCCGTACGCGGAACTCGCCGCCTACACGCTCCTGTACTTCGTCCTCGGACACACCGTCGACGAACAGTCCCGCGCACAGATGGAGGCGATGGGCGCGCTCACCCGCTCGCCGGCCTCACCGGACACCGAGACCGGCGCCGATCCGGGATCCGATGACGAACTCCTCGACGGCGACCCGGCCGTCCGATTCGACTTCGGGCTCGGACTGTTCATCGACGGCGTGCGCGCGCGACTGGGCGAGCCGGCCGCCCGCAGCTGATCACGGCCCGCCCCACCGAATTCGGGAAAACCGCACCTTCCGTCTGTGGCAGAGTTCACCTCGCCGCCCGTCCCGGCACTCTCGGGACGACGGGCCGCACCGCTACGAGTGCGTGACGGTCACTTCGTCCGGGGTAGCGATCGCGGTGCGAGAGCGAACGTGCAGACGAAGGTTATGGCTGCGAAAACGACTGCAACACTGGTCATCACGATCGACGGCTCCCCTGGAGACGCGGAAAGCTCCCAAATCGAGAGCACCGCCGTCAGCAGGAAGACCGCAGCCGCGGAACACGCCGCGAATCGTCCCCTCCAGCACCGCTCGCTCGGGGCCGGCCAATACGTTGCCGACCGGATCGCCAGATGCCCGGCAGCGACGGACACACTACCGACGACCGCGCCGAGCACCGCACCGATGAAGGCGCCGAGACCGATGCCTCCGAAGGCACCTCCGAGCACCGACGCCACCACACCCCCGGACACCGCACCCGATCCGATCGCGATCGACATCTCCCGCCCCACCCACTGCCCCATGGGGTCATGCGTACCACAGGAAACGTCGTCGAACTCTTCACGAGTGAAGCGTCTCGGCGAAGGTGAAGGTTGCTTGTCCGTCTCGGATCCCGGTACTCGTCCCTGAACCGCGTCACCGGCTACCAGCGTCGGGGGGCATGGGACAGCCTGCCGCTTTCCGGCCGTCTCGTCTCGGTCAATGTGGGTATGCCGCAGGACGTGCCGTGGCACGGCAAGACGGTTCACACCGGAATCTGGAAGTCGCCGGTGACCGGACCGGTGAGGGTCCGGCGCCTCGACATCGACCGGGACGGCCAGGGCGACCTGGCCGGGCACGGCGGTGAGATGCGCGCTGTTCTTGTGTATCAAGTCGACTCGTATGCCCACTGGCGACAGGAGTTCGGACGCGACGACCCCATCCGCGGGCAGTTCGGTGAGAACCTCACCGTCGACGGCCTCGCCGACAACGACGTCCGCATCGCCGCCCCGGGTTCTACTTCCGGTCATCGCGGAGTAGACCCGCCGGGATCGGGCGACGATCTGATCTGCTGCTCGACTCCCCGCGACGACGTCGTCATCGACCTCTGACCGGAAACCCGCACGATGCGGACTCGACATCCGTCGAACATCCGGCGTCCGTGCGGCAATGGTGGCAGGCTCGCGGGCATGGGTGATACATCGAACATCGGACCGGTTGAACTGGTCGTGCTGACCTTCCCCGGATCACGCGTCGACGACGCCACGGTCGCTGCGCTGCAGGACGTCGTCGACCGCGGTTACGTGACCCTGCTCGATCTCGTCTATCTCGCCAAGGACACCGACGGGAACGTCACCCAGGTGGATGTCGACGAGGACCTCGACGACGTCGGCCTGGCGATCCTGTCCATCGAGGCGAAGTCGCTCATCAGCGACGAGGACCTCGACGTTGTCCGCGATTCGCTCGAGCCCGGCACCTCGGCGGCGATCATCGTCTACGAGGAGACCTGGGCGCGACAACTCGCGTCGACAGTCCGCGGCGCCGGAGGCGAGGTCGCACTGCACGTCCAGATTCCCCGTGACGCGGTGATCGCCGCCGTCGAAGCAGCACTCTAGGAACAGGAGAGTCACATGGTCTTTCGAGCCGGCCGCAGGGGTCGCCCCGGATTGCTCGGCACCGTCGCACGCACCGCGGTGATCGCAGGCACAGCGCAGGCCACGTCCAACGCCGTGAACCGCCGCGGCCAGCAGCGGGCCGCGGAACAGCAGGCATACGCCGAACAGCAAGCCGCGACTCAGCAGCCCGCGCCAGCACCCGCTCCGTCGCCTGCCGCCCCGACCGGCGACGATCTGGTTTCCAAGCTGCAGCAACTCGGTCAACTGCACCAGTCCGGTGTGCTCTCCGACGACGAGTTCGCGGCGGCGAAGGCGCAGCTCCTCGGCTGACGGATCCCTGCCGAGACAACTGAATTCGTGTCGATAGCCTGACGGAAGGATGTCCACATGACGGTGAGCGAGGGTGCGACCCCAGCGATCGGCGCAGTCAATGCGCGCGCGTCGGAAACACTCCCGTTCTCCGACGACTCGGACGTCACGGACGCGGATCGCGGGTACGTCGCCGCGCTGAGTCCCGGTGTGGTCACCGCGCCCGACGGAACCGTGGTGTGGGACAGCGATTCCTACGCCTTCCTCACCGGTCAGTGCCCGCCCACCGTCAATCCGAGCCTGTGGCGCCAGTCGGGACTGGTGGCACGGCAGGGCCTGTACGAGGTCGCCGAGCGGATCTACCAGATCCGCGGCCTGGACCTGTCGAACATGACGTTGATCGAGGGCGAAACCGGTGTGATCGTCATCGACCCGCTGATCTCGGCGGAAACCGCGGCCGCCGGCCTCGCGCTATACCGCGAACATCGAGGCGACCGGCCGGTGACCGCGGTGATCTACACGCACTCCCACATCGACCACTTCGGCGGGGTCAAGGGCGTCACCACCGACGAGGACGTGACGGCGGGTCACTGCGCGATCATCGCGCCGGTCGGCTTCGTCGAACACGCCGTCGAGGAGAACGTCTTCGCCGGCACCGCCATGGCACGCCGGGCCGCATACATGTACGGCGCCGCACTGCCCCGCGGACCACGCGGCGCCGTCGGGGCCGGCCTGGGGCAGACCACGTCGACCGGCACACCCACTCTGATCACCCCGACGGTGAACGTCACCAGAACCGGACAGACCGAGACCGTCGACGGTGTCCGGATCGAGTTCCAGATGACGCCGGGCACCGAGGCGCCGGCCGAGATGAACTTCTTCTTCCCCGAACTACGGGCGCTGTGCATGGCCGAGAACGCCACCCACACGCTGCACAACCTGCTGACGCTGCGCGGCGCCCTGGTGCGGGACCCGCACGTGTGGGCGAAGTACCTCACCGAATCGATCAACCGGTATGCCGCGCGCTCGGATGTCCTGTTCGCCTCGCATCACTGGCCCACCTGGGGCACGCAGCGGCTCACCGAGTTCCTCTCGCTGCAGCGCGACCTGTACGGCTACCTGCACGACCAGACGCTGCGGCGGATCAACCAGGGCCACACGGGGATCGAGATCGCCGAGGAGTTCGAGCTGCCACCGGCGCTGGTGAACGCCTGGCACACGCACGGCTACTACGGTTCGGTGAGCCACAACGTCAAGGCGATCTATCAGCGCTACATGGGCTGGTTCGACGGCAACCCGGCGCACCTGTGGGAGCACCCACCGGTGGAGTCCGCGAAGCGGCACGTCGAGTTCATGGGCGGGTCCCCCGAGGTCCTGCGGAAAGCACGGGAGTCGTTCGCGGACGGCGACTTCCGGTGGGTCGCGCAGGTCGTCAACTATGTCGTCTTCGCCGAGCCCGACAACGCGGAGGCGAAGGCCCTGCAGGCCGACACCCTCGAGCAGCTCGCCTACGGCGCCGAGAACGGGACGTGGCGCAACTTCTATCTCACCGGCGCCTACGAACTGCGCAACGGGGCCGTCGGAACTCCCACAGCGAGCGCCGCACCCGACATCGCGGCCGCGCTGTCGGTGGAGCAAGTGTTCGATGCGATCTCGCTGCGGGTCGACGGCCCCAGGGCGTGGGACGCACACATCACCATCGACTGGCATGTCACCGACGAGGACGTCGTACACAGGACCCAGTTGCGCAACGGTCTGCTGGTGCACTTCGACCTCGACACCACCGTCGCGGACAGGCCGACCCCGGATGCGGCGTTCACCCTCACCCGCCCCCTCCTGCTCGGGGTCCTGCTCGGCGGCATGGATCTGGGCCAGGCGATGGCCGACGGCCGGATCACCGCCGACGGCGACCTCGCCAAGTTGGCGGAACTCGCCGGGTACGTCGACGAGCCCGACCCGAACTTCACGATCGTCACCCCCTGACGGGGACGCCCGCTCGGGCGATCAGATCGGCGTCAGCCCCCACCGCGCGGCCGTTGCCGCTGCCGCCGTCCGGTTGGGCGCCTCGATCTTGCGCAGAATCCGCTCGAGATGCGTGGCCACGGTCGCGGCGCCGATCCCCAGTCGGGCCGCCATCTCGGCGTTGGACGCGCCCGTCGGCAGCAGCGCGAGAACCTCCGCCTCCCGCCCCGTCAGCCCCATCGGCGGGTCGCTCGGGCGGCACACGACCAGGGTGCCGCCACGTCGGACAGGCTCCATCCGCACGCCCCGCGCCGAACCCACACCCACGAAGTGGAAGTCGGCGGCCTGCCCCGACGTCGCGACGGCACGGGCGAGTCGACCACCGGTCGTGCCGGGGCCGAACAGCATCACCGGGGCGTCGTCGGTCAGCGCGCGCACCGAACCGTCGGCATCGACGACCAGCGCTGCGTCACCGGGACCTACCCGTGGGGACGGTCGGGGCTGCGCCAACGGATCGAGCGCATCTGCCAGCACGTCGCTCAGCAAGGTGACCGTGACGACTGACTGCTGGTCGAATCGCTCCCCGCCGGTGGTGCTCATGTTGAGCATCCCGATGTAGCGGCCGTCCCGTGTGAACAGGCACTGGCTCAGCCCATCGCTGTAGTTGCGTGAGCGAATGACCCGATCGAACACGGGTCCCCAGCGCATCGCCTCGGGCACATCGAAGAGCCTCAAGGGCATCCGCGTTTCGCGCAGCTGCCGGAAGAGAGGGTGGCGCGGCATACAGGTGTTGACGACCTCGACGGACTCCGCGTGGTAGCCGAGGCTCGCGCTGGTCACGTGGGCGCCCGCGACGGGGTCCCAACACGACAGCACCGCGTGCCCGTACGGGACGGCGGCGGCGAGGTCGAACAGGACCCGGCCGGCGGAGATCCCGGAGGAATCCGCGTCCAGCGACCCCGAGGTCACGGCCGCCCGGAGGCACAGGGCCGCCTCCAACCGGTCAACCGTCGAGTCCATGACGAAAGTATGCCCTACGTCACAACGGGTCCCGCCGCGTCCGTCGATCGACGGATCCCCCGACCGCGCGCCGGACGTACGTTCGCACCTCCATCGATCAACAGCCACGGAGGATGCCATGGATATCGCCGACTACGCCGCGCGGGATGCGACCGAACTCGCGTCGCTGATCGACGCGGGAGAGGTGAGCGCCGCCGAGGTGCACGCCACCGCGGCCGCCGCACTGGACCAGGTCGAACCGCAGCTGGGCGCGGTGGCCGGCGAGCGGTTCGCGCAGCCACTCGACCACGACGCGTCGGGGCCGTTCCGCGGCGTGCCGTTCGCGATCAAGGACCTGATCACGCACGCTGCCGGGGTGCCGCAACGTAACGGCAGCCGACTGTTCGGTCCCGGAATCGAGCACCCCCACGACAACGACCTGATGACACGCTTCCGCCGCGCGGGCCTGGCCACGATGGCGGTGACCACCTCCCCCGAGTTCGGATTCAACGCCACCACCGAAGCACTCGCCTACGGTCGGCCCACCCGCAATCCGTGGGACCCGACGCGCAGCCCGGGTGGATCGAGTGGAGGATCGGCCGCGCTGGTGGCGGCGGGAGCACTGCCCTTCGCCCACGCCAACGACGGCGGCGGCTCGATCCGCATCCCCGCCGCGGCGTGCGGGCTGGTCGGCCTCAAGCCCAGCCGGGGCCGCACCACGGTCGGTCCCGACCACGGCGACCCGCTGCTGGGACTGGGCATCGAATTCGCCGTCACCCGCACGGTGCGCGACTGCGCCGCGCTGTTCGACGCCGTGCACGGATCCGAACCGGGCGACAAGTACCTGTTCCCCGCGGAAAAGGCATCGTTCAGCGACCTGATCAACCAGGGAGTACGACCGCTGCGGATCGCCTTCACCACCGTCCCGTACGACGCGAGCCGCACGGTCGATCCGGAATGTGCGCGGGCCGTGACCGATCTCGCCGCCCGACTCGCGGACCTGGGCCACGACGTCGAGGAGGCGGCGCCTCAGATCGACGCCGCCGCGTTCGACAAGGCGAACCTCGATGCCTGGTGCAGCTTCCTCGGCGACATCGTGACCACCACCTCCGAGATGGCAGGCATGACTCCGGGCCGGGAGCACCTCGAGGCCACGACACTGGTGTGCGCCGAGTACGGCGCGTCGCTCAGCGCTCGCGACATCTACGCGGCCGAGCACCAGTTCAACACCGCTCGCCGTGAGGTCGCCCGATTCCTCACGGGATACGACGTGTTCCTGACACCCACCACCGCGCAGCCGAACGTTCCGCTCGGACAGCTCGACGCCGACGACGCCACCCTCGACGCCCCGGGTTGGTACAACAGGATCTTCGAATACGGCGCGTTCACCGCGCTGTTCAACGCGACCGGCAATCCCGCGATCTCGCTGCCGCTCGCCGAATCCCGCACCGGCTGGCCGATCGGATTGCAGTTCGTCGGCCGGTACGGCGACGAGGCCACCCTGCTCACTCTCGCCGCCGATCTGGAGCGGGCGATGCCGTGGTCGGCGCGGCGCCCTGGGATCTACGCACACTGACCGGGGACCGATCCGTGCGGCGCGACAGCGGTGGAGACTGCCGCCGTCGCGTCGTACCGGACCGGGTCAGCCTCCCGTCACACCGTGACGGCGCTCGCTGACCAGGACGCAGATGTCCTTGTCGGCGGCGGTCCGGTTCGCCGCCTCGAAATCGCCCGCCAGCAGCAGTTCACGTTCGCGGGCAGCCAACGCCCGAATCGCGCGGTCGAGTTCGTCGTGCTCCATCGCCCACGCCGCCGCGTGCACGGGAGACGACTTCGCTCGTCTGCGCTCGGTCCATTCCTTCCACGCGAACACCACAAGCGCCAGCACCGTCAGCAGGATCGGGATCATCGCGACCACCGCCAGCCATGTCGGCGCGACGACCATCTCCCCCGAGTACACGCCCGGATACTCTCCCGGCCCCATCGATACACCCCCACCAGAATGACCATGCTGCGCGAACTACATTGCGCCCGTCTGCTTATCGGATAGTAGTACCGCCCGTCGAGCGCGGGAGCGGCACCCGAACATGGCCGAACCGGTCCGCCTCCCCTCCGATTCGCGCAGAATGGGAATCGGCGTACACGCGGACGGAACCCGGGAGCGGTGCAATGATCCGACGACGATTCGGCCAGGCATTGATGATCACCGCACTCGTCTCTGCGGTCGTGACGACGGCTCCCGCCCAGGCACAGCCCTCGACCCCGGTCACCATTCCCGGGACCGTGACCGCGGTGGCTCCCCTGCCACAGTCTTTCTGGGTCCCCGGTGCCGTCAGCGGATCGAAAATCACGTACTGGTCCACCGGCCCCCTCAACCGCCCCGCATTGAGTACCGGCGCGGTCTTCCTCCCGCCCGGCGCGCCACCAGAAGGCGGCTGGCCGGTGATCTCGTGGGCCCACGGCACCGTGGGCATCGCCGACAAGTGCGCCCCCACTGTGACCGGGACGGTCGGCAGTCCGTACCTCACCCGCTGGCTCTCGCAGGGCTACGCGATCGTCGCAACCGACTACGTGGGACTGGGCACGCCGGGAGTCCACCCATACCTGGACGGCCCGTCCGCGGCGCACAGCGTGGTCGACATGGTGCGCGCCGCGCGTGCCGTCGAGCCGTCACTGTCGCCGCGGTGGGTGGCGCTCGGACAGTCCCAGGGCGGGCAGTCCGCGATGGCCACCGCCGCGCTAGCGACCCGGTACGCACCCGAACTCGACTACCGTGGCGCGGTTGCGACGGGGGCACCATCGAATCTGGAGAACCTGACACCACTCGTGAGACCGGGCTTCCCCCGACTCCCGCTGGACGGCAGCACCGTGTTCGTCTCGTACATCCTGGCCGGACTCCGGGCTGCCCGACCCGATCTCGACATCGATCGATACATGACCCCGGTCGGCCTGAACGCCCTCGCCCGGGCCGAACGCCAGTGCTACGAGGAAATGGCGCCGGACCTGCAGGACGTCTCGATCGGCGACCTGGTGAACCGTCCGCTCGACGATCCCGCGATCCTGGCCGCTGCCCGCGGCATGCTGGAAATCCCGACCACCGGCTATGACCGTCCGGTCTTCCTCGGACAGGGTCTGACGGACGAGATGGTGCCGGCACCGTTGGCGTTGAAACTCGCGGCCGAACTCGCCACCAACCACCAGCCGGTCACCTTCCGCACGTACCCGACCGGGCACATCGAAACGATGCGCGCGGCGCTACCCGAGAGCCTCTCCTTCGTCCGGACACTGTTCGGAATGTAGACAAGCCATTCTCCACAGCGCAGCTGTCACGACGACGACTATCTCCTCTCGCTCGGCCCCTCTCTCGGCCCGCTCGGCGATTGGATCGTTGGATGCCCACCCGTCCGTTGGGGCCAATAACCGATCATGGAAACGCTGGCGGCTGCGGGCGGCAGTTTCGTCCTAGTTTCAGACGGGGCGCGACACCCCGTTCGAGGACCGCGGACAGTACCGCCAGCACGGCAAACAGGGCGACCAAACCACCGGCCCAGACAAGTGCGCCGCCGAGGAGCGGACCGAGGGTGTAGCCCAGGCTCTTGTAGAAGCCGTAGGTGCCGAACGCCCGGCCGTGAGCGGCGACCGGGTTCATCCGGGCGACGAGCGCACCAGCGGCCGGGGAGAAGGCGGAGGCCGCAGTTCCCTGGCCAAGCCGCGCGAGCCATAGCCACGCGGAATCATCGACTATCACGAAAGCCGTTGACTCCATACAGAACCCGATCAGTACTCCGATCAGGACCGGGCGGGCACCGATCCGATCGGCGAGGGTGCCGAACACCGGTTTGAGGAGCACCTCTGCACCGTCGTAGGGCACCAGCACCAGCACCAGCGAGATCCGCGCTCTGCGGCTCATTCAACGGCTCGTACTCCGCCGGTGGCGAGTCGCCGTCTCGGCGGTGCTTCGTCGTAGCTGTTGATCCGATCAACGGATCGGTGGGCTGCTAGATCGGGAGTACGACGTTGGTGACGAACTCGTCCCGTATCCAGGCCACGAACAGTTCCCACACACCGGTGAAGAGGGCGAGGCCGACGAGAACGAGCGTGATTCCGCCGACGATCTGGATGGTTCGGGAATGTGTGCGTAGCCAGCTCACACCGCGCATGGCTCTGGTGGATCCGAATGCCAGGAGCACGAACGGCAATCCGAGCCCAAGGCAGTAGGCGACGATCAAGACGACGCCTCTGGCTGCGGTCGTCCCCTGCGTACCAGCCGCCACCGACAGGACGCCGGCGAGCGTGGGGCCCAGACAGGGTGTCCACCCGAGCGCGAAAACCGCGCCGAGAAGGGGTGCACCGGCTAGGTGGCCGACAGGCCGGGGCTTTAGCCGGGTGTCTTTCTGTAGGAAGGGTACCCACCCGATGAATGCGAGCCCCATCACGATCGTCACTCCACCGCCGATCTGTTGGAGCAGTTCGCGGTTGATCTGGAGGATGGATATCACGCCGAACACGGATGCCGTTGCTAGTACGAAGACGACGGTGAACCCGGCGACGAACAACAGCGCTGCGCCGGTCACCCGCCATTTGTCGGAGGCTTTGACCTGTGTGTTCTCGGTGGCGGCGGTATCGGCTCCGGAAATGCCGGCGAGGTAGGACAGATAGCCGGGGACCAACGGGACTATGCAAGGGGAGGCGAACGAGACGAGGCCCGCCAGCGTCACGGCTCCGAGGGCGAGGAGTAGCGGTCCGGTGGCGGCAACGGACTGAAAACTGTTCCCGATCTCCTGGGCAAGCAGAGTCATGATTCGCTCGCCACTCGCTCGACGACCGGTTGCAGGTCCTCGTCGAGCAGCTCCCGTAGGAAGATGGCCGCGACTCGATGATCGCGGTCCAGAACGAGCGTCGACGGGACCACGCTGGTGGGGTACTTGCCACCGAGCGCCAGCAGTGTACGCATGGGCGGGTCGTAGATCGATGGGTATGTCACACCATAATCGGTGACGAAGTCCTGAGCCTTGTCGCGGTGAGGATCGCGGACGTTGATGCCGATGAACTGCACCCCGGAGTCCTTGGTTGCGATGAACACACGCTCGAGGTCATCGGCTTCGGCACGGCACGGCGCACACCACTGGCCCCACAGATTGATCACGACGACCTGACCGGCGAAGGCGGAGACATCGACGGGCTGATCGCTCATGAGTTCAGGCCCCGATAGCGGGCCGATCGTGCCGCGGGCTTCCGGAGGATCGTAGAAGATGTCGGTTTGTCCACCGGGCGCGACGAAGTCGAATGTTCCACCGGTGGCCACCGCATCCGATCCACCCGCACATGCGGTGCTCACGAGAGATCCGACGACCACAGCGGGAATCAATCGCAGCACCCGACTGCGCGGGCGATCGACGTGAGACTTCACTGCTCAAACTCCTTCTACGGGGGGATGATCGCGGGCAACCCCATCCCGCGCGTCTAGGCCGCGCATGTCTGGACGCGGGGTACTCGGGATGGCGAACAGCGGAGGGACTGTGCTGTTCGCAGGATTCGCGTGGCGGTGGTCTTCCACGCCGCCGGGCAGGCGCCGCGCACGCCGAACGTCTGCCGATTGCGGGCACACGTTGTCGTGGCTGAAGCGACGCTTCTCCGGTGGGGCATTCTCCGACTCACCGCGACCTACTATGCCAGATAGTAGAATGAGTTAACATGAACGGGCAGGGACGGCATCGACTCCTCGGTCCGAGGACGCCAGGGAGGCATCGTGCGCGCTGAAGCTCGGTGGATGCTCTTCGGTGTAGCAGTGATTTCCCTACTGGTAGTGGCGATCTGGCCCCGTTCGGAGTCCTCGTCACGGTCCGGTGCACGCACGGTTCACGAGCCTTCGGCCACCACCACCGATTCCTTACATCAAGAGCAGTTGACGGCGACTCCCCTGATCGCGCCGTGCCCTGAGCCGGCGGGGTCCCCAGCAGAGGTTGGCGTGCTTGCTGGTGTGCAGGCACCGTGTCTCGGGTCGGACATCCCAATCGATATCGGTCAGGCACTCGGGGGACAGCCGACGTTGATCAATTTGTGGGCTTCGTGGTGTGCGCCTTGCCGGGAAGAGATACCGGTGCTCGACGCCTATGCCCATGCTCCGGATGCGATTCGTGTGGTGGGAATCAACGTCCAAGACAAGCAATCGTCAGCATTGGGCCTGCTGGCGGATTTGGGGGTGCACTATCCGTCATTCGGTGACGGTGATGGCGTCCACAAGGTATTGCCAGCACCACCGGTGCTCCCATTGAGCTTCGTGGTGCGCGGTGATGGCTCGGTTGTTCGAATCACTTCGACTCCGGTGTTTCATGATCCGCAGCAGATACGAGATGCCGTCGCCGCGCTGCTTGCCTGACGCAATCCGGAGCGGAGAGGCTGTCTGCGTCGGGCAGGATGTGCAAACGGGTGGGCGTTCAATGCCCACAGACGGTCGGGGAAGAGGAGGGACGATGCAAGGGTTGGGCGAGCTCGAGGCCTTGGTTATGGACGTTCTGTGGCGTTCGACTCAGCCTGTTCGAGTGCGGGATGTCCTCGACGGGCTCGACGATGACCGGGAACCGGCCTACACCACGGTGATGACGGTGCTCGACAATCTTCACCGCAAGGGGTGGGTGCATCGCGAGCGCAACGGTCGCGCGTATTGGTATCTCGCCACCAGGACACGCGAAGAGGCGGCAGCCGAGGCGGTGAGGGCGCTACTAGATTCGACGGGCGATCCCACAGGCGTGCTTCTCCACTTTGCCCGCGGCGCCTCCGACGACGAATCGAAGGTCCTCGCGAGAGGACTGCGCGAGCGAGGTAAACGATGATCGCAGTTCTCCTTTGGGCAATCAGCGGTTTGTCGGTCGCCGTTGTAGCCCCGTACCTCCTCGCCACGATGGTGCACCGGGAACTCGATCCTCACATCACGCTCATGGCATGGATGACTCTCGTCGTCGGAACCCTGACCAGTATGATTGTGCCCGTCGCGCTGAGCCTGCTCCCGAGCCACGGTGGAGTTTCGTCGCTCGGCGACATTGCGCAGAGTTGTTGGCTCGCCTTGCAAGGTGCGCCCACGGGGGTAGAAACCACGTTCGGAATAGTCGGGCTGTTGACCCTGGTGGTCGCAGGAACGCGGTGGGCGATTCACATGTTGCGTTTCCGGCGGAAGCGCCGGGACCTGCACCAGCGGCATGTGATGCTGGCCCGAATCCTCAGCGGGAAAGCGGCCACGAAGACATCCCCGCTGTGGCTGCCGCTGGACGTACCGTTGGCCTACAGCCTGGCGGGGAGGCCAGGTCTTGTGGTTGCAAGCAACAGCTTGCGCGATCACCTCGATCCGGATGCGATGTCAGCGGTCCTCGCCCATGAGCGGGCACATATCCGCAGACGGCACCACCTGCTCGTCGGTATCGCGGAGTCCCTTGCCTTCGCCTTCCCGTGGCTGCCGATCATGCGCTCGTCACCGTCTCTGGTTCGAGCATTGGTCGAACTCGATGCCGACACGCGTGCCGCACACGCGCATGGGCGCGAATCCGTACGCCGTGCGTTGCAGCGCCTTCAGCCACATCCCGCCCCGGCTACCGCGCTCGGTATCGCCTGCGACTGCATCGAATTGCGCCTCCGCCGGCTGTCGTCCGATCGCCCCCGTCACCGTGTCCCGATCCGACTGGCCCGTACCGTCGCAACCTGCAGCACCGCCGCGGCCCTACCGGCGCTGCCGGCGCTCACCCTGGTCGCAACAATGGCGCTGACCTCCTGCGCCACATTCTGACGCGTGAGGGGCAACCCGTGCTGTCACCGCCGTGAACACGGCTGGATTCTCGCCGCGGCAAAGGCTTTCCCGGATCGGCGTTGTCTGGAAGCAAGGCCTGCGGTCGTGACGGAAACGAATCTGATGCCACCGGAAGGTGTGCGATGTAGGTGAAATGACGCCGCCGCTGGAATGCCACCCCCCGAACTACTAACTGCTCGTTTCAGCATGAGGATGGGCTCGTTCAGGGCACGGGTTCCCAGACCAGCCGATCGCCCTCGATGAATGGCTGGTACTTGCGCCACTCGGACAGGCGCAGCGTCATCGGGGCATTGCGTTCGAGGCAGGACGCGAGATCGTCGAACATCGCACTGAGCGACCGCCACAGGGGTGGTCGGTGGACCCAGTCCTGGTCGGGCCAGAGGTTGACGCCTCCGTGCAGCGGGCCGTGTCGGGTGTCGACGAACAGGGTGTCGGCGTCGCTGCATGCGAAAGGAATGAACCCAGGAAGCATGACGGCCGTGGGTGAGCCCGCCGGTTTGGCCATCTCCTCGGCGATGCCGCCTCCCGCCTCGTGCATTTGCTCCCTGACCAGGCATTGCCACAGTGCGTGTACCTCCACGAGTCGCTTCAGCGACAGCAGCTCGAAGTCAGGCGGGAGCAGCAGCATCCCCCGTCGATCATCGGCGCCGGCCACACACCGGTACAGCTCACGGACCTCCTCCGGCCAAGGGCAGGTCGCTTCCTCGGCAGCGGCGACGTCCTCGTAGGCGGCGCCGGCGTACTCCACCCGCAGATTCGTCGTGAGTAGCGGGCATAGCCGATTCCACTGATGCACTACGGAGCTCGGCGGGGTCGAGGTCGCCAGCCGGTTCACATCGCTGCTGTTTGCGGCAGGCAGAATCTGCCGGATCGTCTGCGGGTCGAGGTCGCGGGCTCTCACGAAAAGCAGCCTACGGTGCGGCCCGGTGATGTATGCGCCTTCGCCGTCAGGCAGGGTGCCCATGTGGCTGATGATCTTGTCCCGGATGATCTGTGGCGGCGGATAGCGCCGCTACTACCACCCCGCCCTACCCGACGCTCCCGATTCCCGGGCCGCAAACCAGTCGACGACCGCACCGCACCCGGGGGCATCCGGTTCGTCTTGCGCACCAATGTGAGCTGGCGCGATATGCCGGCCGAGAAGATTGGGTGCAGCGGCATCACCTGCTGGCGCAGGCTCCGCGAATGGACCGCCGCCGGGGTGTGGACTGCGCTGCATGCTTTGCTCCTCACCGAACTTCGCGCTGCGGATCTGCTCGAGATGGACGATGTCGCGGTCGACGGCTCGCACGTGCGAGCCCTCAAAGGGGGGATCACACAGGCCCGTCACCGGTCGATCGTGGCCGCCGGGCAGCAACAATCATGTGCTCGTCGACCGGCACGGCACACCCCTCGCAGTGACGCTGACCGGCGGCAACCGGCACGATGTCACCCAGGTTCTGCCGCTGCTCGAGGCGATCCCACACATCCGCGGACAACGAGGCAGACCACGGCATCGGCCACGCCGCGTATTCGCAGACCGAGGCTACGACTACGACAAGTACCGTGCACTGCTGCGCAGCCGCGGCATAACGCCGAAGATCGCCCGCCGTGGTGTCGCGCACGGTTCCGTTCTGGGCAAGGTTCGGTGGGTCGTCGAGCGTACCTTCGCGTGATTGCACCAACTCAAACGCTTGCGTGTCCGCTCCGAGGTACGAGCCGACCTGCACCAAGGACTGCTTGAACTTGCCTGCAGCATCATCTGTTTGAGACGACTACGGAAGTCATTCTGAAACGGTCAGTAAGCAGCACAGTGTTTCGGGCGCGGGTCCGCCATAGCGTCGGGGTTTTTCGTGGCGTGTGTCGGAACGGGGTAGGCGAAACACGTAGCCGCAGTGGCTCTTCATCCGCGCCCGTCAGTCGATCTCGGATCGAGGTTCGGTGGGGCCACAGGTTTCGTCCGAGCAACCTACCTACGAGGGATCTCCCGAGTTTCTGACAGGAAAGGTCAGGCCGTTCACGACAGTGAGCCGATGGTGTTGTCGTCGAGGGCGGCGCCGCGCTCAGCGAGCCACTGTTTGGGATCGACCTTGTTCGCTTCCGCGTCCCAGACTTCGAAGTGCAGATGTGGGCCGGTGGACTGGCCGCGATTTCCAACGGTAGCGATCTGCTGGCCGGCGTGGACCCTTTGCCCTTGTTCGACAAGGTATTCGTCGATGTGGCCGTAGATCGTAGTGGTGCCGTCGTCGTGCAGCACCCGCACCCACAGGCCGAATCCGGACGCAGGTCCGGCGTCGACCACAGTACCGTCGGCGGCGGCCAGCACCGGGGTACCGATACTGTTGGCGATGTCGAGTCCCCAATGGGTGGTACCCCACCGAGGGCCGAAATCCGAAGTCAACGTGCCGGAAACCGGCGCGACTGCCCGTTGACTACCGGGCAGGACTGCGGACGACGACGAGACGGACCCGCGGACCGAGTCGACGGTAGGTGCCGGCGACCACGCACCGTCGGAAGCGGTCACATCATCGAAAGCCGCACTGCCCTCGGGTTGGACGCTTGTCGGCGACGGCGTCTCGGACGCGACGGCGAGGGCTCGCTGCGCGCCGATGGCGAGCGCGTCCAGCACAGCCTGCGTGTCGGCGGCGACGCTACCGAGGACTTGGGCGTCGATGATCAACTGTTCGTGACCTGGCTGCACAACACCCGATTCACGCAGAGCGTCTTCGACGTACTGCTGCGCCTGATCGGTTTGTTCGACCACGGGATGCGCCTGTGCCAGCGCGGGTGTTGCGGCCTGGTATCCCGCGAAGAGCACAGCCCCGGTTGCAGCTGCGGCGAAGGCGTTGCTTCCACGGCCGGGTCGGGCCACGCTTCGGTGACGTCCTCGGTGACCGATGTCGGAGAAGGAGAGAGCCGAAGCGACTACGCGGCTCGGGATCGGTTGGCTCGGTTTCCGGTGTCGCGCCAAGACGGGATCCTTACTCGGAGAGGTTCGGTGCGAAGCACCCTGTCGTGTCACGAAAAGATATACGAACTCGGGACGAATTACTATCCTCCTTAGTAGTTCGCGGCGGGAGGTGTGCACCTAGTAGATTCCGAGAAATGAACCGTGACCAGCAATAACAGACACCGAACGGGCTTGGTGCGAGCGTGCGCGTTCACGCTCATGTCACGACTTCGGTCATCGGCAGCCGCGCTGCCCGGCGGCCTCCTCCGTGACACAGCCGTTATACCGGCGGCCAGTGTGTCCTCGATCGAGACCGATATCCCGGGAAGGACACCGAGACGGGTGGTCAGCCCGGTGTTGTCCCGTAGCGGAATCTGGGGCGACCAGCGCGTCGGCGGTGAACATGGCGGTATGGCGCTGAACAGCGCCGTCGGGTTTGACGACCGCACTGACGCCGCTCGTCCCCGCGACCAGCACGCTTCGCGAGTGTTCGACCGCCCGCACCGCGACATGCCAGCTACCGGAGGTCATCTCGGTGCGCCTGATAGTTGCGCTGCTGGTCGGAACTGTGAGCAATTGCGCTCCGGCGCGGACAGATTCGGCGACATGGCCGTCGAAGGCAACCTCGCAGCACGTGGCAACCCCCAGTCGAATGCCGTCGACGGTCACGACGCCGTTCCCTTCGCCGGGAACGAAGCTCCCGCCCGATCGACATAGGGCACGAGGGCTGCGACCCGTGACCTCATCGGCAGGTACGGGAGGTCACCAACCTGCCACAGTCACGGCGACAATGACACCACAAGGGAACGTCCCATCTACTATTGTTCATAGTAGTTGGGGTTGGGGTGGCGCGCGGCCGGCGGGAGTTCGCTTCCCGGAGAATGGAAGACACTCACGGTGCGGCAGTCCGCGGCGCCGAGTGGGGTAAACCCGCTTCGCGCCGGGCTTCCCGGCCGGAAGTGCACGCCTCGAGGTGATGGATGTCAGTCGCGGTGACCGCCCGCAGCAGTGAGTGGCGGGTCGGTTGTGGACGCCTGTCGATGGGTGGACGCTCTGTATGATCGGGGGTGGACAGGATGGATCGTCGAGTCAACGAAACGAGCCGGGCATTGCCAGGATCGAGGGCGTTGTGAACGCGGTTGCGCTTGGTCCCACTCGGACGCGGAACCTGTTCGCGCTGACCACTGCCGTCTTCCTCGTCTTTTACATCATCGTCCAGTGCGGGATCATCTCCGGGCCAGAGCCCGGACCGCAGATACATGTGCCGTCGGTGTCGGCCTCCTCGGCGCCATCAATCGATGAGGAAGCGCCTGGGCATACGCACATCGATGTCGCATCGTCGGATCCCTCCAACGAACCGCTGGCCGTCATCGCGAAGCCCCGCGCGGATAGCAGTCCGCTGCGTTTGTCGATGATCGCTGTCGTTGCTATTGCCGCGATCGGTTCGGTCGCGATGTTGTTCGTGGCACCGGCGAGTCCGCGGGCGCCACCGCCTGGGAAAATCCCTGTCCGGCATGGCCGCGCTGTCTTGAACGAGCTCTGCATCAGCAGGTGCTGATCAGTACAAATAGGCACCGAACACCCGTCTTCGGGGCCTGACTTTGCGCTGACCGAATCACTTGTATTGCGCAGCTGCGCAATCAGATATGCAGGGATTACACACCATGAATAGTGCTTTTCCCCTTCTCGCGTCTCCCCTTCCTGACCGCTCCCCGAATCCCCTGATCGGCGGGCCTTGCACGCAGCCGGGCAGTCTGGTCGGCAACACGCCGGTCCTGTGGATCGGTGACCCTTTCGCCCGAAATGGCCGCGGGTTCTGGGCGAAATTAGAAGGCTGCAACCCCGGCGGAATGAAGGATCGTCCCGCCCTGCACATGGTCGAACGGGCCAGGGCCCGTGGTGACCTTGCCCCGGGCGCGAGGATCATCGAATCCACCAGCGGCACTCTCGGTCTGGGGCTGGCCCTGGCCGGAATCGTCCACCGTCACCCCGTCACCCTGGTGACCGATCCGGGCATGGAGCCGCTCATCCACCGTATGCTCGCCGCTTACGGGGTCACGGTCGTCGTGGTCGCAGAACCTCACCCGGCCGGCGGCTGGCAGCAAGCCCGCCGCGAGAAGGTGCATGAGCTCCTCGAATCACACACTCGATCATGGTGCCCTGACCAGTACACCAACCCCGACAACGTCGCCGGCTACGAGTCACTCGCCACGGAACTGATCGTCCAGCTCGGCCGCATCGACACTCTGGTCTGCTCGGTGGGCACCGGTGGGCATTCCGCCGGGGTAGCGCGTGTGCTGCGCCGGTTCAATCCGGAGTTGAAGCTGGTCGGGGTCGATGCCGTCGGCTCGACGATCTTCGGTCAGCCCGCCGCGCCCCGGCTCATGCGTGGGCTCGGCTCGAGCATTCATCCCGGCAATGTCGACTACCCGGCCTTCGACGAGGTGCACTGGGTGGCACCGTCGGAGGCAGTGTGGTCATGCCGAACCCTAGCGGCGACCTGCCACCACGCCAGTGGCGGCTGGAGCGTGGGTGCGGTGGCCCTGGTGGCCGGCTGGATTGCCAGCACTAGCGGTGAGGGCGCCAGGATTGCCGCGATCTTTCCGGACGGTCCCGAACGGTACTTCGACACCGTCTACAACGACAGCTACTGCGCCGAGCACGGTCTCCTCGGCATCGAGGCCCCCGCCGGGCCGACTACCATCGCGCATCCGGCAGAGCGTGTTGTCGGATCCTGGGCCCGGTGTACGACCGTGGTCGCCCCTGAGGACCTGCGATGAGAAGGCTGGTATCCGAGTTCCGTAGCTTCGACCGCCCCAGCCGGGTGCTGATGGTCAACCAGTTCTCCATCAATGTCGGCTTCTACATGCTGATGCCATATCTGGCAGGCTATCTGGCGGGCCCACTTGGGTTGGCGGCGTGGGTCGTCGGGCTGGTTCTCGGTGTCCGGAACTTCTCCCAACAGGGCCTGTTCCTGGTCGGGGGCACGCTCGCTGATCGGTTGGGATACAAGCCGCTCATCATTGCCGGCTGCCTCTTGCGGGTCGCGGGATTCGGGTTGCTGGCAGCGGTCGAGTCGTTGCCGGCGATCCTGGTCGCGTCGGCTGCTACGGGATTCGCAGGGGCACTGTTCAATCCGGCCGTCCGCGCCTATCTCGCTGCCGATGCCGGCGCCCGACGGGTTGAGGCGTTCGCCGTGTTCAATATCTTCTACCAGGCCGGAATCCTGCTCGGTCCTCTGCTCGGGCTGGCGCTGACCACCCTGGATTTCCGAATCACCTGTCTGGTGGCAGCCGGTGTCTTCGCTGTACTGACGATCGTGCAGATCTGGGCGCTGCCCGCCTCACGGACGGAACGTGCACACAAGCCGAACTCGGTTCTACACGATTGGCGAACAGTGGCAACGAATCGGCCGTTCGTGCTGTTCGCGGTGGTGATGATCGGATCCTACATCCTGTCGTTCCAGATCTACCTCGCGCTTCCTCTGCAGGCGGGAATCATTACTGGCGAAGCAACCGGCGCTGCGCTGGTGACCTCCATCTTCGTCGTCTCGTCCCTGGTGGCGATCGCCGGGCAGATGCGGATCACCGCCTGGTTCTCGAGGCGGTGGGGACCGCATCGCAGCCTGGTGGTCGGCATGTCCGTCATGGCAGCGGCATTCGCGCCACTGGCGATCGCTCCCAGCAGAATGCCCCTCGGCACGACCGGCGCGGTAGTGGCTCTGCTCTTGTCAGCAGGACTGGTAGCAGTGGGTACCGCCGCGGTGTTTCCGTTCGAGATGGACACCGTCGTCGCATTATCGGGCGGGCGGCTGGTCGCTACGCACTACGGGTTTTACAACACCGTCGTCGGGATCGGGATCCTGCTGGGCAACCTTGGTACCGGAGCGGTATTCGGGAGCCTGCAAGCAGCGCATCTGGGATCGGTGATCTGGGTGGTGTTGATCGCTATCGGTGTGGGAAGCGCCGCGGCACTGTACGGGCTCGAACGATCGGGACACCTGCCGACCGTGAACTCGGACTCCCCCGACGGCACGAAGCCGGGGCTCCGGGCGCATGCCGGCCACGAGCACGCGACGGGGCCACCGCCGCCCCCATCTACTATGCAACTACGTAGATAGGTGGCGTGCCATGGTCGCCCCTTCGGTACGAAACGAAACGCGTTCGTCGTTGCCCCTACGCCGCGTCACGCGCGTTTTTGTCCCAGCCACAGGTCTATACGCTCTCGGCCCGTCGGGCATCCCGAGCAGGCATCGCTCTACAAGGACGTTCTGCTCGACTATGTGTCGTTGCATGGGTCGGCCGCTCATGATCACGCTGGGGTCGACCTCCCACCATGCAAAACCCGGCTCGTTCTACTCGAACTTGCCGTCGACATGCTCGCTGAACGCACGATTGCTGACGCCCAGCACGCTGCAGATGCCCTGAGCGCAACGTTACGGAGCGGACACCAGCTGAGCGTCACTGAGCTTGCCGGCGTCATCGCCGAACTCGTCGAGACACTCGCGGACCGCCGCGACGACGTGTAGGCCCGCTACGCACTCATCCTCGAACTCGACGACGTTCCCGCGCTTCAGGGGGAAGCTGACTACACGGTCCGAAGTCCATGCGATTGCCCGAGGGGTGACCTCGTCACTCCTGACCAGCGCGGGTCTTCCCAACTCCGACGATCGGATCGAGGAGTTGATATCGCTCACGGACTCCCTGGTTCTCACCCGAACGGCCATCAACGCACCCCGCCGTCTCCTCTCTCCTCTCTCCTCTCCTTCTCACTTCTCTTCTCTCTGCTCCGGTGTTGCTGTTGTCGGCTCACATCGACCTCGCCATGTCTGCACGTAGCGACGGATGGGGTCCAGGCACGGGAGTGGCCGATCAATGGGACCGGATCACTCGCTGTTGCGACGAGCACGCCCCGTCACCGTCCGGTCGTGTCTTCTGCAGGCTGACGCGTCCGGTGCGACGATCAGTCAGCGAAGCGAATTGCTACCCTGGCTGGGTGATCGCAATCCGACAGGCATGGTGGTGGCTGCACAGGCAGCCCGTCTAACCATGTCCGCGGGCTGTACGCAGCCCGCGATCGCCGTTCGACCCGATCGAGGTTCGTGCAGCCCCTGACCATTCCAGGAGCAGTACGTGACGTCTCTCGACACCGCCATCGAACGCAGCGAGTCTCTACGGGCCGACATCGCCGAACGCCCGGACCGATACCGCGTCCTCACCGGCGAACGCCCCACCGGCCCATTGCATCTGGGCCACTACTTCGGGACCGTCGCCGAACGCGTGCGCCTGCACGACGACGGCGTGGACACCTTCATCATCCTCGCGGACTACCAGGTCATCACCGACCGCGACGCCATCGGCCACGTCCGCGGCAACGTCTACAACGCGGTCCTGGACTACCTGGCCGCGGGGATAGACCCGGATCGGGCCACGATCTTCACCCACTCCGCGGTGCCGGCGCTGAATCAACTGCTGTTGCCGTTCCTGAGCCTGGTCACCGAGGCCGAGCTGCACCGCAACCCGACGGTCAAGGCCGAGCACGCCGCGTCGGGGCGCGCGCTCAGCGGCTTACTGTTGACGTATCCGGTGCATCAGGCCGCAGACATATTGTTCTGCAAGGGCAACCTGGTTCCGGTCGGGAAGGGCAACCTGCCCCATGTGGAGCTGACGCGGGTGATCGCACGGCGGTTCAACGACCGATACGGAGCGGTGTTCCCGGAGCCGCAGGCGCTGCTCACCTCGAGCCCGGAGGTACCGGGTCTGGACGGCCGGAAGATGTCCAAGTCCCACGGCAACGCGATCACGTTGTCGATGACCGCCGACGAGACCGCCGCGGTGATCCGCAAGGCCCCAACGGATTCGACTCGGCGGATCACTTTCGACCCCGCCAACCGTCCGGGGGTCTCAGCACTACTGACCACCGCGGCGCTCTGCACTGGCCGCGACGAGCTGGCGATCGCCGAGGCGATCGGCGACGCCGGAGCCGGTGCGTTGAAGAAGGTCACCACCGAAGCGGTCAACGACTTCCTCGCCGCACACCGCCGCCGGCGCGACGATTTCACCCGCGATCCCGACTACGTCCGCGACGCCCTACGGCAGGGCAACCAACGCGCCGACGGGATCGCCCAGCAGACCCTCGACGAGGTGCGAACCGTGATGGGAACGATCTACTGATGGCCCCGATGGTGGTGGGTGACGTCCTGTCTGACGATCGTCGAACATGGAGGCCGCGACCGAGGCTCGGAATTCTCGGACGTTGTGGGTGAGAGTCAGCTTCGTGAGGGCCGATGAGCTACGCCAGGCACCCGAGGGCTCCTTCTGTCGAACATCGGCGGCCGCTACGGCGACCTCGATGCGGCAACCGATCTCGTCGCGACGACACCGACGCTGCTCCGCGGGCACTACTGGATGCTGCGCCCGCCGGGTACGCCGGTGATTGCCTGGAGAGCGCGCACGTGCGCGTCGAAGGCAGCACGACCAGTCGGGCTGAGAGCGAGCCATGTCAGCCGCCGAGCGTCGCTCCGGTACAGGGAAGCGGCCTTCGTCGACGAGACATATCCGGCAGTAACCAGCGCCTTGAGATGCTTGGACAGGGTGGCATCCGACACCCCCAATGCCTCACGCGTCACAGCGAAGTCGAGCCGGTCGACGGGTCTGAGCAGGCCACAGATCCGGAGTCTGATCGGTGCATGGATCAGCTCGTCGAATGCAGCCTCAGCCATGGCGAATCTTCGCCAGCGCCGAGCGATACGCGACGCCGGAAAGCAGAGTCGTCACGACGAAAGCGCCGAGACTCGTGAGCACGACAGCCCACTGGAGACCGTAGGACACAAGCCCCAGCGACACGCTGAACAGGATCAAGCACGTCACGATGATCCCGGTGAACGCCCATGCCGCCCCGGCACCCACCGCACGGAAACGAACACCGGTCTCCCGCCGAACGAGGTAGGCGATCACGAGCACCGCGACCAGCGCCAACCAACTGGAGGCCGGCGGTTCATAGTTCTCGCCCGGACGAGTGGAGCCCGCCGCAGCAACCCACCAAGCGCCGACCCCGCCGAACGCAGCCAGAAGCGGCCACGGCACCCTCGCGTTCTCGACGAGTCGATCGCGGTCCGCCTGCAGTGCATCAAGCACCGCGACTGCTTCCCGGGGTGACGACTCGACAAACTCACTTTCCATAACGGAAAGCCTAAACTTCACTTTCCGGAACGGCAAGAGATACCAAGCTGTCCTGAGCACTCGCCTCGAACTCTGTGTGTGGTGAAGAAGCAAACTCCGCTTCGAGCCCACATCGCCTCGGTTCACCGCGGAACGGTCGCGCCAGGTCTGTTCGGGCAGGTGTATGTGCGGACCCTCGGTGACCACGTGCAGGTCGTAGCCCCCGAAGTCCGCCGAAGCCGCGCAGCTGGCACTGCTCCGGATCGAGGGCCACAACACCGCCTTTGGCTATGGTGGAAGCGACTACGACGCCGAGCACGGGAAAGACCTAGCGTGATGAGCTCCACCGCTGTCCTATCTCGGACGCTGCGCCTTGCGGCTCTCTCCGTGATGGTCGTGGCAGGGCTGATCGCGATGCATGGCCTCGCCAGCAGTGCCGGCGTGCCCGCTTGCCTCGGTGACATCCAGCTTTCGGCGACCGGCGTTTCGGTCGACCCTCCCCATACGACGGCACCTGAATCGACATCGGTCCCCCGGACCGACCCGGCGTCGTCTTCTTCCTCGCTCGCCGAGCACACTGCCCCGACGACAGCGGCCGAATCGATGGGAGCGGCGTGCGTGGCCACGATCCCCCGTCTGGTGGGCATGCCGAATGACCTACTGAGCGGCGTGATCGCCCTGGCCGCGTTGTGCGTGGCCTTCGCATGCAGCAACGCCCGGCGCCTCGGTCGGCGGCAGCGCTGGCGGGCCCCGCCAGCGTCCGGCGTAGAGATTCTGCACCTGAAGTGTGTCCTGCGCACGTGATCAGATCCGGCCCGACCAATGTCCTTCAGACACGGCATCCGGGTCCTCTGGTCTGTTCCCCTGGCGCGCCACGAGCAATGCGGACGCGCCCACACTCTTCAGGAGAATTTCGTGTCCACCTCCCGCAACATCGACCCCCGCGTCAGTAGGCGCACCTTCCTCACCGCCACCGCTGTGGGCGTCGGCGGTCTGGCGCTGACCGCGTGCAGCAACAAGACAACGACCACGACTGGCACCACAGCAGCGAGCATCGAGCAAAGTGCGGTCCTCGCGGCCGAGGCGAAGCGTCCGCACACCGGCCGCACCGTCGCCGCCAACCTCACGCCGCAAATGACCGAACTCGACCTCGGCGGACCAACGGTCCGTTCCTTCGCCTACGGCGACACGGTGCCGGGACAGGTCATCCGCGCCGGCGTCGGTGATGAGTTGGCCGTCACGGTCGACAACAAGATGTCCGATCCCACATCGGTGCACTGGCATGGCATCGCACTGCGCAACGACATGGACGGCGCCGCCCCCGCAAGCCCCGACATCAAATCAGGTCAGTCCTTCACCTACCGGTTCTCGGTACCGCATTCGGGTACCTTCTGGGCTCATCCACATGTAGGTGGGCAAACGGACTACGGGTTGTATGCGCCGGTGATCGTCGACGACCCCAACGAATCCCTGTCGTACGACGCGGAATGGATCGTGGTTCTCGACGACTGGACCGACGGTGTCGGTCGTAACCCTCAGCAGATTCTCGACGAACTCCGCAACGGCGGAATGACCGGCGGGATGGGGTCGATGGACCACGGCTCCATGCCCGGCATGTCGGGAATGGCTCAGCCGCCGGCCACCGGCATGTCCGACGGGAAGAGCGCCAACCTTCTCGGTGGGGACGCCGGGGATGTCACCTATCCCCTGTACCTGGTCAACGGCCGCGTCCCGGAGGCTCCTTCCTCGTTTGCCGCCAGGCCCGGCCAGCGGATTCGCATCCGGATCATCAACGCCGGCGCCGACACGGCGTTCCGGGTCGCGCTCGCAGGGCACCGCATGACCGTCACGCACACCGACGGTTTCCCCGTCGTCCCCACCGAAGTCGATGCACTCTTGATCGGAATGTCTGAGCGCTACGACGTCATAGTGACCGCCGCAGACGGCGTGTTTCCGTTCGTCGCCGCGGCAGAGGGTAAGAACGCCCAGACTCGGGCACTGCTGCGTACCGGCACCGGCGCAGTTCCGGATCCCGGTTTGCGGCCCACCGAACTCGACGGGCAGGTCGGTACCGTGCACTCCTTCTCCGCCACCGGTGAGGTGATGCTGCCCCAGGGGCCGCCGGATGTGAGCCTGACGGCCGATCTCGGCGGGGACATGATGAGCTATCAGTGGACCATCAACGGCCGCATGTTCGACCGGATGGAGCCACTGACCGTCCGAGAAGGCCAGCGTGCCCGGTTGACGTTCACCAACATGTCGATGATGTGGCATCCGATGCACCTGCACGGGCACACCTTCCAGGTGGTCCGCGCCGACGGCACCCCCGGGCCGCGGAAGGACACCCTGATCGTGTTGCCGATGGAGAAGATCGAAGTCGACCTCGTCGCCGACAATCCCGGCTACTGGATGCTGCACTGCCACAACGGCTACCACCAAGATGCGGGCATGATGACCCGGCTCGACTACCGGAGCTGATCACCGGGCGGGGTGTGTCATCGCAGCCGGTGACACACCCCGCCGGGGTGCATTCATGCCGGTAGCCGCCCGGTCCGTGCCGAAACCGGACGCCCATCTGTTGTTCGGCGCCGAAGTCGGTGGCCGGCCCGGCTCCGTCCGGCGGTGCGCAGTCTGGCCGTCACGTTCGGGGATCTTGCCGAGATCACCGGGCGCGCAGCCATCGAATCCCGTCAGCTGGCGGGATCGTACTGGAACGCGCGCACCTCCTGCGCGCACCGACAGGCAACCGCGAGCTTTGCAGCCCATTCCAGTGCGGCCTCGTGGGAGGGCAACTCCAGTACCGCGTAGCCGCCCTCGAGCTGCGTCGTCTGCGGGTACGTGCCCTCGGTCACCGTGCCATCCCCATCGACCAGAACAGGCAGAACGCTCTCGTCGATTCCACCACCGAACACCCAGACACCCGCGTCCTTCGCCTCCTGCACCACCGCGTGCGCCGCATCCGAAACTGCCTGCAGTTCCTCGTCGGGAACGACCATGGCGCCACTCGGGAACGAGATCAGGTACTTCGTCATCGCGTCGACTCCTTCTGCCCGTTTCACGGATCGGACCCATCATTGCCGACGCGGGAGCACTTCACACAAGACTCGCCCGCACACTCCCGACAGGCCGTCTCCACCACCGCGCGCCCCGCAACCGCGACGTCCAGTACTTGATCGGCACGCCCAGTCGTGGCCCGGATCATCAGGGGCAGCTTCGGAACGGACTGTACCGGCGGCACTCTCCAATGGGGGGTGATTCTTCAGTTGTCGGTGACGATCGGATGTCTGCCCGAGCGCGCAGGGCCGACGCAGCCGGTCCGAGCACAGCAGCGGCTAGCCGGCTTCCAGATCCAGAGTCCATGGTGGATCAGGACTACCTGGGTGAACTGACGAAACTCCTCCTCACTCGTTGGCACCGGGCCGACACGCGGCAACATCTAGCCTGATCGTCATGAGAGCGGGGAAAATGCAGATAGCAATGCGGTGCGTTCCTTTCGCCATCCTTCTCGCCACCGTCACCGCGCTTGTCTACTTCAGCTGGGAGCCGCCAGCCGCGCCGAAGCCTGCCGAAATCACATGGCGCTCCGCTCTACCGAGTTGCGGCGACGCGGCGCCTCGCCCAGGGACCGAGCCACAGGAGTCACTCACCCCGTCGGTGATCGGCTGCCTGTCGGAAGGCCGACAACACGACGGGGGCGAGTTCGCGCTCACCCTCTACACGACCGAGGGCGACCCCATCGTGCACTACCTGCGCGCCGCGGCCGGCACTACTGACGTCGAGGTGTTGGTCGACTCGTCGCGGGACCAGTTCGGGGGTGGCCCGGGCTGGCGCAGGATCACCTGCACGATCGTCGAACTCTCGCCTGAACTGCTCCGCGACTGCATGACCAGCTACTGAGCACCTCTCCGGATGGTGTGGTGCCGGGGGAACCACCCACCGCAAGCAGCAGCGGAACCACCCCTCGGGACCGTGGGCGATTGGAGTCCGGTCGGCGGGGAGTCGACATATCGACGTCTCACCAGCGACGGAATCCGCCCTCGCTGTTGATGACCTGGCCCACTACCCACTCGCCGTCGTCCGAGACGAGCCAGGAGATGAGTCGGGCCGGGTCATCTGGGGTGCCGAACCTCCTTCTCGGGAATCGCTCGCGCAGGGAGTCGAGGGTTTCCTCGTCCGCGCCCATCCCCGGGTCGAGGTAACCGGTGTTCACCGGACCTGGATTGACCGTGTTCAGGATGATGGACCGGTCGGCCAGCTCGTCGGCGACGGTCCGGGTGATGCCGGCCAGTGCAGCTTTCGCTGCGCCGTAGGCGATCTCGCCGGTCATGGGCGCTTCCTGCTGGCCGGAGGTCATCCAGATCACGCGTCCGCCCGATCGTGTCGGGTCGTGCTGTGCCGCGAACGTTTTCGTCAGGAGCAGCACAGAGCGGGCGTCGGCGGCCCAATGCCCGTCGAGCTGCTCGATCGTGATGTCGGCCAGGGTGCCGTCCCCGCCGGAACGGGCGTGGTTGCAAACCAGGATGTCCAGGTGACCGACCGCGGTCACAGCTCGGTCGATGAGGTCCTCCGGCGCGCCGGGTGCGGTCAGGTCACCCGGCAGGTCGGTCAGGGTCGCGCCGGGGGTCAGCTGTGCGCGAATCGAGTCCAGCACCTGTTCGAGGTCGTCGGCGCCCCAGGGCTGGGTGGCGTCGTGGGGGCGGTGGTGGTGGATCACCGGGCTCGCGCCCATCGCGGCCAGGCGGCGGGCCACCGCAGCACCGATACCCCCGGTCCGGCTGGCGCCGGTGACCAGGGCGGTGCGTCCGTACAGCGGCAGTGTCGTCGTCATGAGTTCCTTTCCTGGAGAAGGGTGCTGCCGGTTTCTGCTTCAGTCTCGCAGGTGGTCGTATCTGCGGCCCATCCCTTTTCGACCGCAGAGCCGGAAGATGAACTGATTCGTGGGTACGAATGATGCCGTGATGTGCGGCACTGGCGAGGACAACGGCGAGCATCACGCGGTCGGGCTGGACGCCTCTGGCCGGCGACAAGGCCGCCCAGATCGTTCTCCGGAGCCTGACCGACGAATCGAAAGAGGTTCTGCAGCAATGCAGGAGCTCTGCCGAGGACGTCGCGAGGTGCTCAACGTGCCCGGCATCGGCACAGGACCGCCGCATGCAACCTCATTCGAGGTCGGTGCCGTTCCCGGCGCTGCACGACCCCACCAGTCGCGCCTACGGCAGCTGTGAACGCAACGGAGGCAAGAACATGACGCCGCCCTGATCTGCGTCGCCCGCCCCCGCAGCGACGGCCATGCTTGCCGCGCCAGATGCGCCGCAGTCCACCGATTTCGCCCCTTTCCGATTTCGGACCTGACAAGGTAGCCGCTATGCCTACTGCCCTGATCGAGGTTCGCCGCCGCTATTCCGAAGCCGAGGAAGTGGCCATCATAGACGCGGTCCACGGCGCGCTTGTCGCTGCGTTCCTGATCCCGCCCAAGGACAAGCATGTGCGACTGGTCGCACATGCGCCCCACAGGTTCGCCTGCCCCCCAGAGCTACCGGAACCAGAGTTCTGCACCATCGTTTCGATCGACTGCTTCGCAGGTAGATCGGGGCAGGCGAAGAGGAACCTCTACACCGAGATCGTCGACCGCCTTGCTGCGCTCGGCATCCCCCGAAACCACATCACAATCACCCTCAGAGAGATCCAGCCCGAGAACTGGGGGATCCGGGGAGGGAAAGCCGCCTGCGACGTCGACCTCGGCTTCGACGTGCACGTATGACGCTGCAATCGGCGTGCGACAGCGAGAACGTATCCAGGCCTGACCTGTCGACACCCCAACGACACTGACGCGGTTGATTGGACCATAGGGACACGCCCGCCGACCACGAGATCGAAGGGGCCTGCTGTCCGGCTTTCGCCGAACAGGACACCGAACCAGTGTCGTGGTGACACGGACGCAGGCCGATTGCTGCGCGATCCGCACGACCCTTGGTCGGGCGAGTCCGAGGGCGGCTGCCGCCGAGACGGTATGCACGGGACGCCATGTCGCTGGCGCCGACCGCACAGACCGCCGCGCCGGGGAAAGTGGAGGCCGGCAGCGACCACGGCGACTAGGGTGGCGAAGTGCGACATTCAGGGCAAAACCGAGTCCGCCGAACGTCACCCGAACGTTTCCTCGGCAGCCGTGCCGGCGCCGCGGCTGCGTCGGTAGCCTTGGCCGCGTCCGCCGGCCTGATGTTCCTCCTGCTTGTCGGGAACGACTACATCGACCTGCTGGTGTACCGGATGGGTGCCACCGTGCTGCTCGACGGCCGCGACATCTACGGCGCGCTGCCGCCGGTCACCGGCGACTTCGGACTGCCGTTCACCTATCCCCCGCTGTCGGCGATGCTCTTCGTCCCGCTGACCTGGCTTCCCCTCGGGATCGGCAAAATCCTGTTCACCCTGGTGTCGATTGCCGCGCTGGTGGTGACGCTTCGGCTGGTACTCGGTCGGGTGTGGCCACAGCTGGAGGCTCGGGCCGCGTGGACCGCGACGGGAATCGCGGCCGCCGTGGCACTTCAACTCGAACCTGTCCGCGAAACCATCAGCTTCGGGCAGATCAACATGGTCCTGATGGCGCTGGTGACAACCGACGTTCTGACCAAGAACCCGAGATGGCCGCGGGGCCTGTTGATCGGGCTCGCAGCAGCGATCAAGCTGACCCCCATCGGTTTCCTGTTGCTGTTCCTGATCAGAAAGGACTGGCGTACAAGCGGAACCATCGTCGTTTCTGCCCTGGGTTTCACCACTCTGGCCTTCGTCGTCATGCCCGACGAGTCGGTGAAGTACTGGTCGCAGACCCTGCCGGACACCGGGCGAATCGGTCCTGCCTACTTCGCGAACAACGAGTCCTTCAAAGCCGTCATCACACGATTCGGTCCGCCTGATCAGATCGGATCGGTTCTGTGGCTGGTCATCGTCGCCGTCATGCTGGTGATCGCGGCGATCGCCATCCGACGCGCGCTCGAGCGTGGCGATCTCGTCTCGGCGTTGGTAGCCAACGCGACAGCCATTCTCCTCGCCTCCCCGGTGTCGTGGTCGCACCATTGGGTATGGGCCGCACCGGCACTGCTGGCCGTGACACTCGGAACGCTGCGTGCGCCCACTGCGCGGAATGTCATCGCCACCACCACTATCGGAGCCGTGTTCCTCATCGGTCCGCAGCACTTGCTGCCGACTGCCGAGGACCGTGAGCTGGACTGGGCGCTGTGGCAGCACGTTCTCGGCACCCTGTACGTGACCGTCGGGCTCGCATGTCTGGTGTGGCTCGCCACCATCAGAGATCGAGAAAACTCGTGATCGGAAGCCCCTGACACACAGGACTGCCGGCTGGGGGACGGCACTCGTAAACTGCCTCGTCCGGCATTGACATCGTCGAGTAGTTCACACATCTCTCGCGAGATCAGCAGCTCGTTCCCGGCCGAACCGGTGTCGCTCGCGCCGAGATCGTTGACCGCGCCGAATCTGTCACCACCACAGGGACGTCGCCCGTCGGACGGACTCATCCAATGAGACGGGCGTCGGCGATGTGTTCGGCCTTCCACCGACCGCGGACCGAAGGCGCGGCCAGATTCCAGGGCCCACTACCGAGCTTGGCGAACGTCTAGTCGGACAACAGGAAGAGTCGGCGCGCAAGGTCGGAGACGAACACCCTATCGGGGTCTGTTCGGTCTCGGGTCGCTCGCCATTCGTCGAGGCGCGGGTACATCCGGGCGATGCGCTCCGGGGTGCTGCGTGAGTCCTTGGCGAAGTAGAGTCGACCGCCGAGATCGAGGACGCGGTCGTCGAGTTCGTCGCAGAACCTGCCGAGCCCGTCGCGGATCGGGAAGTCGAGGCTGAGCATGTATCCCGGTTCGGGCCACGACAGCGGTGCAGGGTTGCCGGCCCTGCGTTTGAACACGTTGAGGAATGAGCGGTGGCCGGACTCGGCGATGGTGCGGATGATGCCGGCGAGCTGAGCCTCTGCACCGAACGGGACCGAGAATTGGTACTGCAGGAACCCTCTCGGGCCGTACGCCCGATTCCATTCACCCAGCAGATCCAGTGGGTGGTAGAACTGCGTCAGATTCTGGACAGTGCCCCGGCCGTGCTTCGGGTACATCCGATACGCGGCCTCCGCGGCGATCCTCGAAGTGAACCGGTTGACCATCCCGCTCGGGAAGACATCGGGGACGGTGAGCAGCTGTGGGGCGTCGAACCGCAACGGGTCCCGGCGAAGCTTCGATGGCAGCTGGTCGAGGGTGGCCAGCGAGCCGCGGGTGAATCCGGCCCGCCCCAGCTTCGGTCCGGTAGAGATGATGTCGGGCACCGACGCCGAGTAGTCGTAGCCCTCGTCGGAGCCACCGGTCAGCAGGTCCATCGTCTCGTCGAGGTTCGCGGTGCGGTCGTGGTCGGCGATGAAGTACGCGGTTTCGGTGTGCTTCATGCGCACGCGGGCCCGCACCACGATGCCGGTCAATCCCATTCCGCCGACCGTGGCCCAGAACAGGTCGCTGTCTCCGCCGGACGGAGTCAGCGTACGAATGGACCCGTCGGCGGTGAGCAGGTCCAGCGCTTCGACGTGGTTGCCGAAACTGCCGTGCGAGTGATGGTTCTTGCCGTGGATGTCGGCGCCGATGGCCCCGCCGACAGTGACCTGCCTCGTGCCCGGCAGTACGGGCACCCACAGGCCGTGCGGAAGGATTGCACGCATCAGGGTGTCGAGGCTGACACCGGCGTCGAGGTCGACGATCCCCGTGCCCGGGTCGATGTGGTGGATGCGGTTGAGGGCGGTCATGTCCACGACGAGTCCGCCGGCGTTCTGGGCGGGGTCGCCGTAGCTGCGCCCGAGGCCGCGGGCGATGACACCGCGCGGGCCTGCCATGCGCACTGCTCGAGCGATCACGTCGAGGTCGGGGGTCGCAAGCACATCTGCTGGTGTTGCTGCACGCCTGCCCCACCCGCTCAGAGAACGCCGTTCGGTTCTGAACTCGGTCGTCACAGTCACCGGACCCACGATAGCCACGGTGCCGCACACGTTCGCGACTTCCGTGCCGGAGCCTGCCTGTGCCGAGCCGATGCCGGGCGGATTGCCCCCACGACAACTGGACGAGGTCCGATCGACCATCGACGCGATCTGCGACCGATCCGTCGGCATCGACGATCTGGACGGGGTTGGCAATGGCGCTCCAGCTGGTCCGTGTAGACGCTGCCGGGCTCGCCCCCAGCCATAGAATGAACCTGTGCCCGACGGAATATCTCCGGGCAGCAGCAAATTGCGGGCACCAAGCACCGGGATGGACGGTCAGTGCCAACACGTCGACGTTGGGTGCCGCGGGTCGGGGTAGCGGCCGCAGGAGCACTGCAACTGCTGGCGTTCCCCGAGCCGAACCTCGGCCTGCTCGCGTGGGTGTCGCTGGTGCCGGTGGTTCTGTTGCTGCGTGCCGCGGACACCGCATGTGAGGCCGCACTGCGAGGCTGGCTGGCCGGGGTCGGGTTCCTCGTGGGTACCCAATACTGGGTTGCACCGAACCTGGTCTGGTTCTTCCCCATCGCCGTGGGCATGCTCGCGCTGCTGTGGACCGGGTGGGGTGTGCTGGTACGGGACGCGTTACGTGCGCCGCTCACCAACCGCCGGGCGGCGGTGGCCGTGGTGGTCGTCCCGGCGGGGTGGGTCCTGGTCGAGGCGGTCCGCTCGTGGCAGTGGCTCGGTGGTCCGTGGTCGCTGCTCGGCGCCACTCAGTGGCAACACCCCGCCGTGCTCGGACTGGCGGCGCTCGGCGGGGTCTGGCTCGTCAGCTTCGCGATCGTGGCGTCGAACGTCGGTTTCGCCCAGTGCATGGTCGGCGGGACGGCGGGACGGGCCGTCGGGGCGCTGACAGTGGCGGTCGCGGTCACGACGGGTCCGCTCTGGTCCGCAGTCCGAACGGCGGACCCGCCGGCCGACGTCAAGGTCGTTGCGCTCGTGCAGCCGGGGATCGTGCACGGCGACCTGCTCTCGTCTCAAGAAGCACTGTCCCGGGAGATCGGCGTGCCGGTCGATCTCGTGGTGTGGGGCGAGAGCAGCGTCGGCGCCGCCCCGGCCGCGGATCCTGCACTGTTCGCCCGGCTCAGCGCATTGTCCGCGGCGACCGGGGCGGAGTTCCTGGTGAACGTCGATGCGCCGGCCGGTGAGTCCGGCACGATCACGAAGGCCTCCGTGCTGATCGACGACACCGGAGTCCGCGACACCTATCGAAAGGTGCGGCTGGTCCCGTTCGGTGAGTACGTCCCGTTCCGCGACCAACTCGGCTGGCTCAGCCACGTCACCGCGGCGGCGAAGCAGAACCGGCAGCCCGGCCACCAGTTGGTCGTGATGAATGCCGGTGGGTTCCGTATCGGACCGCTGATCTCCTTCGAGGAGACATTTCCGGACATGGCCCGTGCGCAAGCGCGGGCGGGGGCGGACCTGCTGGTGTACCAGACCTCGACCGCCACCTTCCAGGGCAGCTGGGCGCCCGCGCAACTGGCGTCGTTCGGCGCGCTGCGGGCCGCGGAGAGCGGCCGCCCGGTCGCCGCGGCCGCCCTGACAGGCGAATCGGCGGCGTTCGACGCGCACGGACGCCGGCTCGGGTCGATGCCTGCCGACGAGCACGGCGTTCTCCTCGTCGATGTACCCCTTCACACGGAAAGCACGCCCTACAGCCGGTTCGGCAACTACGTCCCCGGAGTCTGCGCCGTCGTCGTGGCGGCGTACGTGGCCGGGGCTCTCGTCCGGCGGCGGAACTCCACGCCCACGCCGGGGCGGGGAACCGGCCAGGCGCCGTGAACCCGCCCCGACCCATCAATCGTCGAGCGTGGCCTGGTGCCGTTCCAGGTCGGATCCCACGACGGGCCTTTGGGGCGGATGCCGCCGACGATCGTCTCGAACACCCCGGAGGCCGGTTCGGCTCTGCGTGTGCAGTTCGGCGCGGGCCGCCGGCCGAACGCGGCGTCTGGTCGAGCCGCACTCGTCGTCTACCTCTTGCGGAGTTCCATACCCACCGACAGCCACCCCGGACAGACGTACACGACGGTGACGGCACCCGCTGAGGCCTTTCTTCCCGGACCGGGTCATGCGGTGTCTGCTCGTGACGTCCGAGCCCGGCGCGATCAGTCTCGAACGGCCTCGGGGGTTCGATCTCGTGTCCGGGAAACAGTCACCATTCCTGAATCCACCATCGCCACGCCACCTCTCGCATCCACAACATCGGCCGGGAATCCTCGATTCTCATTCACCTCGCTCGTGGAGGACCGCATCGACAAGATCGGCAGCAGCCTTCGATCCCAGACCTCGATGCTGTTCCCGCAGCGCCTTGGTCGCCGAAATCCTGTCCGCCGTCGTGGCGATCGCGCCGTCCACATCAGTCGTCGGAATCGTGTCCGGCGCTACGACCGCCTGAGCCGGCACGTTCGAGCGTCGGCGAATCACGTTCACGCATTGCCAACTCGTGCCGATCACGACGACCACCCACAGCACCGAACGGAGGCTGAACACCGGGCGAAGGGACCCTCCCGCACGCTCAGGCGCAGATGGGTCCCTTCGACCGATCATGAGATCAGGAGGCGTCGACCGAGCCGACGATCTCGTACGCGTCCTCCGGCGACGCGGCCAGCAGTCGATCCGCCATCTCCTGCTTGAGCACCGTCAGGCGTGCCTCCTCGCCGTCGGTTCGAGTGGCCTGCTTCGTCAGCGTCATGAACTCCTCGACAACGAAACCGTCCCTGATCTGCAGGGTCACGGCCGTGCCGCGGTAGCGCAAGACGAAGTAGTAGATCTCCATCAGGACGCCGCGCTCGGTGCGCTCGAGCGCCGGATCAACGGTGTAGTTCCCACCGGTGACTGCCCGCGTCACCAACTCGAATGCATCACGGACACCGGCGCCGGGGTGGGCGGACTCGACGACGATCTCTCGGCGCTCCACCGGGCCGTCGGCACCGAGTAGCGGGACCGCTCGCTGGAGCACCTTGAAGGCGTGCGCCGCCCCGCCCGGGTACTTCGGCCCGTGGTAGCGCATCACGTCCTCGATCGTGAAACTCAGGGCCTTGCCGTGGTCGACGACGTCAACCGTGTTACTCATGTCAGATCCTCTCGTCGGTGATACTCGCGACCGACGGCGTTGCGCTCGGTCGCGTCGGGAGAGCCCGGGGCCGCCGGGGCTCTTGCTGGCGGCACCGATATCGGCGCCGCACATTCGGATTCCGGACGTCCGACGATCACCGTGGCAACGCCACGGCATTCGCCTCCTGACGGACATGCTCGGGAAGGAACGACCACTTGTGGACGATTCCGAAGCCGGGCGACTCGACCCATCCACCGAACCCGGCAGTGCGGTACGCCCAGTACTCGTCCGGATAGTAGAGGGGCACCGAGGTAGGTGCCGCATTGAACAGTGCTTGTATCTCATCCAGCGCGGCGAGGCGCCCTTCGAGCGTTTCGGCGTTCCGCCACTTCGCGTGCAGTGCATCCATTTCCGGGTAGCCGATGTCCGACTTCCAGAGGTGGCCCGAACGCTGCGCCATGACGAACTGCGTGGGATCTGCGACACCGTGCGCACTGATGGTGGTGATGTACATGTCGTACTTCCGCGTCTTGTCGAGATCCGACATCGAGCCGGCATCGGCCCCTTGGGCGGAGGCATCGATCCCGATCTCACGGAGGTCCTCGGCGTACAGTTCGGCCGCACGCACGTCGGTAGGGTTGCCGCCGTCAGCGAGGATCGTGAATTTCAAAGGCCCATCGGAGCTTTCACGGATGCCGTCCCCGTCTCGGTCCGCGTATCCGAGTTCGTCCAGACTAGCTTCGGCCTCGGCCGGATCGTACGGCGTGTGCACGTCAGGGTTGGCAAACGGAGCGTCCGGATGCGGATAGCCTTTCGTGGCCGGACGTCCCTTCCCGAGAAGGACTGTCTCGAGCACATCGTCGCGGTCGAGCGCCCGGCTCATCGCGGTCCGGAACTGTGCATTGTCGAACGGCGCCTTCGTGAAGTTGAGCAGAACCTCCGGAATGCGCAGCGGCGCCGTCTTCACCACAGTGAGGTCGTCGACAGTCGAGAACTGGTCGATCAGCTCGGGCGAGACCGGATGGTTGACCGCATCGAGCTGTCCCGACCGCAGTGCGGTGAAGGCGGCCGAGGCGTCGGAGATCACCTGCATGACCAGTGCGCCTACCGTCGGCTCACCGGCGAAGTACCCGGGATTCGCCTCGAACCGGTAGCCGGAGGTCGACGAGTAGTCGACGAGCTTGTACGGACCGGTCCCCACCGGTAGATCCGTCACCAGCTTCGCCTTCGTCGGCTCGACCTCCGACCAGATGTGTTCGGGAATGATCGGGAGATCCGCCAGTGTGACGGTGCCCAGCTCCGGGCAGGCGTACTCGCAGTTGAACCGCACCGTCGACGCATCGACAGGGACCACGCTGCTGATCGACGGCGTGTCGTTGACATGGTGCGTGAAGCGCCCGGTCGGAGCCTTCCCCATGAAGTCGAACGTGAATGCGACATCCTCGGCCGTGAACGCTTCCCCGTCGTGCCACGTCACGCCCTCACGGAGGTCGACCTCCCACGTCACCGGATCGAGTTGGCGCACATCGGTCGCCAACCACGGGCGCGGATCGTCGACCCAGGGCGATGGCGAGAGAAGCTTGTCGTAGACGAGTTCGCTGAGCTGATCCGCCTGTGCCGCAAAAATATTGATCGGTCCAGCATCCTTCGCGAGCGCGATCGTCAGCTCGTCGGCCTCCATTGGACTGCCACCAGTCACCGCGGAATCCCCCGCAGCGCAGCCGCTTGCGACGAGCGCTGGAACGATGATGAGCGAAGCCGTCGCGAAAAGCCGACACCGGCCTCGAATACTGTTGTACATGATTCTCTTTCGAACGAAGTAGACCTTTCGGTAAGGACAGCATAACCTAATTTCTATCGAACGACAGGTTTCACCCGTCACGCCTGCGCAGCGGCGAGCAGAGCAGCGGTGCCGGGATGCGCAGGACTACGCAGGACGTCCACCACAGGGCCATCCTCGACGATGCGTCCATCCTGCATGACGGCCAACCGGTCCGCACCGCGAACCGCAAGTGCCAGATCATGAGTGATGTGGAGCATCGAAATCTGTTGCCGGGTAACGAGATCCCGCATGAGATCGACGATCTCGAGCCGCAGCGACGCATCGAGCGCACTCGTCGGCTCGTCCGCAACGACGAGCCGTGGTTGTGCCGTGAGGGCCCGCGCGAACGCCACCCGCTGACGTTGGCCGCCGGACAACTCGTACACGCGCCGGTCGAGGAATCGCGACGCCGGCCGAAGGTGCACCGTATCGAGAGACTCGACGACCGCCGCGCGACGATCGGCGCGGGTACCCATGCCGTGGATCACCATGGGCTCCGCCACGATGTCCTCGATACGTTTCGTCGGCGAGAGCGACGCGTAGGGGTCCTGGAAGATGAGGTGCACCGCTCGACGAATGCGCCGAGCATGCGATCGGGTCGCCGTCGTCGTGTCCTCGCCACCGAGCAGCATCCGCCCAGCCGACGGGATGACGAGACCCGCGATCGCTCGCGCCAGGGTCGATTTTCCGGCGCCCGAACCGCCCACCAACGCAACCGATTCGCCGGGTTCGATCACCATCGACACCGCTGAGAGCACCTCGGTGGATCCGAATCCGACGCGCAGATCCTTGATATCCAACACCGGGGTCATCGGGTCGCCTCCAGCGCGGTTTCGATTCTCAGTGCAGACTCCACCAGTCGTTGTGTGTACGGGTGCTGCGGATTCGCCATGACTCGACGGACCGAGCCCTGTTCGACGACTTCCCCCTCACGCATCACGAGGAGACGGTCTGCAATCCGTTCGACGGCGGGCAGATCATGGGAAACGATCAGCAACGCGATGCCACGTCCGCGACACAGGCTGCTCAACAGTTCCAGGACTTCACGTTCCGTGATGACGTCGAGTCCCCGTGTCGGCTCGTCCGCAACGATCACGGACGGCTGATCCACCAGCGCCGATGCGATGACGACGCGCTGGCGCATCCCACCCGAGAGTTCGTGCGGGTACGCCCTCATGCTCAGGTCCCCCAGTCCCACCGACCTGAGCGCCTCGCGGGCGCGGACGTGCGCCGGGGCACGGCGCGACCCGCCGCGAGCCCGGACAGCCTCCGTGAGGTGATGCCCGACCGTGCGGACGGGGTCGAGCGCACTCATCGCTTCCTGCGGTATCAATGCGATCCGACTTCCCCGGACATTCCGTTGTTCTCGCGGAGGCAAGGACAGCAGATCACGCCCGCACACCCACACGGTTCCAGCGCTATGGTCTGCGGATCGAGGCAGCAGTCCGACTGTCGCCGAGACGACGGTCGACTTACCGCTGCCGGATTCTCCGACCAATCCCACGATCTCCCCCGCGTCCACCGCGAGGTCGACCGAGTTCGCGACGACCGTCTCCCCGTACCGCACCGTCAGGCCCTCGGTCACCAGCGGCGCCGTCTGCGCAGACTCGACCCCCGAGCGCCGCGGCCGCGATGGCCCCGCCCGTCGCAGCGACGGGAGCGCCCGCTCCTCCAACGTCCGCCCGAGCAGGGAGAATCCGAGCACTGTCACGGCGATCGCGATGCCCGGAGGAAGCACCCACCACAACCACGCATCGGTGAGAAAGGCGCTGCGCGCGTGCGCAAGAGACAGCATCCCGCCCCAGCTCGCTGCCGAGATGTCACCGAGTCCGAGGAACGCCAACGACGACTCGAGCACGATCGCGGTGTTCGTCGCGACGACGAACTGCGGGACGAGCAGAGGGAGGACGGCCGGCGCGATGTGCCATCGCAGAACGTGCGTCGGGCGCGCCCCCATCGACCGCGCCGCCTGCACATACTCACGCTCCCTCAACGACAAGACTTGGGAACGGATTTCGCGGGCGGGACCCGCCCAGAGGACAGCGGAGATCACGGCCACCTGGGTCGCGACCCCGGGACCCGCGAACACCCCGACCACAATCGTCAGTGGCAGAACCGGAAGCGCCAGAACGACATCGACGATGCGCATGAGGACGGTGTCGACCCCACCCCTCAGATAGCCGGCAACGATACCGACGAGCGCGCCCACCACAGTCGCCGACACGGCCGAGGCCAACCCGACGACGAGCGATACCCGGGCACCGTGAATCAACATCGACAACAGGTCGTGCCCCACATCGTCGGTGCCCAGCCAGTGCGCACGGGAGGGCCCGTCGAACGGTGTGCCCGTTCGGGCATTCGGGTCGTACGGGGACAGCGCGGGGGCGGCGAGCGCCACGAACACCATCACGATCACAATCGCCCCGCCGGCGCGCGCCGACCACCTCGGTCGTCCGGTCACCTGCCGGCCCCTCACCGCGACGCCCGCTCTCCGCGCGGCCGGCGCACTCGAGGGTCGATCGCCGGATAGGTCAGGTCGGCAACGATGTTGGCCGCGACGATACCGATCGTCGCCAACAGGAAACTGCCCTGCAGCAAGGGATAGTCGCGTGCCGTGACCGCGTCGTGCGTGAGTTTCCCGAGCCCGGGATACGCGAACACCGACTCCACGACGACGGCCCCGGACAGCACTGCTCCGAGGGCCAGTACGACGTTGGTATAGATCGGCAGGAGTGCGTTCCGCAGGCCGTGCGCGAGGACGATCCGCCTTTCGGACAGGCCCTTGGCGCGAGCGAGGCGAATGTAGGGCTCGTCCACCACACTCACCATCGCTGCGCGCGCTCGCAGGAAGAAGCCCCCCACCATCGCGATCGCCAGCGTGACGGCGGGCAACACCGAACTCGCGACCACCTCACCGACGCGCGCCCATCCATCGTTCTCGCCCACGCCGGCGCCGTAGGACGGGAACCAGCCCAACCGAACGGAGAACACCGCGATCAGGATCATTCCCAGCCAGAACACCGGCATCGAGTCCACGGCGAGGACGGCGGCGACCGTTGCATTCTCGCGTTTCGACCCCCGCCGCCATGCCGCCCAGGCCCCGAGCACGGTACCGACGACGATCGCGATTGCCGACGCGGAACCGACGAGACCGACAGTCCACGGCAACTTCTCGAGAAGAACCTCCGTGACGGGTCGATTGTGCTCGACCGAGACACCCAGATCACCATGGAAGAGCCCGGACCAGAAAGCCAGGTACTGCTCTGGAATCGACTGGTCGAGGCCATAGTTCGCGCGGAGATCGGCGAGTACCTCCGGGGGCGGGCCGTCCCCGTCACCGCCATAGACGTAGAGCACTGGATCCCCCGGCGCCAGATGTGGCAGCGCGAAGTTCAGTGTCGCGGCAGCCCAGATCACCAGCAGGTACTGGACGCACCTTCGAAGCACGGCCATCGAGGATTCCTGTCACTAAGGTTTGGTTAACCTCAGTAAAGATACCCTAAACAACTCAAAGAGGACATTTCGACCACGGCACAACGTCCCGAGACTGCGCGGTCATCCACTCAGCGGCTCGAAGAACTTCGTCGTGAACTCCTCGATCCACACACGTGCCGTCACATAGTCGGTCACGTGGGTCGTCATACCCGCCACGAGACCGTCCTTCGAGACCGCTGTCGTCCGGAACACCCGCGAGTCGATGATCTCTCGGACTCCGGGGAAGACCTCGCCGTTCGCCTGGGCGAAGGTGACGGCCGCGGTGACACCATCGAGGATCGCGGGAAGCTGTTCGAGCGGATACGACGCCCAGCCCTTCTTGTCGACGTCGTCGAGCGGCACCTTCGGGCCGTACGTGAGCCCCATCTCGTTGACCAGCAGATTTCCGGTAGCACCGGTGGGCAATTGGATCGAGAACTGTCCCGGCTCGGAGAGCGAGAAGCAGACCCAGCGGTTTTCTTCGATCACGCCTTCGTACTTCGCGATCGTCTCGTCGCGCAGTTGTTCGTATGCGGCTTTGGCCGACTCCCACTCCTGAGGACGGCCGAGCGCGTCGGCGAGTTCCTCGGTGATCCGCTGCCAATCGCCACGTTCGGCGCCACCGCCCACGACGACCGTGGGTGCAATTGCGCTCAGCCGCTGATACGTCTCCTCGTCGATGTCGAACAGTTCGCCCACGATGATGTCCGGCTTCGCCGCGAGGAGCGCCTCGAAGTTGATGTCCCGGAACGTACCCACCGGTGCTGCCTCCTCGACGAATGCCATCTGCTCCGTCGTGTAGGACGCGGCCTGCTGCGAGTAGTCCAGCGCCGCAACCGGTGTCACCTCCAGTGAGCGCAGCTGCCACGGTGAGTCGTATCCAACCGCGGCAACTCGCAGCGGCTCGGCCGGAATTTCGACCGTGCCGTAGGCGCCCCCGAAGTTGCGGGTATCTCCCGACGAAGCGGGCGCTGCGGCGGACGAGCACCCGGCGAGCAGGGACAGACTGGCCGCGAGTGCGACGAGGATGGTCAAACGACGGGAAACGGACACGACTCTCCTGCGGTATCAGGTAAGGGTTACCCAATAATGACATGGTCCGATGGCCGTCGAAATGCCTGAGATTGCCGGATTGCGTCGACTTCTTTCGCGAATCGGTCACGACTCGGTGGTGATCTCCACGCCGCGAACGAACTCACTGGGCGTAGCGCCGACCGCCCGCCGGAACGCAGTCGTGAACGCTGCCGGGGAATCGAATCCCACACGACGGGCGACGACGGCGACCGGCATGTCCGCCAGCAACGCCGCCATCGCGGCCTTCATGCGCAGCCGTGTGCGCCACTCGCCGAACCGCATCCCCGTCTCGGCGACGAAGTATCGCGCGAAGGTCCGCACACTCACGGCCGCAGAAGCTGCCCAGTCCTCGATCGTTCTGTCGTCGGCGGGCCTGTCGGCGAGCGCGTCGGTGACCGAACGCAACCAGGGCGTCGTCGGTTGCGGCAGACCTGCGTCAGCGCGAACCCCGAGCGTCAACAAGTCCAAGGCGAACGCCTCCGCGTTCCGCCTGCGCGCATCCGTCAGGTCGCTGTCGATGTGTGTGAGCACGGCGTCCAGCAACGGAGAGTTCGTGAGCATCGTCGGCTGCTGCAACGCGTCCGGGACCACTTCGGACATGAACCATGTACATCGCATGGTGTTTCCTGCCGCGGCACGTGCCGCGTGTTCGCAGCCGGCGGGAATCCAGATCGCCGACCCGCGAGGGACCACATGCACCCGGTGTTCGGCAATCACCGTGACCGAACGGCTCACGGAGCTGAGGAGCTCATGCCGCTCGTGCACATGTGCAGGCCAGAACTCACCGTCACTCGGAAGCGCTTCGGTGACGATCTCGACGGAGAGCACGCTGTCTTCAAGACTCGGGGGCCGCATGGCGCAGTGACGCTACCCGACACAGCACTCTCGGTGGACCTCCGAGTGCAAGTGCGCTCATCACGTGCCGGCCACCTCCGGTGGTGGTTCATCGTTGCCTGGATACGGCCGCCGATAGATGTCCGGATCCGATGCTGCGGCTGGTTTCGGCGGTGGCGCTCAGGAATCGACGAGGGTACCCACCGCTTCATCGATCAGGTCCGCCACCGGGCCGGGCTGGGAAGCCAGGGAGGCGTGACTCGCCCCGAGCTCGATGATCTTGCGGGGGTTCATCCGCTCGGCCATCCGACGTTCATTGTCGGGGTGGATCATCCGGTCCTCGGTGGAAACCTGGTACCAGACGGGCTTGGTCTTCCATGCGGGTGTCGTGACGTTGTCGCCGAAGGTCGAGGCCAGCGGCGCCTTCTGAGTGACCGCCATGACGAGCGCCTGCTCGGCGCTGAGGTCCTGGCAGAAGCTCTCGTGGAATTTGTCCTGCTTGATCCACAGGTAGCCGTCCGAGTCGGGGGCGAGGTTCTCGATCGCGGCCGGCGGTGTCTGCTGGCTGATCGCTCCGGGGCTCTCCCCTGCGTCGGGTGCGAAGGCGGCAATGTAGACAAGCCCGACGACGTTGGGCAGGTCGCCGGCCTCGGTGATCACTGCGCCACCGTAGGAGTGCCCGACCAACAGAACGGGGCCATCCACTTGCTCGACCATCTTCTGAGTCCGTGCGACGTCGTCAGCCAAGGACGTGAGCGGGTTCTCGACAGCGAACAACGAGGTGTAGCCGCGCTCGTGTAACTCGACGATGACGTTCGCCCAGTGGGCTGCACCGCCCCAGAAACCGTGTACCAGAACAATTGTCGGCTTGTCAGTCATCTCCAGGTTCCCTCTCTCTCGATGGAGCACCGCGCATCGACTTCGAGCGGCCCGAACTCGGGCGCCGCTGCGATGCAAGGCTCGGACGATCAGCTGCCCACACCGACCGAGCCCTTACCACGGTATTCGGGCGACGGAGCAACCTCCATAGACAAAACGCCCAGGTGTGCGCCGGCATTCGAATCACAACCTGCCCGGGAACTACACCTGTGTCGTGTTCAACGCCACCGCGGCGCGGACGAGCGCCGTGAAGGCATCGTCGTCGATCGCGTCGCCCTCGTGGAAATCGATGGCACGCCTGGTGTTGCCGTCGAGGCTGGAATTGAAGAGGCCCGCGGCGTCGTCCAACGAGGCGCCCCTGGCGAAGGTCACCTTCACGATGTTCTTGTACGTCTCGCCCGTGCAGATCATTCCGGCGTGCGACCACACCGGAACGCCTCGCCACTTCCACTCCTCGACCGCCTCCGGATCGGCCTGCGTGACGAGAGTTCGGATCCGGGCCAGCATGTCGCCCCGCCAGTCGCCGAGTTCCGCGATTCTCGCGTCGATCAGTCGTGAAGGGGAATCCTGTCCTGCTCCCGCGTCAGCGCCGCGCTTCGACTGCTCCATAGGTGCCGGCCCGCCCTCTCCACGAGTGTTGTCGCCCTTCTGCCACTCGAGTATCCGCCCCGACGGACCGGAGTGCATCGCGAATGGCGTCGGCGCGTCAGTCCAGCAGCCCGGCAGCGTTCTGCTCGAACCAGTCCTCCGGGTACCCGGACCTCGTCCGCGCGAGAGAGCCGTGGGTGCGCTCGATCACGGGCCGGAAGCGGCGGGCCGGGACGTCGAGGTGGATCCAGTCGAAGGCGCGCAGCGTCGGATGGGCGAGGATGCGGTCTACGTCCTCGTCCGACACCGGAACGTCCTTGACGATCAGCAGCTCCTCGAGATTCGGGGCTTCGAGGACGGGGGTGAGCGACGTGAGGTTCTTCATCATGCCCAGCTCGACCCGGCGCAGCCTCGTCATACCCGCGAAGGACGGCAACGCCGTCACTCGCGGCTGCGCGTACAGGCTCAGCAGTCGCAGCCCCGTGCATTCGGGCAGCGCATCCATCTCGGTGATCCCGCGCACGCTGCTCATGTGCAGGAAGACCAGCTGGTCACAGCCCCGCACGACATCGGCGTTCGTCGCTGTCCCGCCGCGGATGTCGAGCCATCGAAGTCCCCGAAGCCGGGGGTAGAAGGCCGGCGGCGTACGCACCGCATTCGCCCTGATTCGGCGTACACCGGCCCGCGACTCGAGGTCCGCCTCCGACAACGTCACGCGGTCGAGCATCAACATGGAATCGGATGTCTTCGCCCTGGTTTCGTCGGCCACGCCCCCACTTTCTCCCATCGGTCCGACAACCACCACTGGCGCTCACTAGAACCACACCCCGATCTCGGCCAGGCGCGCCCGCAGCCGCTCGAGATGCCCACCCGGCCAGTACAACTGCCCGCAGTCGCGACAGCGGCTGAATCTCTTCTGCTCCCGCAGGACTCCGCCCGGCACCCGGCCTCGTGCCAACGTGGGCGTGGCCGGTCCGATCAGCCCGTTGCACCGGGCGCACCGCGTGAGCGGCGCGATGCGTCCCTGCAGCCGGAACCGGTCGAGCACCTCGCGCAGTTGGCGTCGGGAATCGGTCTCGTGCAGGAAGCCTCCGTAGACGAGTGCCGCGCGCCGGAGCAGACCGATGTCCCGCGTCAGCAGGATCCGATCCTCCCGGCGAGACAGCTCGAGGAGTTCGTCGTCGTCGCTGTCGTTGCGGTACCGGGTGTCGAAGCCGAGCAGCCGCAGGTAACGCGCGAGATGCCCGAGGTGCACGTCGAGCACGAATCGCGGCTGCAGCAGCGGCGGGCGCAGCGGCACTGTTCCCGGTAGTTCCAGCGACTGGAACGCCGGATACACCGCGACTCTCTCCCCACCGGCCAGACGGTGGTCGAATGCCGCGGGGCTGCCGTCGACGAGTATCAGATCGACCTCGGTGTGCGGGACGCCGAGTGATTCGATCCGGTCCTTGACCGACGGCGTCCCGTCGAAGGCATGCTCGAAGCTGCGCTTGCGTTGTGCGGGCTGCAGAAACTCGTTCAGCTCCCCGTAGAAGCGGAACTCGCATCGACGTCGATCCGTCACCCGGCACCACACGAAGCGGGGGCGTCGCCCGCCCGCCTACCCTCTCCGCATCCGATCGTCTAGCCGCCGGAACCGTACGGGCGGGTGATGATCTCGAGGTTGTGCCCGGCCGGGTCGTGGAAGTAGACGCCGCGGCCGCCGTCGTTGCGGTTGATTGTGCCCGGCCGGGTCTTGTGCGGATCCGCCCAGTGGTCCAACCCCTCGTCGAGGATCCGTCCGTAGATGCGGTCGAAGTCCCCCTCGCTGACGAGGAACGCGTAGTGCTGCGGCAGGACGTCGATCGGCGGATCCGCGAAGTCGAGAGTCACTCCGTGCTCCAGCGCGACCGCCAGGAACGGACCGGCCGGAACGGGATCCGGCAGGCCGAAGAGTGAGGTGAAGAAGTGCGCGGAAACGTGCTTGTCCTGCGCGAAGACGATGGTGTGATTGAACGAGACGGTCATGGAAGACCCCTTGTGCTACGACGCCTCCATGCCTGACGTAGTCCGCCATCGGCACGCGACGCTGCGCACCATCCAAGCACCGATCGCTTTTGTCCCGCAAGATCATCGGAAATCGCCGTCCAGGCAGGAGCCGACGATCGGTCCGATCACCGCGAGCGCCTCCGGCGTGGTGAGCCGGTTGTGCGTGTGGTTCACCCGATAGACCCGGACAGCGCCGCTCACGAAGCGATCCCACGGCGTCTCTGGCCGCGTCGATCCGCCGCCGGCGGCGATGTAGACGAGGTCGCCGTCGAACTCCGCCGGCCGGTAGGTCTGCCCCAGCCCCACGGTGTGGACGTAGTCGTCGTACAGTCGGCGCAGGTCATCGGCGGTCAGCGACGCGTACGGTCCGCCACTCTCCCGCAGCAGCCGTTCCGCACGCTCCGGGGTGAGATCGTCGCCGTCGCCGTCGGCGACCTGGTCGACTCCCGCGAACTCGGCGAACAGCATGCCCAGGCTCGGGGTGCGGGACGCCTCGGGAACCGAATCGGCGGTCTGGGTGTCGAGCATGATCAGGGTCCCGACGTCCTCGTCGAGGTCCCGCAGCCGGACCGCCATCGCGTGTGCGATCGCGCCGCCGACCGAGTATCCGAGCAGGTGGTACGGGCCGTGAGGGCGCACCCGCCGAATCAGCTCGACATACTCGCGGGCCAGGTCCTCCATCGACCCGGGATCGTGCTGGACGTCGACCGTGCCCGGCGACTGCACGCCGTACACCGGGCGCCCGGACGGCACGTACGGCACGAGTCCGGTGTAGCACCCCACCAGTCCGATCGCGGGATGTACGCAGAACAGCGGGGCATCGCCGTCGCCGGCCCGCATCCGGAGCAGGTTCCCCGTCCGCTCCGAGGTCCCGGAGTCGCCCGCGATGCGGCGCGCGATCACCGCCGGGGTCGCGTCGCCGAACACCCACCGCATCGGCAGCGCCCGGCCGAGCCGCGACTGCACCTCGGCGACCACCCGCACGGCACTGAGTGAGTTCCCTCCGAGCTCGAAGAAGTTGTCGTCGATGCCGACCCGCTCGGCTCCGAGGACATCGGCGAACACCTCGCACAGCACCCGCTCGACGTCGGTACGCGGCGGCCGGTACTCCCCCGCGGTGAACACCGGCGCGGGTAGCGCGCCGCGGTCCAGCTTGCCGTTCGAGTTCATCGGCACCTCGTCGAGGATCGTGATCGCCGCCGGCACCATGTAGGCCGGCAACGATGTCGCCGCGAACTTCCGCAGGGCGGCGCCGTCGACGACGCCGCCCGGGGTGAGCCGAACGTACGACACCAGCACCGTCTCCCCGTTCGGGGCATCGTGGCCGAGCGACGCGGCGAACTCCACGTCCGGGTGCGCGGTGAGAGCGGCGTCGACGTCCCCGATCTCGATGCGCAGGCCGCGGATCTTGATCTGGAAGTCGGTGCGCCCCACGTATTGCAGGCCTCGTCCGCCGCATCGGCGCACCAGGTCGCCGGTGCGGTACATCCGGGACCCGGTGTCCCCGAACGGGTTCGCGACGAACCGCTCCGACGTGAGCCCGGACTGTCCCCGATAGCCGCGGGCCAGGCACGGACCGAACAGGTACAACTCGCCCTCCCCGCCGTCGGGCACCGGGCGCATCCAGCAGTCCAGGACGACGGCGCCCACACCGGATCGGTGTACCGCCGAGCCCATCGTGATCGGGGTTCCGGGTTCGAGCGGACTGCTGGTCGTCACGCACACCGTGCACTCGGTGGGCCCGTACGCGTTGAGCAGTCGCGTGCGGTGCGCCCAGGCGTCGACCAGCTCCGCGCCGAACAGTTCGCCGCCCACCTCGATCACCTCGACGTCGGGCAGCGATCCCGGCTCGATCGTCCCGCACACCGCGGGGGTCACCAGCAGGTGCGTGATCCGTTCCTCCCGCGCATAGGTCGCGAGCTCGGCGCCCGCATACATGTCGGGCGGTGCCACCACCAGTGTCGCGCCGGCCCCGAACGCGAGCATCAGCTCCAGGACCGAGACGTCGAAACTCGGCGAACACACGTGCAGGATCCGCGACTTTTCCGTCACACCTTGATGTTCCACCTGCGCGGCAGTCAGGTGCGGCAGACCGGAATGCGACACCACGACGCCCTTGGGCGCACCGGTGGATCCGGATGTGTAGATCAGGTAGGCGGGGTCGGCCATCCGGATCGGATGGGTGCGCTCGTCGTCGCGGATCGGCAGTGCCGAACGGTGTTCCAGGTCGAGGCCGTCCAGGGCCAGCCACTCGAGGCCACCCGGCAGCACGTGGTCGTCGGTAGCGGTCAGGCCGACGGCGGCGCCGCAGTCTGCCAGCATGTACTCGATCCGTCCCGCCGGCAGCTTCGGATCGATCGGGACGGGTGCCGCACCGCTCTTGGCGACCGCCCATGTGGCCGTCACCGACTCCGCCGAGCGCGGCACCGCGACCGGCACGAAGTCCTCCGGGCCGACACCCCGGTCCACCAGTTCCCGCGCCAACCGTGTGGAACGCTCGTCGAGTTCGCGATAGGTGGTGTCGGCTCCGTTCCAGCGCAGCGCGATCGCGTCGGGATCGCGGGCGGCCGCGTCCTCGAGGATCTGTGGCCAGGTCCGCGGCGGCACCGAGGCCGACTCCGCGATGTCGACGAGCTCCGCGCGACGGGCGTCGCCGAGCAGGTCGATCCGTCCCACCGCGGTGTCGGGGCAGTGCGCAACGGTCTCGACGACGCGACGCAGCCGTTGCCCGAGATCCGCGACCTCGGCCGGATCGAGCGCCTCCGGCGAGTAGCGCAGACGCATCCGCAGCCTCGTGTCCTCGAAGGCCATCAGCGACAGCGGGTAATGCGTCGAATCGTTGCCGACCACGCCGGTCACGCGGAGTCCGGTGCGTTCGGTGAGGCGCTCGAGCGCACCGGGATCCATCGGATACGACTCGTACACCATCGCGGTGTCGAACAATCCACCGAACCCGGCCGCCTGTTGAATCGCCGTGAGTCCGAAGTGCTCGTACGCCATGAGCGCGGTCCGCTCCCGCTGCAGCCGTGCCAGCAACTGGCGCACGGTCTCGTCCGGATCGAGCCGCACCCGCACCGGCACTGTGTTGATGAACAGCCCCACCATCGCCTCGGCGCCCGCGACCATGGGCGGTCGACCGGAGACCGTGGTGCCGAACGCGACGTCGGTCCCGGCGCTCATCTCGCCGAGGAGGATCCCCCACGCCGCCTGCAGCACCGTGTTGACGGTTACGCCCGCCGACTCCGATATCCGCACCAGCGCCTCGGCCGTCGAATCATCCACCGGCACGGTCTCACTCGCGCTCGCCGACAGCTGTCGGCCCACCGCGTGGGGGGCCGCGAGTGTCGGTCCGGGCAGTCCGGACAACGCCGTCGCCCAGGCCCGTTCGGCGGCGCCCGTGTCGCGGGAGACGAGCCACGCCAGGTAGTCCCGGTACGGTGGTGCCGTCCGATCGAGGGCGGCCCCACCGTTCGCGTACAGGTCGAACAGATCGGTCACCAGCAGCGGCGCGGACCAGCCGTCCAGGACGATGTGGTGGTTGGTGATCACCAATCGATGGGACTGCCCGCCGACGTCGATCAGCAAGAAGCGGATCAACGGGGCGGCGCGCATGTCGAAGTGGGTGCCGCGGTCACGCTCGATGACGGTGTCGCTGTCCGCTGCGGTGGGGACCGTGACCGCGGACCAGTCGACGGGGACGTGGTCCAGCAGCACCTGCACGACACTGCCGTCGTCCCGGTTGTCGAACGCCGTACGCAGACTCGCGTGCCGGTCCATCAGTGCCTGCGCCGCGGCGGCCATCCGGCGTTCGTCCACGTCACCGTCGAGGTCCAGGATCAGTTGGACGTGGTAGGCGTCGACGTCCTCCTGCGCGAGCAGCGCGTGGAAGAGCAGCCCTTCCTGCAGCGGTGTCGGTGGCCACACGTCGACGACACCCTGGTGGGAGCGTTCCCAGCGCGCGATCTCCGCGCGCGCCGCGGGAACCAGGTCCAGGTCGGATGGGGTGAGGCCCCCGCTCGACGGGTCGCTCAGGTGCTCGGCTAGGTCGCGGATTCCGTCCTCCCACAACGTCGCGAACTCGCGCGTCGCGGCCGCGTCGAGCACACCGCGCGCGTATCGGATCTTCGCAATCAACTGCGGGCCCGCTGCGTCGTCGGCGACGTAGGCGTCGACCGCGAGGGTGGTCGGCACCGGGCCGTCGCTGCCGGAGGCGGAGGCGGTGTCCGTGCCGGCGAGCGCCGCGACCCAGCCCGCGGAGGTGTCCCCCGACAGCCGCCCGAGGTAGTTGACCGAGATCTGCGGCGTGGCGAGTGCGGCGAGGGTGGGTCCGGTGTCGGGGTTGAGGTACCGGAGCAGCCCGTAGCCGATACCGTGTCCGGGGACCGCCCGTACCTGCTCCTTGACGGTGCGCAGGGCGTCGCCCGGGTCCGCGGGATCGACGTCGGTCAGGTCGAGCCGGATCGGATACGCGGTGGTGAACCATCCGACGGTGCGGGACAACTCGGCGCCGGGTATCGCGTCCTCGTCCCTCCCGTGGCCTTCGACGGACACGACGGCGCGCACCCACCGCCCGACCCCGCCGTCGCCCCACCGGTCCCACCGCGCCGCCGCGATCGCCGTCGCGCACAGCACGGCGTCCGCCGGCGTCGCCCGGTATGCCTCGGGCAGGCGCTCGAGGAGCTGACGGGTGACCTCGACCGTCTGTGTCACCTCGAGTACACCGACGACGGTATCGGCGTCCGGATCGAACCGGTGGTCGCCGAGGACCGGGTCCGGCGGCACGAGAGTATCCGTCCACCAGTTCATCTCGGCAACTCGTTCCGGTGCGCTGGCCTCCACCGTCAGCTCGTGCGCCCACGTCCGCATGGACGTACCGACCGGAGGCAGCTGAGGATCCCGACCCGAGCGGATCTGCTCGGACGCCGACACCAGATCGGGCAGCAGGATCCGCCACGACACCCCGTCGACCACCAGATGGTGGATCGCGACCGACAGCCGGCCCGCCCGGTCACGACCCGCATCGCACCAGACCGCCTGCACCATCACCCCGTTCGACGGGTCGAGGTGATCGACCGCCAAGATCCGTGCCCGCGCGGCCGCCGCGTCGATGCCGCCCTCGTCTCCGACATCGGTGCAGTCCACGCGCTGCAGGCACTCGCCGACCTCCACGGTGCCCGGTTCGGGTACCTCGAGGTGCAGGTCGGCGCCGGCGCCGATGCGACGGGCCCGCAGCATGTCGTGGCGGTCGAGCACCTCCTGGAAGGCACCGGCGAGGTCGGCGGCGGACAACTCCGCCGGGACGGCGACGGTGACCGACTGCGAGAAGTGGTCCCAGTTTCCGCCGCGCTCGGCCAGCCAGCGGACGATCGGGGTCGGCTCGACCGGACCGATGCCGCCGCCGTCCATCTCGTCGAGCACCGCATGTCCACCCGCGTCGCCGCCGGCCCGGATCACCGCGGCCAGGCCCGCCACCGACGGATGCTCGAAGACATCCTGGGGCGTGAGCCCGAACCCGCACTCGCGGGCCCGGGACACCAGCGAGATGACCGTGATCGAGTCTCCACCGAGCACGAAGAACGAGTCGTCCGCCGCGACCTCCGGCACCCCGAGTGCCTGGGCGAACAGCCCGGCGAGCGCCTCCTCGACCGCGCCGGTCGCCCGGCGGCCATCGCCGGCGAACGCCGCGAAATCCGGTTCCGGCAGCGCCTTCCGGTCGATCTTGCCGTTGACGGTGACCGGCAACTCGTCGAGCACCGTCACCGCTGCGGGCACCATGTAGGACGGCAGCAGCGCCTCGGCCTGTCGGCGCACCTCGACCGGGTCCAGTGCGTGTCCCGCCGCGGGGACCACGTACCCGATCAGCCGATCACCACCGGCGTCGGTGCTGCCGCGCTGCGCCACGACCACGGCCTGGGCCACCCCGTCGCATCGCAGGAGGGCGGACTCGAGTTCACCGAGTTCGACACGGAAGCCCCGCACCTGCACCTGGAAGTCGGTGCGCCCCAGGAACTCCAGCTGCCGGTCCGAGCCGCGACGGCCCAGGTCCCCGGTCCGGTAGATCCGTCCCCCGCCGCCGCGACCGTCCGCGACGAAGCGTGCCGCGGTCAGACCCGGCCGTCCGACGTAGCCGCGCGCCACGGCCTCACCGGAGATGTAGATCTCGCCCACCACACCGTCCGGCACCGGGTGCAGCCGCGCGTCGAGCACGTGCAGGCCGACCCCCGGGATACCCCGGCCGATCACGGTGCCGGAGATACCGGCCAGACGGCCGCGGTCGAGCGGCGCGGCACTGTCGATGACCGTGGCCTCGGTGACCCCGTACATCTCGTATACCCGGCCGGGGCTGTCCGGGCGACGGTCGTACCAGCGGGAGACCTGCTCGAGTGCGAGTTCCTCGCCGCCGACGAACACGTAGCGCAGGGGCAGATCGGCGGTGTCGCGGTCCACCAACTGGTAGAACGACGCGGGGGTCTGGTTGAGCACCGTGATCCGTTCCCGGCGCAGCAGCGCGACGAAATCCTCCGGGGTCCGGGCTGTCACCGGGTCCACGAGCACCGCCGTCGCGCCGGTCGACAGCGGGCCCCACACCTCCCACACCGCGACGTCGAAGGCGAACGAGTGGAAGATCGTCCAAGAATCCGCGGAGCGCAGGTCGAACAGGGTCCTCGCGTTCGCGAGAAGGGCGACCGCGCTGCGGTGCGTCACCTGCACGCCCTTCGGTCGTCCCGTCGACCCCGAGGTGTAGATGACATACGCGGCGTTGTCCGGGCGCGGCGACGCGACGCGATCGATGTCGAACAGCGGCGCCGGAGAGAGACGTTCGAGTTCGGCACGGGTCGCGTCGTCGTCGAGCAGCAGCATCGGGGCGGCCGCGGTGCCGAGCCCGGCGGCCGCGGCCTCGGTGGTCACCACACAGGTGGGCTGAGCGTCGCCGAGCACCAGCGCGATCCGCTCCGCGGGCCAGCCCGTGTCGACGGGCAGGTACGCCGCTCCCGCCGCGGTCGTCGCGACGATCGCCACCATCATGTCCGCCGATCGGGGAAGCGCCAGGGCCACGACGGTTTCCGGTCCCCCACCACGGCGTGCGAGGAGCCGCGCGAGCCGGTGTGCGGACGCCGCGAGGTCCGCGTACGTGAGCCGGGCGTCCCCCGACACCACGGCTGTCGCGTCCGGGTACTCGGCGGCGACGGCCGCGAACACCTCGGCGAGCGTGTCCGCTCCGGGCGGGGCGGCGTCGATCCCTGCCGATTCGATCGCCGTCCGCTCGTAGGACGTGAGCAGGTCGACGTCGCCGACCGGATGGTGCGGGTCCACCGCGGCGGCGCGGAGAATGCGCTGCAGTCGATCGGCGAACCCGCGGACGGTGTCGGCGTCCCACAGATCGGTCGCGTACGTGAGATCCAGACGCATCCCGCCCGGGGTGCCGTCCGGATCGAACGATTCCGACACGCTCAGCTGCAGATCGAACTTCGAGATCCCGAGGTCACGCTCGATCGGCTCCACGACCAGACCCGGCAACCGCAGGTAGTCGGACATGTCGGTGCGGTACTCGACGAGCACCTGGAACAGCGGCGCGTACGACGTCGACCGGGTCGGGGCCAACTCGTCGACGAGTCGTTCGAACGGCAGGTCGGTCCTCGCGAAGGCGCCGAGGTCCACCTCCCGCACTGTGCTCAGCACGTCGGCGAATCCGGCACCGGTGTCGATCGGCGTCCGCAGCACGAGAGTCCCGACGAACATGCCGACGACGTCGTCGAGCCCGGCCTCTCCCCGACCCGAGACCGGGGTGCCGATCACGATGTCGCTGGTACTCGACAGGCGCGCGACGAGTACCGCGAGGGCGGCGTGCGCGACCATGAACATGGTCGAATTGCCGCGGTGCGCAAGCTCGGCGAGGGCGGCGTGGGTCGTCCGGCCGACGTCGACACCGACGACGGCACCGCGCATCGACTGCCGCGGTGGGCGCGGACGGTCAGTGGGCAGCGGGACCAGGTCGGGGATGCCGTCGAGCGTCCGGCTCCAGTAGTCGAGTTGCCGCGCATACCGCGACGTCGGGTCGTCGGGCGACCCGAGCAGCTCCCGCTGCCACAGGGCGTAGTCGACGTACTGCACGGCCGGCGGCGCCCAGTCGGGTGTCGATCCGCGCCGACGGGCCTCGTACGCGCGCATCACGTCCCGGCTCAGTGCCGTCATCGAGAAGCCGTCGGCGCTGATGTGATGCGCCACCACGGCCAGCACGTGCTCGGAGCCCGACACCCGCACCAACTCCGCCCGCAGCGGCACCTCGTCGCTGACGTCGAAGCCGGTCGACGCGAAGCGCAGCAGGTGCGTGTCGAGGTCGGCGCGGAGCACCGTCAGCACCGGCGGTTCGGACGCCTCGCCGGTGTCGACGATCTGCTGACTCGGTGCACCATCGACCACCGGGTACATCGTGCGCAGACTCGAATGGCGGCACACGACATCCCGGACGGCTGCGGTGAGTGCCCGCTCGTCGAGGTCACCGTGCAGGCGCACCGCCATCACGATGTTGTAGGCGGGCGACGACGTGTCCAGTTGGTTGATCGACCACATGCGCAGCTGCGCCGACGACAGCGGCAGCACGTCGGGACGGTCGTAGGGCCGCAGCACCGGTCGGTGCTCGGCACCCGCGCCGCCGTGCTCCACCCGCGCGGCGAGCCCGCGTACCGTCGGCGCCTCGAAGATCGCGCGGACGTCGAGGTCGACGTCCAGTGCTGCGTTGAGCCGTCCGGTGACCCGGGTGGCCATCAGTGAGTTGCCACCGAGGTCGAAGAAGCTGTCGTCCAGCCCGATTCGGTCGATGCCCAGCACGGACCGAAGGTGAGCGGCGACGATCGTCTCGATCGGGGTGAGGACCGCAGCGGTCGTGGCGTCGACGAGACGCGGGAAGTCGGGGGCGGGCAAAGCCTTCTGGTCGAGCTTCCCGGCGGGGGTGAGCGGTACCTCCGCGATCGGCACGATCAACGCCGGAACCATGTGCGACGGCAGCCGGCTCGCGAGGTGGCGGACCAGTTCGTCGGGATCGACGGCCGGGTCGTCACCGGAGCGGACGTACGAGACGAGGACGGTCTCCCCCGACGGCGCGGTCCGGCCGAGGGTCGCCGCGAACTCGACGGCCGGATGCTCGGCGAGGGCCGTGTCGATCTCGCCGAGTTCGATGCGGAAGCCGCGCACCTTGACCTGGAGGTCACTGCGGCCGAGATACTCGAGGGTGAGATCGGCGCCGTCCTGGAGCCACCGGACGATGTCGCCCGTCCGGTACAGGCGGTCACCGGGCATGGTGCCCTCGTCCTCTTCCGTGGGCTCGTCGGTCGCCGCCACGAACGGACTGGCGACGAACCGTTCCGCGGTGAGACCGGGGCGTCGGTGGTAGCCCCGTGCGATCGCCGGGCCGCCCAGATACAGCTCACCGGGGACACCGATCGGGACCGGCTGCAGGCGCGCATCGAGCACCAGTTCCACGAAACCGAGCGTCGGGCCGCCGATGGTGACCGGATCGTCCGGTGCCAATGGACCGGCGATGTTCGACATGATGGTGCCCTCGGTGGGCCCGTAGGCGTTGAACATGTCGCGGCCCGATGCCCACCGGCCGACCAGTTCGGGCGGGCACGGCTCCCCCGCCACCGCAAGGGACCGCAGCGAGTCCAGACCTCCCGCACCGTCCGGGTCGAACGACCCCAGGACGCTCGGGGTGAAGAACGCGTGCGTGTCCTGCCCGTCGGCCAGCTGCCGGGCCAGATCGTGGCCGCCGTAGACGTCGGGCGGGGCGATCACCAGGTGCGCACCCGACCCGAACGCCATCAGCAACTCGAAGACCGATGCGTCGAAACTCGGCGACGTGAACTGGGAGACCCTCGAATGGGAGGTCACGGTGAGGCTTTCGCGCTCCTGCACGACGAGGTTCGCGAGACCGCGATGGGTGAGCACGACCCCTTTGGGCACACCTGTCGACCCGGACGTGTAGATCAGGTAGGCCGGGTTGTCGATCCGCAGGGGCGCCGTACGATCCGCGTCGGTGACCGGATCGCACGGGTAGTGCGCCAATCGGTCCCGGTAGTCGTCGGTGTCGATCTCCCACCACCGGACCCGGTCGGACAGCCGCGCCCGACGGTCACCCACGGTCAGACCCGCCACCGCCCCCGAGTCGCGGAGCATGTGGTCGATCCGCTCCGGCGGATACGTGGGATCCACCGGGACGAACGCCGCCCCGGTCTTCGCGACCGCCCACACCGACTCGACGAACTCGATGGACCGGGTCAACCCCAGCGCCACGACGCTCTCCGGTCCGATGCCGTCGTCGATCAGCAACCGGGCCGTGCGTGTGGATCGGGCATCGAGGTCGGCGTAGCTGACGGTGCGATCCCCGCACGACAGGGCGGGCGCGTCCGGATCGATCCCGGCCGCGTCGGTGAGAATCCGGGCCAGTGTCCGGTGCCGGCCACCGCGGCGGCCGAGCACGGGGGCGAGCCGGTGGTAGTCGGCGTCGGACAGCAGTCGTAGCCGGGCCAGCGTCTGATCGGTGTCGTCGGCGAACGCGTGCAGCACCCGCTCGAGCCGGTCGGCCACCGCGTCGACCTCGACGGCGTCGAAGAGGTCTGGTGCATAGTCGATTCGGATCTCCAGCCCGCCGTCCAACGACGCCGCGAGCGCGAACGGGTAGTGGGTGGCGTCGCGGACGGCGACGTCGGTCACCCGCATCCCGGCGAAGTCGGTGTCCACGGTCAGGCCGGCGCGGTCGACCGGGTAGGACTCGAAGACGGTGATGGTGTCGAACAGGGCGGCCGCACCGGTCGCGCGTTCGATGTCGGCGAGGCCGACGTGCTCGTGGTCGAGCAGCGACGTCTGCTCGGTATGGACCCGGTCGAGCAGTTCACCGAGCGTCTCTGCGGGATGCAGGCGGATCCGCACCGGAATCGTGTTGATGAACAGCCCGATCATCGACTCGATGCCGTCGATCTGCGGCGGCCGTCCGGACACGATCGCGCCGAAGACCACGTCGTCGCGTCGGGTCCACGCCCCCAACACGATTCCCCACGCCGCCCGCACGACGGTGCTGAGCGTGACCCCGCGCTCACGCGCGACCGCCTCGAGTCGCGCGGTCACCTCCTCGGTGAGGACGAGCCGGTCCGCCCGTGGCACCGTGCGCAACTGCCGACCGCGCTCGAGCGGCCCCAGCAGCGTCGGCTCGTCGACGCCGGACAGCGCGTCCACCCAGCGCGCGGTCGATGCCGCGAGGTCGGCGCCGGCCAGCCAGGACAGGTACTCCCGGAACGACGGCGGCGCCGGGGCGGCGCCCGGGTCGGGCGCGACGTACGCCTCGAGCAGCTCGCGCACCAGCAAGGGAACCGACCAGCCGTCGAGCAGGATGTGGTGGTAGGTCAGCACCAGTCGGTGCGAGTCGGGGCCGGTGCGGATCAGCAGCCCCCGCAGCAGCGGCGCGACGCCCATGTCGAAGCGCCGGGCCCGATCGTCGGCCAGCACCCGCGCAACGGCGTCGGCGTCCGCGGGATTCCCCAGATCAGCCACCGCCCAAGGCAGTTCCACGCGCTCGGGCACGAGCTGCACGGGATCACCGTCCGGCCCGGTGGCGAACGAAACCCGAAGACTCGCATGACGATCCAGAAGACTCTGGACGGCGCGGCGGATCCGGTCGGCGTCGACCGCTCCGCTCAGCGCGATCTCGAGCTGCACCATGTAGGGGTCGTGCTCGTCGCCCGTCAGTTCCGTCTGGAACAACAGACCCGACTGCAGCGGAGACAACGGCCACACGTCGGCCAGTCCCACCTGCTCCTGCTCGAGACGTTCGACGGTCACCTGGTCGAGATGCACGAGAGGCAGATCCGACGGGGTCAGGCCGCCGGCACCGGGCCTGCCGGCAGCCGACGCGAGTGCACGGCACGCCGACCGCCACAGCTCGGCCAGGTCCTCGACGTCACGACGATCGAGCACGCCGCCCGGATACGCCAAGCTCGCCCGCAGCGTCGGGCCCCGGTCGGTGTCGACGGTGATCAGGTTGATGTCGAGGGTGGCGGTGGCGGGCATGTCCGGTTCCACCACCGAACCGAGGTCGCCGAGTTCGTCGACCGGGAGCCAGTCACCGCCCACACCGTGCGGCGCCACGACCATCCGGCCCAGGTAGTTGATGCTGACCTGCGGTGTCGGCAGCCCATCCAGGGGGCTCCCGGCGCCGTCGGCACGCGGAACGAGGTATCGCAGTATGCCGTAACCGATTCCGTGATCGGGGGCCGCGCGCAACTGTTCCTTGACGAGCTTGAGTGCCTCGCCCGCGACCGGCCCACCGGCGAATGCCGCCTCGAGGTCGATGCCCGCGAGGTCGAGCCGCACCGGGTGTGTCGTGGTGAACCACCCGACGGTCCGCGACAGGTCCGCGCCCGCCACCAGCTGGTCCTCGCGGCCGTGAGCCTCCATCGTGAGCAGCGTCGACGCGTCCGTCGCGGTGCCGCGCCGATGGCGCCAGGTTGTCAGTGCCAGGGCCAGCGCGGTGACGACGGCGTCGTCGACACTCCCGTGCACGCTCTCCGGCACCGCGGTGGACAGCGCTGCGGTCACGGCCTGCGGCAGGTCGACGGCGACGGTCTCGACCGTGTCGGCCACGTCGATGCGAGGGTCCAGCGGCCGTCTGCCTAGTTCCGGGTCGGCGCCGCTGAGTACGCCTCGCCAGTAGTCGATCTCGGCGGCGTGATCGCCGCGCGCGCGCCGGTCCAGCACGTGTGCCCATGTCCGCATCGACGTCCCGACCGGCGGTAGCCGCACCGCACGGCCGTCCCGCGCCTGGCCCCACGCGGATGCCAGGTCCGGCAGCAGAATCCGCCAGGACACGCCGTCGACCACCAGGTGATGGGCCACCAGTAGTAACCGGCCCGGCCGGCTCGGGCCCACATCGCACCACACCGCCTGCAGCATCCGGCCGGCCACGGGGTCGAGCCGGTCCGCGGCCTCACTGCGCGCCCGGACCAGTGCCTCGGCGAACCGGTCCGTGCCGGGGTCGGCCGTCAGCGGGATCCTGTGCACGACATCATCGGCCACGACGACCCCCGGCGGCGAGACCTCGAAGGCGGCTCCGTCGGGGGCGGTGCCGCCGACGTAGCGTGCGCGCAGCATGTCGTGGTGGTCGAGGACGGCCTGCACCGCAGCGCGCAGATCGTCGCCGTCCAGCCCGATCGGCACGACGACGCACACCGATTGCGACAGCCGGGTCCAGGATCCGCCGCGGTCGACCAACCAGCGCACGATCGGTGTCGCCGCCACCGGACCGACACCACGACCGGGCAGTTCCTCGAGTGCCGGGGCGGGCTCGGCGAGCGCGGTGGCCACGGACGCGAGCCCCGCGACCGACAGTCGCTCGAAGACGTCGCGCGGGGTCAGTGCGAGACCGGCCGTGCGCGCACGGGACGCCAACTGGATCGCCATGATCGAGTCGCCGCCCAATGCGAAGAACGAGTCCTCGGCAGTCACGGATTCGGTCCCGAGGACCTCCGTGAACAGCTCGGCCAGCCTCTCCTCGGTGGCTCCCACCGGCGCCCGGCCCGATCCGGACGAGGCGCCGACGTCCGGTTCCGGCAAAGCCTTCCGGTCGACCTTCCCGTTCACGGTCAACGGCAGCCACTCGAGGACCGTCACCGCGGCCGGCACCATGTAGGGCGCGAGCATGCCGGCCACCTGTTCCCGCACCGCCGCCGGTTCCAGCACCGCACCCGATTCCGGGACGACGTACGCGAACAGTCGCACGGGATCTCCGGGTACGGGGCGGCGCGGCACCACCACCGCGTGGGCGACACCGGGGCACTCCACGAGCGCCGCTTCGATCTCACCGGGCTCCACGCGGAAGCCACGCACCTGGACCTGGAAGTCGCTGCGCCCCAGGAACACCAGCCGTCCCTCGTCGTCGAGGCGGGCGAGGTCCCCCGAGCGGTACATCCGGCTGCCGTCGCCGGCGAAGGGGTCGACGACGAAACGCTCGGCGGTGAGCCCGGGGTGGCCGCCGTAGCCGCGGGCCACCTGCGCACCACCCGCATAGATCTCCCCGACGACCCCCGCCGGGACCGGACGCAGACGACGATCGAGCAGATACAGCCGCACGCCGGGCAGCCCCCGGCCGACGACGTTGCCGCCGCCCGACGCTGCCAGCGCCGACGTCATGGGCATCGAACTGAGGAAGACCGTGGTCTCGGTGATGCCGTACACGCTGACGAGGGTGGACCCGTCGTCCGCATGACGGTCGAGCCACGGCACGAGGCGCCGCTGGTCGTACTCGTCGCCGCCGACGAAGACCCGGCGCATGCCCGGCAGCGGTGCGGGCTCGCCCTGCTCGGCCTCCGCCAGCTGCAGGAACGCGGCGGGGGTCTGGTTCACCATGCTGACCCGCTCGCGGCGGAGCAGGTCGACGAACGCGTCCGGGCTCCGCACCGTGTCCCTGTCGACCACCACGAGCGTGCCACCGGAGGTCAGCGGGCCCCAGATCTCCCAGACCGAGAAGTCGAAGGCGAAGGAATGGAACATCGTCCACACGTCGGCGGCGGTGGTGCCGAACTCGAGGTTCGCATTCGCGAGCAGTGCCGTGACACTGCGATGGCTGACCTGCACGCCCTTCGGTCGCCCGGTCGAGCCCGACGTGTAGATCGTGTACGCCAGGTGGTCCGGCCGCAGCGGTCGGATCCGTTCCGCGTCGGTCACCGGCGCGGTCGGCAACCGCGCCAGCTCGTCGCGGGTGGCCGGCGTGTCGAGGGAGACGACGGCCGCGTCCAGTCCGTCCAGTTCCTCGGCGGGCGCGGCGCTGGTCAACACGCACGTCACCCGCGCGTCCGCCAGCACGTAGTCGCGGCGCGCACGAGGGGACGGAACCTCGATCGGCACGTACGACCCGCCGGCTGTCAGGACCGCGAGCAGCTCCACGACGAGGTCGGTGGACCGGCCCGACACGACCGCGACCCGCGCCTCCGGACCGACCCCGAGCGTGATGAGTTTGCGCGCAAGACGATTCGCCCCGTCGCGAAGTTCGCGGTACGTCAGCTCGGCGCCGCCGCACACCACCGCGACACGGTCCGGGTCCGCCTCCGCGGCACGGGCCACCAGGCCCGGCAGCGTCCCGCCGCCCGGCACCCCGGGGGTGTACGACCCCGAGAGCAGAGCCGCGGTCTCCGTGTCGTCGACGATCGGGAGCTCGCTGACGGGGGCATCGGGATCAGCAGTCACCAGTTCGCGCAGCAGCCTGGTGAACCGTTCGTAGTGCCTGCCGAGGGCGTCGTCGTCGTACAGGTCCGGGTTCGCCTTGAAGTCCAGCCGGATCGGACCCGAGTTGCCGTACCGGTAGACGTTCACCAGCAGGTCCTCGATCGGACCCGACGAGAGCACCTCGAGCGAGGTCCGGGTGTCCCCGAGACGAAGTTCGGTCGGGAACAGCATCAGGTTGAGCAGCGGGCCCGAGAACCCGCGTCCGGATCCGTGCTCCCCACGGTCCCGGCGCAGATCCTCGTGCCGGTAGCGCTGATGGCGCAGGGCGCCGGACAGCGCCGCCGCGACGGCCGCCACCAACTCCGAGACGGTCGTGCCCGTCCCGACCGACACCCGCAGCGGCACCACGTTCGCGAGCGTCCCACCGGATCGGCGCAGCACCGCTGTCGTCCGGGACGAGACCGGCAGGCTCAGCACGATGTCGGACGCGCCGATGTGGCGTGCGGTGTAGGCGACGATCGCCGACGCGACCAGCACCGGGAGCGTCACCCCGTATCGATCCTGCGCGCCCCCCAGCGCCTCGGCGACCTCGGGGTCGACCTCGGTTCCGACCTCACGACCGTAGGCGTGTGCCGGCGCTGCGCGCTCGGCGAGGCTGCACCGCTCGGGCATCCCGGCGGTCCGTTCGTTCCAGTAGTCGCGATCTGCCACCCATCGGGTCGAGCCGACGTACCGCGTCTCGGCGTCGTGGACCTTCTCGAGGTCGTCGGCCGTGTTCGGCGGCGGATCGCGGTGCTCCACGGCCGCGTTGTAGAGATCGGCCATCCGGTACAGCAGCGTCGCGGCACCGACACCGTCCAGCACGATGTGGTGGGTCCGCGTGTACCAGAAGTAGCGGTCGTCGGCGATCTGCAGGAGCGCGGAGACCGCGAGCCGGTCCCGGAAGAGATCGATCGGGGCTCCGATGTCGAAGCGCATCCACTCGCGCGCCGCCGTCTCGGGATCGGGCTCACCACGCAGATCCACGTATCGGGTTCCGGTGTCGAGAGAGGGATCGATGACCTGGTGCGGCCGAGAATCGTGCTGAACCAGACGAATCAGACCCGAACCGAAATCGCGGGCCGCTTCGGAAGCGGCCCGCGACAGCAGTGGAACGTCGAGCCGCCCTCGGATGTCGACACACTGGGCCACCGCCATCGGCACACCGGGGTCGAGTTGCTGCGCGAGCCACTGCCCCGTCTGTGCGGGCGTCAGCGGCATGGGGTCCGAACATCCCGCGCCGAGACCGACCACCATGCGACCACCGGCGTCCGTTGCGCCGGGCGCCGTGTCGACTCGAAAAGGAAGCTCCATCAGCAGGATTGCGGCTTCTCACGGACCGAGAGGTCCGCTTGCCGGGCTCCGGGCCCGACGCCGTCACCTCAGCCGGTGCCGGGTGAACCGATCGTCCGCGCCCGAGCATCCTGTGTGCTCGCCGACGCGGGATTTGCGTCGATGTTCGTCATTGCACCAACGATACGTCGGTCCGGCGCGGCGGAGCGAGTGACGATTGCGTGTCGATCCCTCTCACCTCACCAATGCGGCCCCGCGACCACCAGGAACACGACTCCGGCGGTGACGCCCAACGCCCCGCTCAGGATCCCGAACAGTGCCTCGAGCGACCTCGGTTCGTCGTCGGCGACAGCCTCGGTCCGGGACGCGACGACACCGGTGACGATCGCACCGATGCCGAGCACGATGCCCAGACCGAACGTCCAGAACGTGATGACGGACAGGGCCCCGAGGGCCAGCGACGTGTCGCTGCCCGCGCGGCGCAGCACCGCCAGGACGGCCGCGAGCGGCGATGAGGAAGGACGTGCGAGTCGGGAATCGGGGACGGGAGAGGGTTCGGGAGCGGAGTCGGGGGAACGGTCGGCAACGACGGACATGGTGGAGCGGAGCTTTCTCGAGCGGAGGACAGGGGTGAGTGTGCGGGATCGCAGACCGAATCGGTACGGGACCGGGCCCGTACCGATTCGGCCGACGCTGGCGTCGGGTGCTGTCGGTTCTGGCGGTCGGTTCTAGCTGTCTCCTGTCCTCTCGCCCGCTCCGGCCTCGATGGTCCGCGGCGTGTCGGTCCCTAACCGGGTGACCTCGACCCGACGCGGCTTCGCACGCTCGGCAATCGGGATCATCACCGTGAGAACACCATTTTCGTAACTGGCAGAGACCTTTTCGGCATCGACGTCGTCCCCGAGGGAAAGCTGCCGGCGGTATGTTCCACTGAACCGTTCGGACGCGAGCCACTGGACATGCTCCTGCGAGGGCGTACTCCGGTGCGCCGTCAGGGTCATAGTCCCGTTCTCGATGTTGACGTCGACCGATCCGGGATCGACGCCGGGCAGGTCGGCATGGAGTACGTAGTGATCGTCGACGCGGTAGAGGTCCATCGGCATGAACCTCGGTACGCGCGTGTCAGCCATCGGGCTGGAGAGAAGGCTTCGAGTCAGTGCATCGATATCCGAGAAGGGGTCGAAGCGCAGCACAGCAACACACCTCCTGAGCATCTCCGGTGCCCGCCACCCGACGGGCAGCCGATCAACTGTGCATCCCAAAATTAGCACTCCTGCAAGAGGAGTGCCAATTGTTTGTTCGGCAGCTGACGCCCGGTTCCGGTGGACTACCTTCCTCGCCGAAACAGCTTGTTACCCAGCCACACCACTGGGTCGTACTGCTTGTCGGCGACACGTTCCTTCATCGGGATCAGCGCATTGTCGGTGATGTGGATGTTCTCCGGGCACACGTCGGTGCAGCACTTGGTGATGTTGCACAGACCCAGCCCGAACTCGGATTGTGCGGCGTCGCGTCGATCCGCGGTATCCAGGGGATGCATCTCGAGCTCGGCGATCCGCATCAGATAGCGCGGGCCGGCGAACGCTTCCTTGTTCTCCTCGTGGTCCCGTACGACATGGCACGTGTCCTGGCAGAGGAAACACTCGATGCACTTGCGGAACTCCTGCGAACGCTCGACGTCCACCTGCTTCATCCGGTACTCCCCCGGCGCGAGCCCGGTCGGTGGCGTGAACGACGGGATCTCGCGCGCCTTCGTGTAGTTGAACGACACGTCGGTGACCAGATCCCGGATCACGGGGAAGGTGCGCATGGGCGTGACGGTCACGACGTCGTCCTCGCCGAACGTCGACATCCGCGTCATGCACATCAACCGCGGCTTGCCGTTGATCTCCGCCGAGCACGATCCGCATTTGCCGGCCTTGCAGTTCCACCGCACCGCGAGGTCGGAGGTCTGCGTCGCCTGGATGCGGTGGATGATGTCGAGGACGACCTCGCCCTCGTTGACCTCCACCGTGTAGTCGCACAGGTCCCCGCCCGACGCGTCGCCGCGCCACACCCGGAACTTCGCGTCGTAGCCCATGTCAGGTCGCCCTTCCCGGATGCCCCTCGAGCTCGGCGTCCGTGTAGTACTTCCCCAGTTCGTCGATGTCGAAGAGCGCCAGCAGATCCGGGCGCATCGGCACCTGTTCCTCGCGGGTGACGATCACGTCCGGGATCGCGACGTCGTCGCCCAGTGCCGGATCGCCGGGTACGGTGCTGCAGACCAACAACGTCGACCGCCACTGCGCGTCCATCGACGGGTAGTCGTCGCGGGTGTGCCCGCCGCGGCTCTCGGTGCGCATCAGCGCGGCGCGCGCGACACACTCGCTCACCAGGACCATGTTGCGCAGATCCAGCGCCAGGTGCCATCCCGGATTGAACTGGCGATGGCCCTCGACCGTTACGCCACCGACGCGGGACTTGATGTCGTCGAGCCTCGCGACGGCACGCTCGACCTCCTCCTCGTTGCGAATGATGCCGACCAGGTCGTTCATGGTCTGCTGCAACTCGGTGTGCAGGGTGTACGGGTTCTCCCCCAGCCCCTCCACGGGCGGGTCGAACGGCGCGAGCGTGGCGGCCGCCGCGGACACGACGTCCGCTTCGGCCACCGCGGGCCGAGTCGCGAGGGCCTGGACGTAGTCGGCCGCCCCGAGTCCCGCGCGCCGACCGAACACCAGCAGGTCGGACAGCGAGTTGCCGCCGAGCCGGTTCGACCCGTGCATGCCTCCGGAGCATTCTCCGGCCGCGAAAAGCCCGGGCACCGTGGATGATCCACTGTCGGGGTCCACCTCGATGCCGCCCATCACGTAGTGGCAGGTGGGACCGACCTCCATCTGTTCCTTCGTGATGTCGACATCGGCGAGTTCCTTGAACTGATGGTGCATCGACGGCAGCCGCCGCACGATCTCGTCCGCCGGCATCCGGGACGCTATGTCGAGGTACACGCCGCCGTGGGGAGTGGAGCGCCCGGCCTTGACCTCGGAGTTGATCGCACGTGCCACCTCGTCGCGCGGCAGCAGGTCGGGGGTGCGACGGTTGTTGTCCGGATCGTCGTACCACTGGTCGGCCTCCTCCTCGGTCTCCGCGTACTGACCTTTGAACACCGCAGGGATGTAGGAGAACATGAACCGCTCGCCGTCCGAGTTCTTGAGCACGCCGCCGTCGCCACGGACACCCTCGGTGACGAGGATGCCCTTCACGCTCGGCGGCCACACCATACCGGTCGGATGGAACTGGACGAACTCCATGTTGATCAGGTTCGCCCCGGCCCGCAGCGCCAACGCGTGCCCGTCCCCGGTGTACTCCCACGAGTTGGACGTGACCTTGAACGACTTGCCGATACCACCGGTCGCCATGACGATCGCGGGTGCGTCGAACAGCACGAACCGCCCCGACTCGCGCCAGTACCCGAAAGCGCCGGCGATCCGGTCGCCGTCCTTGAGCAGTTCGGTGATCGTGCACTCCGCGAAGACCTTCACGCGCGCCTCGTAGTCACCGGTCTCGGCGAAGTCCTCCTGCTGCAGCGAGACGATCTTCTGCTGCATCGTGCGGATCAGTTCGAGGCCGGTGCGGTCCCCGACGTGCGCCAGCCGCGGATAGGTGTGACCGCCGAAGTTGCGCTGGCTGATCCGGCCGTCCGAGGTGCGGTCGAACAGCGCGCCGTAGGTCTCGAGTTCCCACACCCGGTCCGGCGCCTCCCGCGCGTGCAGTTCGGCCATGCGCCAGTTGTTGAGGAACTTGCCGCCGCGCATCGTGTCACCGAAATGGACCTGCCAGCTGTCCTTGGAGTTCGCGTTGCCCATCGCCGCGGCACAGCCGCCCTCCGCCATGACGGTGTGCGCCTTGCCGAACAGCGACTTGCACACCACCGCCACGGACAGGCCCCGCTCCCGCGCCTCGATGACGGCCCGCAGCCCGGCGCCGCCGGCGCCGATCACCACCACGTCGTAGCTGTGCCGCTCCACCTCTGCCACGTACTCCCCCTCCGGCTGGAATCGCTCGTGCCCGTCGAACCCGTCAATTGATGAGACGCAGGTCGGAGATGGTGCCGCTCGCGACCAGCATGATGTAGAAGTCGGTGATCATCAGCGTCGCCAGCGTGGTCCACGCCAACTGCATGTGCCGGGTGTTGAGGTTGCTCACCCACGTCCACAGTCGATAGCGCACCGGGTGCGCCGAGAAGTGTTTGAGCCGACCGCCGGTGACGTGACGGCACGAGTGACATGACAATGTGTACGCCCACAGCAGGATCACGTTGGCCGTGATGATCAGGCTTCCCAAGCCGAGACCGAAGCTTCCGTTCGGACCCTGGTACGCCCGCACCGCGTCGTACGTGTTGACCAGCGATACCACCAGCGCGACGTAGAAGAAGTAACGGTGCGCGTTCTGCACGATCAGTGGGAGCCGCGTCTCCCCGGTGTAGGTGGAGTGGGGCTCGGCCACCGCGCAGGCGGGCGGCGCCAACCAGATCGACCGGTAGTAAGCCCTGCGGTAGTAGTAGCAGGTGAGCCGGAAGCCGAGCAGGAACGGCAGCACCAGGAATCCGAGCGGGATCCACATCGGTAGCTCGCCCACCCACGTGCCGAAGTGACTCGCCCCCGGCACGCACGATTCGCTGATGCACGGCGAGTAGAACGGCGTCAGATAGTGGTAGTCGTCCACCCAGTACGCGGTCCGCACGAACGAGCGGACCGTCGCGTACACGACGAAGACCGCGAGCCCGAGCGTCGTCAGCAGCGGCGCCAGCCACCACCGGTCGGTCCGCAGTGTGCGGGCACCGATGTCCGCCCGAGCCGGTGGCGGTGCACCGATCTCGGTCACGCGGGGCGTCCTCACGCGTTCTCGTGCGGATTGCCGCCGAGGCCTTCGTCGTCGGCCCCCTGCCACAGCGAACGGTCGTACGGGGTATCCGGCACCTGGACCCGTTCGGTGCCCGCCCCGACCGCGGGCCGCGGGGGTGACTCGGTGAGGTCGTGGGCGTCGATGTCCAGACGATCGACGTCGTTGGCGAGCCGCCGCACTGCGGCCGCATCGCCGTAGACGTCACGCAGCGACCCGACGCACTCGCGCAGGTGGCCGATCGTGCGCTGGAGATCCATCACTTCGGTGGTGGTCATCGGTACCTCCGAAAAGCACTGGTCGAATCGTCGACTCGATCGGAGCGGTACCAGGGCTGTCGGTCCGCCGCCCGATCTGCCTACTCGATGTGATGGCACTCACAGTACGTCAAGCGCCGCGTCGTCGCCGTCGATTACCCGGACGGTGCCGTAATACCGGTGGTACCGCCGCCACCGCCGACACCGGTGTGCGAACGGCCGCCGCGTGCGGTCAGGACGCGAGGAGCCCGTCGATCTGGTCGATCGCCGACGTGGCCCCTTCGATCACGCCCATGTCCAGCACCTTCTGCAGCGCCTCGGCCGACTCGAAGGCGCTCGTGTACGTGGCCAGCGTCCCGCCGTCGCGCTCGGTGAATGTGTAGACGTTCGTCGACACCGGCATCTCGTCATTCGGGGTGAAGTCCTCGTCGGCGAAACCGTCGGCGAACGAGAAGCTCCGCGGCGCGTCGACCGCCGAGATCTCCCAGTAGCCGGCGAACTTCTCACCATCCGGGCCGGTCATGAAGTACGTGACACGTCCGCCCGGCGCGAACTCGTGGTCCACCACCGTCGCCGGGTACGTCGGCGGGCCCCACACCTTTTCCAGTTGACGCGGGTCGGCGTAGACCTGCCAGATCCGCTCGACCGGCGCCGCGAACTCGGCGGTGATGGTCAGGGTGAGCGAGTCGAGATCGTGCTTGACATCGGTGACAGGCATTGTTCAGTCCTCCTGGGTCGAGTCGAAAGCGATCAATTCGTCGATACGCGCGATGCGCCCGCGCCACACCTGCTCAAACTCGGTGAGCATGGACGCCACCGCACGCACCGCAGCCACATCGCCACTGGCCAACTGCTCCCGACCGCTTCGTCGCTTGGTGAGCAGGCCGGCCTTCTCCAATACGGAGACGTGCTTCTGCACTGCGGCGAAGCTCATGTCGTACCTTGCCGCGAGCACGGAAACCGAGTGTTCCCCGGCCAGTACGCGGCGCATGATGTCACGCCGGGTGCGGTCGGCGAGCGCGTGGAACAGGGCGTCGGCCCTGTCCTCGTCGTCCCCGTTCACACCCTCAACGTACAACCGATCAGTTGTGTGTCAAGCTCGGAGAGCTGCGATCGCCGGGGATCGTTCAGCTCAATCCGGCGAGCCACTCGGCGTCGAACCACGCGGGGGCCGCCGCCGCGAACCCGCTCGGGTCCTTACTCGCGACGCCCGCGGGCACCCGTCCGACCAGGTCGGCGCCGGTGACCGCCGGCAGGTCGTCGAGGTTGCACAGCGCCGCGAGGTCGGGCCGCTCCGGCCAGGAGCCGACGACGAAGCCGGCGCACTTCACCCCCGCCGAGTCGAGCGCCTCCGCGGTGAGCGCGCAGTGATTGAGGGTGCCCAGTCCGGCCGCGGCGACGACGACAACCGGCGCACCGAGGTCCGCCGCGACGTCGCGCAACGTGAACCCGCCGACTCCGAGGCGCACCAGCAGGCCGCCCGCGCCCTCGACCAGCGTCACGTCGTGGCGCGCGTCGAGATCGAGCACCGCCGTCACGATCTCGGACCGGGTCAGCATCGGGAGCCCGCTGCGGCGCGCAGCCGTGTCCGGCGCCAGCGGTTCGGGATACCGGGCCAGCTCGACGGTGGCGGTGACACCGCCGAGCCGGGCGACCTCGGCGAGATCCCCGGGCTCGGCGTGGGCGACACCGGTCTGCGCCGGCTTGCACACCGCCACGGTGCGCCCGGACCGACGCAGCGCAGCGGCCAGCGCGGCCGTGACCACGGTCTTGCCGACGTCGGTGGACGTCCCAGAGATCACCAGCACGCTCATGCCGGCGCCCTTACGCGAGCACCCGAAAGAACTTCGGCGAGAACGCTTTCGATCCGGTCCATCTCGCCGACGTCGATCGTCGCGCGGGCCGTCAGACGCAGCCGCGACGTACCCTCGGGCACCGACGGCGGCCGGAAGCAGCCCACGTGCAGTCCCCGCTCCCGGCACGTTGCCGCCGCCGCGAACGCCACCTCCGGGTCACCGAGGATCACCGAGACCACCGCCGACTCGGGCCGCGCGACGCCGGTGACACGGGCGAGATCGCGGGCCCGATCGAGCACCGCGGCCGCCCGCTCCGGCTCGCGGATCAGCACCGACAGCGCCGCCCGAGCCGCCCCGACCGCGGCGGGCGCGAGGCCGGTGTCGAAGATGAAGGTGCGCGCCGTGTCGACCAGATGGGCACGCACCCTGCCCGACGCGAGCACCACCCCGCCCTGGCTGGCAAGCGACTTCGACAGGGTTGCGGTGACTACGACGTCCGACTGCCCCGCCAGCCCCGTCTCGTGCACCAGCCCGCGCCCGCCGACCCCACGAACACCGAGGCCGTGCGCCTCGTCGACCAGCAGCACGGCGCCGTGCTCGCGGCACACACGGTGCATCGTGTCGAGCGGTGCGAGATCGCCGTCCGCGCTGAACACCGAATCGGTGAGCACCAGCGCGCGCTCCTCGGTGCGCTCGGCAAGTGCACGCCGGAGGAACTCGACGTCGGCGTGCGGCGCCACCACCACCCGGGATCGGGACAGCCGGCACGCGTCCACCAGCGAGGCGTGACAGCCTGCGTCGGACACGATCAGCGCACCGGGGCCCGAGAGTGCCGTGACGGCACCGAGATTCGCGGCATATCCGCTCGCGAACACGAGCCCGGCCTCGGCCCCGACGAACTCGGCGAGCTCACGTTCGAGCAGGTCGTGATCCGACGTCGTGCCCGTCACCAGCCGTGAGCCGGTCGCGCCACCACCCCAGCGCCGGACCGCGTCCACGGCACCCTCGATCACCTCGGGGTGCCGGACGAGGCCGAGGTAGTCGTTGGACGCGAGGTCGATCACCGGGTCGGATTCGCCGCGCGCCCGCAGCTCGCGGCGCAGTCCGGCCGCCCGCCGGGCGCGTTCGACGTCGTCGAGCCAACTGAGAGCATTGCGATCGGTTCCCACCCGCAGCACGATACAAGCCCACTTGAACGCCGTTCAAGTGGGCTGTACGGCCGGTCTCACCGGATCACGCCGGGGATTGGCTCCGCGCGGCCGCGACGATCCCGGCCGCGATGCGGTCGACCTCCTCCGCGGTGCACACGTAGGGCGGCATCGCGTAGATCAGATTCCGGAAGGGACGCAGCCACACACCGGCCGCGACGGCGGCATCGGTCGCGGTCTGCATGTCGACCGGCTCGGCCAACTCGACCACGCCGATACCGCCGAGCACCCGCACGTCGACGACGCCGGGAAGGTCCCGCGCCGGTGCCAGCCCGCGTTCGAGTCCCTCGTTCAGCGCCGCGACCTCGGCCCGCCAGTCCCGGGACAGCAACAGTTCCACCGCGGCGACCGCGACGGCGCAGGCCATCGGGTTTCCCATGAACGTCGGTCCGTGCATGATCCCGCCGCCCTCCCCGCCGCTGATCACCTCCGCGACGGCCGTGGTGCACAGGGTCGCGGCGAGCGTGAGGTAGCCGCCGGTGAGGGCCTTGCCGACACACATCACGTCGGGCGCGACTCCGGCGTGGTCGGCGGCGAACAGCTCGCCGGTGCGACCGAAACCGGTGGCGATCTCGTCGAACACCAGCAGCAGTTCGTGCTCGTCGCACACCCGGCGCAGCTCCCGCAGATAGTCGGAGTGGTGGAACCGCATGCCACCGGCGCCCTGCACGACGGGCTCGACGATGATCGCGGCCAGCTCGTCGCGATGCTCGATCACGAGCCGCTCGAGCTCCGCGACGTACGCGGCGTCGTACTCGCGCGGCGGGGCGGGCGCGAACACCTGACGGGCCAGCACGTCCGTCCACATCGAGTGCATGCCGCCGTCCGGGTCGCACACACTCATCGGCGCGAACGTGTCCCCGTGGTAGCCGCCGCGCCAGGTCAGGAGCCGATGCTTCTCCGGCCGCCCCCGGGCGCGCCAGTACTGCAGGCACATCTTCACGGCGACCTCCACCGAAACCGAGCCGGAGTCGGCGAGGAACACCTTGTCCAGACCGGCAGGTGTGATCTCGACCAGCAACTCCGCGAGACGAGCGGCAGGCGCGTGGGTGAGACCACCGAACATCACGTGACTCATCCGGCCCAGCTGATCGGTGACCGCGGCATCGAGCACCGGGTTGCGGTAGCCGTGCACCGCGGCCCACCACGAGCTCATGCCGTCGACCAGTTCGGTGCCGTCCGCGAGAGTCAGGCGGGCACCCTCCGCGGACTCGACGACCAGGGGGGCCGTCGACGCGGGAAACGCGCCGTAGGGATGCCACAGATGTTCGGCGTCGATCGCGACGATCCGCTCGGAAGACATGCGCAAGGAGTTCACGGCGCTCGACTGTAGGTGGTCCGGCGCCGCTGCAGGTATTTTGGGGACGTCGCTGCCGCGACCGCTCCGCGGCAATACGGGATCGCTCCCGAGCCGCCTCGAAAGGATCGCGTGTCAGTCCGCTCCACCGCCCGAACCCTCGGCGCCCCCACGGGCCCCGAGAACCGCATTCGACCAGCTCACCGCCTCGATCTGGACGGCCTCCGTGGCCTTTCGATCGGGCTGGTGGTCGTCTACCACGTGTGGTTCGGACGGGTCTCGGGCGGCGTCGACATCTTCCTGGCCCTGTCCGGATTCTTCTTCGTCGGATCACTGTTGCGGGTCGCGGAAGGGCCGTCCCGGCTCGATCCGCGCCCGGTCGTGGGGCGAATCACCCGACGGCTCGGACCGCCGCTCGTCGTGGTGCTCGCGGCCACGGTCGCATTCACTGTCTGGGTCCACCCGTCGACGCTGTGGTTCGAGACCGCGCGGCAGACGACCGCCTCGCTGACGTTCCTCCAGAACTGGCATCTCGCCGATACCGCGAGCGACTACCTGGCCGCCGACCCGTCGGTGAGCCCGCTCCAGCACCTGTGGTCGATCTCGGTGCAGGGCCAGTTCTATCTCGCCGCGATCGTCGTCGTCTTCGCGATCGCGTGGCTGCTGCGCACCCGCGGGTGGCCCGTCCGCGGTCCGCTCGCGGTCATCCTCGCGGTCCTGGCCGCGGCGTCCCTGCTCTACGCGACGACCAGCGAACTGCCGCAGACGTGGCTGTACTACGACACGGCCGCGCGGATGTGGGAACTACTCGCCGGCGGCGTGCTGGCATGCGTCGCACCGTGGATCCGGGTGCCGCGCGCGTGGCAGATCGCGCTGTCCGTCACCGGTCTGGCGATCGTCCTCGGCTGCGGCATGGTGCTCGACGGGCGCAGCGAGTTCCCCGGACCGTGGGCACTGGTCCCGGTCGGCGCCGCGCTCGCGTTCATCGTCGCGGGTGCGCAGCCGGCGAACGACGCGCGGCCGAACCCGGTCTCGGCCCTGCTCACCTCCCGCCCACTGCTGCGCCTGGGCACCGTCGCGTACGCGCTGTACCTGTGGCACTGGCCGATCCTCATCGGCTACCTGGTGATCGCCGATCGCCCGGAAGCAAGTGTCGGCGGCGGCGCCGCCGTGATCGTCGTGTCGCTGGTTCTGGCGGAGCTGACGACCCGACTGATCGAGACCCCGATCCGCCGGACCGTCGACCGCGGCCGGACACGCTCGGCGCTCGTCGCGGCCGTCGCGACACTCGCGGTCGTGGTGGCCGCCGCGTCGGTGACCTGGACCGGATTCGTCGATCGACGCACCGAACAATGGGCCCAGCAGGGGCCACTCGATCCCGTCACCTATCCGGGTGCGGCGGCCCTCACCTCCGGCGCCGACGTCATCAAGGCGCGCGAGCAGCCGTCCCGATTCGTCGCCCATGCCGACCTGCCCCCGACCACGGGCGACGGATGCATGTCACAGGCCGGCCAGATCGAGGCCCTCACCTGCACGTACGGCGACCTCGACGCCGAGCGGACGATCGCGGTGATCGGCGGATCGCACGCCGAGCACTGGATTCCGGCACTGGACATCCTGTCCCGCGAACACCGTTTCCGTCTGGAAACGTTCCTGAAGGTGGGGTGCCCTGCCCTCCTCCCCGTCGGTCCCGACTACCCGATCGGCGAGTGCGAGGAGTGGACGTTCGGGGTGGTCGACGCCCTGACGGAGCTACGCCCCGACTACGTGTTCAGCACTTCGACCCGCCCCCGCCCCGGCGAACCCGGCGACTACACCCCGGAGACCTACGTCGCACTCTGGCAGGAGCTGGAGAACCGCGAGCTACCGGTGATCGCACTGCGCGACACGCCGTGGCTCGAGGAGGACGGCGTCAGCTACCGGGCGGCGGACTGCCTCGCCCGGCGCGGCGGCGACGCCGACTCGTGCGGCGTCGACCGCGCAGAGGTCCTCGAGCCCGTCGACCCGGCGCTGGCCGCCACCGCGTACCTGCCGACCGTCCAGGTACTCGACCTCTCGGATGCGGTGTGCGGGACCGAGCGCTGCCGCGTGATCGAGGGCAACGTCCTGATCTACCGCGACGACGACCACCTCACCGCAACCTACGTGCGCAGCCTCGCACCCGAACTCGGCAACCGCCTCGGCCCCGCCACCGGATGGTGGTGAACGCACCTGCGGACGGGCGCCGTGAGCCCCTCGGCGTTGCAGGAACTTCAGCACCGCCGGAACGCGGCGATGTCCGTCGATCTCGGGCAGCCGGTGTCACCGATCGTGCGGTGGAGCGCGGCGACGACCGCCGGTGCCGCGGATGTCGCGATCACCTTGGGATCGGCGGTGATTCCCGCGACGAGGTCGATGCGGGCGGCCCGATGATGCTCGTCCTCCCCGGACCCTCCAGGGAGACTGGAACCAGCCACACATCGACGCACAACTCCGGAGGCTCGACATGGCTGATGTCATCGCAGGAATCACCATTCCCGATACCGACCTGGTTCGCGAAGCGACCGCACTCGTCGAGAGAGCATCCGACGAGACACTGTTCAACCACTCCAGGCGTGTGTTTCTCTGGGGATCCCTCAAGACCGCCCGGCGCGGTCTCGACGTCGATCCCGAACTCGCCTACGTGGGAGGCATGTTCCACGATCTCGGCTTGACCCCGGCCTACGCCACCGACGATCGGCGGTTCGAACTGGACGGCGCCGAGGCTGCCCGGACCTTTCTGCTCCACCACGGACGTTCCGAGCAGGAGGCACGCAACGTCTGGCTGGCGATCGCGCTGCACACCACTCCGGAGGTGCCACTCCGGCTCGCGCCGGAGGTCGCGGTCGTGACGCTCGGAGTCGAGACCGACGTGCTCGGCCTCGACCTCGACGAGATCACCGAGGAGCAGCGCGCCGATGTCGTGGCGGCGCACCCGCGACCGGATTTCAAGAACCGGATCCTCGAGGCGTTCTACCAAGGCATGGTCGACCGACCGGACACCACGTTCGGAACGATGAACGACGACATCCTGGCCCACTTCGACCCGTCCTTCCGGAGGAAGGACTTCGTCGAGATGATCCGGACCAACGCGTGGCCGGAATGATCGTGGCCGCTCAGTGCGGCACCGGGCACTTCCCGCTGTAGTCGACCTGGAGTTCCTTGATGCCGTTGATCCACCCCGACCGCAGCCGCCGAGGGTCGCCGAGCTTCGTGATGTCCGGCATGTGGTCGGCGATCGCGTTGAACATCAGCTCGATCTCCATCCGGGCGAGGTTGGCACCGATGCAGAAGTGTGCACCGGTGCCGCCGAAGCTCAGATGGTCGTTGTCGGCCCGGGTGATGTCGAACGTCGTCGGGTTCTCGAACACGTCCTCGTCGAAGTTCGCCGACGAATAGAACATGACGACGCGATCGCCCTTCCGAATCTGCTGACCGCCGAGTTCGGTGTCGGACAACGCAGTTCGCTGGAATCCGACGACGGGGGTGGCCCAGCGGATGATCTCGTCGACGGCAGTGGTCGGACGCTCCCGCTTGTACAGCTCCCACTGGTCGGGGTTGTCCATGAACGCCATGATCCCGTGCGTGATCGCGTTCCGGGTGGTCTCGTTGCCGGCCACGGCGAGCAGCAGCACGAAGAAGCCGAACTCCTCGGACGCCAGCGCGTCGCCGTCGATGTCGGCTTCGACGAGCGTGGTGACGATGTCCTGCGCGGGGCACTTGCGCCGGTCCTCGGCCATCGCGTACGAGTACGCGAGGATCTCGGCGGACGCCGTCGCCGACTCCTGCGCGAACTCGGGATCGTCGTAGCCCATCATCTGGTTGGACCAGTCGAAGATCTTGTGCCGGTCTTCCTGCGGCACACCGATCAACTCCGCGATGGCCTGCAGGGGCAGTTCGCACGCCACCTGCTCGACGAAGTCGCCGGCGCCGGCCGCGACCGCATCCTGCACGATCTGCTCCGCCCGTGCCTTCAACGCCGGACGCAGGCTCTGGACGGCCCGCGGCGTGAAGCCACGTGCGATGACCTTGCGGAGCTTGGTGTGATCGGGGGCATCCTTGTTGATGAGCAGGTGCCGCATCATCTCGACGGTCTCGCGGGGCATGTCGTCGGAGAAGCGCGCGATCGCGGTGTTCTCCCACGTCGAGAAGACGTCACTGTTGCGGGAGACCTCTTTGACGTCGGCATGCCGGGTCACCGCCCAATAGCCCTCGTCGGGGAACCCGCCCTTCGTGGGTGGCTGCTCGACCCAGTGCACCGGAGCCGACTTGCGCAGTGCTGCAAACTCTGCGATCGGCAACCGCTGCTCGTAGACGTCGGGGTCGGTGAAATCGAAACCGTCGGGGACACCGGAAACTGCCACGCAAAACACCTTCTCTCGGGACCGTTACCGACCGCAGCCGGCTTACGTGACCATGATCACATGACCTCCTGAGCCGCCGCTTGGACGATTGATACAGCGGGGCGGTCGAGAATTGTGCGGACCGCACAAATTGAGGTGAACCTTGCAGTTAGTGTTGCCGGCTGACGGATCCCGCCAGATTTCCCCGACCGCTTCACGAAATGCGAGGCTGGTACGCATGGCGTCAGATCCTCGTTCAGATACCCGCCCGACCGGACACCAGGACTCCCGCGAACTCCTCGCGAACGACTGGGCGGAGATCGACGATATCGGCCTCGATCACCCGGTTCACTTCTCCCTGGCCGGTGCGCACACCCCCTTGTCCCGCACCGTCGGCCGGGCGGCCACCTACGCAGAGGACGTGTCGACGTTCTGCTCGGTACCCATCGACCCGGGGCCCGAAGACTGGGACGACCTCGCCCGACTGCTCGGGACCGGCGGCTTCGCCGATCTCTTCAGTTGTCCGGAACCCCCACCGGCACACTGGGACCCGGTCTTCGCCCTGGACGGATTGCAGATGGTTGCGCCGCCATCTACGCAATCGCGTCCAGCCGCGACGGAGGACACCCTTCCCGCTGGGTACGTACTCGTCGAACTCGGTCGGGCTGACCGGCCGGAGATGCTCGAACTCGTGACCGAAACGCGCCCGGGTCCTTTCCGGCCCCGCACACCGGAATTCGGCACCTACCTCGGAATCCGGCACGACGGTGCGTTGGTCGCGATGGCGGGTGAGAGGCTGCGGCCGCCTGGATGGACCGAGATAAGCGCCGTCTGCACCGCTCCGGAAGCCCGCGGCCACGGCCTCGCCGCACGCCTGGTCCAAGCGCTCACCGACCGGATCGCCACCCGCGGAGACAGGGCATTCCTCCACGTCGCCGGCACGAACACGCAGGCGATCAACGTCTACACGCGTCTCGGATTCCGGCGGCGCCGGGACGTGACCTTCCGCGGGTTCCGGATCCCCTGAGGGCAGCCCGCAGCCACCCCGGATGAGTTGTCCGACAACGAACAACACGGCGTGGCCCTGACTGAATCGACCCGCCACACCGCAACGCCCGATGACTGCCACTCTGCATCTGGGACAGATGGCCCAGTGTCGGCGGAGACGATCCGCTGCCGAAGGTCTCGATCCCGAACCGGGACTACTTCCTCTTCCGCGGCTCGGTCGCGGACTTCGCCGACTGGGAGCCGGTGAACATAGATGACACGCCCCCTCGCCGGCATACGGGCTGTTCCGCCGTTGACATCCGAGGATCGTGCTCGCATGTTTCTCGCATGGCCGCCTCATCGGATCCGACCAGCTTGCACCGCACCGACAGCTCGGGCCAGTTCGAGTCGGTTCTCTGGCCAATCGGACAAGTCGCCGACTACCGTGGTGTCTCGACGTCGCGGGCCCGTGCATTTCTCGCCAGCCGCGGCAACAAGCGGATCAGCACCTACCCAGCCGATCAGGTCCGCCGTGTTGTCCGCCGTCAGGGCGCGCGGACCGATCTGCCGACCGTGCAGGCGCCGCCGTCACTCCGGCTGCCGACCGACGTCTCGAGGTCACCACGTCGAGCCTGACGCCCCTCCCGCTCCCCCGGCCGCGGGACGGCGCACCGATGCCGTCGACGACGGTGATGCCATCCCGTGCCACCGCTCGAGTGCGGCGAAGGACTCGACGAGTACGCCTTGAGATGGTCGGGCAAGACGTCCGAGCCGGGGGGCGCGCTCACCCGCAACCAGGTGCCGTCGGGTGCTACACCGTCGTCGCGCAGCTCGGGGAGCTGCGGAGCGCCCCGGAGCCGTTCAACTTCGCGTGATGTCGAATCCTCAGAGTTCGGACAGCACTGCGAACACGCCGTGCCGCTCGAGCTCGGAGAGTCTGGTTCCGAGGTCCCGGACGAAACTCGCCGACTGCGCGAGTTCGTCGCCCGCCGGGCCGAGGCACCGCATCGACGCGATGATCGAGTCGGGGGCGGCGATGCCGCCGCCGGATGCGATCCCCCGTAGGCGGTCCGACATCGCATCATGAACACCGAGCGGTCGGCCGGAGTTCGACCTCGCGCCGACCGTGTAGAGCAGCCACGCCGCGACGATGGTGATGCCGTGGACCGGTTCGCGTCCCGCCGCGATGGAATCCCGAACGGTGTCGAGGATCCGGAGCGGAATCTTCTGCGATCCGTCGCGCGCGACCTGCTCGGTGGTGTGTCGCAGCGCGGGATTGGCGAATCGCTTCAGTGTGGTCGCGAAGTACTCCCGCGGACTGATCCGGTCGCCGTACCGTGCCGTCAGGGCGGGAACGATCTCTCGATCGGCGAATCGCTCCACGAATCGCGCCAGGATCGGATTGATCACCGCTTGCTCGATGGTGTCGTGGTCGGTGAGCGCGCCGAGATAGGCCAACGTGGAATGCGCGCCGTTGAGGACGCGCAACTTGAGCTGCTCGTACGGAGCGGTGTCGTCGACGAACGTGGCCCCGGCGGCTTCCCACGCCGGGCGGCCCGCGCGGAAATCATCCGTGAGTACCCATTGCTTGTACGGCTCGGTGAACACGGCCAAGCTGTCGTACCGGCCCAGGACATCGGCGGCCCGCCGGAGGTCGGTCGCTGTGGGTGACGGGGTGATGCGGTCCACGACCGACGACGGGAACGACACCGCAGAGTCCAGGTAATCCTCGAGTGCACGACGCCGGCCCGGTTCGAGCGCGGCTGCGAGGGTGTCGATCGCCCGGAGCAGGACACGGTCCGTGCCGCGGACGTTGTCGCAGGCCACGAGAGAAATCGGCGCCGCGTTCCGGTCGAGGCGCAGCAACAGACCGTCGAGCACGGGAGAGAGAACTGCGTGGTTGGTGTAGCCCTGTTCGGTGATGGTCAACGAGACGATCCGGGTCGTGGACTCGGCGATGTGGTCGACGACGCGAGCGTAGTCGCGATTCATCGAAACGCCTTCGGCGATCGACCCGACCACCCGGACACGCTCGGAGGTGCCGTCACTCTCGGTGACGCTGTAGTAGCCGTCCTGAGCGGTGAGAGCGTCGCTCACCGTCGCCGATCGTGGGCTGACGGCCAGGATGTGCCAACTGTCGTCCTGATCCGCGACCATCGCTTCCTCGGTGTACACGGCCTGGTGCGCCCGATGGAAGGCGCCCGGGCCGATATGGACGATCCCGGCAGGGGCCCGGCCGCGCTGGGACGGCGGCCGGACCGTTCTCGGCAGATCGGTCACGGTGCCCGCGGACAGGCGCAGGGTGGGGGCGGGGTCACCAGTCATGGATCGTTCCGTCGAGGAGCCGGTTGACAGGCAGCGACCTCGGCTCGTAGGGGTACTTGGCTGCCGCCGCCTCGTCGATCTCGACGCCGAGTCCGGGTTCGTCACCGGGCAGCATGTATCCGTCCTCGAAGCGGTAGTTGGTCCGGAAGACCTCGCTCGCCGGTTCGAGATGACCCATGTACTCCTGGATGCCGAAGTTGGGTACGGCAATGTCGAGTTGCAGTGCGGAGGCGAACGATACGGGCGAGAGATCGCCCGCGCCGTGGGATCCGGTCCGGACGCCGTACAGGGCCGCGAGGTCGAAGATCTTGCGCAGGTGCGTGATTCCTCCGGCGCGCGAGACCGAGCAGCGAATGTAATCGATCAACCGGTTCGAGATCAGATGCTGGCAGTCCCAGATCGAGTTGAAGATCTCGCCCACCGCCAGCGGGGTCACCGTGTGCTGGCGGATCAATCGGAAGGCGTCCTGGTCCTCCGCGGGCGTCGCGTCCTCGATCCAGAACATGTTGAAGGGTTCGAGCGACTTCCCGAGCCGCGCCGCCTCCATGGGCGTGAGTCGGTGGTGTACGTCGTGCAGCAGATGGAAGTCGTATCCGAACTTCTCCCGGACCGCCGCCACCATCTCCGGCGCGAACCGGAGATACGCGGAGGTGTCCCAGCGGTTTTCGGTCGGAAACCGAGAGTCGGCCGGTTCGTAGGTGTGGCCGGTACCGTCGTGATGAATGCCGTACGTACTGTCGAGGCCGGGGATCGAGGCCTGAACACGCACCGCGCGGTAGCCGGCTTCCAGATAGTTGCCCACGTCGGTGAGCAGATCGTCGATCGTGCGCCCGCTGGCGTGGCCGTAGATCATGACGCCGTCACGCGCCCGCCCACCCAGCAGTTCGTGCACTGGCCTGCCGGTGGACTTTCCGAGGATGTCCCACAGCGCGCAGTCGACGGCGGCGATCGCGGTCATGGTGACCGGCCCGCGACGCCAGTACGCGCCTTTGTACAAGTACTCCCAGATGTCGGTGATCCGGGACGCGTCTCGTCCGATCAACTGCGGGCAGACGTGGTCGCGCAGATACGACACCACGGCGAGTTCGCGCCCGTTGAGGGTTGCATCGCCGAGTCCGGTCACCCCGGTGTCCGTCGTGATCTTCAGGGTGACGTAGTTCCGGCCGGGGCAGGTGACGATGACTTCGGCATGCGCGATCTTCATGGTTTTCATGGAACGGGTCTCCTCGACGGCTGCTGGTTCGAATTGGCTTTCGGGTGGCGTGCGCTAGGCGTCGGGCACAACGCCGACTTGATCGACAGTGAGCGTGGAATCGCCCTGCTGCCAGTGGAAATGAATGATGTCGGCCGCAGCTCCGGGGCGGATCTCGCCGCGCGCGGTCGGTACCCGTCCGTTGACGAACCGGGCCGGGTTCGACGTCGCGAGGGTGAGCGCGTCCGCCAGCGACAATCCGGCGATCTTCGTCGCACCCGCGACTCCGTCGGCAAGATTTCTCGCCGCTCCCGCGAGGAAGGGCGTCCCCAGGTTGGCGAGCCGCCCGTCGGACGACAGTTCGACGTGGCCACCGATGGGGGTGTCGTAGACGCCGGGCTCGAGCCCCGCGACGGCGACGCTGTCGGAGACGAGCAGTGCTCTGTGGAGACCCTTGGCGCGCAGCATGGCGGTGAGGGTCGATGCGGGCAGGTGGTGACCGTCGGCGATGAATCCCGCGGTGAGCCGGTCCTCCGCGAGTTGGGACCAGATGTAGTTGGGGTGGCGGACAATGTGCTGGTGCGCGCCGTTGCCGAGGTGCGTGGACAGGGTCGCCCCGGCGATCACCGCGGCCACGATCTGTTCGTGCGTGGCGTGCGTGTGGCCGATCGCGACATGCACCCCGTCGCGGCACAGGCCGGAGATGTACTCCGTGCTCTCAGGAAAATGCGGGGACAACGTCACCATGCCGACGAGCCCGGCACCTGCGTCCTGCCACCTTCGGTACTCGTCCAGCGAAGGTGGTCGAACCCATTCCCGCGCGTGTGCGCCGCGCGGACCGTCCTCGTCGGAGAGGTGCGGTCCCTCCACGTGCACATACGGAACGGCGTGGGCAACAGCCGGGCTCTGCCTGCGGGCGCGATCAATCACCCTCAGGCAATGGATGATTCGTTCTTCCGGCGCGGTGATGACGGTTGGGACGTAGGTTGTGACGCCGACTGACCTCAGTGCCTCGGTCAAGCCGATCACCGCGTCGACGTCGACGTCCGCGGCGTTGATGTCGAAGCCGGCGTACCCGTTGACCTGGAGGTCCACCAGTCCCGCCGACAACCATCCTGTTGCATCCGGAGGTCCGGGTGCGACTCGATCGATCACGCCGTCGCTGACGTGAACGCGAAGTGACCGACCCGAATGAGGGTCGACACCAATGATTTCCGTGGCCATGTTGTTCTCCCGAGACGAAGGACCTGAACGGCAGCCGAGTGGGGCGTGTGGCCGGATCGGCCGGTGCGCGACCATTGCATCGGTCCGGATCTCCAGCATGCGATGAAAAGGATTTCATGTCAAGACCGACGGGCGCGGGAAGTGATGAAGGACCAGATCAGATCGTCGAGACCGGATAGGCGTCGACTGAGACCGCCGTCGAGTTCCGCACCACCAGATGACCCTGGAAGGACAGCTGCTGCACCCCGGTGCCCTCGGTCAATGCGAGTTCGACCGCTACGCGACCGAGCTTCTCGCAGGGCGCGGACACCGTGGTCAGGGCCGGTCGCGTCATCCCGACCGGCAGGACGTCGTCGCACCCGATCACCGACATCTGTTGTGGCACGTCGACGTTCCGATCGTGGAGCCGTGACAGCACACCGAGTGCCATCTGGTCGTCAAAGGCGATGACGGCGGTCGCGCCGGCGGTGACGAGGAGATCGGCGGCGGTCACGCCCGCGTCGTAGCTGGGCGCGAACGGTCCCATGACATCCAGTGGCAGTCCGCGTGTCGCGCAGTGGCGCTCGAGCGTCGATCGTCGCCGGGTGTTGGACCAGGACCGCTCGGGCCCGGACAGGTAGACGATCCGGGTGTGGCCCAACTTGGCAAGGTGGTCCACTGCGTCACGCATGCCGGTATCTGTGTCGACGACCACTGACGGAACCCCGGGGTGCTCAGCATTGACCAGGACGACCGACCTCTCCTTCGCCAACGCGAGTAGCTCGCCGCCACCGAGCTGCGTCGCGCACAGAATCAAGCCGTCGACCTGCTTGATCATCTCGCGGGCGATGCGCAGTTCCCGGGTCGGGTCGAGGTCGGTGGTGGCCAGAAAGAGTGCCAGATCCGTCGCGGCGGTCTGGTCGGTGGCACCTTTGATCACCGGTGGGTAGAAGGGGTTGACGATGTCCGGCACGAGGATGCCCACGTTCCCCGTCTTCCCGGTGACAAGTCCCTTCGCAGCCCGATTCGGGGTGTAGCCCAGTTGACTCGCCGCCTCGAGGACGGCGTGGCGCGTCTGGGTCTTCAGTAGGTCGGGTCGACTGAATGCTCGCGACACCGTCGCGGGTGATACGCCCGCCAGGGCGGCCACCTCGATGATTGTCGCGGACATCGACCAACCCCGTTTCTCCTGGTAGCAGCTTTCACGCGAATCATACGTGCTTTGCATTGACACGGAGAAGACTCTGTGCAAACCTTTTCAGCAACGATCTGTGATGCAACCCACAAGGGGATTGCGGGCAGAGGGTGCCGTACGGCCGTGTGGTCACACGGATCGGTTCCTCGCAGCGCAGACGTCAGACAACTTGACCTCGGCCCATGTCAGTGGGCACTCAGTTCACTGCCGTGGGCCCTCCCGCGACGTCAGTCGCGAAGCGAGCACAGGTCACGGCCTCGAGATCGGGAGCGAAAATCATGGGTTCTGCCGACTGGGCGGTCTTGGGCGCCTACTTCGGGTTGATGGTGTTCATCGGGTGGTGGGCGAAACGACGAGTTCACTCGGCCGAGGACTTCTTCACCGCGGGCGGCGCGATGCCGTGGTGGCTGTCGGGCATCTCGCATCACATGTCCGGCTACTCGGCGGCGGTGTTCGTGGCGTATGCCGCACTGGCGTACACCACCGGCTTTGCCGTCTACGTGTGGTGGGCGGTGAGCATCACCATCGCGTGTGGAATCGGTGCGTTCGTCTTTGCACCTCGGTGGCCGCGCATCCGGCAACGACTGGGAATCATCTCGCCGCTCGAGTACCTCACGATCCGCTACAACCTTCCGGCCCAGCAGGTTCTCGCTTGGTCGGGGGCTGGGCTGAAGGTCTTCGACGTCGCTGCGAAGTGGGCGGCGAGTGCAATTCTGCTCAATGCCTTCACTGGAGTCTCACTACCGGCGGGAATCCTGCTGGTGGGTGGGGTCACGCTCGTCTACTCGACGATCGGCGGACTGTGGGCGGACGCCCTCACCGACCTCGGCCAGTTCGTGATCCAGCTTGTCGCCGCGATCGCGCTCTTGGTCGCTGCGTTGATCAAGCTCGGCGGATTCGATTCGATCTTCACGATGTGGGATCGGCTGCCGCCCAGCCATTCCGAGCCCTTCGCCGGAAACCTCACGGTCGGCTTCTTCCTCGCGTACTGCCTGATCAACTTTGTCTCCTACAACGGCGGTACGTGGAATCTGGCCCAGCGGTTCATTGCGTCGCCGAGCTCGTCGGAGGCACGCCGGTCGATGCTGCTGTCCGGCGCTCTGTACTTCGTCTGGCCGCTCGTCCTGTTCCTGCCGATGTGGGCGGCGCCGATCCTGCTGCCGGATCTCGCCAACCCGGAAGAGTCGTATGCCGAACTGGTCCTGAACCTGCTGCCGACCGGTTTGGTGGGTCTGGTTCTCGCCGGAATGTTCGCGCACACGATGGCGATGACGTCCTCGGACGCGAACGCGATTTCCTCCGTCGTGGTGCGCGACATCATCCCCGCGCTACGCGGGGCCCGAGGGCGGCTCGTCGGTCGTTCGGAACTGTTCGCCGGCCGCGTCGCGACGTTCCTGTTCATCGGGTCGTCGATGCTGATCGCGTTGTCCGCGGATTCGTTCGGCGGAGTGCTCGGTTTGTTGGTGCTGTGGTTCGGCGCACTCGTCGGCCCGATCGCGATCCCGATGCTGCTCGGGATGCTGCCTCAATTCCGGCGCTGTGGGCCTTCGGCGGCACTGCTGTCCTGGATCGCCGGCATCCTGGTGTTCGCGCTGAACCGGTACGTGATCAAGGATGAACTCGACTCTCTCGGCGTCGCCACCGCGCAGTCGCTGACCGTCTCCACGCCGATCCTGGCGTCCGTCGCCGTGTTCGTTCTCGTCGGCCTCGTCCGCCCCTGGCACGACTCGGAATCGGACGAGCTGATCGACGCGATCGCGCACGACCCCGTCGACGAATCCGCGGTGGTCGTGCCGGGCGCCGAACTGCACGGGACCCGGTGATGATCTCGCAGGACGGGTCGTGGGCGCGGACAGTGCTCGAACGCGACATTCTTCCGTGGTGGATCGACAACGGTGTCGACGACGAAAATGGTGGTGTCTTCACCTGTTTCACGAATACCGGCCACCTGCAGTCCACCGACAAGTTCAGCTGGTCGCAGGGCAGATGGGCCTGGCTCTGCGCGGAACTGAGCGAAGACATCGACCGGGGAATCCTCAGTGGAGACGCTGCCTCGTGGCGGCGCCGGTCACTCATGACCGCCCGCTTCCTCCATACGCACGCGGTGCTCGACGGTCCGATCACGGCCTTCTGCACCGGTCCTGTGGGTGGCGCGCCAGTGGACAACGAAGCCGGACACGGAATCAGCGTGCTGGCAGATCTTTTCGTATCCCTCGGCCTTGCCGGTGCGGCCCGCCTGTTGCCGGAGGACTCGGCCGAGCGTGCGCAGTGGCTGTCGACGAGTCGAGCACTACTCGACCATGCCGAGACTCGGATCGCCGATCGGTCCGCACCGACCGCGCCCTACCCGGTACGCCAGGGATACACGGATGCGGCGAGCTTGATGTTGCTCGTGCACGTCGGAGGTGAACTCCACAGGGTCGACCGCCTCGACGACAGTAGGAAGGTGGTCGAGCGTGCACTTACCGCCCTCGTCGGCGACCGGGAGACCACGGGGATGTGGGGTCCGGCGTGGGCGTGGGAGCTACGTCCGGACCGAGCGGACGAGCGCGACACCGTGTTGAGTCGGCACGTGACACCCGGGCATGTACTTGAGACCCTCTGGATGGTGGTCGATGCCGTCGACCACTGCACCGGGCAGGCGATCGACCTTCCCGACTGGCTGCCCGAATTAGCCTGTCGCATTTTGGAACTCGGATGGGATAGCAGCGACGGAGGCTTGTTCCGGTACGTGGACCGGTGGCAGACCGGCGGTGCGCAGCCGGTTGGGCGTACCTACGATGACGACCCGCTCGAACGGTTGATCCTCGATACCTGGGACACGAAGCTGTGGTGGGTGCACGTCGAGGCCGTCTACGCGGCCCGACTGTTGTCGTCGAGGTACGACTGCCCGGAATTAGAGTACTGGTACAAGAGAATTCGCGACTACACGCTCGAGACCTTTCCCGCCGGCCACGGAAACGAGTGGATCCACATCCGTTCCCGAGACGGTAGCGTGCTCGACCGCGTAGTCGCGCTGCCGGTCAAGGACCCGTTCCACATTGCGCGCTCACTGCTGCTGCTCAACCGGTTGGAGCGCGGCAGCCGGTGAATCCGAAGTACCGAACACCGTCTCGCATGGATCGTGTTCGAAACAGAAGCATTCGACAAGAAAGGCACAGAATGTCCAGGGAGATCGACGTCGACGACAGCACGATCGACGTGCAGGTGTCCGCTACCGCCGAGCAGGCGGGGCGGGCTGCCGGCAGGACGGCGGCACGTGCAATCATCGAGGCACTCACCGAGCGACCCACTGTCCGTGTCGCGTTCGCGGCAGCGCCATCGCAGGATTGGTGCCTGGCCGAGCTTGCCGATGCCCCCGGCATCGACTGGCAGCGCGTCGTCGCGTTCCAACTCGACGACTACGTCGGTCTGCCGGTAGGGGGCCCCGGAACGTTCTCGCGGTATCTCGATCAGCATCTGTTCCGGGCGGTGTCACCGGGAACGGTGCACTACATCGACCTGACCGGAGACCCCGTCGCCGGCTGCGACGAATACGGCCGACTCGTCTCGGAGCATCCGCTCGATCTCGCGCTGCTCGGGATCGGGGAGAACGGCCACCTCGCATTCAACGATCCGCCCGAGGCAGATCGGCACGATCCGCAGCCCACCCGGTTGGTCGAACTCGACCTCACCTCGCGTATCCAGCAGGTCAACGACGGGTGTTTCCCACGCCTCGAGGACGTGCCCGAGCACGCGTTGACGCTGACGTTGCCGACCCTGCTCGGCGCTTCGAAGATCGTCTGCACGGTACCGGGGGCGCGCAAGCAAGAGGCGGTCGACAACGCTCTGTCCGGTGCCATCGGATCGCATTGCCCGGCTTCGTATCTACGCGAGCACCCCGCGACTTCGTTGTTCCTCGATTCGGAATCGGCGCCTGGGGGTTCCCGATGGTGACACGAGTCCCGGTCAGCTCCGCACTGAACGACACCGGAGTCGTGGCAGTGCTTCGCGCGCGGCACGCCGCGCAGTATCGGCCGGTGGTGACGACGTTGATCGAATCCGGAATCCGTTGTATCGAACTGACTCTCACCACACCGGAAACGCTCGACGAGTTGGCGACGCTCGTCGACGAGGTTCCGGCGGGCGTGGAGATCGGAGTAGGTACGGTCACCAGCGGGGCGCAGGCTGTTTCCGCACTCGGCGGCGGTGCGGCGTTTCTCGTGACCCCTACGGTGAACGAGGCGGTCGCCGAGGTTGCCCGCACACACGAAACACCGATCTATCCTGGATCATTCACGCCCACCGAGATTCTGCGGAACTGGAATTGCGGTGCGAGCGCTGTGAAGGTGTTTCCTGCAGCGACCGTCGGCCCCGACTACTTCGCGCAGATTCGGGGCCCGTTCCCCGATGTCGCTCTGCTGCCGTCGGGTGGGGTGGAGGTCGACGACATTCCGGCTTGGATCCGCGCCGGCGCCGTCGCCGTCAGCATCGGCAGCCCCCTGATCGGGAACGCCTTCGACGGCGATCTGGACGGCCTGCGGGTGCGTGCATGCCGAGCCCTCGAGCTGGTGAGAGAGGCACGGGAAGGGCGATGAACCGCGATCGGCAGCCGCGAGTGCTGACCTTCGGGGAGTCGATGGGACTCGCCGTCAACACGCGGGTCGGGTCGATTCTCCACGACCGATCGCTGGAGTTGGGTTTCGGTGGCGCGGAAACGAACGTGGCGATCGGGCTTCGGCGGCTCGGTATCCCGGTGACCTGGGCCAGCCGAGTTGGTGACGACGTCATCGGACGCCTGATCCTCCGGGAGCTCGCCGCAGAGCGCGTCGACACGCGGATCTCGGTCGACCCGGATCGACCGACCGGATTCATGCTGAAGGAAAGGCGCTACCGCGCGCAGTCCGACGTCTTGTACTTCCGGCGTGGCAGCGCGGCGTCGGCGCTGACACCGGCCGATCTCGGCCTCGGATCGATCTCGGATTTCGCCCTCCTGCACCTGACCGGGATCACGCCGGCGCTGTCACCGATGGCACGCGAGACGACCTTGGCGGCGGTTGATGCGGCTGCCCGGGCCGGGGTTCCGATCTCGTTCGACCTCAACTACCGGTCCCGGCTCTGGACGCCGGCGGAAGCGGCTGCCGTGTTCGCGGAGATCATCCCGCGGAGCGCGGTGGTGTTCGCCGGCGTCGAGGAAGCCCGACTGGTGTTTCCCGAACTGGAATCACCGGCGGATCTCGCTTCCGCGCTCGTCTCCCTCGGCTGCGTCGACGCGGTGATCAAGCGGGGCGATGATGGGTGTACCGCATCGATCGACGGCCGAATCCTCGATCAGCGGGCGGTCGACATCGAGCCCGTCGACACGGTGGGTGCGGGTGACGCGTTCGTCGCCGGGTATCTAGCCCAACTGCTCCGCCGGGCAGGTCCACAGAATCGACTCGAAACAGCGGTCATGGCCGGGGCACTCGCCTGTCTGACACCAGGTGACTGGGAGGCCGCGCCGACCGGTTCCGAACTCGAACGATTCCACGCCGGCGATTCAGTCCAGCGCTGAGTGGAACAGAGCGGCAGTTCCGCGGTATCGGTGTCCACTTTGCCGCGGACCTGCGACGGCGACGAACGTCGGGCTTGCCGGAGCCCGACGTTCGTCGCCCACTTCTAGTGGTTTGTCCGGGCGCTGAGTATGGAGGAAGGGCGGCGGCGGCCGACACCCGGCCGCACCGGCAAGAATCCGGTCAAGTTGCGGCACGCAATCGTGGTGTCGATGCCGGCTACGCTGGATTTCCACTGGGGACGTACCTGCACCGCCACTCCCCTCCTGTCACCTGAACCCCCGTACCAGACCACCATCTCACCCCCAGAACGCGTCTCCGAACCCCAGATACGACGTCTCGAAACCCGCACACCCGCGCATGCGATCCATGAGCCCCGCATCCGACAGGGCATGGCCGCTTTCAGGACCACCGCGGTTGGGTAGAAGATGGCGAGCTTGTCGAAGCGGGTCGCGATACCGCGCCACTGCTCGAGGTGGCAGAACCGGCGTTCGATCACGTTACGGCGGTGTGCCTCCTGGCCGAATACCTGTACCGCACAGGCAAACACCGAGACATCCGCGTCCGCACACCGGACCCCTTCACCATGATCCGACTCCGGCTCGCGCTCTACCCTCGACTATCCGATCGAACGACTCTTCTGGCTCGGGTCCACAAGCGCCATCACGCTCACAAAGCAGCAACCAAACTGGCCGGAGACCACACCCCGTCGTCATCCGGAACGTGCCATCCGACCAGTTCAAGACAGCAAACGGCCACCGCACCCGAAAGGGTCAGGGCCCCACGTGTCGCCTCAGGGCGAATCTCTGCCAAGCGCCCGGTCCACCAGACCCACAGCCGCCTTCAACCCAGGACCCGGATGCCGCTCCCGCAACGCCCTGACCGCCGACACCCGATCCGACGTCGACGCCACCGCAAACTCCACATCCACCACCGGAACATCCTCCGGCGCAACCAGCACCCGCACCGGCTCACCACCACGCCGCCGGAACCGGCCCACACACTCCCAACCCGCACCCACCACGACGAACACCCATAGCCCAAACCGAAACCAGTGCCAGCCCGACGGATCAGTGAAAGCGTCCTGGACAAAGACCAGCCCGCCCAGAAGAACCCACGCAACTAGCGCAACAAACGGCCCCCACACATCCAGCCACGACGACACACCCCGCCAACTCATCCCCATGTCCCCAGCAAAACACACCGAACAGCCTTACACCCAACACCGGCATGAGAGCCGAGCCGCACCGCGCGAACGCGATCGGTGACACTGACGAACGGGACCGGCCCGCTACCTTCGGCCGTGATCGATTGGGGCGGAATCTCTCTCGGGGCCCTGCGATCGACTGCCTTGTCGCAAGGTCGCTGCTGACGCCGAGTACCCGGGGTGCCGGTTACGCGTTGGGGTGGTCGTGGACACATGGATACGTAGCCGCGCATGGGCTCTGTCGACTGCACGGTCTGGGCGCAACAAGTAGGCCGTCACTCACCAGAATGTTTCCGGGTGCAGGTCCGAGTGCATCCACACCACCCGGCCGCGCGGCGACAGTTCAGTCGTCGTCCGCGATGAGCAATCGCGCGAGAGTCGATGTGAACCGTTCCGCGTCGACGCCGCCCGGAAGCTCGCCGAAGAACGTGATGTTGAGGAAGTATCCGACCATTGCAGACATCATCACCGCCGCCGCGGCCTCCGGGTCGTCGCGGACCGCTGGGGCGGTGCCACCGAGCGTGAGGTCCTGCACGCCGAGGTCGATCCCCATGTCGACCATCACCTCGTGCACGCGGTCGGCAACCTTGGGTTGAGACCCCCTCTCCCACATGAGAATTGAGATCATAGGACGCAGGTCCGTCAAAAACTCGAGGTCGCCGAGGAGTTGAGCCGCGAGTGCGGCAGTCTTGCCGAATCCGGGACCGGGCAGGCGCACCGCAGGCTTGCTCACTCGGGACATCTCCCGCTCGATCACGTGGCCGAGTAGGTCGGATTTGTCGGCGAAGTGCCGGTAGAAGCTGCCGCTGCCCGCGGAGAGTCCGGCCGCGGACTCGATCGCGGTCACCGTCGTGCCGGCAACCCCCTTGGAGGCGAACAGTTCGAGTGCCGCGTCCATGATGCGATCCCTGGTGTCTCTGGCCACCGCGCAAGAATACCCTTGCAGTATGCAAGAGATACCTTGCATACTCGCTTTGGAGCCAGTCCACACCGATGCACCAGAAGGGCCTCGATGAACGGCGAACTTCCTCCCCCCGATCTGATCGGCACGCTCACCGGATACGTCCTCATGGTGCCCCTGTCGATCCTGTCCAACCTGGCTCAACTCATCACGGTGGTGTTCTGATGCCGAACATGAAGGGGTGGCCGCGTGCGAGGCGCTCGGTGCTGGTCATTGCGGTAGCCGGTGCCGTCTCCGCGGGAGGACTCGTGCTGCAGACGCCAGCGGTCGGTGCCGTACCAGTTCCGGGCGGCCAGGCGACGACGATCGCCGTACCGGGTGCCGACGGAATCCGCCTCAACGCGGTCATCATCGCTCCACCGAACATCGCAAACCAGAAGAACCCACTCGTCCTGCAGCCGTCGGGCTGGGGCATGCCGGCGATGGGCAGCCTTGGTTCGGCGTACAAGCTCTCCACAGAGCAGGGTTTCGTCTCGATCGAGTACACCGCTCGGGGCATGTACCTGTCCGAGGGGGAGGTGAACCTCTTCGCCGAGAAGGACGCGGCGGACGTGTCCGCGATCATCGACTGGGCGATCACGAATCTGAACGCGGATCCCGGTCGAATCGCGATCGCGGGCGGCTCGTACGGCGCCGGCCTGAGCCTTGTAGCGGCAGCCCACGATCGACGCATCCGTGCTGTCGTCGCCGATTCGCCGCCCGGAGACCTCGCCGAGGCACTCGCCCCGAACGGCACGATGAAGACCGGTGGCCCTGCGGCCCTCGCCGCGACAGGATTCGCCACCAACCGTTTCAGCGCCGAAATGGTCGACAAGGCCGGGCGCGCCATCCTCACCGGCGATCCGAGCACGGTACAGACACTCGGCAACAGACGACTCCTCGCGAGCGCGATCGCGGGGCTGAACGCGAACAACACGGCCGTGTTCCTCGCCCACGACTGGCAGGACAGCCTCTTACCGTCCGGGCCCACGTTCACGATGTTCGACCAGCTGACCTCTCCGAAGATGCTGTACATGCAGGCCGGCGATCACTCGACCGCCGGCGGCTCCGGTCAGATCGCCGGACTCGCCAACCCGATCTGGGATGCTGGGCTCCGGTGGATCGACCACCATGTCAACGGCGTCGACAACGGGATTGACAACGAACCAGTGGTCAACATGTCTCCGGCCAACGGTGGCCCGTACGTCGGGTATCCGTCCGTGGCGGCGGCAGTCAATGCGCCGCGGTCGTTCCCGCTGGCCGCGCCGGCGGTCGGCGTGATGGGTGCCGATCCGAACCAACAGTGGGCCGAACCGCTGCGATCGGGGATCACCACGTCTGTTGCAGCGGTACCCTACGTCACAGGGACGCTTGCGCAACTCGGTGTGCCCCCGGCGATTCCCCTCGGGTCGGTCGACCGAAACAAAGCGGGAGTCTGGCGCACTTCGCCGTTCGCCAGCGGTGCCCGTTTGACGGGCACACCGACGCTCGAGCTGTCGGTCGACCCGTCGACTCCGGACCTGACCCTCATCGCCGTCCTGTACGACGAGGATCCGAGCGGTATCGGCAAGGTAATCACATCCGGGCCCGTCACCCGGCACGGCCTGAGAGCAGGGCAACCGAACCGGATCGACTGGGCTCTCTCGCCCACCGACTGGAATCTTCCTCCCGGACACCGGTTCACAATGACAGTGACATCGCAGGACCCGGTACCATTCGTCAGCGCTACGCCGATGGGCAGTGCCGTCACGTTCTCGGCACCGTCGGCGGCGGACCTCCCGGTCACAACGCCATGATGGTCGTGATGCCGCCGACGGCAGCCGTACTGCTTGCGGGTGTTCTGGCCACGGGTGGCGCCACCAACGCGGACGGAACGACGATGCCCGCGGTCGCCACCCTGCCCCCGACCGTGCCGAGTGTGCAGCAGTGGACGCCGGACGGGGGGCGTTTCGTCCTCGGAGACACGGCCCGAATCGTCGCGAGCGCCGAGACGGAGCCGGCCGCGCGACAGTTGGCCGTCGACATCGGCCGCGACGGGCGGGGGGACCTCCCGGTCATGGTCGGTGACACGGCGCGGCCGGGTGACGTGGAGCTCCGTCTCCACGACTCCGCGCCCGATCGGCCCGAGTCGTACCGAATCGACATCGGCACGACGCTGTCAGCGGTGGCACGCACCCGTGAAGGAGCAATCCTCGCTTCCCAGACGATCCTCCAGTGGCTCCGTCAGACGAGCGTTGTTGCGAGCGGGACGGTCAGCGACTGGCCCGACTACCCCGAACGGGGCCTGATGTTGGACACCGGCCGCGAGTTCTTCACCGTCGGATGGGTGAAACAGCGGATCCGCGAGGCCGCGTACTTCCGGATGAACATGGTGCACCTGCACCTTTCCGACGTGGGCGGCTTCCGGCTGCAGAGCGACGTGCACCCGGAGATCACCTCGCCCCAGCACTACAGCAAGGAAGACATCCGCGAGATCGTCTCGTATGCACACAGTTTCGGTGTGGAGATCCTCCCGGAAATCGGCTTTCCCGGACACATGAACGCCATCCTGGACAAGCACCCCGATCTGAGGCTGACCCCAGCATCCACGTCGTCCACCGATGCGCTGGCCGACCAGTTGCTCGCCGGAAGCCGCGACGGGCGAATCGACCTTGCCAAACCGCACTCCTACACCCTCATCGAAGACATCCTGCGCGAGTTCGTGCCGCTGTTCCCCGGCCGGTACTTCCATATCGGCGGAGACGAGTACGTCACCGACTATTCCCGCTATCCGCAACTGGGGGCGTACGCGAAGCGCACGCTCGGAGACCGATACGGACCGGAGGACCTGTCGTCGTCCTTCTTCAACTGGGCCAACGGGATCGTGAGGTCCTACGGCAAGACGACCCGCATGTGGAACGACGGAATGTCACACACCGGGCTGATCCCGATCGACCCGTCGATCATCGCCCATTACTGGACTGTCGGTGGCGAACTGACCCCCTGGACAGGGAATGGGAAATCACCGGGTCAGCTCATCGACGAGGGACGTCTGATCGTGAACTCCGCGTTCACTCCCACCTATTTTGCAACCGGGGGATACGCGGAACCTTTGAACGCGCCTCCGGAGCTGCTCTATGAGTGGGACGTCGGACTGTTCGTCGACGGCCGACGATTGAGCCTCTCGCATCAACAGCGCGTATTGGGAGCCACACTGCACGTCTGGTGCGACGATCCCACCGCGATGACCGAGGAACAGATCGTCGAGCCCCTACTCACCCGTCTGCCGATCCTGGCACAGCAGGTGTGGGCGGGCACAGGAGGCGTACCGTACCCGGACTTCACGGCGCGCGTCCAGGCGGTCGGGCGTCCCAGCTGACCTATGGAAGGGAGCTGAGGATGGTCCGTCACCAGTGCGCGTGTGGAAGCACATCCTCCCCCGCCTCAATGAGGGTTCTCTCGGTCAACTGCTGCAACGCTTCTTCACTCGGTGACACAGGGCCGACATGCCTCGGTGTCAGTCGCGTGATCGCGGGTGTGAAGTCCGCGGCCGATGAGCGGGCGCTACCCCGAATCCGAAGACCGCGCCTCCGGATTCGGGCCAGGGCCGGTCGAGCCCCGAGCCATGTCGTGTTGAGAAGCGGCCCACTCTTCGCCGCTGAACCGACCGTAGCGCGAGCCGCTGACAGGCCAAGTCGACCCACCCTTCCTATGCAACTACCTATGCCGGACCAACATGCCGGAAGGGACGACTCGGTAACTCGCCAGCGCTGGTCGCGTTTCGCCGACCCACGGACGACCGAAAACGGTTGTGACTTTCAGCGATAAGTGGCGCGGTTCTGACGGACGAACGTGGCGGAGCTATTGCAGCTACGCATCGTCGATGCCGGGTGGCCCCGAACGGGTGTTTCACGGTCGGGGCCACCAGTTGTGGACGTAGGCTGACAGTATCCTTCGGCCAGCGCCGGTGTTCGCGACCAGGAGCGGGCCACCAGGGCTGGGAGGTCCATCGATGAGACCACGTCACCGTCTGCGCCGAACATCCATCGTCGCAGGGGCTGGTGCAGCGCTGCTTCTCGCGGCACACCCGGCCGCCGCCGCACCGACCGACACGGTCTTCCCCATTCCCATCGCCGGGATCAGCGTCAGCACGACCGGACTCCTGAGCTCGGGCTACTCCTACCTGACCGCCACCACCGACCCAGACACTCCCGGAGTGACCCGACTGGGGCTGCCGTTCGCCGGTGTCCACATCCACTGGCGAAACATCTCCACCGGCGCAGCGGGTGTCACATACCTCGACCACCCCGGCGGCAGATCGGTCGAGACCGGTTCCGGGACGGTGGTCGCCGTTGCCACGGCGCCCGGTGGGGTCGACGGGATCAACTACCGGATAGTCGTCATCACGCCTGGCGCCGGCGCCTGGACGGTCCCCTGACCGACTCGCCTGCCGCCCCTCGGAACGACTGGAGCTGCTCGAGGGGGTGAGCGGGGCCTCACCGGCACGGCCGCACCGCCGACGCCGGCACCCACCGATCCATGCCAAAAGGCCTCGACCACTGACTGTCGGGATCGAGAACTGAGCTCACTCGGGGCCTGGTGAGCGGGCGACCCGCGTGCCCTCCCGGACCGCGGGGCCGTCGCCTACGGAACGTCGACGGCTGCGAATCCCGTTGTGGTCGTGCCGGGTTCGGGTATGACGGTGACGACGACCTGCCAGGTCCCGGTCGACAGAATTGCCGCCGAGTAGCCGTACTGAGCGCGGGGCCTACGGATGTAGACCCGGCCAGGAGTTGTCTGTCGAATGAAGCGTCCAGATACCGTCTTGCTCATGTCACGGTTGAATGATCGAAATGACGGCTCGATCCTCGTGGTTGGCGCCGGCATCGTTGGTGCTTCAATCGCGTCGTATCTGGCTCGCGCTGGTCACGAAGTCACGGTACTGGAGCAGAGCTCCGCAGCAGGAGGGGTGACCGGCAACTCTTTCGCCTGGGTCGGCCTCTCGAAGAGTGCCGGCGAGGCCTACTCCGATCGGCTCCGGCGGACCGCCGCCGAGGAGTTCGACCGCCTCGAGCGTGAACTCACTGTTCCTTTCGGTTTGCGCCGCGAGGGCGCGATCACGTGGGAGGAAACTGAGGCGGAGACGCGGGAGTTCGTCGACGCCCATCGTGCGCTCGGCCATCCGATCGAACTCCTGCGCGGGGAGGACGTTCTTGCTCGTGAACCGGGACTGCGTGAAACCCCGATAGTGGCCGCGTACGCGCCACACGACGCCGGAGTTGACCCAGCTGCGTTCACTCGAGCGCTGCTTCGGAACGCTGAAGGTCACGGCGCTACAGTGCATTCCGGGCGGCCCGTGCTCTCGCTCCTCACTGAAGGGGCCAGAGTGTGCGGTGTGGCAACCACTCACGGGCCGATCTACGGCTCGACCACCGTGCTCGCCGCAGGCACCGCGATCCCTCGCCTCGCGGCGTCGGCCGGACTCGTCGTTGAGATCGACGCCTCACCGTGCTGCCTGATCAGATGCTCGACCCCGTATCCGCTCGTGAGAGGGATCCTGTCCACCCCGGAGTTCGAGATCAGGCAGTTGGACGACACGACGCTGATCGCGGCCGAGGATGTCCCGGCCGGGTTCAGGGGCGACGCACGCGAGCTCGCCGAGCCTACTTTGAGAGCGCTCCGGCGGTTACTCGTTGGTGGTGACCACGTTGAACTGATCGACGCAGTGGTGGCTGACCGCCCGGTCCCGCGCGGCGGCCGTCCTCTTCTGGGCTACGCAGACGGGGTATCGGGGCTTTACCTGGCTGCCGCGCACCCTGCGATCATTCTGTCTGGAGCGATTGGGGTGTACGTGGCCCAGGACCTCATCTGAGCGCGAGAACCCTCTGAACTAGCCCGAGTATCGCTGTCGAGCAGCACAGCTCCATCGCCTTGACGCTCTCGGCGACGTGGCCATGGACGCCACGGCACAGAAACTCGACCGGCTCAGAGACCAAGACGCTGTGGCATCCTGACGGGGTGAGCGAGCAGACTCGAACGGATTCGTCCCCGATGCCGGCGGCGCAATCGCTGGCCGATGCTCGGCGACGTGCTGATCACGTGGGCTTTCGTGGGCGCCTTCGGCTTGCTGGTATTCGTCCCCTCGATGATGGTGTCCCTGTTCGGCGCCGCCGCTCTGAAGCAACAATTCCGTTTCGGACGCTGGCTCGTCTCGATCGGCAGTGCCGCAGTCATGCTCATCGTCGCTGCTCTCACCTACGGCATCATCGCCGAAGCACTTACGCCGCCTGAGAGGCGAGACCCGTACAGCTGGGGGCCGTCCCTCTCGCCTTTCCCGGCCTCGCTGGTACTTGTCCCATACCTCGTGATCGCTGCCTCCAACGGGTACGTGATCGCCCGGCTTTGGAAGCGCTCCGCCTAGCACGAACGCCCCTTTGATCGCGCGGCAGTGCCCAGCAGATACTCAGACACACCGTGCCACTTTCGGCCACCACAACCGTGCCACTTATCGCTGCAAGCCACACATATTGGTGACCACACGCACTACTGGATCGGCCCTCTGCACTGAGCCGGAGGACATCGTCCTTCGTGAATGGGAAGGACACCTCGATTCTCGAGAGCCACACACCGCCCACACTCTCCTTCGAGGTGACCGGCAACGCCACGAGCTCGAAGGGTGACCAAGTCCGGCCCCTGGGTAACGGTGCCGGCGACAAGTATCCGACCTTCACGCTAGCCGCCTCGGACAACGAAGCCCGCGGCACCTCCACACAGTGACCCAAGATTGACGAATAAGCCCTACCCCAATCATGTTCGGATAAGAGCTTCGTCGATCGTAGGTCTATCCGTGAGTCGGCTTCGCCCGTACTGTCCAGTTCGCACCACCTCAGACAGTGCAGACGCGACCCCGCCCGGGTGGTGACTGGTTCGGGCGGGGCCGCGCTACGTGCCACTCAACCATCGACCGCGGAATCGTCAGGCGCAAATTCGATGGCGGCGCCTTCGAACCGGTAGACGAGGTGATCGACCAGGTCTGCGTCCGGCTGGCGGTCAACCAGTTGAGGCCGGCGTGACACGATGATTCGCCGCGGTCGGCCACTGGTCGTGACCACTGTCGGCGGGCGCGTTGTTCGACGCTCCGGTACGAGGCCAGCTCGTGTGCCGACACAGCGATGGCCACGGTCTCGATCTTGCTCGGCACGTTCACAACGTATCCCGATGGACCAGGCAGATGGACACAGGTATCAAACCGGGTATTTGTACCGTCGTGCTCTCCAGCCATGGCGCGACAGGGTGGACCTGTTCGAACAGCCCACCCCCAGGGAGCGCCCCACATGCTTGCCGAGAACCTTCAACCTGTAGCCGACTCGCTCACCACCTGCGACCCATCGAAGACTGGGACAGTGGTGGCCCTTCGTCCGATCCAAGACATCCCTCGAGCGTGGGAGCCGACGCCCCCGCGGATGGTCATCCTCGCCCTGGATAGCGGCCAGTGGTCGTTCGCGTGGATTCGAGGGCCACGACAGATCGTGCCCGGCCTGCGAGTCGAGTTCCGCGAGCACCCCAGCGACGCCACGTTCCCGACGTTCATCCCTCTCCGAATGCCCGACATCCACTGACGCAGGGACCAGACCCGGACCGAACCTGCTCGGCGACAGGCCACTACCGGTAGCCGGCGCGAATAGGGGCTGCGTCCGCGGTGCGCGGGCCCCGCACCTTTTCCCCCTCGGGTGCGGGGTCCTTCCGACAACAGGTTGGCGCTGGTTACGTGAGCCCCTGTAGGCCCGTGATCTTTCGCTCGACGTAGCCGAGCATCGACGGTGCCCCGGCTCAGGCGACCAGCTCGCACTCAATGGCTGTTCCTGCGAATCGGGACTCGAGGACCCTCGACGGGATGAAGGAAGGGGTGAATGTCGTACGGCCGGCAACCATTCCTCCAGCCTGCGCGAGGTGTGGGCGTTAGCGTCGCAATCGCTGCAGGCCAACCCATGCCTGCAGCATCTGATGCGCGCCTGCCTCCGACTAGGGGCGTGTCGGGAGCCGGGCGGCGGGAAGCAGGGGGTGCCCGCCGCCTGGACTCCTGCCGGGGCTCAACTCCTCACACAGGGTACGTTCTAGACCGCACCCTTCGGCCAGCACCTGTTCGCCCTCCCGCTTCGGGCAGACGTGTCAGCTAGTCCCACATGACGCCTTCGTAGGTGTGGGTGACGTGCAGGGGTTTGACGATCGGCAAAAAGGCGCCCAATCGGAGGGGCGGTCAGGCGCGACCAGTGCCGGGTGAGTGACGGAGGTCGTCCCGTTCGCTGTGATCTTCAGCTGTTGGTGGCGTGGATGTCCATTCAAACCTTCTCTTTCGGCCACCTCTGAGGTCTAGCCTGACCTGACAGGGTCGGGAGACAGACACCCGGGGGGGTGAACGTGATCCCTGATGGCTTGATGGTGGACTCCCATTGCTGTGGGAGTGGAGGCGCATGATCTGGGCCGTGATCCCATGCGACCTCGGCGGACGCTGCCCCTGATTAGAGGTGAACTCGGATGGACCCATACGGGATTTGGTTCGGCCCCATCGGCAACCTGTTGGACATCGTGAACTACTGGCTGACCTACGGCCACCTGCCCGGCTGACGCCTGGAACAACGACAGCGGGTCGGCCTGATTCGATCGCGAGGGTCCTTGGAGGTCGTCATGATCGATTTCGTTCGCCGATCCGTCGCCTGCGCCGCCATCGTGGCCGGTTCGGTTCTGGCACCGGCGGCCATCGCCTCCGCCGCGGCCACCGTTCCGTTCCAGATCGACCCGGCGCCGTTCGGAAACCCGAACGGCAGCTTCGACGTACCCGCGTTTCGCTGCGCGGCCGTGGCCGGCGAACAGCCCGGGACGGTGACGATCACCGGCCCGAAGGAAGGCCGGTGGGGATGCCTGCTTCCGTCAAACGTGCACTGGCTGAACCTGTCTAACGGAGCCTCCGGCTCCGCCCAGATGTCGAGCGGCTTGGGCGGACGACCGGCAGCGGTCCTGCCGACCGGGTACGGTCCGCGGAGATCCGTCACATCATGCGAATCAACTATCACGATCACCGCCGACGGTGTCGAAACCCGCACGCAGCACCCTCATCGTGGGCGCCCCCTGATTTGCCATAGCCCCGGCCGCCACTTACCGCTGAGGAATCACCGCCACGGAACCGCTGAAGGTCACAGCCGGAGCAGGCATCGCACAAGGGTGTCCTGTATGACGATCGGCAGCCCCTTTCGGACATTCGCACAACGGCGAGGGGGTCGCGGGTCAGCTTGCGTGGTCGTTCGCATCGACGACGAGGAGTCTGGCGAGTGGGCCTCGTCGGAGCGGCAGCGTTTCCCACTCACCCCGACTGGACACGGGCGCTGCCCGGTTGGGGCGTAGCAACTTCGGAGTGGCGCTTCTCAGGCGCCGCGACCCCGCGAGGGACCGTCATTGACGCCCGGCGGTAGACAGTGCGCCCGATCGCCTACCGGACCGGCCCGTGAAGGGCAATTGTTCCACTCAGTGGCAAGTCATTCATTGGCTGCGACCGCCCGACGCTCGACAATGGTTCGAGGTAGGTACCTGAGTTTGAGGAGATGTTTTGAGCAGCAAGGGCTCGGTCCTGGAGTTCACTTTGACGACGACGGGCACCGGCGTCAAACAGCACCTGGACATCGTTGGAAACCCCAATGAATTCTACGCAGAGGGGCACAAGGCATTCGGTGGCACCGACTCGGCGCCGAGCCCACTGGACTACGCGCTGGGCGCCTTGGCGTCGTGCACCCAGGTCACCGGCGGGATCATTGCCGCGGGAGACAGGACCATCGCTCTCGGGGCGTGGTCGGTGGATCTGGTTGCGCACCTCCACAACGGTGTGCTCGTCTTCGGGGAGGAAGGCGTCTCGAACTTCAGCGATGTCGCGATGGAGGTGGTCGTGGAAACGAACCTCGACGCCGACCGATTCCAGGCCTTCGTCGCGGAAGTCGAGCGCCGTTGCCCCATCTCGCAGCTGTTCCGCCTCGGCGGGGTCGATGTCCGGACGCTGTGGACCAACAAACCCCTCCCGTGACACCGCCGGTGCGACGCTGACCGCGTGACAGATCCGCCCCGACCAGACCGCACAGGTCCGGTCGGGGCGGATCTTCGTTGCGCCAAAGGCATCCGTTGGCGCCGGGCTGGTAGCCCAGGCGACTGCCGGCGGCCATGCAGGACATTTCCCGAGAGCTGCTGAACCCCAACATGGATCACCCTCCGGGTTGAGGTTGTCGTCCAAGACCGGAGTGGAACGTGTGTGCTGGCGAAACCCCGCCGATCTCCCCAGCACCCACACCCGAAAGGGTGCGGGGCCGCGAGCCTCCTACTTGCTTCCACTCGTGTCCGTGGACTCCCGTGACATCCAGGCAGCCCCTCCTCCCAGATCAACCACGATCACCCCGGAATCATCACCCGAGGCCTGAAGATTCGCCATCACCGGCCTCATCGCAGCAACATCAGCCCGATGGATCCGACTCGGCTACCGCTCCAGAGATTCCGGACATCCCTGACCAGCCCGCTCTACCGAGCAAACGCCGCACGCCGGGGCGCCGGCTCCCACACCCGAACCGGGCCGAGCCGTGTCTTGCGTCAAGAAGTTGGCCTACTGCATCTCCGTCACGGTGAGGTAGAGGGTTCCCGGCAAACCGTCCGTATTCTCACTAGATGGCGTTCAAGGCGAGTTCGACGAGCCCTGTTTCCGACATCGGGTCGTTCAGTCGAGTGATGTGGGCGAACATGGTTGTAGCTGTCATTTCGTCTGTACTGCTGATCGCGGTTGTGTGTCACCTTCCCTGGCCGGCCCCGGCCGATGGCGCGGTCGTGGCGGTAGGTGCGACTGCCTTGTTGATCTGTTCGGCAGTAGTGACTCTCGCAGTGATAACACTTACCGTCATACAGCGTCGCCGCTGGGCCTGGGCGACCGCAGCGTGGCCGATGGTCGTCGTTTGCGCCCTTGGGGTGTCCGCAGTCGGCCGGCCCGACTTCAGCGATTCCCAGCGCGAGTTCGAGAAGGTCGCCTACCAACTGCTCCAAGAACCCGAAAACGCTCCGAATGATCGCTACTATCGTGACCTGCGGATCGGCCGCTTCGACCTCGCATACGTGTATGCCAGCAGCGAGGGTGCGGTGTACTTCCACGACGCCCGCACTGGCTTGTCACCGCGCGACAATCCTGGATGGATCTATGCGCCAGAAGGCCTCTCGGACGCGACGATTGCGCGGTTGAGCTTGAGCGATATCGATGCAGGTTGGTACTCGTTCTCGAACCTTGTGGTTGACGACTACTGACGACGAAGACGAGGCGAGGCGTTTCGCCCCGTGCCCCAGCAGCAGACCGCGCCGCAGAGCCCGCTCGATCGTGGAGTCGGAGACCTCGTGGCCGTCGGCGCGCATGAGGGCAGCGATCTTGCGGTGCCCCCACGCGGGCCGGTCCTGCGCGTACTTCGCGGCCAGCGACTCGTGGTGGTCGATCTTCGGGGCCGGCCACGGCCTCTTGACTGGGTCACCGCCGCGGTATCGGACGAGGCGGTAGGTGCGTTCGGGAATCTGAGCCAGTGGTGCGAACTCGAAACCGGCAGCCCGGCTGCCTTTCTCAGGGATTCGAGGGTCGCGAAGGGACCTGATCGACCAGCTCGCACCGTGCTGCCAAATCCTCAGTTGCACCCTCGCCTCGACGAACGCCAACTCGAGCTGTTCGTTCTCGCTACGCAGGCTGCGCTCCACCAAGGTGCCGCGGCCTCGGCACCGCTCATCTCCGCGGACAGCACCGCCAACACCACCCGTATCTTCACCTCGACCGGGATCCTCGTCCTCCGCGACCTCGCCAGACGCCCACCTCTCTTGACTTGTGCCCGGACCGCAAACGCCGGGAACCTGCCAGAAAGTCTGACGCATGAGAACACCATTGACTCGAACATCAGTTCGAACTAGGCTTGGAGCATGAATCCGGGGGGAATCATCGAACCAGGCACCGCAGCCACCGGACTGAATGCCGACGACGTGCGCCGCCTCCCCGAGATCACGCTGCTGCAGAACACGATCGACATCTCCCGCGAGATCGAACGCCTCGAAGCGTTGCGGATCGCGATGGTCGCCGAGGTCGACGAACGCGCAGTCTCGTTCGACACCCTCGGATTCCGCAGCGTCAAACAGTGGCTCGCCGCGAACACCCTGCTGGAAGTGCCGGCCGCCGCACGGATCCTCACGTTGGGACGCATGCTGAGCCGGCAACCCGAGATCGCCGACGCCGTCAACACCGGCACCGTGTCGGCTGAACACGCCGCGTTGATCGGCAAATTCTGCGAAACCCCGCCCCGCGGCATGCCCCACGAGGCGCTGGACTCGTGTCGGAAAGTGCTGCTGGACTGCGCCACCGGACCTGCCGCGACCACGACGACCGTCCGCACCTGCATCGCGCGCCTCGAGCGGATCTTCGAATCCGACGAACTCCCACCGAGTGAGGACACCGACCGCAACGAGTTCCACGCCTCGAACACCCTGAACGGACGCGTCGTGGTCAAGGGCGATCTCGACGCCGTCACCGGCGAAATGCTCCTGACTGCGTTGTCGTCGCTCACGAAGCCCCGGAACCCGATCGACGACCCCTCCGGCACCCGCACACCGGCACATCGACGCGCCGACGCATTCGCGGAAATCCTGCGCCGCTACCTCGACTCCGGAGCCGCCCCTATCGAAGGTGGAGAACGCCCCCACCTATCCCTGCACGTCAACGCCAAAGACCTCGCCCGCACCGAGACTGATCACGAGCGCGTGGATTCAATTGGCGATCCAGACCTGTTCGGCGACAAAGGTATTGCGGTCATGCCGTGGATAGGGCCACTAACGATCGCCACCGCCCGACGCCTCGCCTGCGACTGCCACCTCACCCCCATCGTCATGAACGACGGCTTACCGATCGACCTCGGCCGCACCAGTAGAACCGTCTCCAAGAAACAACGCCGAGCTCTGATCGCCCGCGACCACGGCTGCGCCTTCCCCGGATGCGGCGCACCGCCGGCACACTGCGAAGGCCACCACGTGAAGCACTGGGCAGACGGCGGACCCACCGACCTCGACAATCTCGTGCTGCTGTGCCGCTACCACCACCGACTCCTCCACCACTCACACTGGCAAGTACAAATCGGCGCAGACCGACACCCGTGGTTCACCCCACCCTCGACCGTGGATCCCTACAAGAGCCCCATCCCCGCCCACAATCGGGCGGGACCACGGGCCGCATGACGCCGCAGCCGGCACCCGAAACTGGGTGCCGGCTATCGCCGGATGGCGGGTTCCACCACCAAGGACTGACAGAGATGGAGGAGTTCATGAACAGATGTTCGTGCGCGGCGATTCTGCTCTACTGATCGCAGCTGTTGCCCAGGCACTTACGTGGGCCGATCTGGACAGCGCCGAACGCAGTTCACGAATCGCGCTCTTCCTTCTCGTGGCTGCGATACTCGCAGCAATCCTCGGAACACGGGCAGATCGAGACTGAGCCGGGGAACCGCGACCAGGGCGCGTCTTCAAGCCCTTCCTCCCGCTTCTGCAACAGGACCGCTCGGTGGCGTCCCTGGGCGCGGGACAGACTGCTGCGGCGTGGCGGCGACCGTACCGAGGGGTGCCAGGGGAACCGCGAAGCGCGCAGCGATCCCCAGTAGGAGAACCAGTTGACCAACCCAGCGATCGACAAAACCGAAGAGTGCGGCAATGACCAACCCGGAAACCCACCTTCGCATTGCCAGCGCCGCCACCACGGGCGGTGTCGCGAGCAACAGTCCCAGGCCGACCAGTGGCCACACGCTGGGAATCATCTGCGACACCTCCGGGGTTGAGTCCCGACCGTCCAGATCAGAGTGGTTGCCCGCCCAGAGTGAGCCGGAACCCGGGCGTAGGCAATCCCTCTCGCTGCTCGGCGAGCCCTCGCCATGATCTCGACTGTGCCGAGCGCAGTTGACGGCGTTCAGGGGACGGTGAACACGCCGAGCCCGGGGTTGAGCAGCAACTGGTATCCGCTGGACGAAGTGAACGCGTTGATAGTCACGACTGCTGCGATGGTTCCGCTGCCGGTGACTGCCGCAGTCGGGACGTATCTGCACCGCTCCCCCGGTCCGAGGACTCGGTCGACGTCGAGAGGTTCCTCGCGAAGCACGGTCGTGCCGTTGGCGCCGGTCGTCAGATTCCGCCAATCCACCACGAGGTCGAGGCAGCCGAGACCTCCACCCCGAGGAGGTTCGGTTCCGAAGATCGCGGTGCCGGGAGGTCCCGTCGTGGCGGTGGGGGTCACCGCGGCAAATGGCGGTACACCGAAGCACATCCACATCGTCAGCAGGCATCCCGCGGCGTAGCCGACCGGGATCTCGAAGGACGTCACCGTGTTCGCGGGTGGGTCCGCCTGTGCCGCTGCGGCCGTGTACATCGGGAGCACGGCGACAGCCGCGGCGGTTGCGAACCGAGCAGCGATCGACCAACGCTTCACAGAACGCATGGCCGGGCCTCCATCGTGGAACGTGCCCCGACGCTGCTACGCCGTCAGCATAATCGCTGAATACCAAGGTGATTCGCCGATTCGGCCGGCAAGAAGTACCGGTCATCCACCAAACACCTCGAAACACGCCAACGCGAGCTCGAGTTTCACACGTCGAGCCGGAATGTCCCCACCGAGGATCTCCTCCGCCCTCTGCATGCGATACCGGACGGTGTTCTTGTGGATCCCCAGACGCCGGGCGGCGGCCTCGTAGTTGCCGTGGCAAGCCAACACGACGTGCAACGTGTCCCGGAGACGTTCGGATGCGGCGTCCGCACCGAGGAGGCCGGCGAGTTCCCGCGTGACGAGCGCGCGCATCGCATCGGGATCGGCCGACAACATCGACACGACCTCGACGTTCGCGTAGCGCGTCAGAACGTCCCGACGCCTGCCGACCTCGGCGATCCGCTGGGTTGCCAGCGCCTCACGGTGGCTGCTGCGGAATCCCTCGATCCCCGGGGCGGGTTCACCGACCGCGAGTCGCACGCCGTCCGGAATCAGACTCCGATCGATCACCCACTCGTCGTCGCCGAACTGCGCGATCCACGACCACACGCCGTGCGCGCCGGACGGTATCGACAGACTGCGGCGCCCTCCCGCCAACCGGGCCACCACCGGATCGAGGGATCCGCCGAACGATGCGGATTCCTCCGTCCACAGCACGACCGCGATATGTGTCCGATGCAGTGGATATCCCAGCCGGGTCGATGCCTGCGTCTGGTCGCCGCCCCCGTCGAGGATCTCCCGCACCGCCGTCATCCGGTACGCAAAGGCGCCCTGCAGCAGACGTTCACGCTCCTGCGAGTAGGTGACCGCAAGCTCGTCGAGCATGGAACTGAGCAGTTCGCCGGTCTGCGACCACATCGTGGTCAGCACCTGGATCTTGAAATCGGGATCCAACGGCTCCTGCTCGATCAGCGCCGACGTGAAGCCCAGCATCGCGCGGTGGCCGGCGTGGTAGATCCGCGAGAGCACCCGCAGCTCCAGTCCCCGCTGGGCCACGGTGCGTGCCAGCGCGTGGGTCGCGTCGGACACCGGGGCCGCAGCAGGCCCGTCGGCCAGCGGGCCACTGGCCTCGAGGAATGCCCCGAACTGACTGCGGATGGCGGACCGCAGATCCCGCTCCAGTTCCGCGTCTGCCGCAAGTTCCGGCACATCCGCGGCGAACGACTCCTCGAGGAAGGCGAGGAAGGCACTCAGATGCTCGCTCGTCAGCGTCGTGGTGATGTAGTCCCGCAACCACAGATCGGCACGCGTGTCGTCTCCCACCCGCCCACCTCCCTCTTCGCGGCTCACCGTCGGCGCCATTGTGTATCGAACCGACAATCCGGCGCAAGACTTCGCCCGATTCCGGGCGCGACGAGGACTTCCGATTGTGCCGATCGCACAGAATTCACCATCTGGCAACATTCAAGCCCGCTCACCCGTCCTTTCGGGTTCGACACCTCCGGCGCGTACCGCGAAGGCGATCCATGCGGCACCGAACAGCAGACAACTGAACGGCATCAACAGAATCCGGGGATCCCCGACCCCGCCCATTCCCACCCCCATCACGCCGACCAGCACGAACGGGCTCTGCTTCAACGCATACAGCAGGGCCGCGACGCTACCCAGCCAGGCCAGCCACCGCGACCGCGGCCAGATCTCGCTCGGGACACCGAGCGCGACGGCCAGGGCCGCGGCAGGAAGGTTCGTCCACACCATCTGCGACTGCCAGAAGGACTCGTCGTGGTCACGGATCCAGGCGACCGTCAGCATTCCGAGCAACAGGCCCGAGATGGACAGCAGTATCGGCCTCTTCCACCGCATTCGCCCCTCCCCGTCCGAACCGTCCCACCACCCTCGCACGACCCCACGGACGGAGCGCGCCGGACCCTCGGTCGTGCCATGCTCGAAGAGAGCGAGGCCCTCGGACGATCGACGAAGGAGCGCAGTATGAGAGCAATCCAGTACACCCGGATCGGCGGCGAACCCGAGCTGGTCGACATCCCGAAACCCGAGCCCGGGCCGGGTGAGGTGCTCCTCGAGATCACCGCGGCGGGCGTCTGCCACTCGGACGAGTTCATCATGAGCCTGCCGGCGGAACAGTTCGGCTACGACCTGCCACTGACCCTCGGCCACGAGGGCGCCGGCCGCGTCGCCGCCGTCGGCGCAGGTGTCACCGACCTGGACGTCGGCACCAACGTCGTTGTCTATGGCCCGTGGGGCTGCGGCCGCTGCTGGCACTGCTCCCAGGGACTCGAGAACTACTGTTCGCGGGCAAGGGAACTCGGTATCAACCCGCCCGGTCTCGGCGCGCCCGGTGCCATCGCGGAGTTCATGGTGGTGGACTCACCTCGGCACCTCGTCCCGATCGGGGATCTCGATCCGGTGGCCACCGTTCCTCTCACCGATGCGGGTCTGACGCCGTATCACGCGATCAAGCGGTCGCTGGGCAAGCTGCGGGCCGGATCGTCCGCGGTGGTGATCGGCACCGGCGGACTCGGCCATGTCGCGATCCAGCTGCTCCGACACCTGTCTCCCGCTCGGGTGATCGCACTCGACGTCAACGACGAGAAGTTGCAGTTCGCCCGTGAGGTCGGCGCCCACGAGGCGGTGCTGTCCGACGCCGACGCTGCCGCGAACGTCCGGAAGATCACCGGCCCCGCCGGCGCCGCGCTCGTTCTCGATTTCGTCGCCGTGCAGCCGACGCTCGACGTCGCAACCGCGGTCGCCGGCGTGGGATCCGACGTCACGATCGTCGGGCTCGGCGACGGCAAGGCCACCGCTCGTGTCGGCTTCTTCACCGGCGCTTTCGAGACCAATGTGGCGGCGCCGTACTGGGGCTCACGCAGCGAGCTGATCGAGCTCATCGACCTCGCGCACCAGGGCGTCCTGGACATCGCGGTGGAGCGCTTCAGCCTGGACGACGGAGTCGAGGCCTATCGCCGCCTCGCCGCGGGCACGTTGCGGGGGCGGGCCGTCATCGTGCCGTGACCGTCGGAGGCACCGTTGGACGTCGCGTTCCCGAGCACCGGGACGATCGCCCGTGAGGCCGTCCCCGCCGTCGTCGTGGGCGTGGCCGCAGCCGTCATCCCGATCGGGATGGTGATCGTCACCGACCGGGTCACCGACCTGCTCTACACATGGATCCCGGACCTCGTCGGGTTCGACGGCTATGCCCGATGGTGGATCTTCGCCGTGCTCACCGGGATCGGGCTCCTCATCGGTCTGCTGGTGTGGAAGATCCCGGGTCACGGCGGCCCCGACCCGGCCACGGCCGGGCTGGTCGGCCCCCCGATCCCGCTACGCTCGCTCCCGTCGCTCGCGCTCGTGGTGGCCCTCGCCCTCGGCGCCGGCGTGAGTCTGGGTCCGGAGAATCCCCTGATCGCGATCAACGTGGCGGTGGGGGCGTGGATCCTGGCGCGACTGTGGCCGCGCCTACCGACGCAACGCGGCGTGTGGCTGACGACGTCCGCGACGATCGGGGTGCTGTTCGGAACGCCGCTCGCCGCTTCGTTGGCGTTCGTCGAACTCGCCGGCCGCCGCCCGCGGGGCGAGATGTGGGAGAACATGTTCGCCCCGCTCGAGAAACCCACCGGCTGATCGTGCGCAGCCGGGGCAGTGTCAGCCCTCCGGCTCGATGCGACGGTTTCTGCGGGCTCGTTCACCCCACGAGGGGCGACGCCGCGATCACCTGGCCGCGTACGGGTTCGTCCTCGATGATGCGGCCCGTCTGAAGGTCGATCTCGATCTCGCGATGGACTCCCTGGAGATCGACGAAGTCGACCTCGACGGTGGGCCGGCCGTCTTCCTCGTCCAACTCGATGCCGAGAATGCCCGGCGTCGGCGGCGGCTCCTGGGCGTCGGCGACGCCGCCTCCGGCCGCCAACGCCCCTACCCCGACCGCTGCCGAACCGAGCACGGCAGCCACACCTCGCGCCACGACGCGGACCGTGAACATGAGCAATCACCTCGTCCGAGAAAGGAGTACCGCATCCACGCTAGCGCCGTCGGCGGCTTCGATCGATCCGGACAACCGCACACATTCGTTAAATCATTGTCTTCCGTCCCGTCCGGACTTTCAAGGACAGTTGTCCCGAATGCACGTCGACTCCGGTTTCCACGTCGGTCGACCAGTCGCCGTCACGCGCGGCATCCGGATCATTCGGGCTAGGGTTCTGCAGCATGGAGCGCACCGACCCCTCGGCGCCGGCGGACGGCGGCTCGGCGTCCTCGCCGACGATCGAGGTGTGGCCGGGATCCGCCTATCCGCTGGGCGCCACCTACGACGGTTCGGGCACCAATTTCTCACTGTTCACCGAGGTGGCGGACGCGGTGGACCTGTGCCTCATCGCTCGGGACGGCACCGAGACCCGCGTCCCGCTGGACGAGGTGGACGGGCACGTGTGGCACGGCTATCTCCCCTCGGTCTCCCCCGGTCAACGCTACGGCTACCGGGTTCACGGACCCCACGATCCGCACGCCGGGCTGCGGTGCGATCCGTCGAAGCTGCTGCTGGACCCGTACGGCAAGGCGTTCGACGGCGCATTCGACGGACACCCGTCGCTGTACACCTTCGGCGAGGACTCACTGGGGCACACCATGACCACGGTCGTGATCAACCCGTACTTCGACTGGGGCGCCGACCGCGCGCCGAGGACGCCGTATCACCAGACCTTGATCTACGAGGCGCACGTCAAGGGCATGACGGCGACGCACCCCGGGGTGCCCGAGGAACTCCGCGGTACGTACGCCGGCATGGCGCACCCGGCGGTGATCGACCATCTGCGGTCGCTGGGCGTCACCGCGGTGGAGCTGATGCCCGTGCACCAGTTCCTGCACGACCAGATCCTGATCGATCGGGGACTGCGGAACTACTGGGGCTACAACACCTTCGGGTTCCTCGCGCCGCACGCGGAGTACTCGTCGGCCGTGAAGCCGAGCGCCGTCGTCACCGAGTTCAAGACGATGGTCCGCGACTACCACGAGGCGGGGATCGAGGTGATCCTCGATGTGGTCTACAACCACACCGCCGAGGGCGACCACCGCGGGCCGACGATCTGCTTCCGCGGCATCGACAATGCCGCCTACTACCGGCTGGACGACGAGGACCCCGCGCTGTACCGGGACTACACCGGGACCGGGAACAGCCTGGGTGCGCGCCATCCCCACACACTGCAGCTGATCATGGACTCACTGCGGTACTGGGTGACCGAGATGCACGTCGACGGCTTTCGCTTCGACCTCGCGTCCACCCTCGCCCGCGAATTGCACGACGTGGACCGGCTTTCGGCCTTCTTCGACCTGGTGCAGCAGGATCCGGTGGTGAGCCAGGTGAAGTTGATCGCCGAACCATGGGACGTCGGCGAGGGCGGCTACCAGGTCGGCAACTTCCCGGGTCCGTGGACCGAGTGGAACGGCAAGTACCGCGACACCGTGCGCGACTACTGGCGGGGTCAACCGGCGACGCTCGGCGAGTTCGCCTCGCGTCTGACCGGGTCGTCGGATCTGTACGAGGCGACCGGGCGCCGCCCCGGGGCGAGCATCAACTTCGTCACCGCGCACGACGGCTTCACCCTCACCGACCTCGTGTCCTACGACGAAAAGCACAACGCGGCCAATGGCGAGGACAACCGCGACGGCGAGAGCCACAACCGGTCCTGGAACTGCGGTGTCGAGGGTCCCACCGACGACCCGGGCATCCTCGCCCTGCGCGCCCGCCAGCGCCGGAACATCCTCGCCACACTGTTCCTCAGCCAGGGCACACCGATGCTCGCCCACGGCGACGAGATGGGGCGCACCCAACAGGGCAACAACAATGTGTACTGCCAGGATTCGCCGCTGTCGTGGATGGATTGGACACTCCTCGACGGCAACGCGGACCTGGTCGAGTTCACGCGACGGGTCAGCGCCCTGCGGGCGGCGCACCCGGTGTTCCGCCGTCGGCGGTTCTTCGCAGGCCGCCCGGTCCGCGACGCCGAACACAGCCGCGACATCGCGTGGTTGACGCCGACGGGACGCGAGATGACCACCGCGGACTGGGACAGCGGGTTCGGCAAGGGCCTGGCGGTGTATCTCGGCGGGGATGCGATACCCGAGCCCGACCAGCGCGGGCGACGAGTGGTCGACGACTCGTTCCTGCTGCTGTTCAACGCCCACGACGAGGCCCTGGAGTTCACCGTTCCGCGCAGCGGGGTCGATACCCCGTGGGTCGGCGAGCTGGACACCGCCGCGCCCACCGGTGACACCGATATTGTTGTGCTGCCGGGCGATACGATCGTCATTGCCTCCCGATCCCTGCTGGTGCTGCGCCGGGACCGGATGCCATGAGGCCGATCACCGCCACCTATCGGCTGCAGTTGCGCGGTGACGCGTTCACCCTCGACGACGCCCGCCGCCTGGCCGACTATCTGGACCGGCTCGGTGTCTCCCACCTCTATCTCTCCCCGGTCCTCACCGCCACCACCGGTTCGACGCACGGGTACGACGTCACCGACCCGACCACCGTCTCGGCCGAACTCGGGGGGCGGGCCGCACTGGTCGCGCTGTCCGCGGAGCTCGCCGAACGCGACATGGGGCTGATCGTCGACCTCGTGCCCAATCATGTGGGGATCGGCCGGCCGCGGGAGAACCGTTGGTGGTGGGACGTACTGACCAACGGGCGCCGCTCACCGTTCGCCCGGTTCTTCGACATCGACTGGCGCGAGGACAACGGCGCGGACGGCCGGATCGCACTGCCCGTGCTGGCCGACGAATCCGATCTCGGCGCAGTGGGTTTCGACCACGATCGGGGCACACCGATGCTCGCACTCGGCGACCTGCGGTTCCCCATCGCCCCCGGCACCGAGGACGGCGACCCCCGCGAGGTCCACGACCGGCAGGCGTATCGGCTGGTCGGGTGGCGTGACGGCGTCGTGGGGTATCGGCGCTTCTTCGCGATCAACGACCTCGCCGCGGTCCGGCAGGAGGACCCGCGAGTGTTCGACACGACCCACCACCAGTTCTCGTCCTGGGTGCGGGACGACCTGGTCGACGGTGTCCGTGTCGATCACCCGGACGGACTGAGCGACCCGTCGCGATACCTGCGCACCCTGCGGGAGGTGATCGGTCCCGACCGCTGGCTGCTCGCCGAGAAGGTTCTCGCGGCCGGGGAACCGCTGGACCCGACGCTGCCGATCGACGGGACCACCGGATACGACGCCCTCGCCGAGTACGGCGGTGTCTTCGTCGATCCCGGCGGCGAGGCGACGCTGACCGCACTCGCCGACCGCGCGGGGGCGCCCGGCGATGCTGTCTGGCTGCACGACAACGGAATCGAACTCCGCCGGCGTGCCGCGCGCACCGATCTGGTGCCCGAGCTGCGGCGCCTGGTGCGGGCGGTGCTGCGCGACTCGCCCACCTTCTGCAACCCGGAGCAGTTGCGCGATGCGCTCGTCGAGGTCCTCGTCCATATGCCCGTGTATCGCGCCGACTATGCGCCCCTCACCGGCACCGTCCCCCGGGTGATCGGCGAGACACTCGATCGACATCCCGAGTGGGCGGCCGCGCTGACGACACTGGCCGGCGCACTCACCGACCCGGCCGCCGAGACGAGCACCCGCTTCCATCAGGTGTGCGGCGCACTGACCGCCAAGGCGGTCGAGGACTGCCTGTTCTACCGCACGCCCCGACTCGTCTCACTGCTGGAAGTGGGCGGCGATCCCGGCAGGCTCGGCTGCTCCCCCGCCGAGTTCCATCTCCGCGCCGCCGATCGGGCCCGTCTGTGGCCGCGAACGATGACGACACTGTCGACGCACGACACCAAGCGCGGCGAGGACGTCCGCGCGCGCATCGGCGTGCTGTCGCAGGTTCCGGAACTGTGGGCCCGCTGCGTCGCCGACTGGGAGATGTCCGCCCCGAGCCCGGATGGCGTCACCGGGCTCTTCCTGTGGCAGAACATGTTCGGCGTGTGGCCGGCGGACGGATCGATCCCGGCACCGGCCCTCCGGGAACGACTCCACCGCTATGCGGAGAAGGCCGCCCGCGAGGCCGGTGTGCGCACCACCTGGACCGACGTCGACCAGCATTTCGAACACGCGCTGCACGCCTGGCTCGACGGGGTCGTCGACGGCCCGGTCGGCCGCAGCCTCGGACGCGTCGCACAGCAACTCGCCCCGCACGGCCGGTCGGATGCGCTGGGCCAGAAGCTGCTGCAGTTGTGCGGGCCGGGCATCCCGGACGTGTACCAGGGCACCGAACTGTGGGAGGACTCGCTGGTCGATCCCGACAACCGGCGCCCGGTGGACTACCGGCCGCGTCGCAGACTGCTGCAGTCGATGGACATCCCCGGCGTGGAGACACCGCCGCTCGACGAGTCCGGGGCCGCGAAACTGCACGTCACCCGAACCGCGCTGCGACTGCGCCGGGAACGCCCGGACAGCTTCGTCGGCGGCCACTACCGCCCCGTGTTCGCGGTCGGGCCCGCGCACGATCACCTCGTGGGTTTCTCCCGGGGCCCGGCCGGTCAGGCGTCGGACGTCATCGCCCTCGCCACGCGGCACAGTGTGCGGCTGAACGAAACCGGCTGGGGCAGTTCCAGCGTCGCACTGCCGAACGGGAAGTGGTTCGATCGGCTCACCGGCGAACTGTATGCCGGCGCCGCGCAGCTGACGAAGGTGTTCGAGCGACTCCCGGTGGCGCTGCTGGTGCGGCTCGACCGACCCTGAACGACACCTGAGTCGCTAGAGATACGGGCGGGTGATCACTTCGACGGCGTGTCCTGCCGGATCCTTGAAGTAGACGCCCCTCCCACCGTGTTCCGTGTTCGTCTGTCCGGGCAGCGACATCTGCGGATCAGCCCAGTGTTCGATCTCCCCAGACCGGAGCCGCACACAGGTCCGGTCGAACTGCGCGTCGTCGACAAGGAAGGCGTAGTGCTGCATCTGGATATCGAAGGGCGGCTCGGCGAACTGGAGCAGCGCACCGCCCTCGAGGTGCAGGTTCGCGAAGACTCCCCAGGCGGGCGCGTCGCGCAGATCGAGCAGTTCACGATAGAACGCAGCTGACGCATGGCGGTCCCTGGCGGGAATGATCGTGTGGTTGAACGTTGCCGGCATCGTTCGATGACCTTTCGGTTTTTGGACAACCGAGGGATGTGGTTCAGCTCGGGAGAACATCGAAGAAGCGTGCCACCACGCGCCGACGACCTACCGGGGGAGGACCCGAAGGACCTCGGAGGCAGGTGCAAAGTGCACGGAACACTGAGTCGCCGAATGACTCGAGCGTGAAGCCACTACCTCCGGTGTAGGCCCATCTGGGGCGCTCGTGCGAACCTAGCAGCCCCACCCGAAACATGCACGGGTGACGAGTCGATGCCCCGAAGCATCCCCGACGAGGAGCCCATCCCACCGTGACGACCCTGACCCGTGGCGCCAACACAACGATCACCGATCGACCCGCCGTCATCGCCGTAACCGGAACCGCGCCGGGCAGTGTCGATCTGTTCGTCTTCCAACTCGGAGACGATCGCAAGGTCCGCAGCGACGACGACCTCGTCTTCTTCAACAATCCGGCATCCGCCGAGGGGGCCGTCACACTCGACCCGTCGGGGCAGATCCGACTCGACCTGGCCGCGGTCCCCGACGACGTCACGATGATCGCGGTCGCGGTGTCCGTGGACGAGACGGTGCCCGGGCCGCTGTCCGCGGTACCGACCCTCGCCGTCACGTTCACCCAGCCCGGCGGGCAGACGATCACCGCGGCCACCGACGGCCTCACCACGGAACGCTCGGCGGTCCTCCTCGAGGTCTATCGCAGGAACGAGACGTGGAAGGTCCGCAATGTCTGCGCCGGCTGGAACGGTGGCCTGGTCGCCCTGGTCACCGAACACGGGGTCGCCGTGGATGACTCCCCGTCCCAGCCGGCAACGCCGGCCGCGACGGACGTGGTTGCGGCACCGGTGTCCACCCCAGTGGGCGTGGCGGTGGGTGCGGCATCGGTCGACGCAGACGGTGTCCGATCGGTGCCCGCGGAGGCACGGCTGTCACTCGAGAAGCGGCAGAAGCTCGACCTCCGCAAGAAGGAAGTCGCGAAGATCCTGCTCACCAAGGGCGCCCACGACTCCGTGGGCCGGGTGATCCTGGTCATCGACAAGACCGGTTCGATGAGCCGCCGCTACTCGGGCGGAGAGGTGCAGGAGATCGTGCGCCGCATGGTTCCGGTAGCGACGCAGCTCGATTCCGACGGTCGACTCGAGGCCTACTTGTACGGGGTGCGGTTCGCCAAACTGCCCGATGTGACGGTCGACGGCGCCGACGAGTGGATCGACACCTATGTGCACCTGCACGGCGTGCACGGCGGCATCGACTACGACAAGCAGATCGGCGGCATCAACGACGAGCTACCGATCATGTCCGAGGTGCTCTCCAGCATCGACCGTGACACCAGCACGCCGACCCTGGTCCTGTTCTTCACGGACGGTGGATTCCAGAAACGGTCGGCGATCCAGAAGCTGATGCGCGAGGCCTCGTCGCGACCGGCGTTCTGGCAGTTCATCGGAATCGGCAAGAGCAGCTTCGGCATCCTCGAAAAGCTCGACACACTGTCGGGCCGGGTGGTGGACAATGCCGGCTTCTTCTCCGTGCGGGAGGTCGACGCCCTGTCCGACTCCGAGCTCTACCGCCGGCTGCTGTCCGAGTACCCCGACTGGCTCCGAGCGGCCCGCGCCGCCCGCATCCTGCGGTGACCCGGCCGGATGCGCGAGACACCCGCTGCGCGACCGCCAGCGCGCTCCCGGTCACCGAGAACGCACCTCCGCACACATTCTCGGCGGAATATGGTCCAGATCACATGATCGTCGAGGACTGGAGAACACACCCATGAGCGCGAACCGTTTCGCCGGCAAGGTCGCTTTCATCACCGGAGCCGCCCGCGGCCAGGGCCGCGCCGAAGCGGTCCGCCTCGCGTCCGAGGGTGCCGACATCATCGCACTCGACGCGTGCGCGGAGTTCGCCTCCACCGCCTACGACGGCGCCACCGAGGCCGATCTCGCGGAGACCGTCGCCCTCGTCGAGGGCCTGGGCCGCAAGATCGTCGCCACCAAGACCGATGTCCGGGACTTCGACGCGCTGTCCGCGGCGCTGTCCACCGGCATCGACGCACTCGGCCGCCTCGACGTCGTCGTCGCGAACGCCGGTATCTGCTCGGGCGCCATGTCGTGGGAGATCACGCCCGAGCAGTGGCAGGAGACCCTCGACGTCAACCTCACCGGTGTGTTCTACACCGTCAAGGCCGCGATCCCGCACCTCATCGAGCAGGGCCAGGGCGGCTCGATCGTCATCACCAGCTCGGTCGCCGGCCTGCGCGGCCTGCCGTTCCTGGCCCACTACGTCGCCAGCAAGCACGGTGTCACCGGGCTCGCGAAGACCCTCGCGGTGGAACTCGGCGCACACAACATCCGCGTCAACAGCGTCCACCCCAACGGTGTCGACACCGGCATGCAGGTCAACGACATGCACGCCCTGGTCCAGGAGCACGCCACCACCCTGGCCCCGATCTTCATGGGTAGCCTGCCGGACCAGATCAGCCGGCCCGAGGACATCGCCAACGCCGTCGCGTGGCTGGCCTCCGACGAGGCCCGGCACGTCACCGGCATCCAGCTGCCCGTCGATCTCGGCACGCTGATTCGCTGACACCCACCCCGGACGGCTGCGGTGTGCACGTGATCGGTGCATCCTGATCACGTGCACACCTTCGAGGTCTGGGCCCCGCTTCCGCAGTCGGTACGCGTCGAGGTGGACGGGTACACGCACGAGATGACCCGCTCCCCCGACGGCTGGTGGCGCGCCGCCGTCGCCGCCGAACCGGGCGCACGGTACGGGTTCGTGCTCGACGGCGCACCGCCGGTGCTGCCCGATCCACGCTCGCGACGGCAACCGGACGGGGTCCACTCGCCGTCGCAGCTGCACCGGCTCGATCCCGCGGGCTGGACGGACAGGGCGTGGACGGGCCGCCAGCTGGCGGGCAGCGTCGTCTACGAACTCCACGTCGGCACCTTCACGGCCGAGGGCACGTTCGACGCCGCGATCGGACGGCTCGATCACCTGGTCGAGCTCGGTGTCGGCTTCGTCGAACTGATGCCGGTGGCCGCTTTCAACGGCCCCCACAACTGGGGCTACGACGGCGTGCTCTGGTACGCGGTCCACGAGGCGTACGGCGGCCCGGACGGCCTGCAACGCTTCGTCGACGCCTGCCACCGACGCGGGCTGGCGGTGGTCCTCGACGTCGTCTACAACCACTTCGGCCCGTCCGGCAACTACCTGGACCGGTTCGGCCCGTACCTCGCGGAGGGCACCAACTCGTGGGGGCGTGCGGTGAACCTGTGCGGCCCGCACAGTCAGGAGGTCCGCCGCTACATCATCGAGAACGCGCTGTACTGGTTCCGCGACTTCCACATCGACGCGCTCCGCCTCGACGCGGTCCACGCGCTCGTCGACAACACCGCCGTGCACCTTCTCGAGGATCTCGCGGTCGAGGTGCACCGACTGTCCGCACACCTCAGGCGGCCACTGACCCTCATCGCCGAGAGCGACCTCAACGACCCCCGGATCATCTCGGCGCGTGCCGCCGGAGGCTACGGTCTCGACGCGCAGTGGGACGACGACGTCCACCATGCGATCCACGCCGCAGTGTCCGGCGAACGCCAGGGCTACTACGGCGATTTCGGCTCCCTGCAAGCGCTGGCCCACACTCTCACGCACGGCTACTTCCATGCCGGTACGTACTCCACGTTCCGGGGCCGAAATCATGGCCGCCCCATCGATATTCGCAGGATTCCCGCCGACACCCTGCTCGCCTACACCTGCACCCACGACCAGATCGGCAATCGCGCCACCGGCGACCGGCCGGGGACCTACCTCACGGACGGCCAGCTGGCGATCAAGGCCGCACTCGTGCTGTGCTCGCCGTACACGCCGATGCTGTTCATGGGTGAGGAATGGGGTGCACGAACGCCGTTCCAGTACTTCACATCCCATCCCGAGCCCGAACTGGGGAAGGCGACCGCGGAGGGCCGCCGACGCGAGTTCGCCGAACACGGATGGAACGGCGCCGACATCCCGGATCCGCAGGACCCCGCAACGTTCGAGCGATCGAAACTCGACTGGTCCGAGGTGTCAACTCCCGAACGCGGACGGCTGCACGAATGTTATCGGGCGCTGATCTCCTTGCGGCACAACCGTGCCGAACTGACCGATCCCTGGCTCGAACATCTCGGAATCGAGTACGACGAGAACGAACGCTGGATCGCGCTGATCCGTGGCGACCTGCGGATCGCCTGCAATCTGGGCACCGACCCGGTGACCGTCCCCATCGGCGGGATTCCCATCCTGTGGTGGGAGGAACCGACGGTGGACGAGACGGCGTCGGCAATCGTCCTGCCCGGGCACTCGTTCGCGGTGCTCGACACCGCGTAGCCCGCAAGGACGGTCTATACGGTGACGTCCGAGTAGGGCATGTGCTCGGACACCCAGGGAAATACCACTTCCATGAGCAGCAGCAGGAGCGCGGCGACGAGGACGATCAGCAGCAGGGCCTTCACCGGACGAGGGCCGGGGAGTGCGCGCCAGAGGTAGCCGTACATTTATCTCTCCTGCAATGCCGCGGGGCTGTGGCCCGAGGACTTCGGGGTTGTTTCGACGAGCATGGCATGCACGATCATGCGTTCGGCGTTCGAGAACAGCGGATGGCACGTGGTCAACGTCAGCATGCTTTCCAGCCCGGGGCCGGGCTCGACCCACGGGGCGCCAGGCAGCGGGTTGACGACCTCGACATCGGTGGGCACGGTGATGTGGCGTCCCAGGAGTTGAGCGTAGTCGCCGTCGGCGACGCGATCGGCCTGCTCGGGGCTCAGACAGGCTTCCGCCGCAACACGCCTTTCGGGCGAGGAGGTCTCGAGCGGGAGCACTCGGTAAGTGACCCATTGGAATTCGGTCTCCACGACGACCGCATCGCAAGCGTCGAGTCGATCCAGGTACTGGAACACCGCACCGGTCCCGATGCGATGCCCGGCGAGCGCGAAGTTTCCGGGCTCGCCGGGCATCTGCGTGTCGACATAGTGGCCGGGACCGGCCCGCAGGTCCTCGTTGCGTGTGCCCTCGACGACCGCGTAGGCGGCGTCGAGGGCGGGAATGTGAACGCGCGCAAACCCTTCGCCGAGCGCCGGGGTCGGCGGGGCGACCGGCTCGTCACCGGTCACCCCGGAGTCGTTGCCCCAGGTTTGATCCAGGCGGGCATTGACATCGTCCTGCAGCCGCCCCGAGACGATGTTGGTCCAGAACGCCTCGTAGAAGACAAAGAGCAGGAGGACGACCCCGGCCGTGAGGAGCAGTTCGCCGAGAATCTGCCCGGCGCCCGGCCGTGGCCGATTCGAGCCCGGAATCTTGCTGTCACTCACGGACCGGAGTCCCTTCCACAGATGAGTCGAACTAGCTAGCTGCCCAGGTTGATCGCAGCGCTCCCGGCGCCGCCGAGCAGATCATAGAGAAGGACGGACAGTCGACCGAGACCGTCGATCACGGCAGAACCCGTCGTCTGGACGTCGAAGGTAAGAGAAAGCGGAAGGACGAGCACGAGAGATTCTCCTTTCGAGGGCGGCCGAACGATCGGCCGCGACATTCTTGGTCCGCTGGTGAGCGGCAATTCGATCGGTGCGGGGCGGATGCGACCGAGGAGGTCGCACCCGCCCCGCCACCGTGTGCCGGCTGAGGGACTAGCCCTCGCCGGACACCCGCCTGCGATTACGCAGGGTCAGCCATGCGCCACCGGCGATCAGCGCGAGCGCTGCACCGCCGAGCCAGATGACGTTCGCACCCGTTACGGGCAGGGACGACGACTGGTCAGGAGCAGGCTTGCCCGGCGCGGGCTTGCCCGGCGCACCGTTGTGGCCGGTCTCGCCCGGCTTCTCCGGCGAGACAGGTCCACCCGGCTGGCCCGGCTGACCCGGCTGGTTGGAGACCGGAGGGGTCGGCCACTCGGAGCCCGTCCCCGGCGGGATCAACGAGCCGCCCCACGGCGGCAGCGGGATCGGGATCGGGATGATGATCAGCCCGTTGCTGCTGGTCTTGTTCTCGAGTCCCAGCACCACTGATCCGTTCGCGTCGCCGGTGAGGGTGACGGAGGTCCCGGTCGGCTCGCCGTCGATCTTGGCGACGTCCGCGCTTCCCTCCTTGACGCCCCACACCACATCGCCCCACTTGACGTTGGACACGTCAGTGTGGGCGCCAGTCTCGACGAAAGTGATCTCGGTGTCGAGCGGGAACTGGACCCGGCCGTCGATGACGGCGGCGTCGCACTGGGCGGTCGGGGTGACGGAGCCGCCCGGCTTGACGTCGAGGACGCAGGTACGCGCCTCGTCGTCGACGTCCGTCCACGTTGCCGTGACCTGGAACGTCGTGGACGGGTCCTTCGTGACCTGGTTGCCCTTGGGCCCGGTCACGATCTTCTCGATGTCCACGTCCGTGGTCGGGATGGGGCGGTTGTGGATCTCCACCTTCGCCTCGGCTCCGGGCACGATCGCGACGGTGTTGCGGTAGTCCGCGTCACCGGCGTCCTCAGCCACCCAGTAGTACGGCCGAGCCCAGTCGATGCCGGGCACAGGGTTGGGATCGACCTCGGAGAAGGTGACCACGGTGTTCCGCGGCAGAACGTCGCCGGACTTCCAGCTGAAGCCGTTTCCTGCGTTGAGGGTGATGGTCTCGCCCACTGCCGGGAAATCGGTGCCGACAGGGAGCGCCGGATCGATGCCGTCGATCCGCACCTGGAACTCCGCGCCTGCGGGCAGGTCGGAATCGGTGGCCCGGACGGGGTCGTCACCGTCGAGGATGAACTTCGTGAACTCGACCGAACCGAACTTCCACAGCGCCTCGTTCGACAGCGTGATCAGACGCCCCTCGGTCGGGTCGTCGGACACGATGCCCGTCACGGAGCCATTGCCGTTGTCCTTGAGCCAGGACGCACCGTTGGGGTCGGTGCCCCACCGGATGGTGCCCCACTCGACCTCGGCGAGATCCGGGCGACCAACCTCGGTGAAGGTCACCTCGGTGCCGACGGGAAGCTTGGCGCTCAGCGGCGTGGCCACGCCCTTCTTGACGGTCAGCGTCTCCTTGGCGTAGTCGACGCCGTCCTTCCAGCTGGCCTCGACCGTGAACTCCACGTCGTCGCCGATCTCGCCGGCAGCCTCGCCCTCAATCTGCTTGAGGACGCGCAGGGTGCCGTCGTTCTTGTCGACGAAGTTGACGACCTCGACCTCGCGCAGGTCCTTGCCGATTGTCACCACGCCGGACTCACCGATCGTGACGTCCCCGGTGTATGCGGGCACGCCGTAGGCGAGACCGTTTCCGTTGGCCGGAACCGTCTCGGTCAGCGTGACCTTGGTGCCGCCGGGAAGGTTCTCACCGAACGGAACCGCTGTGCCGTTCGACGGGAGCGTCAGGGTCTTGGACTGCGGGTTGCCTTCGGCGTCGTCCCAAGTGGCGACCACGTCGAAGGTCTTCGGCACCTCCGTGTTGAACGCCTCGGGGCCCGTGAGCTTCTTGCTCAGCTCGAAGGTGCCCTGGGTGACCTTGGCCTCGTTGGTGACGGCGATGGTGTTCGCCGCCGCGTCCTTACCGATAGTCAGCGTGTTGCTCGCCTCGAACTTCGGCTCCGACCAGGTGATGAGGTCGGTGTTCGCCGGCTGCACCTCGGCGATCGTGACCTTCGCGCCGATCGGCAGCTTGTCCAGGTTGTAGAACTGGCCGTTCTTCAGCGTGAACGCGCGCGTCTCGTTACCCGATCCGTCGCCGAGATCGATCTCCGCCTTGAACTCGAAGACCTCGTTGCCGGTCAGCGTCACACCCGGCTCGCTGACGACGGTCTTGGTGATCTTCGCCGAGCCCAGCACCGCCTTGTTGACGAGCTCGACGGCGACGTTGGTCTTCGGCGTGATCGCCACGACCGCCTCGGAGCGGTCCGCGTTGAGCGTCACGCCCTCGGCCGGCACGAACTTGCCCGGCTCGAAGGTGACACCCGGAACCGTGGGCAGGTTGATCTCGGTCAGCCGGATCTGCCAGCCGTTGCCGCGGTTGTTGACGCCGCTGACGGGCGTGCCGTCCGCCTTCACCTTGATCTCGTAGGTGCTGCTCGCCGGATCGACGCCCGGGGTCTTCCCGGGTGCGAACTCCTCGACCTTCACCGTGAACTCGGTGTCCTCCGGGAACTCCTCGGAGAACTGGTCGGCCTTCTTCAGCAGCGAGAACGAGCCGCGCGAAACGCCTTCACCGGTGCCGCTGCCGCCCCACTGCTGCGTGACGCCGTGCGAGAGCTCCCTGTCGCCCGTGTAGGAGAGCGTGTTGCTGTAGCCGGTGCCGCGATCGTCCACGCCGCCGCTGGTGGTGCAGAGCGTGTACTCGATGAAGTACCTAGTCTCGCGGCTGTAGTCGCCCTTGGCCGCGTCCTTCGGGAGCGTGATGTCGATGCCGCCGGCGGTGCGCGTCACCACGGTGGCGGCCGTCAGGTCGCGCTCCGGGTTGGCGGGGTTGTTGCCGAGGAAGTCCTTCGCGATGACCTTGAAGTTGAGGTCCTTCTTCAGATCACCGGTGACCTCGCACACCGTCAGCGTGTCGGAGAACTTGTCCGAGAGGACCGCCGGCTCCGTGAGCCCCTCGAGGTGGCGTCCGGGGACCTCCACCTTCCAGTCGATGGTGGTGCCGGCAGGCTGCGCCTCGCCGGCGACGTCCTTCGGGTCGGTGTTGAGATTGCCGGTCTTCTTGCCACTGAAGCCGGGACCCTTCACCGACGCGTTGACGTCCACGCCGTTGACCTTCGCGTCGTTGGCGAAGACGTTCTTGTCATCCGGCACGGCCTTGTCCGCGAGGCAGCTCCGGAACTCGACGTAGTAGTACTGCTCCGCGTCGAAGGACTGCTTGTCCTTCACCTCGAAGTTGATGTCGAACGACTGCTCGCCCGCCTTCGCCGTGTTCGTGATCGTGAACTGGTCGCTGGCGTCGGTCCTCGCGGGGTCCTTGCCGTCCGCGCCGGGCAGGTAGTTGGACTTCTTGATCTTCACATCAAGGCCACTCACGCAAACCTCGTGCCCATCACCGAGGGTCTCCGCGATGGCGACCTTGTGCTCGTTGGCTGCGACGACGCTGCCCGGGACCATGATGGTCCAGGCGATCTCGTTGTAGCGCGAGCCGCCGACCCAGCTGCCGGACTTCTTGGCCTTGGTGTCCGGCGTCCAGTCCTGCCCGACGCCAGCGCTCGCGCCCTTGCCTACGTCGATGGAGTTGGTGTACTGCGTGTCCTTGGGGTCCACCACGCCGCTGGAGGTGCACGAGGTGTATTCGATGCGGTAGAGCTTGTTCGCCTCGAAGGCCTTGCCGTTGTCGATCGCGATGCTGACGGGCTTGCCCGCCTCGGCCTGGGTGATGGAGACGCCGCCCGCGACCGGCTTGAGGTCGTTCGGGCGACCGGACGCCAGCGTGGCGTTCAGACGGCCGTCGCCGCACAGCTTCATGGTCTCCGAGAGCGTGTCGCTCAGCGTCACCTTGCCGGTGCCCGCCGGATCCCGAGCGATCAGATCGGAGCCGGGGATGTCGATGGTCCAGCGCACGGCCTGCTTGTCCGACTGGAGCTTGCCTGCCTTCTTCACATCGCCGAGGTTCTGACCGTCGCCGATACCGCCGCCACCGGGCAGCGGGACCTCTTGGTTCAGCTCATTGTTGATCGTGAAGTCGACGTCCTTGGACTCGGTGTACTGGACCGCCTTGACGAAGACCTCGAACGTGCCGCGCACCTCCTCGGGGTTTTCCAGCACAGCGTCCGTCAGCACGCAGGTCATGAGGTTGGTGGCGGCCACCAGCTTGCATTCGCCCCAGACGACGCCACCGCCCATGAGTTCGATCGGCTGGTTCGCCGGGATCTTCAGCTCCTTGGGGAACTGAACCGTGAACTCGTCGCCCGGCTGCGGGTCGGCCTTCGAGGCGTCCCACGTGCCCTTCACCGAGACGGAATCTCCGACGGTGATCTGCTCGCCGTTCTTCCCCTCGACCTGGACGTCGGTGATCTTCACCTGGATGTCCGGATTCAGTCCACGAGGGGTGGCAGCCTTTGCTTCCCGCTTCTCTGTCGCGGGGGCTGTCGTCGTGGTTGTGGTCGCGGGCGACTCGGACGTCGAGGTGGCCGGCGCCTTCGTCGTGGTCGCAGGCGACTCGGACGTCGAGGCAGCCGGCGCCTTCGTCGTGGTTGCGGGAGCCTTCGTCGTGGTCGCAGGCGACTCCGACGTGGACGCGGGCGGGGCCTTCGTCGTCGAGGTGGCCGGAGTGGTGGTGGTCGTGGTCTCGCTCGGGTCCGCCGAAGCAACCGGGGCGAGCGAGAACGACGTCAAGACCAGAGTCAGGGCCATGAACAACAACCCCAGTGCCGCCCACCGAGACACCACCCCCTCTCCGGCACTACGCAGGAAGACACGGTTACGCATGAGTTATACCTTTCGTTACACACACAAATGTTCTGTCCGGCGTGCCGGAGGCTGCGGAGCTGGCACACGGGATCCTCGGATCAGCCCCGCCCCGCTCTTACGGCCTCGATACGAGCACCGATGGTTCCCAGAGGCCCGGCCGGTCGCACTGTCCCGTCACCGCGGATGTCACTGGAGGCTTATGCCACGTCCTTGTCACCGAGCTTGCGGACGAGGTGGCGTGCGATCGCTCGGGCATCTCGGTGTGCGCGAGCCCGGATGTCCGAGTCGTGACCGGCGAGCAGTCTTCGGGACGCGTGCGACGCGACCGTAAGGCTTGCCATTCGGCTCCTTCCCCTGAACACCACAAACTGGACAACCATCCATATACCCGATTGGCAGCACAAGCGGTGACACAAACCAGCGTTTGATTCCGGGCTTGCGGACTGCCGCCAAGCGCACAGGCGCGGATAACCCTGTTGCGCTACAACGTGATTGAGCGGATCAAAGGAGCCAAGGTCGCAGCATACGGCCGCGGAGGCGCGAACAGAGATTTCACCCCCGAAATCACCCATTTTCGTCGGTCGCTCGTCCAGTTCCGGCCGGTCGTTCGAATGGCGGAAGGCCGTCGATTCCGCGGCGACGGAGTGGCCGCAGACTGGGGCGTAGGTACCCACTCTGCCGCATTTCAGTGACGTACGCCACTGCCCTGCTTGGAATCTCGCGCGCTCGGCAGGATGAGTCGGCGGCGGCTACGGAGATGTGCGCGACCGGATCAGAATGGGACGGCGGTCACCACCACGTTCTCCAGATACGTCCCCCGCCCCTGCGCATCCTTCACGATCTCCCCACCACACGTGACGAGGTGCAACTCCCGCGGACCACCAGCCCCCTGGAACACCCACTCCGGCAACACCTGCTTGACGAACCGCTCCATCCGCGTCACCTTCCAACGCGTCACGACGCCATCCTTCGTCACATACACCGCATCACCCGGGAACAAGGTGTGCATCCAGTACAACGCACCCTCACCCTGATGGGCGTCATCGACGTGCCCGGCCACCAAGATCCCGCCCTCCGAGGCGTCGATCGGCGCCGACCCCGTCCAATACGTCACCTCGGCCACGTCCCGCGGCAACAACAAACTCCCATCCCCCGCCAGCCCCAACGGATCCAACCCCGTCTCCACCCCGATCGCCGGAATCACCACACTGTTGTCCGGCACCGGACCGAACGGCACCTGCGACCGCGCCGCCGGATCCGCTGCCGCCGGCCCCGGCTTCCGCGCCCGCCCACCGTCGCCCACCGACGGCAACGGTCCCGCAACCGGATCACCGACACCGTCCGCCGGCACATCGAACGTCGACTCCGGCACCGGCGCCGCGGTCGCCGCCCCGGACTCCAACCCACGTACGACCAGAAAACCACCACCCGCGAGCAGCACCAACGCCATCAGCACCAGCACGATCGTCCCGCTCCGACCCGACCGACGCGTCACCGAATGTCTGCCCACGATGGAAGTCCTCCGTTCACCACAATCTTGCCGAGACAGCCGGGTGGCCCGGGACCGAACACGGTCCCGGGCCACCCGGTCACACATCAGCGACCATCACAGATCTGTGACATCGCCTTCCGCAGCCTTGCGCCTGCGCAGTGCCACGAACAGGACGCCTGCCGCGGCGACCAGCAATGCCAGTCCGCCGGCGACGAGGCCCGCGTTCAGACCACTGTCACCATCGGCGCCCAGACCCGAATCGATCAGCGCGCCCTTCCCGGTGTCGGAATCACCGGCGGTGCCGCCGTTGCCGGCGTTCCCGTTCCCCGAGTTACCGGGGTTACCGGAGTTGCCGGGGTTACCGGGAGTGCCCGGGTCGGTGGGAGTACCGGGGTTGCCACCAGGCGTGCCGGGATTCTCGCCGGGCGTACCGGGCGTACCGGAGTCCGAGCCGGCCGAACCCGACGAGCCGGATGAACCTGCGTTGTCCTGCGAGCCGGCCGAACCCGACGAGCCGGACGAACCTGCGTTGTCCTGCGAGCCGGCGTTCTCCAGCGAGCCCGCGGCCAGAGATCCGGCTGCGAGGGAACCTGCCGCCAGAGAGCCCGCCGCTAGCGAACCGCTACCGAGCGAACCCGCCCCGAGAGATCCGAGGGAGCCGAGGCCCAGTGAACCGAGCGAACCGGTTCCACCGGGCTGCTCGCCGGCCGTGACGGTCTCGTCCGACCGATTCGATTCGACAGGATTCTTCGACGGCGAAGTACCGGTCGCCGTGGCGACATTGTCGATCGAGCCTGCCTTCATGTCCTCATCGGTGAACGTGTAGGTGGCCTCACAGATCACCGATTCACCGGGATCCAGCGTGGTGTCCGGGCACGTGATGTCCGACAGCGTGCCGGTACCGGAGAACTCTTCCTCGTTGACCGTCACCTCGGTGAGGGTCTGATCACCGGCGTTGGTGACCGCGAACTTGTAGGTGACGGTGTCACCCACCTGAACGTTCTCTCGCGGCTCCGCAGTCTTTTCGAGCGTCAGCCCCGACTTCGGGTCACCGGTCAGGTTCTCCTCGTCCTGCGGCGACTCGATCGGCGTCTCGGAACCCGGAGGCGTGCCCGTGGCGCTCGCAACGTTGTCGAGCTTGCCGGCGTTCACGTCGTCCTGCGTGATCGTGTACTTCGCCGAGCAGGTCACCTTGTCGCCGGGCGCCATGGACTCCGCCTCGACCGGGCAGGACATGTCCGTGATGTCACCGGAGCCCGAGAAGTCGCCCTCGACGACCGAGACGTCCGTCAGGGTCTGGTTACCCGTGTTGGTGATGTCGAACGTGTAGGTGATCTCCTGGCCGACCTTGAAGTCCTCGACGCCTTTGGGCGACGCGGTCTTCACGATCTCGAGGGCCGGCTTCTGGTTGCCCGTCAGCTTCTCATCGTCCGGCTTCGAGGTCACCGGTTCGCCGGTCGGAGGCGTACCCGTCGCCTCAGCGAGGTTGTCGAGCTTGCCGGCATCGACGTCCGCCTGAGTCAGCGTGTACGTCGCGGTGCACTCCGCGGAAGCATTGGGCGCCAGAGGCTTGTCCCGATCCGGGCAGGTGAACTCCGAGATCTTGCCCAGGCCCGCCGAGAATTCGAGCTCCTTCGGATGCACATCCTTCAGCGTCACGTTGCCGGTGTTGGTCATCTTGAACGTGTACGTGACGGTCTTGCCCACCTGGAACTCGTCCGCAGCCGATGGCGCAGCGGTCTTCTCCAGCGCGATCGCGGGCTTCGACTCACCCGAGAGGGTCTTGCCGTCCGGCTCCGACGTGACCGGCTCGCCACCGCCCGGAGGCGTACCCGTGGCAGTCGCGACATTCACGACCTCACCGGCATCGATGTCCGCCTGCGACAGCACGTAGGTGGCGGTGCACGTCGTAGAGGCATTGGGCGCCAATGGCTTCGAAGCATCCGGGCAGACGAAGTCACTCAGCTTCGAATTGTCGCCCGAGAAGTCGACCTCGTTGGGGTGCACGTTCGTGAGCGTCACTTCACCGGCGTTGGTGATGGTGAAGGTGTACTCGATCTCCTGGCCGACCTTGTAGGACTCGGTCGTCGACGGCGATGCGTCCTTCACCAGCGTGAGCTTCTTCAAGGGATTGCCCTTGACCGTCTCCGTGTCCGGCTCGGAGGTGACGGGAGGCGTGTCCTTGCCCGGCGGCGTACCCGTCGCGGTCGCAGTGTTGTCGACCTTGCCGGCATCGATGTCCGCCTGCGTCAGCGTGTAGTCCGCCGTGCACGTCACCGTGCCGCCCGGGGCCACGGACTTCACCGGGCACTCGATGGCCGAAAGCGTGCCCTCGCCGGTGAAATCGCCCTCGTTGATCTTCACATCCGTCAGCGTCACATTGCCGGTGTTCTTGACCTGGAAGCTGTACTTGACGGTCTGACCGAGCTTGTAGGTCTCTTCCGTATTCGGCGACGCAACCTTGTTCAGCTCGATACCGGGCGCGACCGGGCCGCCCCCGAGCTTGGCGTCCGATTCGTTCGACGTGACAGGCTTGCCACCCGGATCGGTTCCGGTAGCCGTCGCCGTGTTGAGGACCGTGCCGCGGTCGACGTCACCCTGCTGGATCTCGTACGTCGCGGTGCAGGTCGTAGATGCGTTGGGTGCCAACGCCTTACCCGCATCCGGGCAGATGAACGCCGACATCTTGCCGAGCGCGCCGGTGAAGGACTTCTCCACCGGCTTGACGTCCGCGAGCGGGACGGCACCGGTGTTCGTCATCTTGAAGCTGTAGGTAACGACGTCACCCACCTTGTAGGCGGCATCGGGCGACACCGACTTCACCAGCGCCAGACCGGGTTTCTTGGCTGCATTGGTGAACGTGCAACTGGTGCTCTTGCCGCTCTCACCAGCCGGAATCTCCACGGTGATGGTCGTGCCTTCGCCGGACTTCTTCGTCTGTGTCTTGGCGTCCACGCACTCCCACGTGGTGACGTAGTTGTCGAGGTTTGCGCCGTTCTGGGCGGTTTCGGTGAGGGTGTAGGTCTTGCCAGCCAGCCCGAGAACCGGACCTGCCACCACGTCCTGGAGTCCAGTCTTGGCACCCGACGTGGTCGCCGTGTTGCCCGTCGTCAGGCCGTCTCCGTCGATCTTCAGACTGAACTGATCGTCCTTGCTGACCCGTCCGTCCGGAAGAGTCTTGTGCAGCTCGATCGTGTTCGGATCGACACAGGAGCCCATGTCCGTCATGTCCGATTTCTTCAGCTCCGCGACCCACTTGCCCGTGCTCGGATCCACTCGATAGAGATGATCGGAGCTACCGACATACAGATAGCCATTGGGGCCGAAGGCAATCGAGTTGCTCGCGTCGAAGGCATCGGTCACCTGCGTGATCGCGGTACCCGAAAGCTGAGATTCGCCCGACTTCGGCATCGGCCCAGGGACCGAATACACGACACCGACGCCCTGCTTGTCGTCATTGGATGCAGAAGCGGCAACGATATACATATTGCCCTTCGCGTCGAACGCCAAATCACCGTTGTCACCAGGCTTCTTGTTGACCTTGACGGTGATGACAGTGCCCGTTGCTTTGTCGGTGGCCGGGTCGTACGCACCGAACTTGAAGCCTTCACCAGATGCCCCGCCGAAGTAGTACAGGCCATCCGCCGGATTCACAGCGCCGTGCGTCGTCGTGAAGCCGGAAGGCTTGTTCACGCCGTCAGACGACGCACCAGATGCGGCGTCGTACTTGTAGATCTTGCCGTTGCCGGACGTGTAGATCGCGTACTTGCCACCTGGACCGATGCCGAGCTGGTTGTGGCTCGAATCCTTCGGCTTCAGCTCGAATGCAACACTCGTCTCCCCTGTGGCAGGGTTGATTTCCTTCGCCTTACCGGTGTTGTTGTCGACTGAGTAGAGCACGTCGCAACTCAGTGGTGCGCCGGTAGCCGCAGCGTTCCCCGCACCGACTGTCGCTGCCGTGACTGTGACCGCACCGGCCACCATGGCCATGACCACAGCTCGGATGGCGCCCTTACGCAGGGCGCCGCCTAACCTCCCCATTTGAGGCCCTTCTTATGAACGCCCGGCCAGACACGCCACGGCGAAATGGATGATGAATGGACAATCACCCCGACGCCGGACATACAAACATAAACGTCGATACATCCCGCACCACCCGAATCGGCGCGCCGATCACTTCACCCCAGGGTGAAAGTCGATCGAAACACCCTGATCAGCAACATGATTCGACGACCGAACCGAATCCCGTCGAGCGATCGAAGCGGGAGGGTGAACCGGCAAATCACCCTCAGTTTCACCCGTTGAATGTTGAATCAAAGGTCCTGATCCGGCCAGGTGCGCGCTCGGTGTGACGTATCGCACTGCGCCACATGGCATCCGGAATGGCACTCCACAGACGCGAAAGCGGCCGACCCGATCGACAAGATCGGGTCGGCCGCGTAGACCGTGACAGTCAGCGCTGACGCAGCATCCGCGCCACCAGGATCGCGGTCGCGAACAGGATGACAGACGTCGCACCGGCGGCGATGTGCATGCCGTCGACGAAGGACGATTGCGCGGCGTCGACGAACGCGGTCGCCTGGTCCACCGGCATCGACTTCGACACCTCCATCGCACCGCCGAGCGTGCCCTGCGCCATGTGCACCTGGTCGGGGTCGAGCGTCGAGACGTCCAGTCCGCGACGGAAGATCGCGAGCACCACGCTGCCGAGCACGGCGACACCCAGCGCGACACCGAGCTCGTACGCCGTCTCCGAGACGGCCGACGCGGCACCGGCGCGTTCCGGTTCGACCGCGCTGACCACCAGGTCGGAGGTGAGAGTCAACGCCACGCCGACGCCGGCGCCCGCCAGGATGAACCCGATGACGAACGCCTGCGGCCCGGTGTCGGTGCCCAGTGCGATCAACGCCGCCGCACCCAGGGCCGCGACCACGAGCCCGATGCTCAGCACCTGGCCGGGCGCCCAGCGGCGCACCAGCCACGCCGCCGCGAGCGAGGCGGCGGCACTGACGAGTGTGCCCGGCAGCATCAACAGACCCGCGTCGAGCGGGCTGTAGCCGAGCACCAGCTGCAGGTACTGCGAACCGAAGAACAGCACGCCGGCGAGCGCGAAGATCGACAGCAGGTTCGTCACCACCGCCGTCGAGAACGCCGGCCGCGCGAACAGCGACAGGTCGATCATCGGGTCGGCGAGTGAACGTTGACGGCGGACGAAGATCCACCCCGCGACGACTCCGACGACACCGATCGCGGTGAGCATCCAACTCGGCCCGTGCACCGCAGTCTCCTTGACCGCGTACACCATCGGCACCATCGCGAGCATCGACAGACCGGCGCTGGCGAGGTCGAAGCGACCCGGCATCGGATCCTTCGACTCCGGGATCACCAGCGGGCCGAAGGCGATGAGCGCGACCATCACCGGAATGTTGATGAGGAACACCGAACCCCACCAGTAGTGTTCGAGCAGCCAGCCGCCGATCAGCGGTCCGGCCGCGGCGCCGCCACCGGCCATCGCGCCCCACACGCCGATCGCGGTGGTGCGCTGGTGCGGGTTGACGAACATGGTCCGGATCAGGCCCAGCGTCGCGGGCATCAGCGTCGCGCCCGACACACCTTGCAGGACACGGGCGGCGATCAGCATCTCGGGGCTGGCCGACCACGCCGCGATCAGCGAGGCCAAGCCGAACCCGGCCGCGCCGATCAGGAGCAGCTTCCGGCGCCCGATCCGGTCACCGAGCGTGCCCATCGTGACCAGCAGACCGGCGAGCACGAACGAATAGACGTCGATGATCCACAGCAACTGCGTGCTGCTCGGTGCCAGGTCCTCACTGATGAACGGCAGAGCGAGATCCAGGACCGTCGCATCGACGGAGATGAGCAGGACCGCGAAGGCCAGCACGACCAGCCCGAGCCAGTCCTTCCGGCCGGCCCGAACCTCGTGCGGATCCCGCACCGCGCCCACTGACATCTCTTCTCCTACGAACTCTTCTTCGATGAACGGAAACCGACCGGGAGGTGAACCGTCCAGCCGGTACAGTGCCCTTGCCTAGGGTAGCAGTTCACCGTCCAGCCGGTACATTGATTTTCATGGCCTCCGACACACGCGATCGCATCCTCGACGCCCTCGAAAGCCTGCTGCACGACGTCGGCATCGCCCACGTGACGCTCGAGGCCGTCGCCGCGGCGGCAGGCGTCTCGAAGGGCGGGCTGCTCTACCACTTCCCCAGCAAGGAAGCCCTGCTCGCATCGATGGTCCGCCGCCTGGGCGACCGGTCCGACCAGCAGCTCGCCGATGCTGTAGCCGGCGGACGGACCGTGTCCGAGATCTACCTGCAGTACCCCGGCGCCGACTCCGCGGACGAGATGGCGCTGTACCGATCGATGCTCGCGGCGATGCGCAGCGCCGACGGGCAGCACGACGAGGTGCAGCAGGCCGTCGCCGATGTCATGCGCTCGTGGGACGACGGACTGCTCGCCGAGATCGACGATCCGGTCCAGGCCGAGATCGTGCGCCTGGTCGGCGACGGCATCTACCTCGCGGCCCTGCTCGGCCTACCCGAACCCGATCCGGACCTGCACCGCCGGGTGGTGGACCGATTGCTCGGCACCACCGCGGCGGCGAAGGACGACCCCGCTACGTGAGGTAGCGGTACGCCGGGGAGCCGGGCTCGAGCTGTTCCACCTGCAGGCGCGACTCGCGCATCCGGTCGAGCAGGTCGGTGAGCCCGTCCGCCGAGCCGAGCTCGACGCCGACCAGCGCGGCACCCGTCTCACGGTTGTTGCGCTTGACGTACTCGAACAGCGTGATGTCGTCGTCGGGCCCGAGCACCTCGTCGAGGAAGCGGCGCAGCGCACCCGGCTCCTGCGGGAAGTCCACCAGGAAGTAGTGCTTGAGCCCGAGGTGGACGAGCGAACGCTCGAGGATCTCGCCGTACCGGGAGACGTCATTGTTGCCGCCTGAGATCAGACACACCACCGTGCTGCCCGGCGCGACGTCCAGATGCCCCAGCGCGGTCACCGACAGCGCACCGGCCGGCTCGGCGATGATGCCCTCGTTCTGGTACAGCTCGAGCATCGCGGTGCAGATCGCACCCTCGTCGACCTGCGTCATCGCGAACTTCTCCGAGCCCATCTTCGAACCCCGGCCCGTGCGGGTGCCCGCCACCAACGGCAGCGACGCGTGCGAGACGACGTTCGCACCGAGCTCGGAGACCACCGCGTAGGGCAGGTCGCCGACCCGCTTGACCGCGGCACCGTCGACGAACGGGTCCACCTCGGGCAGCGTCACCGGTCCGCCTGCGACGAGGGCCGCGGTCATCGACGCCGCCCCCACGGGCTCGACACCGACGATGGTGGTCTGCGGCGCGCGCTCGTGCAGGTACGTCGCGATGCCGGCGATGCAGCCGCCGCCACCGACCGGGACGATGACGCTGTCCGGCGCCTGACCCAACTGCTCGAGGATCTCCGCCGCGATGGTGCCCTGGCCCGCCGCGGTGCGGGCGTCGTCGAACGGCGGCACCATGGTGGCGCCCGTCCGTTCGACATCGGCGGCGGCCGCCGCGGCCGCCGCGTCGTAGGTCTCCCCCGTCGGGATCAGTTCGACGAAGCCGCCACCGTGGACCATGATCCGGTCACGCTTCTGCTTGGGCGTGTTGGCCGGAACGTAGATGCGCCCGCGGATCTCCATCGCCCGGCACGCGAACGCCACACCCTGCGCGTGGTTGCCGGCGCTCGCGGTGACGACACCCGCGGCACGTTCGGCGTCGTTCAACTGCATGATCAGGTTGTAGGCGCCGCGGAGCTTGTAGGAGCGGACCACCTGGAGGTCTTCGCGCTTGAGGTACACCCGTGCGCCGGTCAGCGCCGAGAGCCGATCACTGATCTGCAGGGGTGTCGCGTCGATAATGTGCGCAATTCGCTCGGCAGCAGCATCGATCTCGTCCGCGGTGAGCGCGGGCGAGGTGACCTTCAGTTCTGCGAGTTCAGGCGAATTTGACACCCAACCATGTTCCCACTGCGCACCCGGTGCCGCGCAACCGCCCCGCTGTCGGCGGACGGCGTCAGTCCTTCCGCGAGAACTGGGACGGCCGCGGGACGTTCCGGAGATTCGACTTCGCCATCTGAACCGCTTCTCCCACACCGCCGTTCATCACCATCCGCGACATCGCCAGCGCGAATCCGCGCACCTGCTCGCCGGTGATGGTGGGCGGCAACGACAACGCGTTGGGGTCGGTAACGATGTCGACCAGCGCCGGACCGTCGTGGTCGAGAGCCGACCGGAGTCCCGATTCGAGATCCGCCGGATCCTCGATGCGGCGGGAGTAGATCCCCAGCGCCGCAGCAACTGCCGCATAGTCGACAGACGGGACATCGACCCCGAAATCGGGCAGACCGTCGACCAGCATCTCGAGCTTGACCATGCCGAGCGTCGAGTTGTCGAACACGACGATCTTGACCGGCAGCTTGTACATCGCGACGGTGACGAGGTCACCCAGCAACATCGACAGTCCGCCGTCACCCGACATCGCCACCACCTGACGGTCCGGCTGCGCGAACTGCGCACCGATCGCGTGCGGCAGAGCGTTCGCCATCGAACCGTGCAGCGCCGACGACAGGAACCGGCGCCGGCCGTTGGGATTGAGGTAGCGAGCGGTCCACACGTTGCACATGCCGGTGTCGGCGGTGAAGATCGCGTCGGCGGCGGCGACATCGTCGAGGATCGATGCCGCGTACTCGGGATGGATCGGGATCCGCTGCTTGGCCGGCTCGGTGTAGGCCCCGACGACGCGGGTCATGAGCTTGTCGTGGCGGTCCCGGGTTCGGTCGAGGAAGCCGCGATCGCCCTTGGGTTCGACGAGCGGCGTCAGCGCGCGCAGCACCGACCGGGTGTCACCGTGCACCGCGAGGTCGACGCCGGTGCGCCGGCCCAGCTTCTCGGCCGCGATGTCGATCTGCGCGGTCCGCACGTCGTCGGGCAGGAACTGGTCGTACGGGAAGTCGGTCCCGACGAGCAGCAACAGATCGGCCCCGTGGATGCCGTCGTGCGCCGCCCCGTACCCGAGCAGACCGGTCATGCCGACGTCGAAGGGGTTGTCGTACTGGATCCACTCCTTGCCCCGCAAGGAATGCCCGATCGGAGCCCCGATCGTGTCCGCGAGGGCGAGCAGTTCGTCGCGGGCGCCGCGGACCCCGGCACCGGCGAAGATCGCCACCGCGGATGCGGCGTTGATCGCGTCGGCGAGCGCCCGGACGTCGTCGTCCGCCGGCACCACCGACGGGGCGCCCGTCCGCACCAGCGGCGGCGCCGCGCCCACCGCGGGCTCGTCGGCGACATCACCGGGCAGCGTGATCACCGCGACCCCGGATTGCGCGATCGCGTGCTGCATCGCGCTCTGCACGATCCGCGGCGCCTGCGCGGGGATGCTGATCATCTCGTTGTAGCGGGAACACTCGACGAACAGCCGGTCGGGATGCGTTTCCTGGAAGTATCCGGTCCCGATCTGGGTGCTCGGAATGTGCGAGGCGATCGCGAGCACCGGCGCGCCGGAGCGGTTCGCGTCGTACAGGCCGTTGATCAGATGGAGGTTCCCGGGTCCGCACGAACCCGCGCACACCGCGAGCCTGCCGGTGATCTGCGCCTCGGCCGCGGCGGCGAAGGCCGCGACCTCCTCGTGCCGGACGTGCACCCAGTCGATGCCGCCGGCGGCCGATCCGCCGGACCGACGCACCGCGTCGACGACCGGATTGAGACTGTCCCCGACGATGCCGTAGATGCGTTGCACGCCCGCATCGATCAATTGGGAAACAAGTTGATCTGCAACAGTTTTCGCCGCCATGCCAGCCTCCGTCCGAACGGTCCGGAATCGATCCCCTGCTTCTCGCAGGCTACCCGGATCCGGACCGTTCGGCGCGGGGACGACAATTGCGCCCGTGAGCCGGAGTCAGTCCTGCGGCGCCAACACGAACACCGGGATCTGACGATCGGTCTTGGTCTGGTAGTCGGCGTAGGCCGGCCACGCTTCGACCGCACGCTCCCACCACACGGCCTTCTCGTCGCCGGTCACCTCGCGCGCGACCATGTCTCGCTTGACCGGGCCGTCCTGGAGTTCGACGTGCGGGTCGGCGACCACGTTGTGGTACCAGACGGGGTGCTTCGGCGCGCCGCCGAGCGACGCGACGACCGCGTACTGCCCGTCGTTCTCGACCCGCATGAGCGGCGTCTTGCGCAGCTTGCCGGACTTGGCACCCTTGGTGGTCAGGATGACGACGGGCTTGCCCTCCATCATCGTTCCCTCGGTGCCGCCGGAGCGCTCGTACAGGTCGACCTGGTCCGCGGCCCAGGAGCTGGGGCTGGGTTCGTATTCACCGGTGAGAGGCATGACCACCAGTGAACACGGAGTACATGATCTTCACCACCCGAACGTCCGGACGCTGGGAGTTTCGTCCGCCTCCTGCAATTGTTCGCTGGACCGAACTTGTGAGTGGCGATAGTCTGAACACATTGACAGACCCGGCCGAACAAAGCGCGAAACCGAGGTGCACCGTATGACTGCCGCACTCCCCCGGCACGACCGACGGCGCGCTCACGCCACCGTCGACCTGGCCGGAACCGCCTGGCCGCTGTACAAGCTCGAGGCGATCGCAGCCGGGCTCGTCGCCTTCCTGCTCGTGCTCACGGTGGCGCAGGTCCTGCAGACCGCGGTGCTGATCGCTGCGGGTGTCACAGTCGTGGTGTGGTGGGCGCGTCGCATGATGCCCACCGAGCGACCTTTCGATGGCGCCGAGTAGCTGACCCAGCCGCACGCACCCCCGGAATCACGCACTCCCGGAGTACCGGACGAGCAACGCCCGCCCGAATCGGCGTCGCAATTGTCCGAACCGCAGTAGCGTTCGGCCGATGACCCTGTCGACCACCGAGACCGGCATCCGCGCCGAGGGCCTGTCCCGCGCGTTCGGCTCCGTCCAGGCCGTCCGCTCGATGGACTTCGTCGCGCACCCCGGTGAAGTCACCGCCCTCATCGGGCCGAACGGGTCCGGCAAGACGACGCTGCTGCTGATGCTCGCGTCGCTGCTGCGCCCCGATGCCGGCTCGATCGACATCTGCGGGCACGATCCCCTCACCGAGACCTCGGCGGTTCGCGCGCTGCTCGGATGGATGCCCGACACGCTCGGCGTCTGGGAATCGTTGACCGCACGGGAGATCCTGGTCGCCATGGGTCGGCTCTACGGCATCGACCCGAGTTCCGCAGGCCGGCGAGCGGGCGAGCTCCTCGAGACCGTCAAACTCGCCGACCTCGCCGACACCCCGGCCCGTGCACTATCCCGCGGCCAGCAGCAGCGACTGTCCCTGGCGCGCGCGCTCGTCAACGACCCCCGGGTGCTGTTGCTGGACGAACCGGCCTCGGGTCTCGATCCGGGGGCGCGGATCGATCTGCGAATCCTACTGCGCCGCTTGGCGGCCGACGGGTGCACCGTCGTCGTGAGTTCGCACGTGCTGTCGGACCTCGACGAGACCGCCGATCGTGCCGTCTTCGTGGCGGACGGGCGGACTGTCCGCATGCAGACGATCGCCGAGGCAGGCGCCCAGGTCCGCCGCTTCGTCGTGCGTGCCCTCGACCCGGACGCCCTCGATACCTCCCTACTGCGTGCCGGACGCCGACTCGACGCATCCACCGATCGCCGCCCCGGGGACCGGGTGATCCTGGTGGAGAACGAAATCGATGCGGCCGACGCACTGCGGGCCCTCGTCGCCGAGGGCGTTGCCGTGACCGAGTTCGCGCCGGCGACCGGCACGTGGGAGCAGACGTACCTGAGCATGCAGGAGGACACACTGTGACCACGCGACCGACGCTCGGGTACCTGGACGGCGTCCTGACGATCTTCGGACTCGAGTTTCGGCAGCGGCTCCGCACACGCGGTTGGTACGTGCTACTCGTCGTGTGGTTCGCCCTGACCTGCGGGGTCACCGCGCTCGGGCAGGCCGCGGACAATTCGACCGACATGGCCGGCCAGTTCCTGTTCGAACTGGTCGTCGGGTTCGTCCTACTGTTCGCGTTATTGGTGGTGCCGGCGATGTCGGCGAACTCGATCAGCGGAGACCGCGCGTCGGGAACGCTCGCGATCCTGCAGGGCACGCTGCTGCGCCCCGGCCAGTTGTTGTGGGGCAAGTGGCTGGCCGCCTGGGTCGCGTCGCTGGCCTTTCTCGCCGCTGCCGTGCCCGCGCTACTGTGGGCGGTGTTCAGCGGCGGCGTCCATGCCGCGAGCCTGCCGGTGTTCGTCGTGATGGTGGCCCTCGAACTCGGCCTGATGTGCGCGATCGGTATCGGGATCTCCGCTCGCTCGCACCGACCACTCTTCGCGGTGACCGCGACCTATCTGCTGGTGGCTGCGTTCACGGTGGGGACGCCGATCGCCTTCGGCCTCGGTTCGGCGTTGACCCGCGAGGAGATCCGGGCCCCCAGCGTCGTCGGCTGGGAACCCGACGACGACGGCGGCAGTGGGCGCTACATGTGCAGCGAGACCCAGACGACGTCGTGGACACTCCTGCACACCGAACGCACCGCCTGGATGCTCGCGGCCAATCCCTTCGTCATCGTCTCCGACGCCGTCCCCAAAGCATCCGACACCTCCCAGGACTTCGGCGTGATGGGATCGATCAGTTCGGGCGTCCGCGACGCGCAGCGCGGCGGCGGCGAGGATATCCCCTGCCTGACCGACCGGAACGCGCCGACAGCACCGACCACCGCACGACCCGGACCGATCTGGCCACTCGGCGTGGGCATCCAGGCCGTGGTGGCAGCCGCCGCGCTCGCGGCTGGCCACCGGCGGCTCAGAACACCGATCGGCCGCCTGCCCACGGGCATGCGCGTGGCGTGAGGACACTCGAGTTCGGGCGGCGTGAACGAGATCGAAGCAATCGTCAATCTGAGTGATACGTCCACGTTGTCGGATTCGGGCCTCGATCGGCTCGAGGTCGCGGCCGAGCGGCACCGCCGCATCACGGAAATCCTCGTCGCCCACCGGGACTGGCGTGGACTGTTCTCGGTCGGCCTGAACGCGGTCGAGTACGAGGCCGTCCTCCCGCTGCAGCGCGATCCCGTCGCGCTCCCCGATCGGCGTTGGTCCCCCGCCATCAGTTACGACCTACTGGCCCGCTATCTCCGCAATCTTCACGCCGAGTTCTCCGGCGCCCCCACCGACCCCGCGTGGGCGAACTACTTCGAGATGACCCGGCAGTGCTCACTGAGCCCGGCGCGGGTGGCGATGGCCGGCTACAACGCCCATCTCACCGTCGACCTCGCCCACGCGGTCGCGACCAGCGGGACCACCCCCGAGAATGTTCCCGACTACTACGAGATCGTCGATTCGATTGCGGTGAAGGGCGGCTCGATCGTCACGCTCTCGAAAGAGCTCTACGGCGCCGATCTCGGACCGCTGTGGCGGTTCTACTTCCTCGGCGAGGGACTCGACCGCCTCGCCGGGAACAGCGAGCCGTCGACGTTGCTACTGCGCGCCGCCGACGCCGGCTACAACACCATCACCCTCGCCAACGGTTTCGCTCTGCAGAGCCCCGCGACCGCACAGCCCGCCGACCAGGAGATCGACGGGCTGTGGCGCGCCACCGACGGCGCCCTGCAGACCCTGTCGGATATCGGCGGACTCTGACCGATCGGAGGATCGCCATCCGCGAACGAGGCCGACGAGATCGTCCACCCACCGTCCAGCGCCTACCGGGATGACGTGATCCGATTCCGAATGTTCTCGATCGACTTCGCGACACCCGGACCGACCGCGCCGAACGTCCACCCGATCCGCCCGCGGCTCGACACGAGAACCATCCGGGACGACGCGTACCGCGCGGATCCTCAGCGTGCCAACGCTCCGCCCTCGCCGTCCCACCGACCTTCCGCGAGCTCGCGGTCCGCCCTTCGGGCAGCACTGCGGAGGCCCGCCATCAGAAGATCGTCCGCGGTGGTCGCGTCGTTCGGCGCGGCCGCCCGCATCATGGTCCGATGCGCGTACCCCGGATCGGTCTCCGGCGCGAGGACCAGCAGGGTCATGCGCTCGCGGTTGACCCCGACCACATACACCGTGTTGATCGGCTGATAGTGGTACCCGTCCAGGCGAACCGAACGACCCAGTGCCACAATTCGATCGGGCGTCCGGAACCAATTGGCCAGGCTGTACACGACGCGCTCGACCGGGCCGATTCGGACCGAGAGCACAGCCAGCAGGTCCGGGAGTTCGTCGACGAGACTTCGCGAGCGCGGCCACCACGCGCCGTCCACGTATCCGCTGCCCGGAGCCTTGGGCTTCAACCTCAACCGCGGCGTGTACCGCGGACCGTCGACACCTCGGTGCATGGCCGGTCCGGCTGAGGACTTCCCCGTAGGCTCGAGCTGGGTGCGCTGTAGCGTCATGACGACGCTCCTGCCTCGGCCGAGAATTCGGCCGGTTCATTTCAATCGACAGACGACGCGGCCTCGAATGCCCGCGTGCGAAGTGCCGTCGACAGCCTCCAGCCTACTCGCCCACGCTCCGACGTCGGGAACCGTCGTCAACGCGGGCGAGACCTCCTCGACCTCAGCCCGCCAGGCAGCTCGGCCCGAGCAACGCCTTGAGGTCGCCCATCAGCGCCGATGACGGCTCCACCCGCAAGACCTCGTCCACTTTCCACAGCGACGTTCCACGGCTGCCGATCAACCGCACGTGGACGTCGGAGGTGCCGGGGTGGCGGGTGAGCACCTGTTTGAGGGCGCCCAACTTCTCCTTGGTGCACTGCCGTACCGGCAGGCTCACCGCGACCGGCTTTGCGACACCGATCGCCGAAAGATCAGGCACAGCAAGGTCGTTCGCGATCAGCGAGACCCGATCGTCCCGGATCGACACGCGCGCCTTGACGAGCACCACCGAGTCCTCGACGACATCCATCCCGTACACCGAGTACGCCTGTGGGAAGAACAGCACCTCGATACCACCGGAGAGATCCTCGAGCTGCGCGGACGCCCACGTCAGGCCGTTCTTGTTGATGCGGCGATTCACCGACGCGAGGATGCCACCGACGGTGACCTGGGTGCCGTCCTTGATGTCGCCCTCGAGGATGGTCGGAATCGCGGTGTCCGACTGCGACGCGAGGACGTGCTCGATGCCGTTGAGCGGATGCCCGGAGACGTACAGGCCCAGCATCTCCCGCTCGAGCGCCAGCCGGTGCTTGGTGTCCCACTCCTCGTCGGGAATCTTCACGTTGAAGACCGACGTCACCGACTCGTCCGCGTCGTCGCCGCCGAAGAGGTCGAACTGGCCCATGGCCTCGGCCTTCTTGGTGCCCATCACCGCGTCGATCGCGTCGGCGTGGACAAGCATCAGGCCCTTGCGGGGATGGTCCAGTGAGTCGAATCCGCCTGCCTTGATGAGGGATTCGGTGACCTTCTTGGAGCAGGCCAGTGCGTCGATCTTCCCGAGGTAGTCGGAGAAGTCGGTGAACTTCGACTTCTCCGTGCGCGCCTTGATGATCGACGCCACCACGTTGGCGCCGACGTTGCGCACCGCGCCGAGTCCGAACCGGATGTCCTCGCCGACCGAGGCGAAGTTGACCTCCGACTCGTTGACGTCCGGCGGCAGCACGGTGATGCCCATCTTCCGGCAGTCGGACAGGTACACCGCCGCCTTGTCCTTGTCGTCGCCGACGGACGTGAGCAGGCCGGCCATGTACTCGGCCGGATAGTTGGCCTTGAGGTAGGCGGTCCAGAACGAGACCAGCCCGTACCCGGCGGCGTGCGACTTGTTGAACGCGTAGCCGGCGAACGGGAGGATGGTGTCCCACAGCGCCTTGATGGCCGGTTCGGAGAACTCATTCTTCAGCATGCCGTCACGGAAGCCGGCGTAGGCCTCCTCCAGCACCGAGAGCTTCTTCTTACCCATGGCTCGACGGAGGATGTCGGCCTGTCCCAGCGAGTAGCCGGCCACCTTCTGAGCGATCTGCATGATCTGCTCCTGGTAGACGATCAGGCCGAAGGTGTCCTTGAGGATCTCCTTGAGCGGCTCCTCGAGCTCCGGGTGGATCGGCTTGACTTCCTGCCGCCCGTTCTTGCGGTCGGCGTAGTCGTTGTGGGCGTTCATGCCCATCGGACCCGGGCGGTACAGCGCCAGGACGGCGACGATGTCCTCGAAGCCGGTGGGCTGCATGCGCCGCAGCAGGTCCCGCATCGCACTGCCGTCGAGCTGGAAGACGCCGAGAGTGTCACCGCGCGCGAGCAATTCGTACGTGGCCGGGTCCTCGATCGGCAGCGTGTCGAGGTCGATGTCGATGCCGCGGTTGGCCTTGATGTTCTCGATCGCGTCACCGATGACGGTGAGGTTGCG
>NZ_JBXAJP010000011.1:0-180870 GCF_058797375.1 Prescottella sp. GW823-FHT02E09
CGCTCCGCCTCCTGGAACAGCGGGCCGACCTTTGCCGCACCGTCGAGCATCGAGTACTCGGTGTGATTGTGCAGGTGCACGAAGGACGAACGACTCACAACCATCAACCCATCCATTCAGACCGCATTCCGCCAACTGGTTGTCAGGCACGGGCCCGCGCCAGGTAATCCGGAAGGGATATGACCAGCTAGAGTGCATCCCTGTCGAACAAGCGACACGCTGCAGCGGACAACCATCGGATGTGGAAGCAGGTGGGTGGATGGATCTCGATCTGTCTGCGGTGCGCGCGATGGTCACGGTCAGTGACGAAGGCCAATTCGGTCTGGCCGCGTCGCTACTCGGGATCAGCCAGCAGGCGGTGTCCAAGCGAATCGCGAAGCTCGAGGGGCAACTGGGCTCTCCGCTGTTCGAGCGCCGGATCGGCAATGTTGCGTTGACCGCCCACGGGGCCCGCTTCCTGCCGCACGCACGCTTGGTCCTCGCGACGGCCGATGCCGCCATCGCCGCGGTGCGCGATTCGCAAGTACTCCGCGTCGGGGTGCACGGCACCCAGATCGCCGATGCGAATTTGATGCGGTTCTACCTCGAGAAGCACCCGGACGCCGAGGTCGAACTCATCATGATGGGCCCGTCGACGACGTCGCGGGACGCCGTGATCGACGGTCGGGTGGACGTCGCCTTCGCCCGCGAACACTGGGGCACCCGCCCATTGCCGGCACATGTCATCGCGGTACCCGCCTATCTCGACGCCCTGCATCTGCTCGTCGGTAGCAGCCATCCACTCGCGGGCCGCGACCATGTCCACCTCGACGACCTCAACGGCCTGACCGCGTGGGTGCCCGGCGCCGGATTCGACTCAGAAGTGGGCGACTTCTACCGTCGGCTCAGCGACAGCTTCGGCATCGCAATCAATACCGAGCGGCACCCCGGCGGCATCGGGTTCACGAACATCGTCGACCGCATCGCGGACTCCACGACGTTGGTCACCTTCGGCGGTGAAGGAACCACGACGCCGTGGCACCCGAACATCCGCCGCATTCCCATCGTCAACCCCACACCCGCCTACCCCATGGCACTACTGTGGCAGGAGGAGGTCGCGGCCCATCCACAGCTCAACGATCTGGTCGACTTCGTCACCGGCAACTACAACAGCAAACCAGTCGGCAACGTATGGGTACCAAAGCCAGATCGTGCATTGTTCACACGATGAACTCCACGCACCTCGCAGGTGCGTCCGCCGGTCAGCGAATTCCAACGAAATTATTGCACTGCAAGCAGAGTCGACAATCCGGGGCCCTCGAGTTCGTCCGCGACATCGCGGCGGCCGGCGATCGACATGAGCAGGACCTCGCCTGGCCCGCGGATTTCGGGTCCGCGTCCCGCGGCCCAGTCGAGATCCGTGGCGACCAACCGCAGGCCCCGGATCCGTCGGCGCGCGCCGATCGGGGGCGCGATGAGCGCGAAGTCCAGAGCGGGCACGAGCCGCTCGGCGGGGATGTCGCGAGGAATGCCGAGTGGCCGACGAATGTCCTGCTGGTGAATCATCCCGTCGACGAGCGCGATTCGGCTCCCGAACGCGGTGGTGAGCCCTCGGGGTTGCAGACTGCGTTCGAGTAGCTCGACGAGCTGTTGCGGCCCGTACTCGTCGAGATCCGACAGCCCGATCTCGTTGGCGCGAGCGAACCGCAGCCGGCCGCGAGCGAACCTGCGCACCACCCCGGCCGGGCTCAGCTCCTCGTAGCTCAGCATGTGGGCGACGACGTCCCGGACGGTCCAGCCCGCGCACAGCGACGGAATCAATCGGGCGACTCTGCGTAGCACTCCCTGACCCCCACATCCATGGGAAAGCGAACAGTGGTGTCGCCGAACAGCAGTCGCGTCGCCGCTTCCGCCGCGGCGACGACGTGCGCGGCCGCCGCGTCCGGGCGCCTGCTGTGGACCACTACCTCGTCGTGCTGGAAGAACACGAGCTCGCCGTCGCCGGGTTCGGCGGCGAGGCGGCGGCGCAGGTCGGCGAGCAGGCACAGCGCCCACTCCGACGCCGTCGCCTGCACCACGAAGTTGCGGGTGAACCGGCCGCGGGCGTGGGCGTCGCCGCCCGACCACCACGAGTCGTCCGGTGGGGGACAGGCGCGTCCGAGCCACGACCGGACCACCTCGCCGCGCTCCCCGGCCCGCGCGGCGTCCTCCACGAACTGGACCGCGACGGGAAAGCGCTTGCGCAGCAGCCCGAGCAGCGCGCGGGCGTCGCCGGCGGTGGCGCCGTACAGGACACCGAGGATCGCAACCTTCGCCTTCGCCCGATCGCCGCCGAACGCCTCCGCCGCGACGGGGGAGTACAGGTCGTCGGCGCCGGCGGCGGCCATCATCCGCGGATCGCCCGACATCGCGGCGAGGATCCGTGGCTCGAGCTGACCGGCGTCGGCGATCACGAAGGTGTGCCCGCGGTCCGCGATCACGCTGGAGCGCAACGCCTTCGGAATCTGAAGCGCGCCGCCGCCGCGACTGGCCCACCGTCCCGAGACCACACCGCCGGGCACGTAGACGGGCCGGAAGCGGTCGCCGCGGACCCACGCATCCAGCCACGTCCACCCGTTGGTGCTGTGCAGCTTGGCCAGGTCGCGGTAGCGCAGCATCGGCTCGACGGCCGGATGGTCGATCTCCCGCAGCAGGTACGCGCGGGTGGAGGACAGCTCGATGCCCTCGCGCGCGAAGGCCGCGACCACCTCCGGATGCGACGCCGGATTGACCCGGCGGCCGAACGCCGCGCTCACGTCGTCGGCGACCGCCCGCAGGCGGTCCGGCAGCATGTCGTCCGGCACCCGCGGCCCGAGCGCGTTTTCGAGCAGCACGCGGTGCGCGGCCGCCGAGAACGGCAGGCCGTCGAAGCTCATCTCCGCCGCCGTGAGCCCACCCGCGGACTCGGCGGCGACCAGCAACCGCAGCCGCGGATCGCCCTCGATCGCCTCGACCTGCCGCCGGTGCCGCTCGACGACGACGTCCGGTGCGGTCCACGGCACGGCGTCGAACAGACCCAGCCGGTCGTCGACCGGGGTCTCGGCCACGGGGACGTACCGGCCCGCACGCGTCTCGAGCAGCGCCCCGGTGAGCGTCAGATCGTGGCAACGCTGTACCCGCACGCCCGCCGCCAGGAGCGGCGGATACACCCGCGCGGTGTCCTCCCACACCCAACGCGGCCGCTCGGTGGCCTCGAGTTCGCGGACCGCGGCAGCCACGTTCTGCACACGCAGCGGCTCGCGCAGTGCCCGACCGGACTCGTCGGTCCGGATCAGCGTGGCACCGTCGCCGTCGGGTACCAGCACCGTTCTCACACCGACCAGTGTGCGGGACAGCACCGACACGATCGTGTCGGACCGGGGGGCTAACCTCAGCCGGACCAACCGCCGAAGCCGGGCATAATGCCCATCGAGCCCACCCGACAGCAGGAGTGCCACGGTGACCATCAATGACCTGCAGAACGAGTTCCACGGCCTCCCGGTTGTGGAGTTCCCCATCGATACCGACGCTGCCCCCGCGGTGCCCGGGCAGGGCCCGGTCGCCTGGCGGATCACCGTTCCCACGTACGAGGCGCCGATGGAGTGGCCGGAGGCGTTCGCGAAGTTCCGGGCCGCGGTCGATCCGTCGAGCGTGCAGGCGATCGTCGTCGGCGGCTGGTCCGACCCGTACGAGGAGAGTTCCGCCGACGTGGTGGCGGCGCTCGTCGAGGTCGCCGAGGAACTGCCCGCGCTGCGGGCCCTCTTCCTCGGGGACATGACCTTCGAGGACTGCGAGATCTCGTGGATCACGCAGTCGGACGTCACGCCGCTGCTGACCGCGTTTCCCCGTCTCGAGCACCTGGGGGTGCGCGGCGGTACCCAGCTGGCCCTGACCCCGGTCCGGCACGAGAACCTGCGCCGCCTGGTGATCGAAACCGGTGGCCTGTCCGCCGATGTGGTCCGGGCCGTGGCCGCGTCGGATCTCCCGGCCCTGACCGACCTGGAATTGTGGCTGGGCGACGAGAACTACGGAAGCGATTCGACCGTCGACGATCTCGCCCCGATCCTCTCCGGGGAGAAACTGCCGCAGCTGACGCGCCTCGCGCTTGCGAACAGTGAGTACCAGGACGAGATCGCGGCCGCCGTCGCGACCGCGCCGATCCTCCCGCAGCTGCGTGCCCTGGACCTGTCCAAGGGCGTCCTGCTGGACGCGGGCGCCGAGGCGCTGCTCGCGGGGCAGTCGCTCACCCACCTGGAGTCGCTGGACCTGCACCACAACTACCTGACGGAGGGCATGCGGACGCGTCTGCGGGCGGCGCTCGAGCCGTCCGGCGTGCAGCTGAACCTCGAGGGTGAGGATGCCGACGAGGACGAGTACAACGGAAGGATCTACCGGTCGGTCGCGGTCAGCGAATGACCCGTTCCCGCCTGGTGGTCGTGGGCAATCCGGAGAACCGCCGCGTCACGATGCTGCTGGACGCCGCAACCCGCTCCGGCATGCCCACCCCGCGGGTGGTGTCCTGGCGCGAGGTACTCACCGGCGGCGGGGCCGGGTTCGACGCCGACGAGTGGGTGCGCCTCGACTCGCCCGGCGAGGACCCCGAGGTGGACGCACTGCTGCGCGGGCCCGGGGACCCGACCCGGATCGCCGACGGCCCGCGGTGGTACGCGTCGCTGCTCGCCGCGGTCGGCACGCTGCGCGGCGGGCGCCGGCTCACCGATCCCGGCGACCTGGGCCTGCTGTTCGACAAGCGTCGGTGTCACGCCGTTCTCGCGAGTAGCGAAGTGCCGGTGCCTGTCTCGCCCACATCGGGCGGCGGCGCGCCGGTGCCGCGGAGCTGGCCCGAGGTGCGCGAGTTGGCCGCCAGCGCCGGCCTGCGGCGGTTCTTCGTCAAACCCGCGCACGGATCGTCCGCGGCCGGTGTGGTCGCCGTCGAGACGGCATCCGGTGGTCGAGTCCAGGCGCGCAGCAGCGTGGAGATCGCGGCGGACGGCGTGCACAACTCGCTGCGCGTGCGCCGACGGACCGGCGAATCGGAGGTGGGTGCGCTGATCGACGCGCTCGCCGGCGAACGCCTGCACATCGAGGCGTGGTTGCCGAAGCCGTCGGTGCAGGGGCGCGCCGCCGACCTGCGGGTCGTGGTGGTAGCCGGGCGGGCGACCCACGCGGTGCTGCGTACCAGCGCGCACCCGATGACCAACCTGCATCTCGGCGGGCAACGCGGCGACCTGGAGATCGCACGGGCCGCGTTCGACGCCGCGGGATTCGGCTGGGAAGCGGCGCTCGCCGTCGCGGAGCGGGCGGCCGCCTGCTTCCCGCGGACCCTGTGCGTCGGGGTGGATCTGCTCCCGGCCGCGGACTGGCGCGGTGCCGCGGTCGGTGAGGTGAATGCGTTCGGGGACCTGCTCCCAGGCCTGACCGGACTTCCCGGTCGCGCCGACGGACTCGACACGTACGCGGCGCAACTGGCCGCGATCGAAGGATGGGCCGATGCTGCAGCAGCCTGACATGAACACCGTCGTCGGCGCGGACGACATCCTGCTGATCACCCTCGACACCCTGCGCTACGACGTGGCCTGCGAACTCGCGGCCGCGGGCCGGATCCCGAACCTCGCGCGGCACCTGCCCGGTGGCCGGTGGGAGGAGCGTCATGCCCCCGGCAGCTTCACCTACGCCTCGCACCAGGCGATGTTCGCCGGGTTCCTGCCCACCCCGGTGGGGCAGGGTCCGCACCCGCGGCTGTTCGCGGCCGAGTTCGGTGGCAGCGAGTCGACCGCGGACGGGACCTTCGTGTTCTCGGAGTCGAATCTCGTTGCGGGCCTTGCCGCTGTCGGCTACCACACGGTGTGCGTCGGCGGCGTCGGCTTCTTCAACCGCCGGGGTTCGCTGGGTTCGGTGCTGCCCGATCTGTTCGACGAGGCGCACTGGTCACCCGAACTCGGCGTGACGTCGCCGACGTCGTTCGAGGCCCAGGTGGATCTCGCGGCGGGGGCCGTGGACCGGCTCCCCGCCGAGCGTCGTGTGTTCCTGTTCGTCAACGTCTCGGCCCTGCACCAGCCGAACTGGTTCTTCGCCGAGGGGGCCACCGCGGATGCCGGGGACACCCGGGCTACGCACGCGGCCGCGCTGGAGTACGTGGATCGGCACATCGGGCGACTGTTCGCCGCAATGTCGAGTCGGCGAAGGTGTTTCGCGATCGTGTGCTCCGACCACGGCACCACGTACGGCGAGGACGGCTACACCGGGCACCGGCTGGGCCATCCCCTGGTGTGGACCGTGCCTTACGCTCACTTCTTCCTCGAGGGACCGAGATGACCGCCGTCGACCTGCCCCTGCCGGTGACACCCGACATCGTCGCCGCGGATTACGTTGCGCCGTATCAGAACTACGTGTACGCGTACCCCCACAAGACTGCGTACCGGCCGCTGGAACCGCGTCCGGCCCTGACCGAGCTGTGGGCGGACGAACCGCAGGACGCGCTGTCGCTGTACCTGCACGTGCCGTTCTGCGAGGTACGCTGCGGCTTCTGCAATCTGTTCACCCGGGTCGGGGCGCCGGACGAGCTCACCACCCGGTACCTCGACGCCCTCGAGCGGCAGTCCGAGGCGGTGCGCGAGGCCCTGGCTCCGTCGGCCCGATTCGCCACGGCGGCGTTCGGCGGCGGAACCCCCACCTACCTGACGGCGTCGGAACTGGACCGGCTGTGCGACATCGCCGAGGGCATGGGCGCCGACCTGCGGGCGATCCCCCTGTCCGTGGAGGCGTCCCCGGCGACCGCCACCGCCGACCGGCTCGCGGTCCTGGCCGAACGCGGGATCACCCGGCTCAGCCTCGGCGTGCAGAGCTTCGACGACACCGAGGCGCGGGCGGCGGTCCGGCCGCAACGGCGAACCGATGTGGACGCTGCCCTGCAGCGCATTCGGGACGCCGCGATCGAGGTCCTCAACATCGATCTGATCTACGGGATCGACGGCCAGACACCGCAGTCCTGGGCGGCCTCCCTCGACGCCGCGCTGGCCTGGCGTCCCGAGGAGCTGTACCTGTACCCGCTGTACGTGCGTCCGCTGACGGGCCTGGCCCGGCGCGGCGCCGGACCCGATCCGGACTGGGACGCGCACCGACTCGACCTCTACCGCCGCGGACGCGACCACCTGATCGCCGCGGGTTACGTCCAGGAGTCGATGCGCATGTTCCGCCGCGCCGACGCCCCCGACGTCGGTCCGGACGACTATGCCTGCCAGACCGACGGCATGATCGGACTCGGTTGCGGCGCACGGTCGTACACCCGAGGTCTGCACTACTCCTTCGACTACGCGGTCGACGCACGGGAGGTGCGCGCCATCATCGACGACTACGTATCGGGCACCACCTCCGACTTCCGTCGTGCCGTGGTGGGCCACGCGATGACCGAGGACGAGGCCCGACGCCGGCACCTGCTGCAGTCCGTGCTGCAGGCCACCGGAATGCCGTTGGCGGACTACCGGTCCCGATTCGGAGCCGACCCCCACGAGCACTTCGGCGCCCAGCTGGACCGGTGGTCCGACCGTGGATGGCTGCTGTCCGAGGGCAACCGACTGCGGCTGACCGAGCTGGGCATGGCGTACTCCGACGCGCTGGGGCCCGAGCTGTTCTCGCCGCAGGTACGCGGCGCGATGGCCGAGTACGAGGGCCGCTGACGGTGCTGACCATCCTGTACCGGGGTCCGCTGGCATCCTGCGACTACGACTGCCCCTACTGCCCGTTCGCCAAACGCCGCGACACCCCCGAACAGTTGCGGGCGGACCGGGCGGCACTGGACCGCTTCTGCGCGTGGGCGGAAGAACAGGACCAGGAGCTGTCGATCCTGTTCACCCCGTGGGGCGAGGGCCTGGTGCGGTCCTGGTACCGGCGGGCCCTCGTGGACCTGTCCCGGCTGCCGCACGTCCGCCGGGTGGCGATTCAGACCAACCTCAGCTGCCGCACCGGCTGGCTGGCCGACGCCGACCGCGACGCGGTCGCCCTGTGGTGCACGTACCACCCCGGTCAGACACCGCACGACCGATTCCTCACCAAGACAACCGAACTGACCGCGCTCGGGGTGCGGTTCAGTGTGGGTGTCGTCGGACTGCCGGAGCACCTGGAGGCGGCCCGTCGACTGCGCGCCGAGCTACCCGACCCGGTGTACCTGTGGGTCAACGCCGCCGAGGGACACCGGTACACCGACAGCGACGCGGCCGACTGGGCGGCGATCGACCCGCTGTTCGAGTACAGCCGGCATCCGCACCGAACGCGGGGGCGGGCGTGCCGCACCGGAGACACCGTGGTGTCCGTCGACGGCGAGGGCACCGTCCGGCGCTGCCATTTCGTCCCCGAGGAACTGGGCAACCTGTACGACGGTTCCTTCCGCGAGGCACTGCGACCACGGCCCTGTCCGCTGGACGTGTGCGACTGCCACATCGGGTACGTGCACACCGAGCAGCTTCCGCTGTACGACGTCTTCGCCGGCGGCATACTGGAACGGATCCCGGCCGAGCCGGTGTGGCTGCCGCTCCCCGCGGGGAGATAGGCGGCCGCGTCTTCCCGGATCGGTCCCTTCCGCGTACGACACCGCGGATTCGGTACCGTTCTGGGTCGAGCCGCGACGCGTGTCGTTCGACCGGCTCAGCACATTCGAACTGGGAGGTTCCCGTGGCTGGTGGTCTTGTCGCCCTGTTGGACGACGTCGCAGCGATCGCGAAAGCGGCCGCCGCGTCCATCGACGACATCGGTGCGGCGGCCGGCAAGGCCAGCATCAAGGCCGCCGGAGTGGTCGTCGACGACACCGCCGTCACGCCCCGCTACGTGCACGGGTTCTCGCCGAAGCGGGAGCTGCCGATCATTCGCAAGATCGCGATCGGGTCGATCCGCAACAAGCTCCTGATCATCCTGCCGGTCGCGATGATCCTCAGCCAGTTCCTGCCGCAGGCGCTGCCCTACCTCCTGATCGCCGGTGGTCTGTTTCTCTGCTACGAGGGCGCCGAGAAGGTCTACGAGGCGCTCACCGGAGGTCATCACGAGGCCGAGGGCACGCCGGCGGCGCAGGACGGGCCCGAGCGCGAGAAGGCGATGGTCGGCGGCGCGATCCGCACCGACCTGATCCTGTCCGCCGAGATCATGGTGATCTCCCTGTCGTCGGTCGAGGACGAACCGTTCCTCACCCGGCTGATGGTCCTCATCGTCGTCGCGATCCTCATCACCATCCTGGTGTACGGCGTCGTCGCCCTGATCGTGAAGATGGACGACGTGGGCCTCGCGCTCGCCCAGCGCAAGTCGACCGTCAGCCAGCGGATCGGCCGCGGCCTCGTGGCCGCGATGCCGAAGGTGATGGCGGTGCTCACCGTCGTCGGTATCGCCGCGATGTTGTGGGTCGGCGGCCACATCCTGCTCGTCAACGTCGGCGAGGCCGGATTCCATTGGCCGGCCGACCGTCTGCACGACCTCGAACACTGGTTCGGAGAACTCGTGCACGGCGGCTTCGGCGGCTTCCTGTCGTGGACCGCGGGAACCGTGGCGTCCGCGGTCGTCGGCCTCGTCATCGGCGCGATCGTCGTCCTGATCGTGCACCTGATTCCGAAGCGTAAGAAGAAGACCGCGGCGCACTGACCGGGTTGTACTAGTCGCCCGGCACCTCGGCGGTCGCGTCGGTCGGCGCCGGATAGCGCCGGGCCAGGTTCTTCTCGGTCGAGGCGCCCGGCACCCAGGAGGCGATCCACGGGCCGGTGCCCTCGGACTGGTCCAGCACGCCGGCCTCCAGCCAGGTGTACTCGCCGCCGAGGACGCTGTGCGCGACCCGGTGGTCGGTTTCGTCGGTGTTCTCCCACAGCGCCGCGAACAGTCGGTCGACCCGCAGCCGGGACTGCCGGCAGAAGGCGTCGGCGAGGTCGGTGGCGGTAGTGCCCCGGTCGGGATCGCCGGTGCGTTCCATCTGGGCGCGCACGCACGCCGCCGACATCGCGAACAGCTCGGCGCCGATGTCGACGATCCGGCCGAGGAAGGACTGGTGCTTCTCCATGCCGGCCTGCCAGCGTGCCATCCCGTAGAACGTGGAGCGTGCGAGCTTGCGCGCGTTGCGTTCGACGAAGCGCAGATGTGTTGCCAGTGACTCGAATTCGCCGTACGCGGTGGGTAGCTGGCCCTTGCCGGAGACCAGGTGCGGTAGCCACTTGGCGTAGAAGCCGCTGGCGCCGAGAGCAGCCTTGGCCTTGCGCTGCATGTCGGCCGCGGGATCGGCCAGGTCGCCCGCCGCGGTCAGGTGCGCGTCGACGGCTTCGCGGGCGATGAGCAGTCGCATGATCTCGCTCGAGCCCTCGAAGATCCGATTGATCCGCAGGTCCCGCATCAGCTGCTCGACCGGCACCGCGCGTTCACCGCGGGCGGCCAGCGACGCGGCCGTCTCGTAGCCGCGGCCGCCGCGGATCTGGACGAGATCGTCGGCGATCCGGCAGGCCATCTCGCTGGCCCACAACTTGGCCAGCGCGGCCTCGATGCGGATGTCGTTACGTCCCTCGTCGGCCATCTGACCGGACAGTTCCAGCACCGCCTCGAGCGCGTACGTGGTGGCCGCGACGAACGAGATCTTGGCGGCGACTGCGCCGTGCTCGCCGACCGGCCTGCCCCACTGCACGCGCTCGGCGGACCACTCGCGGGCGATCTTGAGCGACCACTTGCCCGCCGCCGCGCACATCGCGGGGATCGCCAGCCGGCCGGCGTTCAGGGTGGTCAACGCGATCTTCAGGCCGTCGCCCTCGCGCCCGATCAGGTTCTCGGCCGGGACCCGGACCTGGTGCAGTCGGGTGACGCCGTTCTCGATTCCGCGCAGACCCATGAAGGCGTTGCGGCGCTCGACGGTGATGCCGGGGGAGTCCGCTTCGACGACGAACGCACTGATACCCCCGCGGTGTCGACTTCCCGGCTCGCCGGGGTGCCCCTCGCTGCGTGGCACCCGGGCCATCACCACCAGCAGTTCGGCCACCACACCGTTGGTGGTCCACAGCTTGACGCCGTCGAGCACATACGCGGCGCCGTCCTCGGTCGGCGTCGCGGTCGAGGCCATCCGGGCCGGATCCGAGCCGACGTCGGGCTCGGTGAGCAGGAACGCCGAGATCGCGCCCTTCGCGCAGCGCGGCAGGAACCGGCGCTTCTGTTCGTCGGTGCCGGCCAGTTTCAGCGGCTCCGGCACCCCGATGGACTGGTGCGCCGACAGCAGCGCGCCGAGACTCCCGTGCACCGACGTCACGATCATCAGCGCGCGGTTGTAGGCGACCTGGGACAGACCGAGTCCGCCGTACTCGGTGGGCACCTTGAGCCCGAAGCACCCGAGTGCGGTCAGCCCGGCGACGTACTCGTCGGGGATGCGCGCATCCCGCTCGATCACCGACCCGTCCATGCCTCGGCAGTACCGCTCGAGGTCGGCGAGGAACGTCTCGGTCCGCGCCGTGTCGGCGGCGCCGGGCCGGGGGAAGGGATGGACGAGGTCGAGCCGGAACCGCCCGAGGAACAGTTCCTTGGCGAAGGAGGGCTTGTCCCAGCCGCTCTCCCGGGATTCTTCGGCGAGTGCTCGCGCCTGTTCTTCCGTGACCTGGGTCGGTGTCGCCATGATCCGCCTCCTCGATGAGAGCGATCGGAGAACCTGCCACCAAGCTACTGACAAGCTTCCGGCAAAGCTACTGGCGAGTATTCCCCTCTCCGCGCGCAGGCGAAAGGGGATCACCCCGTGCGGGTGAGGCCGACGGGCCCGCCCGTGTCTACCGTCGGCGCTGCATGCCGGCGAATCGGTGCCCACGAGGAGGCCCAGGTGAAGGACTCAGACAACCCGCTCGCACAGGCCCTCGCGGGGGTCGGGATGCCCGACCGGGTCCGCACCCCGATCGGAACGTTCGAGTTCTTCGACGGGGTGCCCCTGCCCGAGACCACCAAGAGTCTGTACGACGGGCTCGACTTCCTGCGGGGCGTCGAGGTCTTCCTCAACGCGGTCCCGGGAGCCTCGCTCGTCGCGATGCGCCGGGGGTTCCGCAGCGTGGGCATCGACGGCCTGGGCACGATCGCCTACACCGATCCACGCGCCAACTCGGGCAGCTTGTTCCTGACGCCCAATACCGAGACCACCTACGCCACGATGTTCCTCGATCTGCGCGACGGCCCCGTCGTCGTCGAGCCACCCACCGAGTCGCTGTGCGTCGTGGACGACTTCTGGTTCCGCTACGTCGCGGACATGGGCATCGCCGGGCCGGACCGGGGCAAGGGCGGCAAGTATCTCTTCCTTCCGCCCGGCTACCGGGGCGAGGAACCCGAGGGCTACTTCGTCTACCGGACCCCCACCTTCACCAACTGGGCGGTCTTCCGCGCGCTCGGCGGGGTCGATTCCGTCAAGCAGACCCGCGTCTACCGACTCGCCGACGCCGCGAACCCGCCTGAGATGACTTTCGTCAACATCGCCGACGAAAAGTTCAACACCGTCCATGCGAACGACTTCTCCTTCTTCGAGGAGATCGACGAACTGGTCCAGGAGGAGCCCGCGGAGGCACTCGATCCCGAACGGGCCGGTCAGCTTGCAGCGATCGGCATCAGACACGGGAGCCCCTTCGCCCCGGACCAGCGGCTCCGCGACATCCTGGACGCCGCCGCGAAGACGGCCGCCGGAATCAGCCGGGCACTCGTGTACTTCCCGCGCGATCCGGAGAGCTTCCTGCGCCCCGGCACCTCGTGGAAGCAGGCGTTCGTCGGCGGCAGCTACGAGTTCCTGCGCGACCACGCGCGCCTGCTCGACGCGCGAACCCAGTTCCACTACTTCGCCACCGTGATCACGCCGGCGATGGCGCACGCCCAGGTGGGGGCCGGGTCCGCGTACACCTACACGGCCGAGGACGCCGACGGCGCGTTCCTGGACGGCGGCAAGACCTACCGTCTCACCCTCCCGCCGAACCCGCCCGCGAAGAACTTCTGGTCGGTCGACGTGTACGACACCCAGACGAGGTCGCTGATCCAGACCGACAACCCCTATCCGAGCGTCATGAGTCTGACCGGCACCGTCGTGCCCGAGGAGGACGGTTCGTTCGTGCTGTGGTTCGGGCCGAATCCGCCGCCCGGCCGGGAAGCGAACTGGATCCGCACGCTCCCGGACAAGAGCTGGTTCCCGATGCTCCGGCTGTACGGCCCGCTGGAGCCGTGGTTCGACGGGGAGTGGGCCCCAAGCGAGATCGTGGAGGCCGAGCCGGGACGGCGCTGAGCCGGAGCCCGGCGCGCGACTTCCCACCCGGCACCTCCATTCGGCGGGGTGGGAGAATCGGTGCCCGGGAGGTAACCACCATGGTCAGCTCGGCGAGGCCGCCGACGTACACGATGCGCCAATTGTTCGTCTTCGTGGCCGTCGCCGAGACCGGCACCATCCGTGCCGCCGCCGACCGATTGCACGTGTCGCAGTCCGCGGTCTCGCTCGCGATCACCGAACTGGAACGGGCGCTCAAGTCACAGCTGTGTGTGCGCCGTCGCGCGCACGGCGTCCAGCTGACTCCCACCGGCGAACGCGTGCTGATGCGCGCTAAGGCGCTGCTCGAGCAGGCCGGCGACCTGGCCGCGGAGGCGTCGGGCGCCGAGGGCGTGCTCACCGGTCCGCTCGCGATCGGCTGCTACTCGTCGCTGGGGCCGACGCTGCTGCCGCGGCTGCTGTACGAGTTCAACCAGCTCCATCCGGGGGTCACCGTCGACTTCGTCGAGGACACCCAGGACCGGCTCGAGCAGCGGCTGATGTCCGGGGAGCTGGACCTGGCGATCGTCTACGACCTGGACCTGTCGCCCGCGCTGCGCTCCACACGGATGGACACCCGGCAGCCCGCGATCCTGCTGCCCGCCGACCACCGCCTCGCCGATGCACCGGTGGTGGAGCTCGCCGAACTCGCGGACGAGCCGATGGTGCTGCTCGACGCCCCACCCAGCTCGTTCCACGCGCTGCAGATGTGCAGCCATGCCGGGTTCACCCCACGCGTGCGGTTCCGGCCGAAGAACTTCGAGACCGCCCGCGCGCTGGTGGGGCGCGGTTTCGGTTGGACGCTGCTGATCCAGCGGCCGCACCTCGACGTCACGTACGAGGGACTCGGCGTCGTCGTCCGCCCGGAGGTGGAGCCGCCGGTGCCGGAGGTGGACATCCTGCTGGTGTGGTCGCAGGACGCACTGCTCAGCCGGGCGGCCCGCGCCTTCGTCGAGTTCGCCGCGGACGGGGCATCCAGCCCGTTCTGAATCGGTGTCGCCACCGTCACATCCCCGAACCCGACCCGGGCGGTGCAGGATGCAATGTGGAAACCCTGCAACGCCCATGATTCGAACGTTTGACGGGCCTTCCCGGTAACCACAGTTTTTGTGGGTATTCACCCCGAATTCTTGCGCTTTTCACGCGATGTGATCCAGGTCAAGATGTCCTGCAGGCCGCTTCGTCGGCACGTGTGCAGGTGCCTTCGTCCCTGTGTGCGCATCCAGAGTTGAAAGGCACCGAACCATGACGGCAACCATGGCTGCGGCTCCGCCGCAGGAGTTGCACCGCAAGGCCCGCAAGGCCGCGCTGGGCAGCTTCGTCGGCACCGCGATCGAGTGGTACGACTTCTTCATCTACGGCACGGCCGCCGCGCTGGTACTCGGGCACCAGTTCTTCCCGAACTCGTCGGACCTGGCCGGAACCCTGGCCTCCTTCGCGACCCTCGCCGTCGGATTCATCGCGCGTCCCATCGGTGGCGTCGTCATGGGGCACTTCGGTGACCGTGTGGGACGTAAGTCGATGCTCGTCATCTCGCTGCTGCTCATGGGCTTCGCGACCGTCGGCATCGGTGTGCTCCCCAACTACGACGCGATCGGCGTCTTCGCCCCGATCCTGCTGGTGACGTTGCGCTTCGTCCAGGGTCTCGGCGTCGGCGGGGAGTGGGGTGGCGCGGTCCTGGTCGCCACCGAGAACGCCCCCGAGGGCCGCAAGGGCCTCTACGGCGCCGCACCCCAGATCGGCGTCCCGGCCGGTGTCCTCGTCGCGAACCTCGTCTACCTGCCGCTGACCGCGTTCATGAGCGACGAGACGTTCAAGGCGTGGGGCTGGCGGATCCCGTTCCTGCTCAGCGCCGTCCTCGTCCTGGTCGCCATGTGGATCCGGCTCGGCCTCGAGGAGAGCAGCGAGTTCCAGGCCTCCAAGGAGGACGCGCAGCCCGAGCAGCTGCCGATCGTCGAGGTCCTCACCAAGCACTGGAAGACGGTCCTGCTGGCCGGCGGCACGTTCATCGCCACCAACGGCATCGCCTACGCGTACATGGTCTACGTCCTGAAGTACGGCGAGACCGAGCTCGGCTTCAGCAAGACCACGATGCTGTTCCTGCTGATCAGCTCGTGCCCGTTCTGGATGGCCGGCATGGCGTTCAGCGCATGGAAGTCCGACACCCTGGGCCGCCGGACGGTCTACGTCCGCAGCTCGATCGCGCTGGTGATCGCCGCCGCCGTCTTCTTCCCGCTGATGGACACTGCCGTCCTGCCCGTCATGGTCGTCGCGATGATCGCCCTCGGCTTCACGCTCGGCTGCTGCGCCGGCCCGCAGTCCGCGCTGTTCGCGGAGCTGTTCCCCCCGGCGATCCGCTACTCGGGCGCCTCCCTCGGCTACCAGATCGGCGCCATCCTCGGCGGCGGCCTCGCGCCCATCATCGCCACCGCGCTGTACGCGAGCTTCGAGACGTCGCTCGCGATCACCGGCTACTTCGTGCTGATCGCCCTGATCAGCCTCGCCAGCATCCTGCTGCTGAAGGTGCCCGGTACCAAGTCCTCCCGTCCGTCCCCGCAGGAAGTCGTGTAGACCATGTCGACCTACTACCAGCCCCCGAAGTACCCGGCCTCGAACTTCGAGTCCATGACCGCCGCCGACGAGACCCTCCCGGTCGTCATCGTCGGTGCCGGGCCCGTCGGCATGGCCGTGGCCCTCGGCCTGGCCCAGCGTGGCATCCCCGTCGCGATTCTCGAAGCGGCCGATCAGGTCTCGTTCGGCAGCCGCGCCATCTGCATCTCCCGCCACAGCCTCGAGGCCGCCGCGCGCCTCGGCTTCGGCGCCGAGCTCGAGAAGATCGTGCTGCCGTGGGTCGGCGGCCGCAGCTTCTACCGCGATCAACAGGTGCTGCACTTCCAGATGCGCAACGCCGATCACGACGTGCGCCCGCCCATGGTCAACGTCTCGCAGTCGGAGTTCGAGCAGATCATGGTCGACACGATCGAGGCGAACCCGCTCATCACGCTGCACTGGTCCGCGAGCATAGCCGGCGTGCTGCGGGCCGACGACGAGGTGACCCTCGAGATCGACACCGCGTTCGGCAAGCGTCACCTGCGCGCCCGCTGGGTCGTCGCCGCCGACGGTGGCCGTAGCCGCATGCGTGAGCTCGCCGGTATCCGCATGCAGGGCAACAACTACGACGGCCGTTACGTCATCGCCGACATCCACTGGGAGTCGGAACTGCCCGCCGAGCGCATGGTCTGGTTCGATCCGCCGAGCAACCCCGGCTCGACGATCATCATGCACAAGCAGCCCAAGAACATCTGGCGCATCGACTACCAGCTCGACCCGTCCGAGGACGCCGAGATCGAGACGCAGGAGGACCGTATCCGGGACCGCATCACGCGGCACCTGGAGTGGCTCCAGAACGATCTGCCGTGGACGCTCGAGTGGCACGGCTTCTACAGCGCTCGCGCCCTCGCCCTGCCCGACTTCACACACGGCCGGCTCCTGTTCGCCGGCGACGCGGCCCACCTGGTGCCGATCTTCGGTGTGCGCGGCCTGAACTCGGGCATGGAGGACGCCGAGACCCTCGCGTGGCAGTTGGCCGCAGTGATCCACGGCAACGCCGCTCCCGAACTGCTGCAGGCGTACTCGGTGGAGCGTCACGACGCGTGGCGGCAGAACGTCGCGAACGCCGGCAAGAGCACGCTCATCATGTCGCCCGGCAGCCACGGCTACCAGACGACGCGTGATGCGATCCTCGCGCTGTCGGTGACCCGCCCCGAGTTCAGTCACCTGATCAACCCGCGTCAGTCCAGCGCCACCAACGCGCGGATCTCGCCGCTCACCTGGCCCACCCCCGCCGACGCCGAAGGTGTCGCCGCCGGTGACCCCGTCGAGGACCGGCGCGTGCAGACCGTCGACGGTACCGACACATCGCTGAACACGCTGCGCGGCACCGGTTTCGCGCTCCTCGGCGTGCACGTCGATGCTGCGGACCTGGCCGCCGCGACCGCGACCCTGAGCGCCGTGTTGGCGCCGGAGTCGGTGCGCGCCGTCCTGATCGGCAGCGACACCTCGGACGCGTCCGTCGCCGTGGTTCCCGATGTCGACGGTCAGGTCGCCGCCGCACTGGGTGCCCGTGACGGTGAGGTGTTCGTGATCCGCCCCGACGGTGTGCTGCTGTGCCGCATCGACGGTGTCGGGCGGATCGACGACGTCGTGCGCCACCTGAGCCTGGGCGACGCCCCGGCAGGTGCGTCGGCGACGGTCGACAACGGGCCCGCGATCGATCCGGCCGAGTTGCGCCGCGAGAACGTGTGGATGGGCCTGTCCGACGCGCTCGACCAGGTGGGCGAGACCGACCGCGAGGGCTTCCTGACCCGCCTCGCGCTGGTGCTCGGCTCGCGGGTGGGGCAGCGCGAGTTCGAGGAGGCCATCGCGGCCGCCACCGATCCGTCGTTGACCGTGCCCGCCGACGAGAACTCGGACGCCGCCGTCGGTGCCTGAGCACGCCTCCGAATCCGGCGCCGCCCGGCAGCAGTCGGCGCCCGCCACCATCACAGCGGCGTCCGGGGATCGGCATCGCCGGTTCTCGCTCGGGCTGTGGGGGATCCACATGCCACTCGGGCAGTTCGTGGCGATCCTGCTGGGCCCGTGGGTGATCGCCGAGGTCGGGTGGCGTGGACTGTGGGCGGTCAACGCGGGGCTGCTGCTCGCGTGTGCGGCCCTGGCGGTCGCGGTGGTGCCTCGCGCGGCTGCTGCCACGCCGGTCATGTCGGGTCGCGAAACCGGCACCGGTCTGGCTTAATTCGGCAGCGTTGCTGCTGGCCGTCGCGCTGACCTCTTGTCGAGCGTCGACGGCGTTTCAGTTGTCCTCGTTGCCGTGTTCGCCGGCGCGGCGCAGGAGGTAGCGGCGCTCGATGTCGTTGGCGGTGAGCTCCGCCGCCGCGCGGAACTGTTCCTGCGCGCGGGCGTTGTCACCGAGCTGATCGAGCAGGTGCGCCCGGACGGCGCGGGCGCGCTGTGCGACAAGCGGATCATCGGTGATCCGGTGGGCACGATCGAACTCGTCGAGTAGCGCGATGCCGCGGCGTGGACCGAAGGCATGTGCGACTGCGACGACCCGACCGAGGCGGACCGGCGACGTCGGGTGCAGCCGTTCGAGCCACAGATAGAGCGCGGCGATCTGGGGCCAATCCGTGTCGGCAGCGGTCTTCGCCTGGGCGTGGGTTGCGGCGATGGCCGCTTGTAGTTGATACGGCCCCACATGATCGCGGGCCCAAGCCTGTTCGATCAGCTGCCCACCCTCCGCGGTCAGTCGCTCGTCCCACCGTGTGCGGTCCTGCTCGGTGAGGGGAACGAGCTCCTCGTCCGTGTCGGTGCGGGCGGACCGGCGCGCCTCGGTGAGCAGCATCAGGGCGAGCAGACCGGACGCCTCGGGGTCGTCGGGCAGCAGATCGCACAGCATCCGCGTCAGCCGGATCGCTTCGACGGTGAGATCGGCGCGGGTGAGTTGGTCGCCTGCGGTGGCGGTGTAGCCCTCGTTGAAGACAAGGTAGAGCACGCGCATGACGGTCGAAGTGCGCTGCACGACATCTTCGTCGGCGCGAATCTCGAAGCGGGCCCCGGCCTTCTTCAACGTCTGCTTGGCCCGACTGATCCGTGTTCCCATCGTGGCTTCGGTGGTGCCGTAGGCGTGGGCGATCTCGCCCGTGGTCAGGCCACCGACCGCGCGCAGGGTCAGTGCGACCTGGGAGGTCTCGCTGAGTGCCGGGTGGCAGCACAGCAACAACAGATGCAGGCTGTCGTCACGGTGCCCGAGGGTGGGCCCGGTTCGTGCGGGATCGATCAGCACGGCGTCGGCGTGCGCGGCCTCCTCCTCGCGGCGCCGGGTTGCCTGCTCGGACCGGATGAGATCCACCATCCGCCGGTAACCGACGCGGATGAGCCAGCTTCGAGGTTCTTCGGGGATCGAGTCCTGTTGCCAGCTGCGACTCGCCGCGAGGAGAGCTTCCTGCACGGCATCCTCGGCCAGCTCGAACCTGCCGAAGCGGCGCACCAGCGCGCCGAGCACGTGCGGTGCTTCGGTGCGCAGCACGTCCTCGATACGCCGGTCCCCGGACGGCGCCGCGGGGGCCGAATGATCCATCAGGCGAAGTCGTCGCCCATGATCGGCCGGATCTCCATCGGCTCACCGAGGACATCGACCATCCGGGCGACGATGTCGCGAGCACGCTCGAGACTCGAACAGTCGATGATCGCGAAGCTTGCGAGCACCTCCTTCAGTTCGGCGAAGGGGCCGTCCGTGGCAACGACTCCCGCATCGGTCTTCCGGACGGTGGTCGACACCGCGGGGTGGCCCAGGCCCTCACTCAGGACGAACTCGCCCGTCTGCCGGAGCTCGGCCTCGAACTTCTGGTAGGCGGCGAACGCGGCCAGCGCGTCGTCGCTGGGAACATCCGCGGTATCGGCATCCCAGGAATCCGCGGGGGTGTAGCTCAGCAGCAGAAACTTCATCGCTCTCCTCCGTAGCTCGTTTGCATTGTCAGCCTATGTGTTTCACAGTCCGCGGCGCAGTCCGAGCGAATACACCGTGACCCACGTGAACGCGATCACCCCGGTGACCGCGATCTGGATGCTCGACTCGGACGGGGACATCGGCAGCAACAACACCAGTGCCGTCATTCCGTGGCCGACCGCGGCCCATCCACGTCGAGCGCGGAGCGCGCGGACCAGCAGTGCGATGCACGCCGCGGCAAGTGCGCGGAACGACAGGACGGCCGCCGCGGAATGCACGACGGCGTGCCAGGACATGTCCACCGCACCTGCCGGTGCTCCGATCGGGAATCCGTTCTGCGGGTCCGCCGGGAAGCAGCCGGCGACGACGAACCCCACCCCGAAGATGCCGAGGAACACCGGCGCGACGCGTGCGGAGGTCGTAGAACAGCGGCCCGGCGCTCGTGGCGGCGGTGAGCGGGAGACGGGTCCGCTCGACCGATCGACGAGTCGCGTGCTCGCGAAGTGCGGTGATGGCCATGATGTCCTCCGGTTGCCGTGCCCGCCCGTCCGGATCCGGACGGCTTTCACGGACACCACGGAGCCGGGGTCGCCCCTTCGACATCACCGACCGAGAAAATCGGTGAAGTTCTTCCGTGTCGGGTGTCGAGATCCCGATCGCGGCTCCGAGGTCCCCACGAGAGCAGCCACAGCGGCGCTGCTCCGAACGGACAAGGAGCACATCATGAGCGAGACCACCACCAGCGACGTCCTCGGCCGGAACGAGCCGCCTCGGCCCAGCGACCGGGTTCGAGCACTCGACCGGCTCGTCGGCGCATGGACGGTGACCGGGGGAGCGGAGGGCACCGTGCGGTACGAGTGGATGCCCGGCGGGCACTTCCTCATCCAGCACGTCGAACTCGAGCAGTACGGGGAGCACGTCAGCGGGTTCGAGGTGATCGGGCACCTGCATCCGTTCGGAGAGCCGGTCGGTGACGAGATCGTCTCCCGGTTCTACGACTCGGCGGGCAACACCTTCGACTACGTCTACGAACTCGAGGGCGACGTCCTCACCATCTGGGCCGGCGCGCACGGCAGCCCGGCGTACTTCCGCGGCAGCTTCGACGACGGCGGTCGAACGATGACCGGCGACTGGGTGTACCCGGGTGGCGGCGGATACTCCTCGACGATGACACGTCGATAGTCGTCGGCAGGGCAGTGATCGGCGTCGGTCAGCGCAGCAACAGGGCTCCCAGCCGCCGAGCCGCGGCCATGACGGCCTCGCCCAGCTTCTGCTCCTCGGACGAGTCGAACACCGAGACACCGATGCTCACGAGGTCGGCCGGCCGACGGTTCGGCAACGTGGCCGAGATGCCCGTGACCGAGTGAGTCACCTCCCCCGAGGTCACCGCGAATCCGCGCTCGCGGGCGCGTGTGACCTCGGGGCGTTCACCTTCCCGCGGCGGTAGCGCCGCCAGCATCGCCAACCCCGCCGACCCGCGGTTGATCGGGTCGATCTGACCGGCGTTGAAGCCCACGTGCGCCCGCGAGTTCCGCGGCTCGATGACCATGAGCGCGCGGACCGAGTCCGCACCCTCCCGGACCGCGAGGTGCGCTGTCGCCTCCACGGAATCCGCCAGTTCCTCGAGGATCGGGCGCGCGAGCTCGCGCAGATCCTGCTCCACCGACCCCGCGAGCGTGACCAGTCCCGCCCCCAGCAGGATGCGCTTGCTCTCGGTGCGCCGACACAGCCGGTGTGCCTCGAGGGTGCGCACCAGGCGATCGGCGACCGTGCGGTGCACGCCGATGCCCTCGCCGATCTCGGTGATGGTCAACCCGTACTTGTGCTGCGTCAGCAACTCGAGGATCTCGAGGCCGTTGTGCAGCGTCTTCGACATCCGCGAATCGAGCTGGACGCCGCTCGTTCTCCCAGGGCTTTCGTTCATCTGATCTTCGGAACCGACCGATGCCATGGATCCCTCCCTTGACGTATGTGAGGCGAGACACCTACTCTTCTTCTTAATCGCACTATGCGTTCGATTATCGCACACATGGCGGGGCGGTGCAATCCCGATCGGGATGCGCCGGAGAGTGACCGAGGAGTTCGTCATGACAGGGATCGAGACCCGCGCCGACGTCGGCGCGATGGCGTTCGTGGAGATCCACCAGCTGTACGGCCGACAGAGCCAGCTCATCGACGAGGGGCACGCGGCCGAGTGGGCGGCCACCTTCACCGCCGACGGCGAGTTCCACTCGCCCAGCTACCCGGCCCCGGTCGAGGGGACGGCCGCGCTCACCGAGTTCGCCCGCGCGTTCTTCACGAACGCGTCCGTGGCGGGCGAGGCGCACCGGCACGTGATCACCAACATCGCCGTCGAGCGGGTCGGGGACGACGAACTCGAGGTCCACGCCTACCTGCAGATCGTCGCGACCCGGATCGGCGGGGATTCCCGCCTCGTGCGGTTCACCACGGTGGCCGACCGGGTGGTGCGAGTCGGTGGGCAGTGGCGCATCGCGCGACGCACGGTCCGCCGGGACGATCAGGCCCCGCAGTCCTGACACCTCGGGCCTCGGCTGGCGAGCACCCCGAATCTTTTGCAGAACATTGTTTTTGGAGGAACACCAGATCATGACCGAAACCGCTGACACCCAGAACCCCGGCCGCACCGACGCGTCGCTGATGGCCGCGCTGTACCCGGAGATGGCCGGCAAGGTCGCCGTCGTCACCGGCGCCGCCCGGGGCATGGGCGCTGCCTTCGCGGCCGGTCTCGCCACCCGCGGCGTCAACGTCGTCGGTGCCGACATCAACGAAGAGCAGATGACGGCCACCGCCGACGAGATCAACGCCGCGCTGGCCGCGGAATCGCTGGCCGACCAGCCCGGACGTGTCGTCGGTGCCCGCGTCGACGTCACCAAGGCCGACGAGCACGAGGCCCTCGCGCAGATCGCGCTGAAGGAGTTCGGCCGCATCGACTTCTGGATCAACAACGCGGGCATCTTCCCGTTCGCGCTGGTCGAGGAGATCACGCCCGAGCAGATCGCGGCGACCCTCGATGTCAACGTCGAGGGTGTGCTGTTCGGCGCCCAGGCCGCGGCGCGGCACATGGCGCCGGGCGGTGCGATCGTGAACATGTCCTCGGTGTCGGCGCTGCGCATCCGCCGTGGCCGCGGCGCGTACTGCACGTCCAAGGCGGCCGTCGCGCACCTCACCGAGTCGTTGGCGGTGGAGCTCGGCGACAAGGGCATTCGCGTCAACGCGATCGCCCCCGGCTACATCGACACCGAGATGACCCGCTGGGTCCGCGAGGATCCCGCCGCCCTCGAGCACGCCCTGAACGTGGTGCCGCTGCACCGCCTCGGCTCGCCCGAGGAGGTCTTCGGACCGCTGCTGTTCCTGCTCTCGGACAGCGCCCGCTACGTCACCGGGCACTCCATCGCCGTGGACGGTGGGTCGCGCCATGTCTGAGACTTACCCCGCAGTCGTCCTGGTCACCGGCGCCGCCGGCGGCATGGGCGCCAACCACGCCAAGGCGCTCGCCGCGCGCCGCGTGCACGTGTGCGTCGCCGACGTCGCGGACACGTCCACGGTCGTGGCCGAGATCGAGGCCGCCGGGGGCAGTGCGTCGGCGCATCGACTCGACGTCGCCGACCCGGCCGCGTGGACGCGCGTGATCGACGAGATCCGTTCCACCAAGGGTGAACTCGGCGGTCTCGTCAACAACGCCGGCATCAGCCGTCGACGCGAGTTCATGGACACCCCGGACGACGTCTGGGAACTGACCATGCGGATCAACCTGTTCGGCCCGTTCTACGGGATGAAGGCCGCCGCCCCGCTGATGCGCGAGAGCGGTGGCGGATCGATCGTGAACATCTCGTCGATCTCCGGCCAGGTCGGGTACTTCTCGCCGGCGTACGCGTCGAGCAAGTGGGGCCTGACCGGGCTGTCGAAGTCGGCGGCCGGACAGTTCGCGCAATGGGGCATCCGGGTGAACTCCGTGCATCCCGGGCTGGTGGGCACCGCTCTCGTCGGGGGAGCGGACGCCTTCGTCAAGGCCTCGCTGGAGAGCATTCCGGCCGGGCGCATGGGCACCGTCGACGAGATCACGGACGCGGTGCTGTTCCTGCTGTCCGACCGATCCACCTACATGAACGGCAGCGAGGTGACGGTCGACGGCGGCCTGGTGTCCAACGGGCTGTACCACCGCATCCTCGCCGAAACGGGAGGAGTCCTCTCATGAGTGAAGACAACTGGGACGTCGTCGTCATCGGCGGCGGCGGAGCGGGACTCGCGGCCGCGGTGTCCGCGGCCGAGCAGGGCGCATCGGTGCTGCTCTTCGAATCGCAGACCGAGCTGGGCGGCTCGACGCAGCTGTCGGCGGGCCTGTTCACCGCGGCCGGCACCAGCGTCCAGCGCGGCCTCGGCATCGAGGACACCGCCGAGAAGTTCTTCCAGCACTACATGGACCTCAACCACTGGATGCTCAAGCCGGGCCTGGTCCGCGCGTTCTGCGAGAACGCCGGCCCGACGCTCGAATGGCTCATCGGCCTGGGCGTGGAGATCCCCGCCCGGGAGTCGGCCAACGCGCACATGCCGGGTCTGGCCCAGTCGGGGGTCGAGGACGTCTGGCGTGGTCACGTGCCCAAGGACCAGGGCTACGGGCTGGTCCAGGTGCTCGACAAGGCCCGCCGCGACCAGGGCGTCGAGGTGGTCGTGAACACCCGGGTGCAGTCGCTGATCGTCGAGGACGGTCGCGTGGTCGGGGTCGTCGCCGACGACATCGAGGTCCGCGCGACGTCGGTGGTGATCGCCAGCGGCGGGTTCGCGCAGAACAAGGAGCTCGTCGACCGGCTGTACCCGTTCGCGAACCGGGGCGGGGATTCCCTCTTCGTCGTGGCGGCGCCGGGCAGCCAGGGCGATCACCTCGGCTTCGGTGAGCAGGTCGACGCGGCCGTCGCCGGTGAGGGCTGGGGGCTGGTGCTCCCGACCGCGTACTTCCAGCGCTTCCACCACTGGCAGTCGGGCTTCCCGCCCAAGTCGCGGATCTACGTCAACGGCGACGGCCGCCGGTTCATGGACGAGGACGCGTCGTACGCGGTCTCCACCGGGATCATCGACGCCCAGCAGGGTGGGGCCTGGGTCGTGTTCGACGAGAGGGCACGACTGAATCTTCCTGTGGGCTATACTGATTGGGCTCCGGAGCGGATTCTCGACGAGGCCGACGCCGGACGCACGCTCCGAGCGGACTCGCTCGCGGATCTCGCCCTGGCAATGGGCGTGCCGGCCGACGCTCTCGAAGCGGCCGTCACGCGGTGGAACGATCAACTCCCGAACGGTGTGGACGACGACTTCCTCCGTCATCGCACCCTCGCGAACAAGGGGTCGACCGCCAACCCGGACCCGATCGACCAGGGGCCGTTCTACGCCGCCCGGCTGCTGCCCGCCGAACTCGTGTGTACCCACGCGGGCGTCGAGATCGACAGCAACGCATCCGTACTGGATCGGACCGGTCGTCCGGTCGACGGACTCTTCGCGGCCGGCGAGGCCGGAGCCGGCATCCTCGGCCTCCGATACGTGGGCGGCGGCAACGCCGTGGCGAACGCCCTCACGATGGGCCGGATCGCCGGAATCAACGCTGCGCGCACCGCGCGCGGCGACTCGACGACATCGACGGCACTGACAACTGCAGGAATCTGACACCGAGCGTGTTGCGTACCAGACACTTACAAAGGACCATCCATGCCAACGAACGATATTGTGGAGCCCGCGGTTCGTAACCCCGAGCCCGCCCGAGGACCGGATCCCGTGCAGACCCAGACGCCGCCGAAGCAATCCACCGTCAAGGTGGTGCGTGCCGCAGTCGTGGGCACCGTCGTCGAGTACTACGACTTCGGCATCTACGGCTACATGGCGACGATCATCGCGTCGCTGTTCTTCGTCTCGGAGAACGACACCGCCGCACTGCTCGGCACGTTCGCGACGTTCGCCGTCGCGTTCTTCCTGCGGGTGCCCGGTGGCATCTTCTTCGGCCACATCGGCGACAAGTACGGCCGCAAGAACGCCCTGTCCTGGACGATCCTGTTGATGGTCGTCGCGACGGCGGCGATGGGCATGATGCCCACCTACGTCACGCTCGGTGTGTGGGCCACGGCGATCCTGGTGCTGGCCCGCTGCCTGCAGGGCTTCGCGGCCGGCGGTGAGCTGGGCGGCGCCAACGCGTTCGTGTCGGAGTCGGCACCGGCGAAGTGGCGCGCGTTCCAGACGTCGATGGTCAACTCCGGTACCTACATCGGCTCGCTCGTCGCCTCCCTGACCGCGCTCGCGCTCACCACGGTGTTCACCCACGACCAGATCATGTCGTGGGCATGGCGTATCCCGTTCCTGCTCTCCGTCGTCATCGGCGTGGTCGGCATCTGGATCCGTAACCACATGGAGGACACCCCGCAGTTCAAGGAGCTCGAGGACAAGGGAGAGACGGCGAAGGTGCCCGTCAAGGAGCTGCTCACCAGTTCCGGTCCGGCACTCGTGAAGATCATCTTCCTCGGCGCGCTCATCACCGGCGGCTACTACATCGCCTCCGTGTACGCGGCCACCTACCTGCAGAAGGCCGGTGGACAGTCGTCGACCGTCGCGTTCCTCTCCACGTCGCTGGCGCTGGTCCTCGGTGTCATCACTCTGCCCATCGCGGGTTACATGGCCGACCGATACGGCCGCAAGCCCGTGCTGTTCGCCGGCACCATCGCCGCCGTCGTGCTGGGCGTCCCGATGTTCATGCTCATGGCGGGCGGCAGCGTCTGGCAGGCGGTCCTCGGTCAGTCGGTGCTGTTCATCGCGGTGTCGGTGGTCAACGGCGCGTCCTACGTGACGTACGTCGAGATGCTCAAGGCGTCGGTCCGCTACAGCGGTCTCGCCCTGGGCAACAACATCACCAACATGGCGCTCGGTGGTACCGCCCCGTTCATCGCGACGTGGCTGATCGACATCACCGGCAACAACCTGGCACCGGCCTTCTACTTCGTGTTCTGTGCGCTGCTCACCCTCGGTGCGATCTTCTTCGTCAAGGAGACCAAGGGCATCGAGCTCCGCGTCGACTAGTCGGCCCCGTCGGGCCCTGCCGGTGGCGACATCGGCAGGGCCCGTTCGTACGAGAGGAGATACGCATGTCGCTCAGCGACAAGCAGGAGATCACCGAGGTCCTGTACCGCTACGCACGGGCGGTGGACCGCAAGGACTTCGACCGGGTGGCCGACTGCTACTTCCCCGACGCGATCGACAACCACGGCGGCTACATCGGCACCGTCGACGGTCTGATCGAGGACATGAAGTCCCGGCACGCGACCATCGACTCGTCGCTGCACTACATCACCAACGTGCTGATCGACCTCGACGGCGACACCGCGCACGTCGAGTCGTACTGCCTCTGCTACCTGCGGCAGACGCCGGAGGTTCCGGGCGGCCCGCAGTCGCGCGTCACCGTCAAGTGCCGCTACGTCGACCGCTTCGAGAGGCGCGCCGGGCAGTGGCGCATCGCCGACCGCATCGTCGTGTTCGACGAGTCCGTGACCGAGACGATCGACGACGGCCTGGACCCCTCCTGGGTTCGATCGCGACGGTCCAGCGAGGATCCGGTCTTCACCGGCAAGCCCTGACCGGCAACGAGTTCGGATCCGACACGGCGATGCCGGCACCCCGTCTGCGGGGGTGCCGGCGTCGCCGTGTGCGCGGTCGATCACGAGCCTCCGCCTACTGCTGCGGGTCGACCGCGTGTACGACTCCCCACCTGGATGGCGGCAGCACGATCAGCCGCACCTTGCCGACGATGTTCGAGACCGGGACCGCGCCGTGGAGGTCGTCGTTCATGTGGAATCGCGAGTCCCTCGAGTTGGCCCGGTTGTCGCCCATCACCCACACGCTGCCCTCGGGCACCACCACCGGGCCGAAGAACACCCCCTGGCACGGGACGGCGTTTCCGGGCGATGTACGGCTGTCGATGTACGGCTCGACCAGCGTCCTGTCATCGACCTTCACCCCGCCGTCGCCGGGCAGGCACTGCACCGTCTGACCTCCCACTGCAACAACGCGTTTGACGAGATTGTTCTCATCCGGCGGTACCAGGCCCACCACCGAGCCGACGTTCTGGATCCCGCGCAGAACGGGGTTCTCCGATCGTCGTGACTGATAGTCGTCGTTCCACGACGGTGGACCTCGGAAGACGACGACATCTCCCGGTTCCGGATCGCCGACGCGGTAGGCGATCTTGTCCACCACGATCCGATCTCCGGTGCACCCCGGACAGCCGTGCAACGTCGGTTCCATCGATTCCGAGGGAATCAGGTAGACCCTGCCCACGAACATCTGAAGCAGGAAGCTCAGCACCAGCGCAACCGCGACGAGAACCGGAATCTCGCGCTACATCGAGCGGCGCCGAGGTTTCGGCGCCTCGCGCGGACCATCTTCGGCGCGGTGCGGTACTGCCACCGCCGCCACGCAGTCGCGACAGCACCTGCGATATGGTCGAGGGCGAATCTACTGTCCGGGGGAGGGGCGATAGTGACGGTCTTCTTTCTTGTCTGTCTTGCAATGGGTCTCGTGGGTCTTGTCGGGACGATCGTCGTCGGAGAGGTCGGGGGCGAGGGGTCGGTCGGCGGCGGTGCAGCCGAGGGGCTGCCCTTCCTGAGTCTCACCACCGCCGCCACCGCACTGTTCGGCGTCGGCCTCGGCGGAAGCGCCACAGTGCTGGCGGGCGGCGCGAGTGTCGTTGCGGCGATCGCGGCCGCCGGGTGCGCGATCGTCCTGGTCTTCCTCACCCGTGGTGTCCTCCTGCCCTACCTCCTGCGGCAGCAGTCCAACTCCCACATCGGGCGGCACAGCTACATCGGCCTGACCGGCATCGTCACCATCGCCATCGAACCCGGCCAGTGGGGCGAGATCTCGTTCACCGATGTCGCGGGAAGCCGTGTCCGTGCCCGCGCTGTCTCCGCGGAACCGGCACCACTGCCGGTGAACACTCCCGTCTACATCGGCGACGTCGACGACGCCAATGTTCATGTGGTCTCGATCCCCGAATCCGCATCGAATTCTGCACTGCCCGAAACAAACTGAGGAACTCCCATGGTCGCAATCGTGGGCGGCATCGTGGCTGCCCTGGTGGTCTTCATCGGACTGCCCTTCATCTACGTCCGCAACTACGTCAAGGTGCCCCCGAACGAGGTCGCCGTCTTCACCGGCCGCGGCACCCCGAAGGTCGTGCGTGGCGGTGCCCGATTCAAGATCCCCGGAATCGAGCGCGTCGACATCATGTCGCTCGAGCCGTTCAACGTGAAGATCGATCTGCAGAACGCTCTTTCGAACGACGGCGTCCCGGTGAACGTCGAGGCCGTCGGCCTGGTCCGTATCGGCTCGGCCGACGAGGCCGTCCAGACCGCGGTCCAGCGCTTCCTGACCTCCGATCTGGACGAACTCCGCCGACAGATCAACGACATTCTCGCCGGGTCGCTCCGAGGCATCACCGCGACCATGACCGTCGAGGATCTGAACTCGAACCGCGAGACTCTCGCGCGCAGCGTCGTCGACGAAGCGGGCGGCGACCTCGCCCGCATCGGCATGGAGGTCGACGTCCTCAAGATCGCCGGTATCAGCGACCACAACGGCTACCTCGAGTCCCTCGGCCAGCGCCGCATCGCCGAGGTCAAGCGTGACGCAGCCATCGGTACCGCGAATGCCGACCGCGACGCCCAGATCCAGTCCGCGAAGGCCCGGCAGGAAGGCGCCGTCGCGCAGGCCGAGGCCGATACCGCCATCGCCACCGCCAACCAGGCCCGAGACGTCGAGCTGGCGAAGCTGCGCGCCCGCACCGAGGCGGAGAACGCCGAGGCGGATCAGGCCGGCCCACTCGCCCGGGCGACCTCCGAGAAGGCCGTCAGGATCGCTCAGGAGCAGGCCGAGGCCGCGCAGGTCGAGGCTCGGATCGAGGTCGATCAGCGACGTGCCGAACAGGCGAAGGCGGCGCTGCAGGCGGACGTCATCGCCCCCGCCGAGGCCGAGCGCCAGGCCGCCATCGCCCGCGCCGAAGGTGAGAAGCAGGCCGCGATCCTCCGCGCCGAAGCGGCCGCCGAGTCCGCGCGACGCTCGGGTGAAGCTGCAGCCGACGCCCGCAAGCTCGCCGCCGACGCCGTCCGCACCGAACAGCAGGCCGAGGCGGACGGCATCAAGGCCCGGCTGGCGGCCGAGGCGCAGGGCCGCACGGTCACGGCCGAGGCGCTGCGCGCCGAACAGCAGGCGGAGGCGGACGGTCTACGCGCCCGGCTCGAGGCGGAAGCCGACGGCAAGCGCAAGGTTGCCGAGGCGCTCAACGCCTACACGCCGGCCGCCGCCCAGATGCTGATGCTTCCCGACGTCCTCAAGGCACTCGTCGAGGCAACCGACGCGGCAGCGAAGCCGGTGGGGGAGATCGACCGGATCTCGATCGTCGGCGGCGCCGACGGCATCTCCGGCAGCGTCGGCTCGATCCTCGGTATCAGCCCGTCGACGATCGCGGGAGTGATCGAGACCCTCGAATCCTCCGGCGTCGACATCACCGGCATGCTCAATTCCATCGGGCAGCGCGCCGAGCAGACTGCCGCGACGGACAACTCCCCCAGGGAGACGGCACTCGCGTCCGCGGGTGTCGGCAGGAACGGGGCAGGTGACCCGAACGGCGAATGACCGGTCGCAACGCGAACGGCCCGCCCCACGAGAGGGGGCGGGCCGTTCGCGTTCGTGCCGGGTATCCCCGTTCGTCACTGCAGCGGCGAGAGCACCCTCTCGATGCTGGTGATCATCGCGACCGGTGCCTCGAACATTGCGTAGTGCCCGGCGTTGGCGACGACGTCCAGCTCGCACTGCGGCAGCTGCGCCATCCACGTGGCCTTCATGGTCTCGGCACCCAGGGCCGGATCGTGCTCGCCGACAATCGCCTTGACCGGAATGGACGTCTGCGGCAGTTCGGCCGCGAAGTCGGCTCCGGCCCACGCGCGCAGGTACGCGCCGAACGCGGGACGGGTGGTGTGGTCCACGGAGAACCGCGTCATCTGCCGCAGCCACGTCGCCGACTGCCGGTTGCCGGTGGTGAAGTCGAGGATCGCGTAGCGGTTACCGTCCTCGTTCTCGGCCCCGCCGAACAGCGCCGCGCTGTCGTCGTCGAACGGCACACCGGACGCCGGCACCGGGCTGATGCCGATCACCGCGGTGACCCGGTCGGGGGCGTCGGCGAGGACACGCAGCGCGGCCGCGCCACCCATCGAGTGCCCGATCAGGGCGAAGCGGTCCCAGCCCAGCTCGTCGGCCAGCGCGAGCGTGTCCGCCGAGATCTCCTCGAGCGTGAACTCGCCGACCTCGTCCTTACGGGCCCCGTAGCCGCGGTAGTCGATCAGGGCGTAGGTGTACACATCGGTGTCGACCAACTCGGGCAGCATGCCCCAGCCCTCGGACGTCCCGAACCATCCGTGCAGCGCGATCACCTTCACGGGGCCGTGTCCTACCAGCTTGTGCGCGATGGTCATTCGACCTCTCCTGTCTGTAGCGGTGTGATGAACGGGCCGGGCCCCGGCACCGACCCCTGTCGGGATCGGAGCCGGGGCCCGGATGATCAGGTCCTGCTCGACTCGATTACGCAACCTCGTCGAGATCCACGCCCTTGGTCTCGCGGCTGAACAGTAGCGCGGTCACGGTGATCGCCATCGTGATCACCAGGTAAGCGACAACCATACCGACGCCGTAGTTGTCGATCAGCCAGACGGCGATGAACGGCGCCGGTGCACCGGCGATGATCGACGAGCCCTGGAACACCAGCGAAGAACCGGCGTAGCGGTAGCGGGTCGGGAACAGCTCGGTGATCCACGCGGCCTCCGGGCCGGCGAGCATGCCGTGGAAGAACGCACCCACGCACACACCCAGCCACAGCATCGGCAGGCTCTCGAGCTGGACCAGCCAGAAGAACACCGGCGCCCACGCCACGAGGATGATCGCAGGCACGAGCATCGCCTTCTTGCGGCCGATGCGGTCGGACCACGCGCCGCCGCCGATCATGCCGACGAACTGGAACAGCGATGCGAACGTGACGGCCATGATGATGTCGCTGCGGTGGAAGTCGAAATAGGTCGTGGCGTAGGCGATCACGAACACGGTGTAGACGTAGAACGCGATGTTCTCACCGAGCCGCATGCCGAGCCCGATCACGACGGCGCGCGGACGACGAAGCGCCTCGAGGATGCTCGAACGCTCCTCGGCCTGCGGGGCCTTGGCGGCCTGCTCCTGCGCGGCCTTGAAGACCGGCGACTCCTCGACGCCGCGGCGCACCCAGAAGCCGACAACCAGCAGCGGGATCGCGAACAGGAAGGCCACACGCCAGCCCCACTGGTCGAACGCGTCGTCGGTGAGGGCGAAGCCGAGGATCGAGACGACGACGGTCGCGAGGACCGTGCCCATCGGTGCGCCGGCCTGCGGCCAGGACGCCCAGAAGCCGCGCTTCTTCGGCTCGCCGTACTCGCTGACCAGCAGCACCGCGGCACCGAACTCGCCACCGAGCGCGAAGCCCTGGATCATGCGCAGCACGACGAGTGCGACCGTGGCCCAGATACCGATCTGGTCGTACGTCGGCAGCAGGCCGATCGCGGCCGTCGCGGTGCCCAGCATGATGAACGTCGCCACCAGCATCGGCTTGCGGCCGAACTTGTCGCCGAGATGACCGAAGACGATGCCACCCAGGGGGCGTGCGACGAAGCCGAGGCCCTGTGTCGCGAGCGCCAGCAGCAGCTTGGTGATGCCGTCCTCGCCGGGGAAGAACAGCGGTCCGAGGACGGTCGCGGCGAGGATGCCGTAGATCGCGAAGTCGTACCACTCGAGCACGGCACCGGCCATGCTGCCGGTGAGGACGCGCTTGAAGCTGGACTTGGGCGGCTGGTCGCTACCGGCCGGGCCGGCCGGCGCAGAGACTGTCGGTGATCCCATTACGGATCCTTTCGGGTGCTGAAGAAGGGGGGAGGTGGGTCAGAGTGCGAGGGTGATCTTGGTGCCGCATGCGCGTGAGCAGCAGGTCATCATCGACTTGTTCTGAGCCCGTTCGGTTTTGGTGAGCACCATGTCGCGGTGATCCACCTCGCCGTCGAGGACGGGGGCTTCGCACGATCCGCACAGCCCCTCCTCGCAGTCGCTCTGGATATCGATGTTCGACGCCCGCAGGGCGTCCAGCACCGTCTGGTCGGCGGCGACCTGGAGGGTCAGACCCGAGTCGCGCAGTTCGAGTTCGAAGGCGTGCTCGTTGGCCGGGTCGAGCGTGGCCAGGTTGGACGTGAAGTGTTCGACGTGCAGCGAGTCCTCGACCCAGTGGGCGCTGGCCTCGTCGAGCGCGGACAGCAGACGTTCCGGACCGCACGAGTAGATCTGGGTACCGTCGACCGCGACGTCGAGCAGGGCCGGGATGTCGAGGCGGTTGCCGGTGGAGCCCGCGTGCACCGTGGTGCGGTCGCCGTGATCGGCCATCAGCCGATCGAGCAGTGCCATCGTCGCGAGATCGCGCCCGCAGTAATGGATCTCGTAGTCCTTGCCGACGGCCTTGGCGTGGTCGGCCATCGCGATGATGGGCGTGATGCCGATGCCGCCCGCGACGAAGATGTAGCGCTCGGCATCCGGGTCGAGCTTGAAGTGGTTGCGCGGTCCGCGCATCTTCAGGGTGTCGCCGGCCTGCAGGGTGCGGTGCACGTAGCGCGAGCCGCCCCGGCTCTCGGGCTCCTCGAGCACCGCGATCTCGTACGACGACAGGTCGTTCGGGTCGCCGCACAGCGAGTACTGCCGGGACAGGTCGCCCAGGTCGATGTCGATGTGCGAACCGGGCGTCCACTTCGGCATCGCCTTGCCCGACGGGTCCGACAACGTCAGGCGCACGACGCCGTCGGCGGCCGGGGTGATCGCGTCGACGGTCACGGTCCGGGAGATGTTCGTCTTGGACGGCTCGCCGACCTTGACCGGCTGGCGGCTGTCGAGGATCGACGGGTCGGTGCGCTCCGGGTTCTTCGCCGGATCCCACTGCACCAGAACGTGGTCCGGTCCACGGAACGAGGTGTTGGGCAGGTAGGTGAACTCCTGGTCCGGGACGAGCTCCATGTGCGGCAGCCGCTTGGTGAACTCCTCGAGGAAGATCTGCATCTCCATGCGGGCGAGGTTCTTGCCCATGCACTGGTGGCTGCCGTACCCGAACGTCAGGTGGTCGCTGGAGTTCTCGCGGCGGATGTCGAAGTCGTCGGCATTGTCGAAGTGGCGCTCGTCGTGGTTCGCGGACGACGTGACGATCAGCAGCTTCGAACCCTCGGGGATGTCGATGCCTCCGATCGTGGTGTCGGCGGTGACCAGGCGGCGCCAGGCGGCGACCGAACCGGAGTGGCGCAGGCACTCTTCGACGGCGTTGGGGATCAGGCTCGGGTCGGCGCAGATCTCCTCCCACACGCTGCGGTTCTCGAGCAGCAGGCGGAAGGCGTTGGCCGATGCGTTCGCCGTGGTCTCGTGTGCCGCCACGATTCCCGCCATCATCATCGAGTGCAGGTAGGAGTCGGTGACGACGTCCGGCAGCTCCTTCTGCACGCGGATGCCGAACGGCATCCAGCCGTGGCCCGACGGATCCTTACGCATCTTCTCGAGCACCTGGCCGGCGTACTGCCAGAACTTGCCGACCGCCTCGGCGACCGCGACCTGCTCCTCGGGTGCGGGCCGGCCCCAGGTGTTGACCGTGTGCGCGATCGAGTAGCTACGCAGCTCGTCCATGTCCTCCTCGGGCACGCCGAGGAAGTGCAGCGCGACGGTGAGCGGGACCTCCCACAGCATCTCGTCGACGAGGTCGGCCCGACCGGTCTCGATGAACCGGTCCACGTACTCGCGGGTGAGGCGACGGACCATCGGTTCGTGGTGGACCAGTTCCTTGGGGGTGAACGGATCCATCAGAACCCGGCGACGCGGCATGTGCGCGGGTTCGTCCTCGTTCACCATGGTGCGCGACATCGCGTAGTCGTACTTCGCGAGCGTCGCCGTCGCCTCGTCGGAGACCGGGGTGATCTTCTCGAGCGCGATCGACGGCGAGAACAGGATGTTGTCGCGGAAGACGGCCTTGACGTCCTCGTACCGGGTGACCACCCAGTAGCCGAGTTCCGGGCTGAAGAACACCGGCTCCTCGTCGCGCGACCAGCGCAGCGACGCTGCCGGGTCCACCTGGTACGGGCCCTTGAACGGGTCGAAGGCGGCGGCATTCGCGGAAACCGGGCAACCAGTGTTCGGCATGGCGGCGACGCTGCCGATGTTCTGCAGTGCTGTGTGGTCGATCGGGCACACGCTCATGAGTTGAATCTCCGTCTGTCTGAAAACTGCGCTCATCTGCGAAGTTACTAATAGCGCACATCGTGTATCGGTGAGCGAACTTCGCACAGAGTAAGTGCGGTCACATTCGGGGTCAAGTAGGGCCCGAATAACGACGCGGGTGGTCTGTTCTGTGGTAGGGCGAGCGGCCCCGGAATCGCCGGTCGCGGGGGTGCACGACCCCGCCCCCGCGGGTGTGGAGGGCAGGGGACCCCGGGCGGCGGGCCCCGGCGGTCAGACGCTTCGGACGCTGATGCGGGTTTCGATCTCGCGCGCGGTGCGCTTCACCGCGGCGGCGGCGCTGTCGGTGTCGAGGCCGTCGATCGCGACGACGCCGACGCTGCGTTCGAGGCCGGCGCTCGACCCGAATCCCGCGGGCAGCGCGATGCCCGACGCGATGCCCACCGCGCCGTGTTCGAGTTGGCCGCGGGTGAGGCTGTAGCCGTCGGCCCGGGCCTGACGGACCGCGTCGGGATCGTTCGACTGCTCGGGGCGCAGCGCGAGGATCGCGATGCCCGCGGCGCCCTGGTCGAGGGGATGACTGCTGCCGACGCGGTACCCGACACGCAGCAGCGTGCCCTCCGGTTCGGCCACCATGATCACGACGCAGTTCTGCCCCTGAGCTGCGGAGACGAAAGCGGTGGCCCGGGTCTCGTTCGCGAGGGAGAACAGCAGCGGTTGCACGTCGCCGGAGAACTGCGGCTCGAAGCGGGACGCCAGGACTGCGGCGCCGACACCGAGGCGGATACGTCCGTCGTCGGTGCGTGTGACCAGCGAGTGCGCCTCGAGTGTCGCGATGATGCGGTAACAGATCGCCCGGTGGACATCGAGTTCCTTGGCCAGATCGGCCACAGAGATCCCGGCCTGCGACTGGGCGACGACGTCGAGCGCACGCAGCCCACGGTCGAGGGTCTGCAGCGTGCTCATGTCCGTCCTGTCCGGGTGTCGTCGGGGCCCGTCGCGCGGGCTCGACCCCGTGGTCCGGGGTCTGTGCGCCGACTTTACGGGTCGGGTGGCGGGTCGTGGACGACCCGATCCACAGGGTGGGCACTCGCTCGGGAAAGCCCAGAACAAATAGTTAACAGATATACTAATTCGGTGACGATTCGACGACGGTCGCAGCCGACGGCGGCGGCTACCTGCCGCGATAGGGTGACCGCATGAGCGGGGACGACGGGCGAAACGGACGGACTGCGGCGGATGCTGCGGTACCGGAGGCCGGCGATCTCGACTTCTGGTCCTTCATCGACCTCGCGAACCGGCGCCTGAGTACCGAGTTCGGCTCCACTCATCAGCTCGCCACCCAGGTGCTGCTCACGCTCAACCGGGCTGCGAACGTGGTGACCTACGACCTCGAATCGTCGGTGCACCGTCCGCGGGGGTTGTCGTGGTCGACGTTCCGGCTGCTGTTCGTGACGTGGCTGGCCGGTCCGATCGAACCCAAGAGTGCCGCCAAGCTCACCGGCATGAGCCGCGCCGCCGTGTCGAATCTGACGAAAACCCTGGTGGCGAGCGGTCTGCTCGATCGGTCGCCGGACGAACACGACGGCCGCTCGGTCCAACTGTCGCTCACCGAGAAGGGGCGCGCCGAGATGGCCGCCACCTACCGCGAGCACAACGAGCGCGAATACGCGTGGGCGAGCGTCCTCACCGAGGCCGAGCAGCATGTTCTCGTCATGCTGCTCGACAAACTGATCACCAATCGCAGCCAGTTCGACGTCCGCGGACGCAACTGACGTACGCGCGTCACCCCCCACTCCCTTCGCGATTCGCGCACTTATCGGTGTCGGCGATGCCGTCCCGGGGCCGATAAGTGCGCAAATCGCGGGTAGGGGGTGTTCGGGAGAGTGGGGGATACCGGGACGAGACCGCTCGTGTGGTTGCGCTCACGCCCCGAAACTAGTTAATCTGTTTACTAACCTCGGAGAGAGACCGGCGGCCGTGACGACCACAGCCGCGCTGCTGTTTCGCCGACGGTGACAACCACAGCCCGAGTTCGGGCGCGAGCACTCAGGAGGCCGGTCATGGCGTTCTACCGACAGCTCGGCAACATTCCGCCGAAGCGTCACACCCAGCACCGGGACGAGAACGGCCAGCTCTACTTCGAGGAGCTGATGGGCGAGGAGGGCTTCTCCTCCGACTCGTCGCTGCTGTATCACCGCCACATCCCGTCGGCACTCGTCGACGCGACCGTGTGGGAGCTGCGCGACCAGTCCACCACCCCGAACCACCCGCTCAAGCCGCGGCACCTCAAGCTGCACGACCTCTTCCCCGAGGAGATCTGGGCCGAGACCGACGTGGTCACCGGGCGCCGGCTGATCCTCGGCAACGCCGACGTGCGGCTGTCGTACGTGGTCGCGGCCAAGGAGTCGCCGCTGTACCGCAACTCGCTCGGCGACGAGATGGTGTACGTCGAGTCCGGCGAGGCGATCGTCGAGACCGTGTTCGGCGCACTGCACGCCCGCCCGGGCGACTACGTCCTGATCCCGATGTCGACCACCCACCGCTGGGTGCCGCAGGGCCCGGAGCCGTTGCGCGCGTATGCGATCGAGGCGAACAGCCACATCGTTCCGCCGAAGCGCTACCTGTCCAAGTACGGTCAGCTCCTCGAGCACGCGCCGTTCTGCGAGCGCGACCTGCACGGCCCCAGTGAGCCGCTCGTCGCCGAGGGCACCGACGTCGAGGTGCTCGTCAAGCATCGTGCGGGCGGCGCGATCGTCGGCACCCGCATGGTGTACCCGAACCACCCGTTCGACGTCGTGGGCTGGGACGGCTGCCTGTACCCGTACACGTTCAACATCTCGGACTACGAGCCCATCACGGGCCGCGTGCACCAGCCGCCGCCGGCGCACCAGGCGTTCGAGGGCAACAACTTCGTGATCTGTAACTTCGTGCCGCGCAAGGTGGATTACCACCCGCTGGCGATCCCGGTGCCGTACTACCACTCGAACGTGGACTCCGACGAGATCATGTTCTACTGCGGCGGCGACTACGAGGCCCGCAAGGGTTCGGGCATCGGCCAGGGCTCGATCTCGATCCACCCCGGCGGTCACGCCCACGGCCCGCAGCCGGGCGCGTACGAGCGCAGCATCGGCGTCGAGTTCTTCGACGAGCTCGCGGTCATGGTCGACACCTTCCGTCCGCTCGAACTCGGTGAGGGCGCCCTCGCGTGCGAGGACGACGCCTACGCCTGGTCCTGGTCCGGACGGGGGCCCGGCAAGTGACGATCTCTCCGCTGCTGGCGGGTCTGTGCGACGACGCGGCGCTGTTCCCCCCGGGGAACGCGCCGATGGGCGCCGCGGTGCCCGCGCACCTCGAGCACGAGCGCAGCGATCACGCTGCGCTGGTGGGGCCGTTCGTGTTCCCGGCGCCGCGGCTCGGTGAACTGCCCGCGATTCTCGGCGAGAGGGCTGTCGAGCAGGGCGGTGTGCTCGAGCTGAGCCTCACCGTTCCCGGTGGCACCGACGCCGTTCCCGCCGCGCTCGAACAGTTGCGCACCATCGCCGGCGTGAAGCTGGTCGCGATGGAGATCGCGGTGCCCGAGGGGCAGGCTCCGGCTCAGCTGTTCGCGGCGCTGGGTGAGATCGCCACCACCGCACCGGGTGTCGAGATCTTCGTCGAGGTCCCGCGTGACGCTCGCCGAGCCGAGATCCTCGCCGGACTGGCGGGCACGGTCTACTCCGCGAAGTTCCGCACCGGCGGAATCGTCGCGACCGCGTATCCGGACGAGGCCGAACTGGCCGCTGCGATTCACACCGTCGTCGGGGCGGGCGTGCGTTTCAAGGCGACGGCAGGTCTGCACCACGCGATCCGGAACACGGACCCCGACACGGGATTCGAGCAGCACGGCTTCCTCAACGTCATGCTCGCGACGCATCGGGCGGCCGATGGTGCGAGCGTCGAGGAGATCGCCGCGGCGCTCGCCGACCGTGACGGAACGAGCCTCGCCGGAGCGCTGGCGGGACTGTCGGCCGAGGCGGTGGACGCGCTGCGCGCGAACTTCCGGTCCTTCGGCACCTGCAGCATCAGTGACCCGCTGACCGAACTGGTCGGCCTCGGCCTGGTGCCCCGAACATCCACCGAGCCCTCCGCGCCTACGGGCTCGGTGGATTCCACCTCGACCGAGGAAGGACCCCTCGCATGACCGTCATCTCGATTCCCGCCGACTCCCTGTTCGGTGTCGACAACCTGCCCTACGGCGTGTTCTCGACCGCCGACGCGGGCCCGCGGGTGGGTGTGCGCGCCGGCGACAGCGTCGTCGACCTCGCCAAGGCTCTCGGCGATGACGTGTTCGCCCAGCCGACGCTCAACGCGTTCATGGCCCAGGGCCGCGACCGTTGGGTCGAGGTCCGCGCGCAGATCACGGCACTGGTGGCCGGTGAGATCGCCGACGACGCCGTCTTCTCGGTCGACGACGTCACCATGCACCTGCCGATCGCCGTCGCCGACTACGTCGACTTCTACGCGTCGGAGAACCACGCGACCAACCTCGGCAAGCTGTTCCGCCCGGATGCGGCTGCGCTGATGCCGAACTGGAAGCACCTGCCGGTCGGCTACCACGGCCGCTCCAGCACCGTCGTGGTGTCGGGCACCGACATCGTGCGCCCGTGCGGCCAGCGCAAGGCGCCGGCCGACGCGGCCCCGTCGTTCGGTCCGTCGATCCGCCTCGACATCGAGGCCGAGATGGGCTTCATCGTCGGTGTCGGTTCGCCGATGGGCTCCTCGATCACCCCGGACCAGTTCGCCGAGCACTGCTTCGGCGCCGTGATCCTCAACGACTGGTCCGCCCGCGACATCCAGGCGTGGGAGTACGTCCCGCTGGGCCCGAACCTCGGCAAGAGCTTCGCGACGTCCATCTCGCCGTGGGTGGTTCCGCTGCTCGCGCTCGAGGCCGCCCGCGTCGACACCCCGGTCCAGGATCCGACGCCGCTGCCGTACCTGCAGGGCGACGAGAAGTGGGGCCTGGACATCGATCTCGCGGTCGAGTGGAACGGTCACGTCGTGTCCCGTCCGCCGTACGCGCAGATGTACTGGTCGCCGGCACAGATGCTGGCGCACACCACCGTCAACGGTGCCGCCGCGAGCACGGGCGACCTGTTCGGCTCCGGCACCATCTCGGGTCCGGAGAAGGACCAGCGTGGCGCGTTCATCGAGCTGACCTGGAGCGGGGCAGAGCCCGTCACGGTCGGCGACGAGCAGCGCACCTTCATCGAGGACGGCGACGAGATCTCGATCTCGGCGACCGCGCCCGGCGTCGGCGGTGGCCGTATCGGTTTCGGCGAGGTCCGTGCCCGCATCCTGCCCGCCACCGGTGATGCCCGATGAGCAAGGTCTTCGCAACGGCGGCCGAGGCCGTCGCCGACATCGTCGACGGATCCTCGCTCGCGGTCGGTGGTTTCGGTCTGTGCGGTATCCCGACCGAGCTGATTGCCGGTCTTGCCGACCGCGGAGTCACGGGACTCGAGGTGTTCTCGAACAATTGTGGCGTCGACGACCACGGTCTGGGAATCCTGTTGTCGGCCGGTCAGATCCGGCGGGTAACCGCGTCGTACGTCGGTGAGAACAAGGAGTTCGCACGGCAGTACCTGTCGGGCGAACTGGAGGTGGAGCTGACCCCGCAGGGCACGCTCGCCGAGCGGCTGCGGGCCGGCGGCGCCGGGATCCCCGCGTTCTTCACCCCGGCCGGTGTGGGCACGCCGGTGTCCGAGGGCGGGCTGCCGTGGCGCTACCACGCCGACGGCTCCGTCGCGATCGCGTCGCCCGCCAAGGAGACGCGCACGTTCGGCGGCAAGACGTACGTGCTCGAGGAGTCGATCGTCGCGGACTATGCGCTGGTGCACGCCGAGATCGGTGACACCGAAGGCAATCTCGTGTTCAACAAGACCGCGATGAACTTCAATCCGTTGGCCGCGATGGCCGGACGGACCACCATCGTGCAGGTCGAGAAGCTGGTCGAGCCGGGCGAACTGGATCCCGCTCAGGTGCACCTGCCGGGCGTGTTCGTCCAGCGGGTGGTGCATACGGGTCTGCAGGACAAGCGAATCGAGAAGCGGACGGTGTCGGCATGAGCTGGTCACGTGAGCAGATGGCCGCCCGTGCGGCAGCCGAGATGATCGACGGCGAGTACGTCAACCTGGGGATCGGCCTGCCGACCTTGATCCCCAACTACCTTCCCGACGGCGTGAAGGTGGTTCTCCACTCGGAGAACGGCATCCTGGGCACCGGCCCCTACCCGACGGAGGATGCGGTCGACCCCGACCTCATCAACGCCGGTAAGGAGACGGTGACGGTGAACCCGGGTGCGGCGTTCTTCGATTCGGCGTTGTCGTTCGGCATGATTCGCGGTGGACACATCGACACCGCGGTCCTCGGTGGCATGCAGGTCTCCCGGAACGGGGACCTCGCCAACTGGATGGTGCCGGGCAAGATGGTCAAGGGCATGGGCGGCGCCATGGATCTGGTGCACGGTGCCCGGCGCGTCATCGTGGTCATGGAACACACCGACCGCGATGGCGGCGCCAAGATCGTCGACCAGTGCTCGTTGCCGCTGACCGGTCAGGCGGTGGTGCAGCGCATCATCACCAACCTCGCCGTGATCGACGTCCGGGACGGCTCGCTGGTGCTGCGTGAACTCGCGCCCGACGTCACCGTCGAAGAGGTACAGGAGAAGACCGGCGCAGCGCTGGTCGTGGAACTGGCGGAAGACGCCGCCTAGCACCCCCGATCGCCCGTCCGGCCCGAACCTCCCCCCATCGGGCCGGACGGGTTCCGCTCAGCGGGGTGCGACGGCCTCGGCGATGAACTGGGCGGCGCGCGTGAACTCCACCTCCATGTCGAAGACGGTGTCCTGCCGCCAGTAGCGGATCGTGGTCACGTACACGGCGGTCACCATCTGGGAGAGGAACCGCAGCGGATAGTCCTGTCGGACCTCGCCCTTGTCGATACCGGCTTCGAGCACCCGCCCGAATGCGACGATGAACCGCTCGGTGCGGGCAGCGCTGATCGCGGGTGTCGCGAGATCCCGATCCAGTTCCCGGGTGGTCGCCCGGAAGTACTGCTCGAGCGTGACGGCGGCCTTGACGACGTCGTTGAAGAGCGAGTGGATGCGTTGGGCGGTGGTGAGATCCTGCGCCAGCAGCTCGTCGATGATCCCCGGCAGCTTGTCCATGTGGCCCTGGTGCAGCGCCGACAGCACGGCGTCCTTGCTGTCGAAGTAGTTGAAGAACGTCCCGCGGGACACGTGTGCAGTCATCGCGATGTCGTCGATGGTGGTCCGATCGAAGCCCTGCCGCGTGAACAGCGTCCGGCCCGCCTCGACCAACCGACTACGTGTCTGCCGCTTCCGTTCCTCACGACGTGTGACGATCTCCCGGTCATCCATCATCGCTGCCCCCGCGTCCCTCACCTCGACTGTTTCATCGACAAGTCCCGACGATCGAGAATCTACCGGCCGGATGGTTTTCGCGGACAAACTTCATGAATCCGACATGCCGGTGGCCGTCAGGCGCGCGGGACGAGCGATTCCGCCGCATAGCGGCCGGCCTTGCGGAACCCGTCGGTGAGGTCGAAATCGGGGTCCTGGCGCCAGTACCGGATCGTGGAGACGTACACGGCGGCGATCATCTGTGCCAGGAACCGTGGTGGGTAGTCCGTGCGGACCTCACCGCGAGCGATGCCCGGTTCCAGGATGCGCAGGATCTCGTCGTTGAACCGCTCCGTCCGTCCGACGCTGATCTCGGGAGTCGCGAGGTCTCGTTCGAGTTCCCCCGTCACCGCGCGCAGGTATCCCGGCAGTTGCTCGGTGGCGGCCACGAAGTCCTCGAACAGGCCGTGGATGCGTTGCTCGGTGGTGAGGTCACGCGCGAGCAGATCGGAGATGACGGCAGACAGCAGATCCATGTGTCGGGTGTGGAGTCCGGCCAGCATCACGTCCTTGCCGGGGAAGTAGTTGAAGAACGTGGCGCGGGAGACGCCGGCGGCGTCGGCGATCTCCTCGACGGTCGTGTCGATCACCCCGCGTGTGGCGAACAGCGTGCTCGCGGCGTCGAGAAGTCGCTCGCGCGTTTCGTGTTTGTTCCGCTCGCGGCGGGACATCTGCTGATTCTGGTTCATCGACTCTCGCGACTCCGCTGTCCGCTGGTGCTCCACTTCGACCCCGTCCACCCCGAATATCGTCCAATCGCCCGGAAGTATCTAGACCCGCATCTATCTTTGGCCCCGAGTCCAAGGTTTTTCAGACGGAGGTGGCCAGGATGGGTGGAACGACGGTGTCGTGGGAGCGGCAGGGGCGCGTACTGGTCGTGCGGATCGAGCGGGAGGGTCGGCGCAACGCGATCGATCGTACGACCGCGACGGGGCTGGAGGAGGCCTTCGACCTGCTCGACGACGATCCCGAGCTGTGGGTCGGCGTCCTGACCGGTACCGCCACCGTGTTCTCGGCCGGCACCGACATCAGGGAGCGTGCCGACCTGCGGATGCCGCGCGGCGGCGAGTACGGCCTGATCCGTCGGGCACGGAGCAAGCCGCTCATCGCGGCCGTCGAGGGATACGTGCTCGGTGGCGGGTTCGAACTCGCGCTGGCGTGCGACCTGATCGTCGCCTCGGCCGACGCGCGCTTCGGTCTACCCGAGGCGCGGCGTGGCCTCGTCGCGAGCTCCGGTGCGCTCTTCCGCGCCCCACGTGCGTTGCCGGTCAACGTCGCTCGCGAACTGTTGATCACCGGCCGGATGCTCGACGCGCAGCGTGCCTACCACCTGGGTGTGGTCAACGCCGTCACCGAACCCGGTGCGGCACTGCAGGAGGCGCTCGTGATGGCGGGCGAGATCTGCGACGCGTCACCCGTCGCGGTCCGCGAGAGCCTGCGGGCCGTCCGATCGCTCGGTGAGAGTGCGGACGCGCAGGGGTGGGCGGTGACGGAGGAGGCGCTGGGCGTGGTCCTCGGGTCCGCGGACTTCCGGGAGGGGATCGAGGCATTCGCCGAACGTCGCGAACCGGTGTGGCGCGGTCGGTGAGAGCCGGGGAGTCCGGCCGGTCATCGACCGTTCTCACGAGTATTGACGCGTGTCAAATAACTATTGACACGTGTCAATTCTGCGCTTAGCGTGTGAGCCACCTCACGATCTGCGGGGTGAGTGCCGGCATCGAGCGCTCTTCGTGCCCGCGCGCAGCAGATCGACATCGAACGGAGCACGATGGCCAACCCCACGACATGCATCATCGGAGCCGGCATCAGCGGTCTGACGGCCGGCAAGATGTTGACCGACTACGACATCCCCTACGAGTGCTTCGAGAGCTCGGACCGGATCGGCGGCAACTGGGCCTTCGGGAACCCGAACGGCCACTCGAGCGCCTACCGGTCCCTGCACATCGACACATCCAAGAAGCGACTGTCGTTCAAGGACTTTCCGATGCCGGAGGACCTTCCAGACTTTCCGCACCACACCGACATCAAGCGGTACCTCGATGACTACGCGGCGGCGTTCGCGCTGCTCGACCGGATCCGTTTCGAGAACGGCGTCGAACGCGCGGAGCGCCTGCCCGGTGGCGGATGGCAGATCCTCACGCAGGACGGGGAGAGTCGTCGCTTCGACTTCCTGGTGGTCGCCAACGGCCACCACTGGGATCCCCGACTGCCGGACTTCCCGGGTGAGTTCACCGGCGAGTCCATCCACTCGCACGCCTACATCGACCCGGAGACTCCGCTGCACCTGCGGGACAAGCGCATTCTGATCGTCGGCATCGGCAACAGTGCCGCCGACATCGCGGTCGAACTGTCCCAGCGCTCCCAGCGGAACAAGGTCACGCTGTCCACCCGGTCCGGGGCGTGGATCGTGCCGAAGTACGCGTTCGGCGTGCCCGCCGACACGTTGATCCAGACGTACCCGCAGATTCCGCTGTCCTGGCAGCGACGTCTGGGCCGGCGTGGGCCGATCTTCCTGTCGGGTCGCCCGGAGAACTTCGGGCTCCCCACGCCCGATCACCACTTCGGGGAGGCTCATCCGACGCAGTCGCAGGAATTGTTGGTGCGGTTGGGATCCGGCGACATCGATGTCAAACCCGACATCGAACGTCTCGACGGTTCCGACGTCCATTTCGTCGACGGCACCAGTCGGGAGTACGACGTCATCATCTACGCGACGGGATACAACATCACGTTCCCGTTCTTCGACGAGGACTTCCTCAGCGCGCCCGGCAACCAGTTCCCGCTCTACAAGCGCATGTTCAAGCCGGGCATGGACGATCTGGCGTTCATCGGGTTCGCGCAGTCGGCGCCCACGCTCTTCCCCTTCGTGGAGTGCCAGGCGCGAACGCTCGCGGCCTACCTCGCCGGGACGTACCGACCGCCGTCGGTCCCCGAGATGGAACTCGTCATCAAGGCCGACGAGGAGCGGTTCGTGGGGCACTTCAACAACCGCCCCCGGCACACGCAGCAGGTCGACTACTACATCTACGAGCACGAGATGCGGACCAAGGAGCTGCCGGCCGGTCTGCAGCGCGTCCGAAGGGACGGGCCGGTGCGGTGGAACCCGGTCCCGGCATGATGGCCATCCGTACGCCGTAGCCGACCCGAAAGCGACACATGAGCAGCCGAAGCGCAGACCCCACCTCCGCGGTACAGCAGCGGAAGGCGAACAAGGGAGAGGAGCGGCGAGCCGCGATTCTCGGTGCGCTCGAGGCGCTGCTCGACCAACACAGCCTGGACGCGATCGGCATCGTCGACATCTCCCGCGCGGCGGGCGTGACGCGATCGGCGTTCTACTTCTACTTCGAGAACAAGGCTCAGGCCGTGGCGGCGCTGTCGCGCACCTTCTACGGCGAGATCAGTGACGGGACGAGTACGTACTTCGCTCGCGAGGGTAGCCCGCGCGAGATGGTGGACGGCCTCATCGCCGAGGTGATCGGGACCTGGGCGAGGCACCCCAATCTGTATCGGGCACTGCGGGATGCACGCGACTCCGATCCAGCGGTCCGTGAGATCTGGGACGCCGACCGACTGAGCTTCATCGATCCCGTGGCATCCATGATCGATGCCGAACGCACAGCAGGACGCGCCGCCGAGGGCACCGACAGCCGGGCACTCGCCATCGTCCTTCTCGACATGAACGACCGTGCCGTCGAGAGCCTCTCCCGGGGTGGCCCCGGATCGCTGGATCCGGAAACCGCTCACGAGGCTCTGGTTTCGGTGTGGCTCAACACCATCTATGGGAGCAAACTGTGACACCAATCGATGTGACACCAACCGATGTGACACGCACCGATGTGACCTTCGCGGTGCAGGGCAGTACCTGTTCGGCCTGGCACTACCGGGGCGACGGTGACGACTTCCGGACCGAGGCCGGCCGGCCCTGCGTCGTCATGGCGCACGGATTCGGAGGTACCAAGGATTCGGGTGTCGAGGGCTTCGCGGAGGGCTTCGCCCGTGCGGGACTCGACGTCCTGCTGTTCGACTACCGCGGATTCGGTTCCAGCGGTGGCGATGTGCGCCAGACCGTCTCGATCCGCGGCCAGCTCGAGGACTACGCCGGGGCGATCGCGACCGCCCGGGGACTCGACGGCGTCGATCCCACCCGGATCGTCGCGTGGGGTGTCTCGCTGTCCGGCGGACACGTCTTCAGCCTGGGCGCGAGTGATCCCCGTCTGGCCGCGCTCGTCGCGCTCACCCCGGCGGTCGACGCACGAGCGGCGTCCACGGCGTCGATGCGTCAGTACACCCCCGGCCACCTGGCGAAGAGTTCGTGGGCCGCGATCCGGGACAAGGTCGCTGCCGCGCGCGGTGGCGCCGGCGTGACGATCCCCCTGGCGGGACGGCCCGGCGAGGTGGCGGCGCTCGCGCTGCCCGGCATCTACGAGGACTACCTGTCCATCGCCGGTCCGACGTGGCGCAACGAGGTCAGCGCGCGCTCGTTCCTCGAAATCGGTTCGTACCGACCGATCAAGGACGCGGGCAAGATCACCGCACCGCTGTTGGTGCAGATCGGCGACCTCGACCGCAGCGCACCCCCGCACGCGGCGGCGAAGGCGGCCGAGCAGGGCCGGGCAGACGTGCGGCGCTACCCGTGCGATCACTTCGACGTCTATCCGGGCAAGCGGTGGCACGACCATGCACTCGAACACCAGATCCTCTTCCTGCGTAGGCATCTCGCGGTGGAGACCGTCACGACCATCGAGGAGGATGCAGATGCGCGCGTTGCAGCTGGTTGAGCACGGCCGGATCGCGGTGACGGACACCGACGTCCCGGAGATCGGTCCGGGCGAGGTGCTGATCGAGGTTGCCGGCGCGGGGTTGTGCCATTCGGACATCCACGTTCGGCACTCGCCGATCTCGATGATTCCGCCGCCGATGACCCTCGGTCACGAGACCGCCGGACGGATCGCCGCGCTGGGCGGGGGCGTCGAGTCCCTGTCCGTCGGTGACGCGGTGCTGGTGTTCCTGGTGTGGAGCTGCGGGACCTGTCGCGCGTGTGTGGAGGGCCGCGAAAACTCCTGTGAGCGTTCACCGGGCGGCCGTCAGGGCGTGCCGCTGTGCCCGGGCCTGGCCGCGAACGGCGGCATGGCCGAGTTCATGAAGGTCGACGCACGGTTCGTGGAGCCGCTCGGCGATCTCGATCCGGTGACCGCCGGGCCGCTCGCCGACGCCGGACTCACCACCTACCACGCGATCGACGGCGCCCGGGACCGCCTGGGCCCCGGCTCGACGGCGGTGGTGCTCGGCATCGGCGGGCTGGGGCACGCGGCCGTCCAGATCCTGGCCGCGACCACGTCGGCCCGCATCGTCGCGGTGGACTCGGAGGAGGCCAAGCTCGAACTGGCCACCACGCTGGGCGCGGATCACGCGTTCGTCAGCGACAGCGAATGCGCCGCGAAGATTCTCGAGCTCACCGACGGCATCGGCGTCGACGCCGTGTTCGACTGCGTCGGCGTGCAGGACACCGTCGACATCGCCGCGCAGGTGGTCGGTCGGGACGGTGCGGTGCGCATCCTCGGGCTGGGCGGCGGCCGGATCGAGTGGACCGGTTTCGCGCTGCCGTGGGGAGCCACGTTGCGCACCAGCTACGCGGGAACCCGCGCCGATCAGCGCGCCGTGATCGCCCTGGCGCAGCGCGGACTCGTCACGATCGAGACCGAGACCTTCGCGCTCGAAGACGGGGTGGCGGCCTTCGACGCGCTCGAGGCAGGGAAGATCAACGGCCGGGCGATCCTCGTCCCCTAGCGCCGACACACGACTGCCGCGCTCCCACAACGGGGAACGCGGCAGTCGCGAGTCGCACGGCTCAGTACAGCCGGCCCTCGTGCCGGGTCCGATCGAACTCCGGCATGGGATCGCCGTCGCGCAGGCGTTGCGAGATCGCCGGATCGGCCATGTGGAGGCGGCCTATCGCGACGAGGTCGAACTCGCCCTCGTGCTTGCGACGCATCAGGTCCGGGAGGTTGTCCGTCATCGTCGGAAGCCCGACGATGACCCGCTCGTTGAGCGCGTTGTCGAGTCCGACGCTGCCGACGGCCATCACGGTGGCGCCGGTCAGCTTCTTGGCCCAGCCCGCGAGGGACAGGTCGCTGCCCTCGAACGCCGGTGCGTAGAACCGGCGGATGCTCGCGTCGAGGATGTCGACCCCGGCGTCGACGAGGGCGTTCAGGATCACGCCCAGCTCCTCGGGAGTCTGGGCGATCTTCGACGCGAAGTCCTGCTGCTTGTGCTGCGAGAACCGGAAGATGATCGGGTAGTCGTCGCCGATCTCCCGTCGGATCGCTCGGACTACCTCGGCCGGGAAACGCGTGCGGCGCTGTAGATCTCCGCCCCACTCGTCGTCTCGCTGGTTGCTCGGCTCCCACAGGAACGCGTCGAGCAGGTAGCCGTGGCCACCGTGCAGCGCGATGCCGTCGAAGCCGACGTCGATCGCGTTGCGGGCCGCTGCCGCGTAGGCGGCGATCACGTCGGCGATGTCCTGTTCGGTCATCGCCGCGGTGACCGGTCGCATCTGCTCGACGTACTCGTCGGAGTACATCGTGTTGCCGACCGATCCCCAGTGCCCCGACGGGCGCATGGGCTGGACGTCGCCGACCGGGCCCATCGCACCGAAGAGGGGGCCGACGTGCCACAGCTGCGGAACGATCTTGCCGCCGGCGGCATGGACCGCGTCGACGACCTTGCGCCAACCTTCCAGTGCCGCTACGCCGTACATCACCGGAACGGTGTCCGCGTCCACGGCGGAGGGGTGCTCGATCGCGGTGCCCTCGGTGACGACCAGGCCGGTACCGCCCTCGGCGCGCCGCCGGTAGTAGGCCACGACCTCCTCGGTGGGCACGCCGCCGGGCGAGCCGTGTCGGGTCATGGGGGACATCGCGATCCGGTTGCGCAGCTCGAGGGTCCGGATGGTGATCGGCTCGAACAGCGCGGCGGTCATAGCCGCGGGCTCCGTCATGTCCGTCGTCTCCGTGGTCACAGCGCCGCCATGTAGTCGAAGAAGTTGGGCGTGTGGGTCTCGCGCAGGCGGGTGAGCTTGCGGTAGCTGATCAGCCACTTGTCCTCGACCTTGCGGTATTCCTCGTGGTAGTGGCCGTAGCCGTGAAGGTGCTCCTCGACGTCGCCGTTCGTCCACCACAGTTCGTCCTCCATGGCCCAGATTCCGGTGGCCGTGGTGTCGGAGGTGAGGGTGATCTCCGGGGTGTGCGCGTGGTGCGCGGTGGTCACATAGGTCGAGTTGCCGAGCATGCCGCTGATCGAGTTGGTGAGGTGTTCGCGCCCGGACGCGCGGTTGGACTGCCCGTCCGCCTTCGGCTGCTTGTCGCCGGGCAGCCCGCCCCACGTTTCGGTGACGACGTCCTCGGTGTGCAGGGGTCCGTAGAGATCCCACTGCTTGGTGTCCATGACGCGCAGGCGCATCGCGAACACCCGCTTGATCTCCTCGATAGCGAGCAACTGCTCCGCCGCGGTCATCGTCAGTGCACCGGTGGGCTCACCCATGGCGTGGACCTCTCTGTCGAAACGGTTTCAACAGTCAACCAAGCAATTGCTTTGGTGACGTGAGGCACAGCATAGCTAGCGCGCGGGCTTGGATGCCTGCCGGTAGTCGTAGAAGTTGGGCGTGTGGGTCTCGTGCAGGCGGGTGAGCGTGCGGTAGCTGATCAGCCACTTGCCGCCCACCTTGCGGTACTTCTCGTGGTAGTGGCCGTAGCCGTGGAGGTGCTCCTCGTCGTCGCCGTTGGTCCACCACAGTTCGTCCTCCATGGCCCAGATTCCGGTGGCCGTGGTGTCGGAGGTGAGAGTGATCTCCGGGGTGTGCCCGTGGTGCACCGTGGTCACGAAGGCGTTGCCGTCCAGCGTGTTACGGATCGCGGCCGTGAGTGCTTCCGGGCCGACCACGCGGGACCCGGCGCCCCACGACTCGCTGACGACGTCGTCGGTGTGGAAGGTGCCGTAGAGGTCCCACCGCTTGGTGTCCATGATGCGCAGTCGGGCGGCGAACACCCGCTTGATCTCCTCGACGGCGAGCAACTGCTCGGCGGCGGTGAGTGTCACGGTCGGGGCGGATCCGGATTCGTCGGCGGTGCTCATGGTTCAACCTCCAGTGCGGGCGAAGTGGGTTAAACAAGCAGTTGATCGGCTTTCAGCATATCCAGGATCCGCGTCGTGACCGGCGGGTTTTCCGCGTAGTGGAAGTTCTGTGCCGACGCGCAGTCCTCGGCGAGGCGTGCCGTCGGTACGAGTCGTCCGCGCGGTAGCGCTCGTCGAGACCCTCGGGATGCGTCGTGATCCGCTCGAGGCCCCTCCCATGGTCGGGCTCCCGGCTCACCCCAGGAGCTTGACCTCGCGGTCGTAGGTGAGGTCGACGATCAGCTCGCGGCGGGCGATGCGCCACATGCCGTCCGACCGGACGTATTCGTCCTGGTAGCGGATCGCCACGACGTAGTCGCGGTGCCCGTCCTCGGTGGCGTACACGTGGTGCGCCTCGCCGTAGACCTCGCCGCGGGCCTGGTCGCCGGCGACGTCGACAATCTGCTGGTTCACTACGTGCCGGGTCGAGTGCAGGTGGGCGACCGCGCCCAGGATGCCCTCGGCGACGGCGCCCGACCCCGCAAGGACGGCGTTCCTGCCCCGGCGGACCAGTCCGGACGGCTGGACCAGTTGGGCATCGGCGGCGAAGAGGGCGGTCAGGGCGAGTTCGTCCCGGCGATCGACGGCGATCGCGTACTGCGCAACGAGGTCGGACAGGGCTAGGCGGTCTGCGAGTTCTCGGCTCATGTCCGACATTCTTCCTGCCGAGCGGGGGCTCGGCAGGAAGACTTCTCGCTCATCGGCAATCCGGTGGCTACGGAGCTACCTGTGCTTCCATCGCCGCGAGGAACTCGTCGCCGTACGGCGGGAGCGTGCCCCACTCCGCCCGCGGATCGTGCTCGGGAGCCTCGAAAACCGTACGAGCGTGGCTGAATTCGAGGAATCCCTCACGCCCGTGGTAGTGGCCCATGCCCGAGGCGCCCACGCCGCCGAACGGTGCGTCGTTCATCCCGGGATGCATCATGATGTCGTTGACGGTCACGCCGCCCGAGTACGTACGCGTCAGGACCGCCTGCTGCTCGGCCGAGTCGGTACCGAAGTAGTACAGCGCCAACGGCTTCGGCCTGCTGTTGATGTCCGCGATCACCTCGTCGGTCTGGTCGTACGGCAGCAGGATGATGGCGGGGCCGAAGATCTCCTCCTGCATGATCTTGGAGTCGGCCGGGGGTGCGATCACCAGGCGCAGCGGACGCTTGCGGTCCCCGTCGACCCGTTCGGTCTCCTCGATCGGGGTCGCGACGATGAGGGCGCCGCGCTCGCGGGCGTCGGCGACGAGAGCCTCGACCCGTGCCAGGTGGCGATCGCTGACGACCGCGACGACGTCCGGGTTGTCGGTGATGGTCGGCAGCAGTGCGGCATAGGACTTCTCCAGTGCACCGACGAAGCTGTCCAGTTCCTCGCGGGGCACGTAGACGACGTCGGGGGACACGCAGATCTGGCCCGAGTTCGTGGACTTCGCGATCGCGATCTTGTTCGCGGCGTCGTCGAAGTCCGCGCTGCGGCCGACGATCGTCGGCGACTTGCCGCCGAGCTCGAGCGTCACCGGCACGAGGTTCTTGGCGGCGTTCGCCATGACCAGCTTGCCGACCTCGGTGCTGCCGGTGAACACGAGGTGATCGAACGGCAGCGATGTGAAGGCGTCGGCCAGTTCGGGGCCGCCGGTGACGACCGCGATCTCGGTCGCGTCGAACATCTCCGTGACGGCGTCCGCGAGGACCTGCGCGGTGCGCGGCACCACCTCGGAGGGCTTGAGGATCGCGCGGTTACCGGCGCCCAGCGCGCACGCGAGCGGGCTCAGCAGCGTGAACAGCGGCGCGTTCCATGTGCCGATGATGCCGACCGAACCCTTGGGCTGGTATTGGACGTAGGCCTTCGCGCCGAGCTGGTCGTACGGCGGGTAGGGCGGACGCTGCTCGTCGGCCATCCACGACTGGAGCGAGTCTCGGGTGTGCTTGAGGGACGTGAGCGAGCCGAGGATGTCGTTCATGATCGAGAACGCGACCAGACGCCCGCCGAAGTCGGCGTCGATGGCCTCGGTGAGCGGCTTGTGGTGTCGGACCAGGAGGTCGATCATCCGCTGGATCCGGTCGCGGCGCACGTCGGCCGAGGGCGTTCCCTGTTCGGCCGCAGCGCGTTTCTGGGCTTCCAGGATCTGGGGAAGCGTCGCGATGGTTGCCGTGTCGGTGACGTGCTCGCTCATGGGTAACTCCTGTCGTTGCCGATGTCACGACGCTAACGAGCTGTGTCCGGTGTAACAGCAGACCGTCTCGATGACCGGGAGCGTGTTTCGGAGAAGGGGTCGAACGGCCCCGCCGGACGGTGGAAATCCCGCTGGCAGGTACCTGGTTCGATGGGACCTCGGACTCTGTGGCGACCGGTGCGGTCCGCCGGATTCCCGTGAGAATGGAACAGGTTCCAGATACGATTCGGCATGCGAATTGCCAAGACAGCCTCGTTGTCACTCCTCGCCGCGGCTGCCGTCGCGATCGCCGCACCCGCGGCGGCATCGGCTGCACCGAACCCGGCCGAGAGCCCGAACCAAGCGATGGCCCGCGCGTACATCGACGCCCTCGTCAGCCACGACGCCAGCGGTGTGCAGTTCACCCCGGACGCCACCCGCATCGAGGTGGGCATGCAGACCGGCTTCAACGGGCCGCAGTTGACCAACGATCTGAACCACGGCCTCCAGTACTCGGTGATCGAGGGCGTGCGGAACCTGACGATGACCGAGGACGGTGACACCGTCTGCACCACGTACCTGCTCGACGCCGGGGTCGGCGGCCTGCGCCTGATGACCGTCGAGATCGTCGAGAGCTTCGAATTCGACAACGGCGCCATCGACCGGATCGTCGCCGATATCCGACCGGTCGCGCTGTCCTGACGCGTAGCGTCACCGGCGGACATCACCGGTGAGTGGGAGGTAGCGGACATGGTGGACGGTAACCAGCGGGTGGCGGTGGTCTCGGGAGCGGCGCGGGGAATCGGCGCGGCTATCGCGAAGCGACTCGCGTCCGACGGGCTGGCGGTCGCCGTGCTCGATCTCGACGAGTCGGCGTGCGGTGACACCGTCGCCGCGATCCGTGACGCGAGAGGTCGCGCGCTCGCCGTCGGCGCGGACGTGTCCGACGAGCCGTCGGTGGAGGCGGCCGTGGCACGGATCGCCGGCGAACTGGGCGAGCCCACCGTCGTCGTGAACAACGCCGGGATCACGCGCGACAACCTGCTGTTCAAGATGACGGTCGACGACTGGGACGCCGTGATGAACGTGCACCTGCGCGGGGCTTTCCTGCTGACCCGGGCCACGCAGAAGTACATGGTGGAACAGAAGTGGGGCCGCATCGTGAACCTGTCGAGCATCTCCGCGCTCGGCAACCGCGGTCAGGTGAACTACTCGGCCGCGAAGGCGGGCATGCAGGGTCTGACCAAGACGCTCGCGTTCGAACTCGGCCCGTTCGGCGTCACCGCGAACGCGATCGCGCCCGGCTTCATCGTCACCGAGATGACGGCCGCGACCGCCGAGCGTATGGGAGTGTCGTTCGACGACTTCAAGGCCGGGGTCGCGGCGGAGACCCCGGTGCGCCGCGTCGGACAGCCCGAGGACATCGCGCACACCGCGTCGTTCCTCGTCAGCGAGGGCGCGGGATTCGTGTCGGGACAGGTGATCTATGTGGCGGGCGGCCCGAAGGATTGACGCTGCACCTCGATCGCGAGCCGGGTGCGTGAGCCGCACCCGGTCGCGGCGAGGATGCGGCTGACGTACTTCTTGACGGTGTCCTGGGTGAGCGTCAGCTGCCGGGCGATCGCGGCGTTGCTCAACCCGTCGGCCACCAGTCGGGCCACCTGACGTTGCCGCCCGGTCAGGTCGGCCAGTACGTCCCGGTGCGCCGCCGTGTCGAGGCCGCGGGTGAGGACGGACAGTTGCCGCGCCAGGAGTCGCAGGGCCGCATAGTCTCCGGGGCCGAGCGCGGACTCGTCCGCGTCGTACAGGCCGACGAGCGCCCGTGCCCCGTCCGGCAGGTCGAGGTGCATCGCGTTGACCGAGTGCATGCGCCGCGCGTACAGGTAGTCCCGGACGTAGGCCGCCGACTCCGCCGGCAGGTCGTGCAGATCACTGAGGGACGCCACCCGGGTCGATTCGAGTCGCCGCCGCGCCTCCGGTGTCGCGAAGACGTCGTGGTGGGACCAGACCTGTTGGTACACAGTGCGAATGCCCTCCCACGAACCGGACCCCTCGACGGTCGCGTCCGGGTCGTCGAACTGGCTCTCGTAGCTGTCGCCGACGAAACACGTCGCCACGCGCACCGGGAACACCTCGGTCATGGCGGCGACGATCCGGGTGCGGAAATCCGACACGGTCCGCACGTCCTCGCACCGGTCCAGGACCGTGAACACGCGCTCGTAGTCGGTGGTGGTCAACGCGACCTCGCTCATTTCTTCTCACCACCAGTTCGATGCGGATCGGAAAGTGTCCACCAAAGTGCACTGCCGGTAGGGCGGAACGAATTCTAGCGTCGGAGGGTACGTCGTTTCATCGATTTCGGAGGAGTACTCGCATGGGCAGGCTAAGGTTCGGCGCGTTCATCGCACCGCATCACGCGGCAGGGCAGAATCCGACCGTTGCGCTGCAGCGCGACCTCGAGCTGGTCGAGCATCTCGACCGCCTCGACTTCGACGAGGTGTGGATCGGTGAACACCACTCGGCCGGCAGCGAGATCATCGGCAGCCCCGAGATCTTCATCGCCGCAGCGGCCGAACGGACCAAGCACATCAAACTCGGCACGGGCGTCACGTCGCTGAGCTATCACAACCCGTTGTGGGCGGCGGATCGAATGGTGCTGCTCGACCACCTCACCCGCGGCCGCGTGATGCTGGGCGTCGGGCCGGGCTCGCTGCCCACCGACTCGGCGATGATCGGGCTGAACCCCACCGAGTGCCGAGAACTGCTCGACGACAACCTCGACATCGTCATGCGCCTGCTGGGCGGCGAGCGGGTCACGGCGAAGACCAAGACACACAACCTCGTCGACGCCCAGCTGCAGATGCGGCCCTACTCGCATCCGATGTTCGACATCGTCGTCGCCGGCGTGGCCTCGCCGACCGGACCGCGGCTGGCCGGCAAGCACGGCCTGGGCCTGCTGTCGATCGGCGCGACGCTCACCCCCGAAGGCTTCGACGCCCTCGGCCACCACTTCGGGATCATGGAGGAGCGGGCCACCGAGTTCGGGACCACCGTGGACCGCAACCAGTGGCGGCTGGTGTGCCCCATGCACATTGCCGAGACCGAGGAACAGGCCCAGCAGGACGTGCGGTTCGGTCTGGGCGAGTGGATCGACTACTTCGGCAAGGTCGCGGCGTTCCCGCATTTCGGCTCCGGTGGAGCCGCGATGGAGGACATGATCAAGTACATGAACCACTCAGGAATGGGCATCATCGGCACCCCCGCGCAGGCGCGCGAACTGATCCAGAAACTCGTCGACCAGTCCGGCGGCTTCGGCTCGATGCTCATCATGGGCACCGACTGGGCCGACCCGGCCGCGACCCGGCGCTCGTTCGAGCTGATCGCGCAGCAGGTGGCGCCGCACTTCCAGGGTCAGGCGCAGCCGCTGCTGGACGCGGCTGCCCGCGCCGGGAAGGTCCGTGAGGGCCACAACCAGGCGCAGCACGACGCGATCGCGCACATGACGCGCAAGTACGAGGGCGAACTGGCGGCCAAGGGATGAGGGCCGCCGTCCTGCACGGCGTCGACGACCTGCGGGTCGAGGACGTACCCGAGCCGCACCTGCGCGACGGCCACGTCCTGATCGACGTGGCGTACAACGGAATCTGCGGATCGGACCTCGGGATGATCCACTCCTTCGGCGTGTCCGAGCACCCGCACCCGCTCACCGGCGCGTGCGGGCCGCAGATCCTCGGTCACGAGTTCTCCGGCGTGGTGCGCGAGGTCGGTGCCGGCGTCGACGACGTGTCCGTCGGCGACCGTGTGGTGGTCCAGCCGAACTACTCGTGCGGCACGTGTGTGCGGTGCGCCGCCGGACACGAGCACCTGTGTCAGGTCATCGCGTTCCACGGACTCAACGCCGACGGCGGCGGGCTGTCGGAGCGCACGGTCGTTCCGGCGGGCAACGTGCACAAGATCCCGGACGGGGTGAACCTCAGGCAGGCCGCGGTGGTCGAGCCGCTGGCCGTGACGTTGCACGCCGTCGAGCTGGCCGAGGTGCAGCCGGGGGCGTTCGCGCTGGTGCTCGGGGCGGGTCCGATCGGCATCGCGACCGCCCTCAATCTGCGGGCCGGGGGCGTCGACCGGATCCTGCTCAGCGAGGTGTCTCCGACGCGTCGGGCCGTCGCCCGGACGCTGGGATTCGACGTGATCGATCCCGCCGCACAGGATCCCGCGGTCGCCGTCGCCGAGCGAACCGACGGCGTCGGCGCGGACGCGGTGTTCGAATGTGCCGGCGTGGCGGCGGCGGTGCAGACCGCGCTCGGGGCGGTGCGGGCCCGCGGCGCGGTGGTCCTGCTCGCGACCTACAAGGAGCAGGTGCCGCTCGCGACGTACGCGCTGATGTTCACCGAGGCGCGGCTGATGGCGTCGCTGGCTTACTCGCGCAACGAGTTCCGCGCCGTCATCGACCGGATGGCGGCCGGGGCGTACCCGCTCGACGAATGGGTCGAATGCGTCCCGCTCGCGGACGTGGTGGTGGAAGGTGTGCAGGCGGCGTCCGCCGGCCGGCGCATGAAGGTACTCGTGGAGGTGGGACATGGCTGAGGGCGGATCCGTGGGCAACAGGTTCGACGGCAGGGTCGCGGTGGTGACCGGGGCGGCGTCGGGCATCGGTGCATCCGTCGCGACGCGTCTGATCGCCGAGGGGTCGTCGGTGGTCGGCATCGACATCTCCACCGATGCACTCGATGTGATGGAGAAGGGCCTCGGCGAGGCGTTCGTCGGTGCGGTCGCCGACGTCACGAGCGAGGACGCCGTCGCCGCCGCGGTCGCGGTCGCGACGGAGCGCTTCGGCGGGCTCGACATGGCCTTCAACGTCGCCGGGGCGCAGAAGGGCGGGCAGATTCTCGACCTCGAGGAAGCCGACTGGGACTTCACCGTCGACCTGGTGCAGAAGGGCGTGTTCCTGTGCACCAAACACGAGGCGCGGCACATGGTGGCGAACGGGCGGGGCGGCGCCATCGTCAACGTCGCGTCGCTCAACGGGCGCGTGCCGGTCATCGGGGGCAGTCCGTACGCGACGGGCAAGGCGGGTGTCGAGATGTTCGGGAAGAACGCGGCCGTCGAGCTCGCCCGGCACGGGATCCGCGTGAACACGGTGCTGCCCGGTCTGGTCGACACCCCGCTGGTGGCCGCCGTGATGGGCTACGAGCCGCTGCTGGACATGTTCGTCGAACGCATCCCGATGGGCCGGCCCGCGAGCCCCGACGAGATCGCCGCGCCGTGCTTGTACCTGGCCAGCGACGACGCCAGCTACATCACCGGGACCAGCCTCATGGTCGACGGCGGCTGGGAGATCTCCAACTACCCCGACTTCACCAAACTCGGGGGCTAGAGCCTAGTGCCACCGGTGGTCGACGAGCGGCGTCCGCGGCCCGAACTTGGGCTTGCGGGCCTGACCACTGATCTCGAGTAGGCGGATCGCGCGGTAGCGGTGCGGGCGCAGGTCGGCGAGGTACTCGACCATGGCGTCGTCGTCGAGGGGCCGGCCCAGGAGCGTCCACCCGACGATCGCGGACAGGTGGAAGTCGCCGACGGACAGCGCATCGGCGTCGCCGAGAGCGCGCTGCGCCACCTCGGCGGCGGTCCACAGCCCGACACCGGGGACGGCCCGCAACCGGCGGTACGCCGCCTCGTGATCCATCCCGACGGTCTCCTCGAGGCGGTCCGCGACGCGTGCGCAGGCGACGACGGTCTGCGCGCGCCGCGGATCGACGCCCGCGCGGTGGAACTCCCACGACGGGATCCGCCGCCACGCGTCCGCGCTCGGTGGCACCCGCATGCCGTCCGGGGCCGGCCCGGGCGCCGGGCTGCCGAACTTCCGGACCAGGTGCCGCCACGACGTGTGCGCGGCGACGGTGTGCACGCGCTGCTCGAGGATCGCCGGCACCAGGGCTTCCATGACGCGCGCGGTCCGCACGATCCGCAGGTTCGGGAACCGACGGTGGGCGTCGACCAGTTTCGGATGGGTGGGCGTGAAGTCGGCGGACCCGTCGGCGTCGTCCTCGCCGACGAGGCCGGGCAGGTACGTCTCGAACTCGCCCGCCCCGGGTCCCCACGCCCGGACGGTGACGACACTCGGGCCGCGCTGACGCAGGCGGTAGCTGACCGCGCCCGACGGCAGCAGCGACGTGCGCCACACGGTCCCGTCGGGCTCGCGGTGGTGGCACGGATCGAAACGCCCACGACTCAGCGGCGCGAGCGTCGACGCGAGATCCACGGGACGTCGCGTCGACACCTCGAACTGCACTTCGGAGGCGGTACCGGTCATCCCCGGCAGCCTATCGCCGCCACGCCGAGACCGAACCCGGGCGTGTCGGGGGGAACACGTATTGTCCGAAGCCATGATCATCGTGAGTACCGACGGTTCGTGCCTGAAGAATCCCGGTGGCGCCATCGGGTGGGCATGGGTCGATCACGAGGGTCCCAGCCGGTCGGGTGGCGCGGTCTCCGGCACCAACCAGATCGCGGAGTTGTGGGCACTGGTCGAGGCCATCGTGGCGCATCCCGGTCCCGATCCGCTGCTCATCGAGTCCGATTCCCAGTACGCCATCAAGTGTGCGTCCGAGTGGCTGCCCGGCTGGAAGCGCAAGGGATGGAAGACGGCGTCCGGCGGGCCGGTCAAGAATCTCGAACTGGTGCAGGACATCGACCGGGCGATCGCCGAACGGACCGGGCCGGTGCGGTTCCGCTGGGTCCGCGGGCACGTCGGCAACCACTTCAACGAGCTGGCCGACAAGCTGGCCGGTGAGGCCGCCCGAGCCGTCGCGTCCGATCCCGAGCGGGCGCGGCCGTGGCGGGGGCTCGCGCCGACGCAGCCGACCGCGCCGGCCCCGGCTGTTGCCCCGGCTCCGGTGCGTGAGCCGGAGCCGATGCTCACGCTGTTCTGACCACGCTCGCATTTCGGTAAGGCCTGTGTTGATCTTAGGTAAAGGTATGTTAATTTAGGTTATGGTTGGCTAATCGCTCCTGGTAGGGCGCTCGCTCGCCCGCCCGGCATCGGTCGGGTGACTGAACATCCCTCAGGAGAACCATGCGTATCCGGCTCACCGCGGCCGTGGCGATCCTCGCCGCCGCCACCCTCGGACTCAGTGCCTGCTCGTCCGACAGTTCCACGGACGCCGCGGGCGAGACCGTCGTCATCACCCACGCGCAGGGCGAGACCACGGTTCCACTGAAGCCGGAGAAGGTCGTCGTCTTCGACCAGAGCGTGCTGCAGTCGATGGTCGATCTGGAGCTCCCCGACGCCGTCGGCGTCCCGACGCTCACCCAGTGGCCCGAGAGCCTGACGCGCTACCAGGGGGACGGCACCGCGAAGGTCGGCTCGCTCAAGGAGCCCGACTTCGAGGCGGTCAACGCGCTCGAGCCCGACCTCATCATCGTCGCGGCCCGCACCGCCAACGCGTACGACGCACTCAGCGACATCGCGCCCACCGTCGACCTCAGTGTCGACGCGAAGGACTTCCTGGCGAGCACCGAGAAGCAGAACCGCAACCTCGCCACCATCTACGGCGAGCAGGACGCGTTCGAGGCGCGCTGGGCCACGGTGCAGGAGCAGTACGACGCCGTCGCCGCGAAGGCCGCCGACGCGAACCTGCGCGGCCTGATCACCCGTGTCGAGGCCGCCGAGGTCACCGCGTACGGACCCGGCTCCCGCTACGGCGTCATCCACGACCTGGGCATCAAGCCGGTCAACGAGAACTTCGCGACCGAGGTCGCGCACGGCGACGCGGTCTCGTTCGAGTACATCGCGAAGGCGAACCCCGACGTCATCTTCGTGCAGGACCGCGAGGCTCCCCTGGGTGACACCACCGGCCCGAACGCCGGTCCGGTGCTGAACAATCCGCTCGTGGCCGGCACCAACGCCGCGAAGAACGACAAGATCGTCTACCTCGACCTCTACACCTGGTACATGGCACCGAGCGGCATCAGTGCGGTCGAGGATCAGATCAAGGTCGTCGGCGACGTCGTCGGCGCCTGAGCGGGCATCCTGAGATTCCGCCCGTGACTTCGAAAGTGACGTCACGCCCGGGTCGGGTGCGGCGAGACGCCCAGCGCGTCTCGTCGCACCCGACCCTTCGGCGTTGGCACATCGTGGCGGGACTCACCCTGCTGCTGGTCCTCGCGTTCGGGTCGCTGTTCGTCGGTGTGGCCGACATCAGCCCTCTCGACCTGTTCCGCGGCGACGGCGAGAAGGTCGAGGTCTTCCTCGTCTCCCGCGTCCCCCGGCTGATCGCGATCCTGCTCGCCGGCGCCGCGATGAGCGTCGTCGGACTGATCATGCAGAACCTGACCCGCAACCGGTTCGTCGAACCCACCACCGCGGGCACCGTCGAGTGGGCGCTGCTCGGTGTGCTGGTCTCCACCGTCGTGATCGGCGGTCAGTCCGTGCTCGGCAAGATGCTGATCGCGATCGCCTTCGCGCTCGTCGGCACGTTCCTGTTCATGCAGTTGCTCAAGCGCGTCGTGTTCACCGACATGATCGTCATCCCGCTCGTCGGCCTGATGTTCGGTGGCGTGGTCATGGCGGTGACCACGTTCTTCGCCTACCGGCTCGAGATGACGCAGGCGCTCAACACGTGGACGACGGGCGACTTCTCGGGCATCCTGCGTGGTCGCTACGAGGTGATCTGGCTGGTCCTCGCCGTCATCGTCGTCGCGTACCTGTACGCCGACCGGTTCACCGTCGCCGGCATGGGGGAGGCGTTCGCGAAGAACCTCGGCCTGTCGTACAACGCGGTCGTGAACGTCGGCATGGTGATCGTCGCGGTCACCACCGCGGTCGTGACCGTCGTGGTGGGCGCGATCCCGTTCCTCGGGCTGATCGTGCCGAACCTCGTGACGATGGTGTTCGGCGACAACCTGCGCCGGGTCCTGCCGGTCACCGCGATCGCGGGCGCACTGTTCGTCCTCGTCTGCGACGTGGTCGGTCGAGTGATCCGCTACCCCTACGAGATTCCGGTCGGCACGGTCGCGAGCGTCGTCGGCGCCGTCGTCTTCATCGTGCTGATCCTCCGGGCCCGGAGGTCGCGATGACCACCACCGTCCCCACCGTCCGGTCCGTAGGGGCGGGTGCGCCGTCGACGGGTCGGCAGATCCGCGTCCTCGTCGTGCTCGCGGCCCTCGCCGTCCTCGCGATCTGCGCGTACATGTTCCTGTTCCTCACCGGATCGTGGGACTACGCCATGAAGATCCGTGGGCGCCAGGTGCTCTCGATGGTTCTGGTCGGCTACGCGTCGGCCTACTCGGCGGTGCTCTTCCAGACCATCACCAACAACCGGATCCTCACCCCGAGCGTGATGGGCTTCGACAACCTGTTCGTCTTGATCCAGACCCTCGTCGTCTTCTTCTTCGGCGCCAGCGCACTCGCACTGATCGACGCGCGGCTGAAGTTCGGGGTCGAGGTCCTGGTGATGATCGGGTTCGCGCTGCTGCTCTTCCGCTGGCTGTTCGGCAAACGCTCGCGTGACCTGTACGTCCTGGTGCTCGTCGGCATCGTGCTGGGATCGCTGTTCGCGGGCCTGTCGAGCCTCGCGTCACGGATGATCGACCCCAACGACTTCATCACCCTGCAGGACGCGCTGTTCGCGAGCTTCAACAACGTCGAGGTGGAACTGCTCGCCGTCTCCGCGATCGCGGTGATCGGCGCGACCCTGTACGGGGCCAAGCTGTTCCGCCAGCTCGATGTGGTCGCGCTCGGCCGAGACCAGGCGATCTGTCTCGGGGTCGATCACCGGAAGGTGGTCAACCGCAGCCTCGTCCTCGTGGCGGTGCTGGTGTCGGTCGCCACCGCCCTGGTCGGGCCCATCACGTTCCTGGGGCTGCTGGTGGCGAACCTGGCGCGTGAGCTCATGGGCACGTTCCGGCACCGCTGGACCGTCCCGGCCGCGACTCTGATCGCGATCATCGCGCTCGTCGGCGGCCAGTTCGTGCTGGCCCGCTTGCTCGACTACAACTCGGCCCTGATCGTCGTCGTGAACTTCGTCGGCGGCATCTACTTCATCGCCCTACTCGTCCGGGGAGCCCGACTGTGATCACGATCCGCGACCTCGCCAAGTCCTACGGCGACGACACCGTCCTGGACTCCGTCGACCTCGACATCCCGGCCGGTGGACTCACGTCGATCATCGGGGCGAACGGCGCGGGCAAGTCGACGCTGCTGTCGATCGTCAGCCGCCTGCTCGACGCCGACGCCGGCAGCGTCAGCATCGACGGTCTGGACCTGCGCCGCACCGCCAACGACGTGCTCGCCAAGCGGCTGTCGGTGCTGCGGCAGGACAACAACACCTCCGTCCGACTGTCGGTGCGCGAACTCGTGGAGTTCGGCCGCTTCCCGCACTCGCAGGGCCGGCTGAAGGCCGCGGACCACGAGGCAGTGGATCGGGCGATCGAGTACGCCGGGCTGGCGGAGTATGCGCACCGGTACCTCGACCAGCTGTCGGGCGGGCAGCGGCAGCGGGCGTTCGTCGCGATGGTGCTGGCGCAGGACACCGACTACGTGCTGCTCGACGAGCCGCTCAACAACCTCGACATGAAGCACTCGCAGCACATGATGCGGCTGCTGCGGCGGATGGCCCACGAGATGGGCAAGACGGTGATCCTGGTGATCCACGACATCAATTTCGCGTCGTGCCACTCGGATCGGATCGTCGCGATGCGCGGCGGCCGGGTGGTCGCCGACGGCGCGGTCGACGAGATCCTGCGGTCCGACGTGCTGCGCGAGGTCTACGACATGGACATCGAGGTTCACAACATCGGCGGTCAGCGGATCGCGGTGTACTTCTAGCTCGACTGTGCGCGGGTTTCGGGCGCCGCGTCTCCTGGTCCGGGTTCCCGCCTACCGGTTCGATTCACGCGTATTCATCGCGGTTATCCAGTATGTTCCGAAACGCTTGTCATGCGTGGCACCTGAGTTCGAACCCGATTTGTCCTGAATGTGGCGAAAAGGAGTTTCCAGCGTGCGTAATTTCGGTGCAGCTTTCCGATTTCTGATCGTCGCAGTGCTCACCGGCCTGGTGGCACTGACGACGGTGGCCTTCGGGCCGACCGGCTTCGCTCAGCCTGCTGCAGGCAGCCTCTCGCTCGCGAAGTCCGCCTCTCCGGCGGTCGGCCTCCAGTCGGGCGACACGGTCACCTACAGGTTCCTGGTGACCAACACCGGGGGAACCGTGGTCTCCGACGTCGCCGTGGAAGAACTCGTCTTCACTGGGTCCGGTGGGGCGCCCGATGCCGAATGCGTGCCGGACATGCTCCAGCCGGGGCAGTCGGTGACCTGCACCGCCACGTACGAAGTGACCGACGACGACGCGGGTGCCTGCTTCATCGACAACACGGCCAAGGCGACCGGCGGCGATCCGCAGGAGGATCTCGCGTCGGCGCAGTCGTCGGCAAGGGTCCTCACGGACTGCGGCGACGCCTTCGCCGGCAGCGGGTTCCTGCCGCCGGTACTGGGATCGTCGGGTCTGGGGCCGCTGGCCGTGGGGGCGCTGGGGTCCCTGGGGGTGGGGTCGTTGGGGTCGTTGGGCGCACTGGGGGCGCTGGGCGCGTGGGCGCTCAGCACTCCGTACCAGCCGGGCGCGGGCACTCGGTGTTCGAACGAGCCGCCTCCGAATGTGCCTTTCCTGAACGTGCCGCTCCCGAGCCTGCCGTTCCTGAACCCGCCGCCGTGCCCGAACGCGCCGGGTCCCGAAGCGCCCTGACGGGAAGCGCGAGACCCGGCGACGTCCCTGTGGACGGCGTCGCGGGGTGCTACGTGAGCGAGGCCTCGTGCACGTCACGGACGAACTCGGGCAGCGGGTCGCCGGCGCGCAGGCGCGTGGCCAGGGCCGGGTCGGCGAGGTGCAGTCGACCGATCGCGATGAGGTCGAACTCGCCGCCGCCGATGCGCTTCTCGAGCTCGGGAATGTTGTCGACGACCGGCGCCGATCCCTCGATACGGCTGTCGCGCAGCGACTTTCCGATGCCGACGCTGCCGACGGCCATCGTGATCGCGCCGGTGACTTCCTTGGCCCAGCCGGCCAGTGACAGGTCGCTGCCCTCGAACGCGGGGAAGTCGAAGCGGCGGATGCTGGCGTCGAACACGTCGACGCCGGCCGCGGCCAGCGCGCCGAGGATCACCTTCAGCTCGTCGGGCGTCTCGGCGATACGCGCGGTGTAGTTCTGCTGCTTGTGCTGCGAGAAGCGGTAGAAGATCGGGTAGTCCCCGCCGATCTCGGCGCGGATCGCCTCGACGACGGCGGCGGGGAAGCGGGTGCGGCGCTCGAGGTCGCCGCCCCACTCGTCGTCACGCTTGTTGGTGCCGGACCACAGGAACGAGTCCAGCAGGTAGCCGTGACCGCCGTGCAGGGCGATGCCGTCGAAGCCGACATCGATCGCGTTGCGGGCGGCGCGGGCGAACGCGGAGATGACGTCCTGGATGTCCTGCTCGGTCATCGCCTCGGTGGGCTGCTGCGCCCACTCGACGTAGGAATCCGGGTACGACGTGGTGCCGAGTGGGCCCCACTCGCCGGACGGGCGCATCGGCTCGAGGTCCGGGTCGACCGTGCTCATCGCGCCCCACAGCGGTCCCACGTGCCACAGCTGCGGGATGATCTTGCCGCCGGCCTCGTGGACGCCGTCGACGACCTTGCGCCAGCCCGCGAGGGCGTCGTCGCCGAACAGGCGGGGGACCCGCGAGTTGTCGACCGAGGTGGCGTGGTCGATCGCGACGCCCTCGGTGACGATCAGCCCGGTGCCGCCCTCGGCGCGGCGGCGGTAGTAGCCCGCGACGTCGTCGCCCGGAACCCCGTCGATCGAGTAGGACCGCGTCATCGGCGACATCACGATGCGGTTCGCGAGCTCGAGCGACCGAACCTTCAGCGGCTGGAACAGGGGAGATGAACTGGTCATGTTGTCAATGCCTTCTCGAGATCGTTCGGAAACCAAGCAAGTGTTAGGTAGATTTTCAGGCCGTTTCGGCCCGCGTCAAACCCGGGTCTCACTCAGCGCAAACGGTCGGGGCTAGGGTCGTCAGGAGTGTCCGGCGTCACCCCGGACGGCAGGCGGCGAGAGGGGCAGTGCGTGTGTGAATCCGCTGATCGCGTGGAACAGGACTGGGAGTCCGACACCGCGGACGTGGTCGCGTTCCGGGAGCGACTGGGGTTGCCGTCGCTGATCGACGTCCACACCCACTTCATGCCGAAGCGGGTCATGGACAAGGTGTGGGCCTACTTCGACTCGGCCGGCCCGCTCACCGGCCGGGAGTGGCCCATCCGGTACCGGATGGAGGAGGACACCCGCGTCGAGCACCTTCGTGCGTTCGGCGTCAGCCACTTCACCTCGATGCTGTACCCGCACAAGCCGGACATGGCGGCCTGGCTCAACCAGTGGTCCGCGGACTTCGCGGCCCGCACACCCGACTGTCTGCACACCGCCACCTTCTACCCGGAGGAATCGGCGCCCGAGTACGTCGCCACGGCGCTCGACGCCGGGACCCGGGTGTTCAAGTCGCACATCCAGGTCGGTGACTACGACCCCAACGATCCGCTGCTCGATCCCGTGTGGGGACTCCTCGAGGACAGCGGTACCCCGATCGTCATCCACTGCGGGTCGGGGCCCGCGCCGGGGCGGTTCACCGGACCGGACCGCATCGCGACGCTGCTTGCCCGGCACCCCCGGCTGGCGCTGGTGATCGCGCACATGGGGATGCCGGAGTACGCGGAGTTCCTCGACCTGGCCGACCGCTATCCGAGTGTCCACCTCGACACGACGATGGCCTTCACCGATTTCACCGAGGCGCAGATCCCGTTCCCGCGCCGAGACGTGCCACGGCTGCGGGACCTGGGGGAACGCATCCTCTTCGGCAGCGACTACCCCAACATCCCGTACTCGTACCGCGATGCGCTGGACGCGCTGGAACGCTTCGAACTGGGTGACGACTGGGTGCGCGCGGTGGTCCACCACAACGCCGCGCGTCTGTTCGGGATCGCCTGACGGGGTTCAGGACGCCGGTTCGGGCTGCATCACGCTGAACACCGCGCCCTGCGGGTCCGTGAGCACCGCCATCCGTCCGACGGTCTTCATGTCGAACGGTTCGGCCATCAGCGCGCCGCCTTCCGCGGCGGCCTTCGCGACGGTGGCGTCGGTGTCGTCGGTGCAGAAGTAGACGTGCCAGTGGTTGGGGACGTCGGGGCGCGGCGGCGGCACGCACCCGCCGACCCCGTCGTCGTGCACCTGCAGGATCGTGTAGTCGCCGTCGGGCATCGGCATCGTCGTGCTGCCCAGCCCCACGACGGCGGCGTAGAAGTCGAGGGCGGTGGACGGCTGGTCCGTGATCAGCTCGTTCCAGATCAGGGTGCCCGTCTCGTTGACGAGGGTCGCGCCGAGATGGTCGCGGGCCTGCCACAGCCCCACTTCGGCGCCGGTGGGGTCGGCGACGAACGCCATCCGTCCCGCCTGCCCGACGTCGAAGGCCGGGAGCACGAGCCGACCGCCGGCGGGTTCCACCTTCGCGGCCGACGCGTCGGCGTCGTCCACCGCGAGGAAGGTGTTCCACTGGGAGGGGGTGTCGGAGGGCGGCGACCCCGGCGGGAGCGGGGCGATCGCCGCGACCCGTTCGCCGCGCAGCGTGGCGATGGAGTAGACGGCGTCGTCCAGTATCGGACGGTCGTCGTACGACCAGCCGAACAGCGCCGCGTAGAAGTCCTTCGCCGCGGACTGATCGGAGGTCTGCAGATCGACCCAGGAGGGGGTGCCCTCGACATAACTCGAACGTGTCGACATCGCGATGTCCTCTCGTTCATCTCGTTCACCGTCGACCGGTCACGGCCGACTCGGGCCGCTGCCGCCGAGGAGATGTGGGGAGGGGACGGACGGATCCGTCCGGGATCGCTGCGACACGCGGTCGAGCATGGTCAAAGGCTATCGCAGAAGGGGCCTGCTCGCGTCCCCGTGAGGCATGGGAGGGGACGCGAGCAGGGCTTCTAGACGAGATCGGTCGAGATGATCTTCTCCATGTTCCGCTCGGCCAGTGCGGTGATCGTGACGAACGGGTTGACGCCGACGTTGCCGGGTACGAGTGAGCCGTCGACCACGTACAGGCCGGGGTACTCGGGCAGGCGTCCGTAGTTGTCGGTGGCCTTGTTCAGCAGGCAGCCGCCCAGCGGGTGGTACGTGAAGTCGTCGCCCCACGTCTTGTACACGCCGAACAGGTCCGTTCGGTAGATCGTGCCTTCCTTCTTGTTGATCTTGTCGAAGACCTTCTTGGCCATGTCGATGCTCTTCTGGTTCTGCGACACCGCCCAGGAGAGGTCGACCTTGCCTGTGCTCGAATTGAACTGGAAGCGAGCGCGTTCGGGGTTCTTCGTGATCGCCAGGTACAGGCTCACGTACGTCTCGAGGCCCGCGGGCAGGGGCGCGATCTCGGCGAAGATCGGCGCGGTCGGGTCCGACCAGTTGTCGATGCCCATCGTCGGGATGGTCGCCTGCTGGGAGCCGGTGGCGTCCCACATGTGGTTGGCGCGGCCGACCATGACGTTGCCGTTGTTGCCCCAGCCCTCGCCGACCTGCGACGACAGGTTCGGCAGGTGCCCCTGCGCCTTCATCGAGACCAGCAGCTTGCTGGTGCCGACACTGCCCGCGGCGAAGAACACGCGGTCGGCGGTGACGACCTTGGTCGCGACGATGTTGCCCTGTTCGTCGATCTGGTCCATCGTGACGCTGTAGCCGCCGCCGGAGGCCGGGGCGACCTTGGTGACCTGGTGCAGCGTCGTGATCGTCAGCTTGCCGGTGGCCGCGGCCTGCGCGAGGTAGGTCTTGTCGAGAGACTTCTTGCCGGCGTTGTTGCCGTAGATGACCTCGCCGCCGAGTCCCGACTTGGTGACCTGGCCCGCGGCCTCCTTCTTCATGTACTCGAAGTCGTACACGTTGGGGACGAAAGTTGTTGCGAATCCGGATCGTTGAGCGGTCTTACGGCCGGTGCGCGCGAACTTGTACCACGGCGTCGACTCGAACCAGGCCTGGTCGATGTTGTTGACGCCCAGCGCGGCGTTGGCGCGCGGGAAGAAAGTGTTGTACATCTCGGTGGAGTTCACCGAGGGCAGGATCTCCTCGAAGTAGGTGCGCTTCGGGGTGACGGCCATGCCGCCGTTGACGAGCGAACCGCCGCCGACGCCGCGGCCCTGATACACCTTGATGCCGGAGAACCGCTCGGAGTCGAGCACGCCGACGTAGCGGTCGATGCTCTTGTTGATGCCGAAGCCCATGAAGTTGCTGACCGGCTGATCCGTGGTGTTGGACAGCCACATCGAGCGCTTGTCGGCATTGAGCATGCCGCAGAAGATCTTGCCGTCGGCACCGGGAGTGTCCCAGGCTCGGCCCATCTCGACGATCTGGGTGGGGATGCCGGCCTGCGTCAGCCGCAGCGCGGCGACCGCGCCGCCGTAACCACTGCCGATGACGAGTGCCGGGATCCGGTCGCCGTCGGCGATGGCTCGGCGGGGGGAGGCGGCGGCGGACGTCGACATCGACGAGAGCAGCAACGCCCCCGCGGTCAGGCCCGTCCCGGCAAGGAATCGGCGGCGTGAGACATCAGCAACCCCCCGAGTTGCAGCGGCTCTGTTCGCCCGGCTATCGGTCATGGAACTCCTCTGTCGGCGGTTTGTTGGGTGGCTTGCATCACACAGCAAGCTGCCAGGGTTATACCGCCGACAGAGGGGGCTACGAGGCGGTACCGGAAAATTGGTACAGCCGCGACATTCCGAGCCCCGTCGTCGAGGACGGGGTCAGCGCAGCTTCAGGCTGCCGCCGTCCGCCATGAGGGTCTGGCCCGTCATGTACTTGGAGTCGTCGCTCGCGAGGAACAGCGCGACGGGCGCGATGTCGGTCTCGGGATCGCCGATCCGCTGCAGTGGGACCTTTGCGACCGACGCGGCCGCGCGCTCGGGAAATGCCTTCTGCCAGGCCACGACTCCCTCGGTCGCCGCGAACGGGCAGAGCACGTTGACGCGGATCTGGTCCGCGGCCCATTCGTTGGCGGCTACCCGGCTGACGCCGCGGATGGCCTCCTTCGCGGCCGCGTACGACGTCTGCGTCGGCATACCCTCGAGACCGGAACTGGACCCGAAGTTGATGATCGAGCCCTGCGTCTTCTTCAGCTCCGAGTGGCAGGCCTGCATCAGGTGGACCGTCGGATAGAAGCCCGTGCCGAACGAGATGTCGAACATCTCCTGGGTCTGCTCCAGCAGCGGCGCCTGCCGCGACGCGTGCGCGTTGTTCACCAGCACGTCGATGCGACCGAACGCGGCGACCGCCGCGTCGCGGATCGCCGCCGCCGAATCCGGCTGCGAGATGTCGACGTTGAGGAATTTCGCCTCGCCCCCGGCGTCCGTGATCTCCTTCTCGAGCGCGAAGCCGTTGTCATCGCTGATGTCGACGAACAGCACCTTCGCGCCCTCGCGGGAGAAGACGCGGGTGATCGCGCGGCCGATACCGCCCGCGCCACCGGTGACGATCGCGACCTTGTCCTGCAGCCTCATGGCGAACCCCGTCCCGGATCAGACGCCGGCGGGCGTGTCGGTGGCCAGCGCGATCTTCTCGAGACCCGCGACGCTGTAGGCGGCGTAGGTCTCGTACGGGCCGCGGCCCGAGAAGTACGGCGTGAGCTGTCCGGCGAGTTCCTCGACCGAGAACTCGGAACCGGCCGCGTCGAAACGGTTCTCGACCTGCGGTGCGGCCATGAGTGCAACCATCTTGCCGTAGACCACGAACACCTGGCCGTTGATCTCGTCCGACGCGGGGGAGGCGAGGTAGCGGACCAGGGTGGCGACGCGCTCGGGCGCCAGAGGATCCAGACCCTGTGCGCCGGTGTTGTTCTCGGTGCCGAAGGCCTCGGCCGTCATCGCCGTCCGGGCGCGCGGGCAGATCGCGTTGGCGCGCACGCCGTAGCGGGACAGGCCCGCCGCGGTGGACAACGTCAGCGCGGTGATGCCGGCCTTGGCGGCCGAGTAGTTGGGCTGTCCTGCGGAGCCGAACAGGAACGCCTCGGACGAGGTGTTGACGACGCGACCGTAGATCGGGCCGCCGGCGTCCTTGCTCGCCTGGCGCCAGTGCACCGCAGCGGCGTGCGACGTCGCGGCGTGGCCCTTGAGGTGCACGCGGATCACGTCGTCCCAGTCGGACTCGGACAGGTTGAAGATCATCTTGTCGCGCAGGATGCCGGCGTTGTTGACGAGGATGTCCATCGAACCGAAGTTCGCGACGGCCTCCTCGATCATGCGTGCGCCGAGCGTCCAGTCGGACACGTCGCCGGTAATCGCGAGGCCCTGCCCGCCCGCGGCCTTGATCTCGTCCACGACGTCGTGGGCTGCCGAGCCCATGTCGTTCACGATCACCGCTGCTCCGGCCTCGGCGAGTGCGAGAGCCTCGGCGCGACCGAGTCCCGCTCCCGCTCCCGTGACGATGGCCGTGCGACCGGCCAAGCTGAGGGATTCCACCATGTCAGGCTCCTTACCTTCTATGCGATGGGTCCCAAACTAGTATTCATTCTAGTTTTTGCACAAGGGTCTGCCGCATTTCGATCGCGCACCCGCGACCCCTGCTTCCGCAGATCAGCGGGGGATCCGGCATCTGCCGAGGTGGGCCCCGGACTCTTCGCGGGGCTATTGATCGGGATATCGGAATATGTTCTACTCGGTGTGTTGTGATGTCACGCACACGGGGTGGGGTTATGTGGTAGAACGCACTCTTGCTCGTAGTGCGAATCTCCATGAAGGGCCAGCCATGTCACTCAACCTTGCGGATCTCACCGAAGCCGTCATCGACGCCGTCCCCGAGAAGGTCGCGCTCGTGTGCGGCGACGAGTCGCGGACCTTCGCCGAGTTCGACGCCGGCGCGAACCGCATCGCCCACCACCTCGCTGCCCAGGGCGTGCGGCCCGGCGATCATGTCGGCCTGCATGCCCGCAACAGCATCGAGTTCGTCGAATCGCTGTTCGGCTGCCTCAAGATCCGCGCCGTCCCGATCAACGTCAACTTCCGCTACGTCGACGCCGAGCTGACCTACCTCTACAACGACGCCCACCTGAAGGCCGTCATCGCGGACGGCGAGTTCGCCGACGTCATCGCCGATGTCCTGCCCAAGTGCGCCGAGCTTCGACACATCATGCTCATCGGCGAGCCCTCCGGGACCGCGCTGTCGGAAGCCGCTGCGGCAGCCGACGTCTCGGTGGTCGATTTCCACAAGGCGATTGCCGAGCAGTCGCCCGAGCGGGATTTCCCGGAGCGCAGCAACGACGATCTCTACGTCATCTACACCGGCGGCACCACCGGCATGCCCAAGGGCGTCATGTGGCGGCACGAGGACTTTTATCACGCCGCACTGGCCGGCGGCGCCATCATGGGCGGCGATCCCATCCTCTCGCCCGCCGAGCTCGGCGCTGCCGCGGCCGCGAACCAGTTCGCGATGACCTACCTGATCACCGCACCTCTCATGCACGGCGCCGCGTCGTACTCGCTGTTCACCTGCATGTTCATGGGCTCCAAGCAGGTCCTCATGACCAAGTACGTGCCGGTCGAGGCGCTCGAACTGGTCGACCAGCACAAGATCAACACCGTGATGGTCGTCGGCGACGCCATCGCCCGTCCTCTCGCCGACGCGATCGAGGAGCACGGTGAACGATTCGACCTGAGCTCGCTGTGGATCATCGGTTCCGGTGGCGCGCTGTGGTCCGCCAGCGTCCGCGGCAAGCTCAACAAGTTGCTGCCGAACGTCTACCTGCGGGACGCGTTCGGCTCGTCGGAGTCCGGCAACGACGGCGAACTCAAGAAGGACGACGACGGCCTGCTGCGGATGCCGCCGTCACCGAAGGCTCGCGTGGTCGACACCGACTTCTCCACGATCGAACCCGGTTCGGACAACGTCGGCTACCTCGCCCGCGCCGGACACGTGCCGCTCGGCTACTTCGGCGACCCGGAGAAGACGGCCGCGACGTTCCCGGTCGTCGACGGTGTGCGGCTGTCCGTGCTCGGTGACCTCGCCCGCGTCGAGGCGGACGGAACCATCGTGGTCCTCGGCCGTGGATCGTCGTGCATCAACACCGGCGGCGAGAAGGTGTACGCCGAGGAGGTCGAGGAGGCGCTCAAGAGCCATCCGGACGTGCTCGACGCGCTCGTCGCCGGCATCCCGGATCCCACGTACGGGCAGCGGGTGTCGGCGGTCATCTCGGCGCGCGACGGTGTCGACGATCTCGACGAGGACGAGGTGATCGCGCACTGCCGGACCCAGATTGCCGGCTACAAGGTGCCGCGCACCGTCGTCGTGGTCTCCGAGGTCGTCCGGTCGCCCGCGGGCAAGGCCGACTACCGGTGGGCGAAGGCGACTCTCGAAGCCGCCGACTGACAATCCGATCCGACGCCAACGGCCCGCTCCCTTCGTGGGAGCGGGCCGTTTCGTCGTCCGGGAGGTCAGCTGCCGGCGCGGGCGAGCAGCTCGACTGCCTCGGGGCGGCCGTCGAGCACACGCGAGGTGCGACGCTGGATCTTCCACTCTCCGTCGATCTTCGCGAGCTCGAAGCGGTTGGCGGTCACGCGCCACACGCGGAAGGAGTCCTCGTTCTCGTTGCGGCGCAGCAGCTGCGAATGGCACGTCGCGATCGCCGTGTCGCCCTGGACCACGATGTTGACCGGGTCGAGCAGGTGGCCGCAGCCGCCCTTGATGTAGTCCTGGTGCGGGCGCGTGCGGACCATCTCCATGATCTCCTCGCGGCCGTTCATGAGACGCACGTCGACGTCGTACACGGCGTCCTCGGCCCACAACGCGCCGACCTTCTCGGCCTCACCGGCGTCGACGGCGGGACCGTACGCGGTGATGAGCTCCTGGATCGCGAGTTTGTCCTCGAGCAGCTGAACCCGCTCGACGAGGGACTGGACGAGCGCGGCGGTATCGGTCATCGGATCTCCTTCAGATGTGTTGTCCGGCAATCGGGTGGAACGGCTGTCCCTCGAAGCGGGGTCAGCTGTGCGCGGGATCGAACTCGAGGCCGAGGCCGTCACCGAGTTCGCGCAGCGCCTCGAGTTGTTCGCAGTAATGCGCGCTGCCCGTCGAGGCGATGGACGCGCTGGCGATCGTGGCGCCCGCGTCGCGTCGACGTTCCAGAGCGCGGACGGTGCGCTCGGGCGCTCCCAGCGGGTCGAGGGGTGCGCCGGCGCTCAGGACGACGTCGAAGTTCTCCGGGACGTCGACCTTGCCGAGCATGGTCGCGAGTTCGTCGACACCCAGCCCGAACGGGACCCAGCCGTCGCCGTGCTCGGTGGCCCGGCGCAGCGACCGCATCGTGCGCCCGCCGATCCAGAGCGGCACCCGGTCCTGGACGGCGTGGGGGTCGACGACGAGGTCGTCGAATTCGTAGTAGGTGCCGCGGTACTCGGGCACGCTGCGGGACAGCGCGGCGCGCAGCGCGGCGAGTGCGTCGTCGGCGCGGGCACCGCGGTCCTCGAACGCTGCGCCCAACAGGTCGAACTCCTCCTTCAGCGTCCCCACGCCGAGTCCGAGGACCAGTCGTCCGCCGCTCACCACGTCGAGGGTGCCGTAGCGCTTGGCGATCTCGAGCGGGTGGTGGTAGCCGAGCACGAGGACCTGCGTCGCGAGGCGGATCCGGGTGGTGCGGGCGGCGAGGTAGCCGAACGTCGCGAGCGGGTCCCAGTACGTGCCGCCGCGGGCCTCGGCCACCGCGACCGGCACCGCGACGTGCTCACTGCACGTCAGGTGGTGGAAGCCGAGACGATCCGCGGACTCGGCCACCCGGGCGAGGTCGGAGATTCCGCCGCTGCGCTCCCACTCCGAGTGGGCGCCGGGGAGCAGCACCACGACGGGGGAGACGATTCCGATGTGCATCCCTACAGCTCCGTTGCTGGATCGGCCATTGTCGCTTCGTTCTACCCGAGTGCGGTGACGGGCGCCGCAGCGTTTCCGTTGACCGGGAGTTCGTCGGCGTCCGACAGGTCCACGCGCGAGCCCGAACGGCCCGAGGCATGATGTCGATGTCCCATTTCGGGCAAACAATTGACCGATATCGGTCCCGCCCAGCGGGATGAACCTGCTAGCCTGGCAGAATTGATTTCAGTTTTGCACCGGTTCGCCCCGCTGATCAGGGGCGCGGATGTTGTTTGGAGGTGTCGATGACTGTCGTCGATTCACAGGAGTCGGTCGATGCTCCCGCGCCGCGGCGCGATCTTCCGCCGTCCATGGTCGAACGGATGACGCTGATCCTCGACGCGTTCGACGGTCGCTCATCGCGCTTGACCCTCGAGGAAGTGGCGTGCCGGACGCAGCTGCCGCGCTCGACGGTGCACCGCATCCTCGATCAGCTCGTTCGGCTGAATTGGGTGGAACACGCGTCGTTCGGCTACTGCCTGGGCCGGCGCGCACTCGGACTCGGTGGCGGCGACGGCGGCCACAGCGAGATCCGCGCGGCGGCAGCGCCGTTGCTCCACGAACTGCACATGCAGACCGGGATGGTCGTGCATCTCGCGGTTCTCGACGGGAGCGAGAGTGTCTACCTCGACAAGGTCGGCGGGCGTTTCGCGGCATCGCTGCCGTCTCGCGTCGGTGGACGCGGACCCGCCTACTCGACTGCCGGGGGCAAGTCGATGCTGGCGTGGCTCGACCCCGAGCGGGTCGACAGCCTGTACGAGGCACGTCTGAGTCGCTGCACCGACCGCACGATCACCGACATCCCGACGCTGCACCAGGAACTCAACCGCATCCGGCAGCGGCGCGGTCTCGCCTTCGAGCGCGGCGAATCCGTTCGCGGCGTGGCATGCGTCGGGGTCGCGATCCGCGGTCACGACGGCCCCGTCGCCGGCATCTCGCTGTGCGGCGATGCGCGCACCGCGCAACTCGAGCGCGTCGCACCGCTCGTGGTCGACGCGGCCCGCGAGGTGTCGCGCACGCTCTACCCCGAACTCGGCACGCCCCGTCGTGGCCGCCGCACACCGGAGACACCCGCGAACACCTGGTCCGCCGACGCGATGGACCGCCTGCTGTCCATCCAGAGCGGACAGTGGATCTAGCGGGATCCAGGAACCGGGAACCTGCGACAGGCGAACGGGAACCGACGGCTCGCATCGGATCACGATCCGAGCCCTCGGTTCCCGTTCGTCGTTCGGTACTAGCTCGCTGCCCGCGCGGGATCGGGCACCGCGATCGGGGCGGGGCCCTCGATGCCGAACTGGCCGCGGAAGAACACCATCGGGCGCTCCTCGCACACGGTGTCCAGTTCGAGGACGCGGGCGATGATGACGTCGTGGTCGCCGGCGACGTGCACGTTCTCGACCTCGGCGTGGACCCGCATCAGGACGCCCGGCAGCGACGGCGTGTTCCACCGCGACACCTCCCAGTCGAGGTCCTCGTACTTGCGGCCCCGGCTCGAACCGAAGCGGGAGCACAGATCGGACTGCTCCTCGTGCAGGACGTTGACGCAGAAGCGGCCGGTCTCGCGGATCCGCGGCCACGCCCGGCCCCGGTGGTCCGCGCAGATCAGGATCAGCGGCGGCTCCAGCGACACGGACGCGAACGACTGGCAGGCGAACCCGACCGGCCCGTCGTCGTCGAGACCGGTCACGATCGTCACGCCGGTCGCGAACTGGCCCATGACCCGTCGCATGTCGGCCGGAGTCGGCGCTCCCACCGAGCTCTCGTGTGCAATCACCTCTGTGGGCATGGGGCCACCTCCGATTCGGTGTGATCGATCGGCGCCGAGCGCGCCGAAGTTGATGATTGCGAGCGTATGGCGGCACGTTCGCGGTCCTGAACTGCTGTCTCAATCAGCGGAACCACCCCTGACGGGCGCATTCATGCGGGCGATGGTCTCGCTCATCGGGATGCGATATGGCCCACTTCGCCGCGGGCTGGCAGCCTGCCACCCGAATGGGCTGTGACCCGGATGACACGTGAGGGACAGAGGCGACGATGACTGCTGACTTGAGCTACGAGGCAACTCTGAGGGAGTTGAACACCGACCAGGGTGTGCTCCGCTACCACGAGGCCGGCGACGGCCCGCCGCTGCTGCTGCTGCACGGCTCGGGTCCGGGTGTCACCGGTTGGCGCAACTACCGAGGTGTCCTCGCGGACTTCGCAGAGCACTTCCACTGCTACGTGCTCGAGTTCCCCGGGTTCGGTGTGTCCGACCCGTGTGACGGCCACCCGATGGTCGAGGCGATCAACGCCGTGCCGACCTTCCTCGACGGGCTCGGACTCGGCGCCGTCGACATGATCGGCAACTCGATGGGCGGCGTCGTCGCCACCCGTATCGCGATCGCCCAGCCCGAGCGCGTCAACAAGCTGGTCTCGATCGGCGGCATGGGCAAGAACGTCCTCTCGTCCAACCCCGGCGAGGGCATCAAGCTGCTCATGGAGTTCACGGACAACCCGACCCGCGAGGGCCTCATCCGCTGGCTGCAGTCCATGGTCTACGACCCCGCGATCGTGACCGAGCAGCTCATCGAGGAGCGCTGGGAGCTCGCCACCGAGCCCAAGACCCTCGAGATCGCCCGCCGGATGTACAGCTCCAAGGCGTTCGCGGCGATGGCTGCCGCGAACGCGCAGGCCGACGGCACCCCGTACTGGGCGCAGTTCGGCAAGATCAAGGCCCCGACGCTGCTCACCTGGGGTCGTGACGACCGCGTGAGCCCGGTCGACATGGGCCTGCTGCCGATGCGCGACATCCCGAACGCGGAATTCCACGTGTTCCCCAACTGCGGCCACTGGACCATGATCGAGGCGCGCGACGCGTGGGTCTCCACGGTCCTGGCTTTCCTGCGGCGCGACGAAAAGTAGGCGAAACCCCATGGCAGACAAGAAGGTCGGTACCGAGAAGTTCGACACGGTCGTCGATTTCCTGATCGTCGGTAGCGGCGGCGGTGGCATGGCCGCCGGCATCACTGCGGCGGACCGCGGCATGTCGGCCCTGATCATCGACAAGGGCAAGACCTACGGCGGCTCCACCGCGATCTCCGGTGGCGGCATCTGGGTCCCCAACGCGCCCGCGCTGATCCGCAAGGGCGCCGGCGACTCCCGCGAGTCGGTCCGTCGCTACCTCGACGTCGTCACCGACGGCAAGGTGTCGGCCGAGCGTCTCGACGCCTACGTCGACAACGGTCCGCCGATGATGGAACTGCTCGAGCGCAGCCCGCACATCGAGTTCTACTGGGTCAAGGGCTACTCGGACTACCACCCCGAGGAGGAGGGCGGACGCCCCCTCGGCCGCACCACCGAGTGCACGCCGTTCGACACCCGCAAGCTCGGCGAGGACGAGAAGTACCAGCGTCCCAACAGCCTCAAGGGCCCGCTGGGTCTGTGGATCACGTCGAAGGACTACCGCGACCTGGCGATGGTCAAGCGCACGTGGCGCGGACGTCGGGCATCGCTCGTCGCCGCATGGCGTGTGTCGTCGAACGTCATCCGCCGCCGCCACATGGCGACCGGTGGCCGCGCGCTCGTCGCCCGCATGCGCATGGCGCTCAAGGACGCCGGCGTCCCGCTGTGGCTGCAGACGTCGATGAAGGAACTCATCGTCGATTCGAAGGGTGCCGTCGTCGGCATCACCGCGGAGCGCGAGGGCAAGCTCGTGCGTATCGGCGCCCGCAAGGGTGTCCTGCTCGCCAGCGGCGGATTCGACCACAACAACGAGATGCGCGCGCAGTACCTGCCCGAGAACGGTGTGGAGAACATCAGCGCCGGTGCGCGCGAGAACGTCGGTGACGGCATCCTCGCGGGCCAGAAGCTGGGTGCGGCCGTCGACCTCATGGACGACGCGTGGTGGATGCCGTCGGTCATGCACCCGATGGGTGCGGTGATCCCGCTGGTGTCCGAGCGGTCCATCCCGCCGGCCGTCATCGTCAACCAGGACGGCAAGCGCTTCACCAACGAGTCGTCGCCGTACGTGAACTTCGTGCACGACCAGCTCGACGGTGGACACGTCCCGGCGTACTTCATCATGGACAGCAAGGCTCGTTCGCGGTACCCGTTCGCGCAGGTCCTTCCGGGTGCTCCGTTCCCGCAGGGCTTCTACGACAAGGGCATCGTGCACAAGGCGAACTCGCTGAGCGAGCTGGCCGAGAAGGTCGGTATCCCGCCGCAGAACCTGCTCGAGACCGTCGACCGGTTCAACGGCTACGCCCGCACCGGTAAGGACGAGGAGTTCGGTCGCGGCGACAGCGCGTACGACCAGTACTACGGCGATCCGACGATGAAGAACCCGGCGATGGACGAGATCGTCAAGGGGCCCTTCTACGCGATCCGCATCGAGGCCGGCGACCTGGGCACCAAGGGCGGTCTGGTCACCGACGCCGAGGCTCGCGTGCTGCGCGAGGACGGCTCGATCATCGACGGCCTGTACGCGACCGGCAACACGTCCGCATCCGTCATGGGCAACGAGTACGCCGGTGCCGGCGCGACGATCGGGCCCTCGATGGTGTTCGGCTACGTCGCCGCGAACCACGTCGCCGACCACGGCGTCCAGCGGGTCGACGGTCCCGGCGCGAAGTAGTCCGAAAGTCCCCCGAAACGCTCATTCAGCGGGACTGGGAAACAGGCTCTGACGTGGCCGAATTCCAGTCCCGCTGAGCGGGAGGTGTTTTGATCTCCCGGATCGATTCCTGGGACCGTTCCAACCACACGATCAGCGCAATCGCAGGCGTTGGTCCCGATCCGCACCAGGAGGGCGCCATGTTCGCAGGCACCGTCCGACGCATCGGTGCGGCACACCGGACACTTCGGTCGACTCCTTCGTCGCCGGTGCCCGTCCCAGCTTCCTCGCGCATGCCGCCGCGCATGCCAAGCGCCACGGCGCCCCGAACCGAGATTTTGTCGAGGCCGGTCGCCCGTGCTTGCCGGAGGACGGGTAGACCAATTGCTCTAGACCGCAATCGGTCTGCCGCTAAGAATTGACCCGCGTCGCCGTGGGATCGCAGAGAGAGAGCTGATAGCTATGGGTCAGGTTTTGGACAACATCATGCAGTTCGCGGACGAGATCCGTGAAGGCGGCATCGAGGGCGAGAAGCTCATGCGCCTCTCGGACGGCAACGCCAAGCGTGTTCGCGACGCCGGCGTCATCCGGATGCTGCAGCCGAAGGAGTTCGGCGGCCTGGAGGCGCACCCGCGCGAGTTCGCCGAGACGGCGATGGCCCTCGGCGCCGTCGACGGCTCCACCGGCTGGGTCTCCGGCATCGTCGGCGTGCACCCGTGGGAGATGGCCTTCTTCGATCCCAAGGCGCAGCACGAGGTCTGGGGCGAGGACGTCGACACCTGGATCGCGTCGCCCTACGCCCCCATGGGTGTCGCGGTGCCCGTCGACGGCGGCTACATCCTGAACGGCCGCTGGTCGTTCTCCACCGGCAACGACCACTGCGAGTGGGTCATGATCGGTGCCCTCGTCGGTGACCAGAAGGGTGTCCCGACCGGCAAGATCCTGCACGTGCTGGTTCCGAAGGCCGACTACACCGTCGACCACGAGAGCTGGAACGTCGTCGGCCTGCGTGGCACCGGTTCGAAGGATTTCACCGTCAAGGACGCCTTCATCCCCGAGTACCGCACGATCGACTCCGAGATCGTCCTCAGCGGCAACGGCGCCAAGCACGCCGGCCGCGACGAGACCCTGTACAAGTTCCCGTTCTCGTGCATCTTCCCGCTCGGCATCTCCTCGTCGCTGATCGGCATGTGCGAGGGCGGTCTCGCCCTGTACATCGCCGCGCAGAAGGAGCGCGTCGCGGTGACCGGTGTCCCGATCAAGGAGGACCCGTACGTCCTCTACGCCATCGGCCAGGCCGCCGACGAGATCAACGCTTCGCGCGTCGCGATCCTCGAGACCGTCGACCGCTTCTGGGACAAGACCGAGAAGGGCCAGGAGGTCACCTTCGAGGAGCGCGCCGTCGGTCGCCGCACCCAGACCAACGCCGCGTGGCGTGCCGTGAGTGCCCTGGACGAGATCTTCGCTCGCGCCGGCGGCGGTGCGATGAAGGTGACGCTGCCGCTGCAGCGATTCTGGCGTGACGCGCACGTCGGTCTGACCCACGCGATCCACGTGCCCGGCTCGATCAACCACGCCTCGGCACTGACGCAGCTCGGCGGTGAGCCGCAGGGCGTCCACCGCTCGATGATCTAGTTCGAAACCACCTGTATTCCTTAGGGACGGATTGATATGACGGAAATTCGGGGTCTCGGTTACCTCAGGATCCAGACTCAGGACATCGCCCGTTGGCGCGAACTGCTCGTCGACGGTCTCGGCATGGCGGTGGGCTCCGGGCCCGAGGCGGACGGCCTCTACCTGCGGGTCGACGAGCGCCGCTCGCGCCTGGCCGTCCTGCCGGGCGAGTCCGACAAGGCTCTCGCGGTCGGCTGGGAGGTGCGTGACGAGTTCGCTCTGCAGCGCGTCCAGGAAGCTGTGGAGAAGGCCGGCATCGAGGTCGAGGTTCTCTCTCACGAGGAGTCGACCTACCGCGACGCCGAGAAGGTCATCGCGTTCGACGACCCGGCCGGCACCCGCGTCGAGGTGTTCTTCGGGCCGGTTCTCGACCACAGCCCGGTCGTGACGCCGCACGGCGGCCAGTGGGTCACCGGCACGCAGGGCCTCGGTCACGTCGTGCTGCCGACCGCGAAGTTCGCTGAGTCGTACGCGTTCTACACCGAGGTACTCGGCTTCCTGCCGCGCGGCGCCATCCGGCTCGCGGACGGCATCTCGCGTGTCCGCTTCCTCGGCGTCAACGAGCGTCACCACAGCCTCGCGCTGTGCCCGGCGCCGCCGACCGACGAGCCCGGCATGGTCCACCTCATGACCGAGGCCACGACGCTCGACGCCGTGGGCCAGGCGCTGGATCGCGTCTCCAAGCTCGGCTTCACGATCTCCTCGACGCTGGGGCGGCACACGAACGACAAGATGGTGTCGTTCTACGTGCGTGCGCCCGGCGGCTGGGACCTCGAGTTCGGTACCGAGGGCATGCTGGTCGACGAGACCTTCTACACCGCCGAGGAGATCACGGCGGACAGCTACTGGGGCCACGACTGGTCGGCCTCGGAGCCGCTGAAGGCGTTCATCCCCAAGGCGTGATCGTCCGGAAGAGACGGGAAGGGCCCCACACGGATTCGTCCGTGCGGGGCCCTTTCGTCGTTCGACGGTCCGGTGTCAGGCGGGCAGGTCGAGCGAGCGCGCCAGCGTCGGCCAGGCCTTGGGCAACCGGTCCCGCCAGTAGTTCCACCCGTGAATGCCGATCGCCTCGTAGTCGAAGGTGGCGGGAATCTCCAGCTCGTCGAGCGCGACATCGAGACGGCGGGTGCAGGCGTTCGCCATGAGTTCCATCGGGCCACCGATGAAGACCCGGTCGAGGAAGTCCGACGCGGCCGGATCCTCGTACTTGCCCGGGACGCCCGACGCGACGGAGACGTAGATGTCCATGCCGCGCAGTGCCTCGGCGTTGCGCACCGTGTCGTGGGCGACCCAGCCCGGGCCGCCGACCTCGCCCCACAGGTTGCCCGGGTCGCCGCCGCGCGACGACACCGTCGCCTGCACGCTGATCCGGCCCAGGTCGTCCGTCGTCGAGTAACACCCGCTGAACACCGCGATGCCGCGGTACATCCCGGGATTGCGGTGCGCGAGCATCATCGCGCCCTGCGAGCCCATGGAGATGCCGAGCAGCGACTTGTCGCCGTTGGTGTGCAGTCGCGCATCCAGCAGCGGCGGCAGTTCCTGCGTGATGAACGTTTCCCACTTGTGCAGGCCGACACCCGCATCGGCTCGGTCCCAGTCGGTGTACAGGCCGGACACGCCGCCGTTGATCATCACGACGTTGACGTTCTTGTCCGCGAAGAACGCCGGGGCCCCGCCGATGGTGGCCCACCCGCTGGTGTCCTCACCCGCGTCGACGCCCTCGAGCGCGTAGATCGACGGTCGTGGCACCGAATTGTCCTTCGGGAGAAGCACTTCCACACCGACCTCGCGGCGCAGCGCGGGCGAGGCCACCGTGAAGCGGACCATCTGCGCAGTCTTCTGCTCCTCGCCCACGATGGCGGCGACGGTGATGTCGTCACGCAGCGGTGGCAGCGGCGGGCGCTCGTTCTGGAGCGGGCCGGGGATCACCGATCCGGCGCTGACGCTGCCCCCGTCCGCCCCGCTGCCGGTGGTGCTGCCGAGGCTCCCGGTGACGTCGATGCTCCCCGAGCTACCGGCGCTACCGAGACTGCCCAAACTGCCGGAATCGTCGGCGCCGCCGGTGCTTCCCGGCGCCGCCGCCGCCTCGCCGGCCAGCGGCAGCGCCACCAGTGCAGCGAACGACAGGCCGAGCACCCCGCGTCGAAGCCTGCGCGTCGGTGCGCACGTCGGATCGGAACCGAACATCGAGAAAACCCCCAAAAGTAATGGATCGAGCAACTGAAGGTACTCCGCCGTGCCGACATGTGTCCCCGTGTTCCGCAGAACCGGGCGGCGGGTGTCGTCCGACCGGTCTACACTCCGGCGGCATGGCGGACGTCCGTGTGGGGATCTCCGGGTGGGTGTACCCGGGGTGGCGCGGCGGCTTCTATCCCGAGGGACTCGTGCATCGCGAGGAGTTGGCGTACGCCTCCGGGCACCTGACGTCGATCGAGATCAACGGATCGTTCTACGCGTTGCAGAAGCCGTCCAGCTTCGCGAAGTGGCGGGACGAGACGCCGGACGGCTTCGTGTTCGCGGTCAAGGGTGGCCGCTACGTCACGCATGTGCGCCGGCTGCTGGACGTCGAGATACCGCTCGCCAACTTCTTCGCGGCGGGGATCCTGGCCCTGCGCGACAAGCTCGGCCCCATCCTGTGGCAGCTGCCTCCGAACATGCAGTTCGACGCCGACCGGCTCGACGCGTTTCTCGCGCTGCTGCCGCGGACCACGACCGCGGCGTGCGACCTCGCCGAGCGCCGCGACGACAAGCTTTCCGACGACCGGGTCCTCGCGGTCACCGACGCCGACCGTCCCGTCCGGCACGCGCTCGAGGTGCGGCACGCGAGTTTCGCCGTGCCCGAGGTGGTCTCGATCGCCCGCGCTCACGGCGTCGCCCTGGTTCTCGCCGACACGGCCGGGAGGTACCCGCGGATCGACGAGCCGACCGCCGACTTCGCGTACACCCGGTTGCACGGTGACGCCGAGTTGTACGCGAGCGGCTACACCGACGAGGCCCTCGACGGGTGGGCCGACAAGGTACGCGGGTGGCAGCGGGACGGCCGGGACGCGTTCGTCTACTTCGACAACGACATGAAGGGCTACGCGCCGTTCGACGCGATGGCGTTGCTGGATCGGCTCCGGGAACCGGCCCGGTAGTAGCGTCAGGACAGTCGGCGAACCTTCTCGACGACCCGCGTGAAGACGTCGCCGAACTCGGCGCGAAAGTCCTTGCCCTGGTATCCGAGGACCATCACCGTGTATCCGTCGACGGCCGCGTATCCCAGGAGTATTTCGTCGTCGGTCCAGTTCGGGTTGTCGGGGTCGGTGACCTCGGACAGGACGACGGCGTCCTCCGACGCGAGCGCCGGCGGCAGGTCGAGTCGCTCGGTGTGGACCGTGCGGCGCGAGGTGAAGTCCCTGCCGGTCGCGGTGACGGTGTAGGTCGAACACGACCCGGTGTGCGCGTCCGCCACCCGGGACACGTCCATGTCCGTCTCGCTGACCAGCATGATGTAGCCGCGTTCGTCCCCGAGGAGGGCGCCGGCCGCGGAGCCGCCCTCGATCAGGCCGATGCGGGCCCCGTCCGAGTATCCGTCCTGGTCCTCGCACTCCGGCGGGTCGAACGTCCGGGTCGTGTCGAGCCCGTCGCCCGTGCTCGGCGCGTCGAGTTTCAGGCTGAGGACCATCTGCTCCTCGCCGACCAGTCGCTCGACCACGGCTCTCGGGGGAAGCTCCGACGCGTCCGGTAACAGGTCCGCTCGGGCGACGGTCGGGTCTGCCGACGGAACCGCCTCCGTGGTTCCGCACGCCGCAGTGCCCAACAGTCCGACGATCCCCAGTGCGGCGGCCCAATTCCTCGACATGCGCGTTCCTCCCCGTTGTGGCAGGCCTCCCACCCACCCGCCGAAACGGTATCGGACAATTCGGTCTGACGACTGGCTCTACGCCGTGTCGGTACGCAGCCGGGTCAGGCGCATCGCACCGATCTTCCAGCCCGCCTCCGTCTTCCGGTACTCCTCGACGTAGTGCCCGTAGCCGTGGAGGCTGCGCACCGGGGCGCCGTCGGGCCACCACAGCTTGTCCTCCATCGCCCACGTCCCGGTTGCGGTGGTGGGGGAGGTGAGGGTGATCTCGGGGGTGTGGCCGTGGTGGACGGTCGCGACGTTCTCGATGCTCGCTCGCAGGAACGGCATGTACTCGTCGACGGAATGCGTGATCCCACCGCCGGTTTCGGTCATGTCGATTTCGGCGTCGGGTGTGAAGACCGCGGCCAGGCCGGCCCAGTCCTTGGTGTCCATGAGCCGGAAGTAGCCGGCCTTGAGCTGCTTGATCGCCTCGATGTCCGCGGCCGCGGTACGCGGGTCCACGGGCGATCGCCCGCCGTCCCAGTGGCCGGGCCCGGCGCCGAGGACACCGATGTCGCCCAGGGTTCCCCGCATGTGCTTGGTGCGGTGGCTCATTCGCCACGAGCCCTCGGTCAGACGCCACTCGTCGTGATAGTCACCGAGGGTGGAGAAGCTCAGGCCCCGCCGGTCGCCGACCCCGAGGTGCATGTCGCTGACGTAGGTCCGGCTGGTGGCGGTGCCGGCCTCGAGGTCCACGTCGACGAGCATGTTGCCCAGCAGGTGCTGGGTGGGACCGCAGTCGTCCAGGAAGGAGCGGATCGACGCCTCCACCTCGCCGGGCCCCTGCAGCGTCCCGGTGCCGAGCTCGGCGGTGGCGTCGGGAAGCATGATCTCGTGCAGGACAGGCCAGTCGCGGTCGTCCATCGCGCGGGCGAAGCGGGTGACGGCGCGGGCGATCTCTCGCTCGGCCAGCAGAATCTCCAGATCCATCGACGTTCCTTCCGAACCAGGTGAACCAGCAGGTGCGAATACAGCTGTGGCTGCGACCTTCCGGTCGCAGCCACAGCTGGTCGAGACGAACTTCTACTTGCGGTTGAGCAGCTTGCGCATCGCCTCGGCCGCGCCCCTGACCATCTTGTCGCGGGGGAAGCCGCTGCGCTTCTGCGCGGCCTCGTAGTTGCCGCCGGCGACCCACACGGGGCCGTCGGCCAGATGCTCGAGCCCCTCGCGGGCCGCGTCCTCGGGCTCCTGGACGATCATGCCGGGGATATCGAAGTTCAGTCCGGCGCGGATCATCGCGGGCGTGCGGGTGACGCCCAGGATGAACTCCACCACATGGACGTTGAACGGTGCCAGTTCGAGCCACAGGCTCTCGGCGAACACGCGGCTGAACGCCTTCGCGGACGCGTAGATGCTCTGGTGCTCGGAGCCCATGTAGCCGGCGAGCGAGCCGAGCAGCATGATGCCGCCGCGCTCGCGGTCCTTCATCTTCGCGCCGAAGTGGTGCGACAGTTCGAGCTGCTTGGTGATGTTGAGGTTGATCACCCGGTTGAACCCGTCGAGATCGCCCGTGACGAACTCGTGGCCGTAGCTGTTGGCGCCGGCGTTGAAGATCAGCAGGCCCACCTCGACGTCGTCGGTGACCTTGCGGATCTGGTCCATCGCGTCGTCGGCGAGCAGATCCAGCGCGAGGGTACGAACCTCGACACCGTGCGAGCGGACCTTCTCCGCGGTCTCCTCGAGCGGGCCCGGCTTGCGGGCGATGAGCACGAGGTTCAGGCCGGCCTGCGCCAGCTCGTCGGCGAAACCGGCGCCGACACCCTCGGAGCCGCCGGCGATGACGGCCCACGGACCGTACTGGTTCTTGTCGATCATGGAAGATCCTTTTCGTCGAGAAAGATGACGTCGAGAGACGGCCGCGTCAGTGGTCGGCGATCTGCGGGGTGGGCACGGGAGACTCGTCGGTGATCGCGAGCCGGCCGTCGAGCGCGGCGACCTGGATCGCCGCGCTCAGCGCCTCGCATCGCATGACCGGTGCACCCGGGCGGCCCTCCCGGCCCACCCAGTCGTGGATCTCCTGGCACGCCGTCTGGGCGGCCTCGTTCCACTGCACCGCGGTGTGCTCCCAGCTGTGCTTCTGGACCTGTACGCAGGCCCCGCAGCGGTCACACTCCAGCGGCTGCATTCTCGCGGGCCTTCTCCTCGATGTTCGCCTCGACTTCCTTGCGCCACGCCGCGACGGCCTTGGTGGTGTCCATCTCGTGCTCGAAACGCTCGACCATCTCGGGCTGCACGTCCGCGCGATCGACGTAGAACTGGTCGTACCAGCGGCGCAGCTGGTAGACCGGGCCGTCCTCCTCGCAGAGGAGCGGGTTCTCGATGCGGGTCTTGTTCTTCCAGATCTCGATGTCCTGCTCGAAGCCCTTGGCGATGAACGTGCCGAAGCCCTTGGCCATCTCATCGGCGGCTGCGCCCTGGAAGCGGTCCGACTTCTTGACGATGATGCCGTACATCAGCACGAACTTGTCCGGGCTGACCGGGTAGTGGCAGTTGATGAGCACGGAGTCGACGTCGTAGCCCTCGTACTGGTAGGTCAGGTCGTCGATCATGAACGACGGACCGAAGTACGACGCGTCGGAGCGGCTGCCCAGCATCTTCGGCTGACCGCTCGCGTGCGGGCGCATGTCCTCACGGGCCTGGCCACGCATGAACTGGCTCGCGACCTGTCCCTCGAAGACGTTCTTGAAGAACGTGGGGAACGAGTAGTGCACGTAGAAGAAGTGCGCCATGTCGACGATGTTGTCGACGATCTCGCGGCAGTTGGTGTCGACCTCGGTGGTGTACCAGACCCAGTCGGACCACTCGTCGCTCAGCGCGCCCTCGATCCGCGGGATGTACATGTCCTCGTCGGTCGGAGCCTTGCCCTCGGGGTCGTGCCAGACGAACAGCATGCCGTCCTGGTCGAGGGTGTGCCACGCGCGGGTCTTGGCGACCGGGGGGACACGGCGGGCGTAGGGGATGTCGGTGCAACGGCCCTTGCCGTTCCAGCGCCAGTCGTGGAACGGGCACGCGACGGAGTCGCCCTTGATCTCGCCCTGGCTGAGGTCGCCACCCATGTGACGGCAGTACGCGTCGAGGATGTTCAGCTCGCCCTTGCTGTCGGCGAACACGACCAGCTTGGTGCCGAATGCATGGACCGAGTGCGGCTTTCCGTCCTTGAACGACTCGGACAGGCCCAGGCAGTGCCAGCCACGGGCGAAGCTCGTAGGGGCGGCACCCGCGACGATCTCGCGGACTTCGGCTTCTTCGGACTGATTGAGGGTCACTTCGTCCGTCCTTTCAGGGAAATGCAATTCGAGTTCAGACGCGTTCGAAAGTCGAGCGCTGGCCGCGGGGGCATCGGTTCCTGGCGGACGATGCACCTGTGGCATTGAGGGTCACGCTAGGTGAGACGGATCACCCGGCATCCGGGAGTCCCACTGGCCGGGACCGTCCGGGAGCGGAGGCCTCGAGGCCGCCGGGAACCCGCAATCGAGACTCCCCGCGAAACGGACGTGAGGAATCTCGCCCTACCATGCGGGTACCCCCTGTCCCGACATACGATCCCGCCCGGGGTCGTCGAGGAGCACCCCATGACCCACGAGGTTCTGCGGTCGGTTCGCGAGTTGCTGCCCGCCATCGCCGAGCGCGCACAGACTGTCGACGAATCGCGCCGCGTGTCCGACCAGTCGATCCGCGACCTGACGGCCGCCGGCGTCTTCCGGATGCTGCAGCCGGCACGCTACGGCGGAACCGAGTGCAGCCCGGTCGAGTTCTACGAAGTGGTGCGGGCCATCTCCGGCGTGTGCGGGTCCACCGGGTGGGTGACATCGGTGCTGGGGGTGCACCCGTGGCATCTGGGACTGTTCGACGTCCGCGTCCAGGACGAGGTGTGGGGCCAGGACAGCACCACCCTCGTGTCGTCCGCGTATGCGCCGGTCGGAGAGCTGATCCCGGTGGAGGGCGGCTTCGAGCTGTCGGGGAGTTGGCGGTTCTCGTCCGGCTGCGACCACGCGTCGTGGGCGCTCCTGGGCGCGTTGGTCGTCGGTGCCGAGGGGCGGCCGGTCGACTTCATGACCGTCGTGGTGCCGCGGACCGACTACCGGATCAAGGACGTGTGGGACGTCGTCGGTCTGCGCGGAACCGCGAGCAACGAGATCACGGTGGAGAAGGCGTTCGTGCCCGAGCATCGGACGCTGCGCAACTACGAGGCGGCACAGCTGCGTGCTCCCGGGCACAAGGTCAACGCCGCGCCGCTGTTCAAGCTGCCGTTCGCGGCGATCTTCACCAGTACGGTCGCCGCGCCGGTGATCGGCACCGTCGCGGGCTGCTACGAGACGTACCTGTCGGCGATGCGCGACCGGGTCCGGCTGAGCCTCGGTGGCGGCCGGTTCGCCGAGGACCAGTTCGCCCAGGTCGCCGTCGCGCGGGCCTCGTCGGAGATCGACGCGGCGATCCTGCAGATGGACCGCAACATCCGTGAGTTGCTCGAGCTCGCGGAGGCGGGGGAGCCGCTGCCGATGAGCATGCGGCTGCGTGTCCGCCGCGATCAGGTCCGCGGCACCGAGCGGGCGCTCGAGGCGATCGACCTGTTGTTCAAGACGGCCGGTGGCAACTCGCTGACCCGCGGCAATCCGATCGAACGCGCGTGGCGCGACGCCCACGCCGGCAGTGTGCACGTGGCCAACGACGCCGAACGCGCCCTCGCCATGTATGGCAGGGGCGCGTTCGGGTTGCCGGTCGAGGACAACCTGGTCTAGCGGGACCGGGTCACCTCAGGGCCGAATTGTTCAGTTGCCCAGCATGTTCTGGACGGCACGGTACGAGAACACCATCGCGGTGCCGAGCGGCACGCCCGGACCCGGGTAGAACGCGCCACTGACCGAGGCGCTGGTGTTGCCGGCCGCGTACAGGCCCTCGACGGGGGTGCCGTCGGCGGTGAGGACACGGGCGTCGGCGTCGGTGACCAGGCCGCCCTTGGTGCCGAGATCGCTCAGCACGATCTGCGCGGCGTAGAACGGGCCGTTCTCGATCGCCGTCAGGGCGTTGTTGGGGCCACCGTTGGGCGGGCAGAAGAACGCGTCGTACGGGTCCTCGCCGCGGTGGAACTGTTCGTCCACGCCGTGCTTTGCGTAGTCGTTGAACTGCTCGACGGTGCCGCGCAGCGCGTCGGCGGGCAGGCCCGTCTTCTCGGCGAGGCCCTCGATGGTGTCGGCCTGGACCCACGTGCCGGCCTCGAGATGCGTGGCGGGCGGGGTGTTCGGGATGCTGATCGCGGGCAGGCCGCCACCCTCGCGGGAGTCGAAGATCATGTACGACGGGACCGCCGACACCGACGCGTCCCGCGCGGCCATCGCGCGCCCGAACTGGTCGTACGGCAGCGACTCGTTGAGGTAGCGCTCGCCCTGCGCGTCGACGACGAGTCCGCCGCGGACGCCGACCATGAACGCGGCCGAGCCGTCGGGCTGTGCGACGCCGGGGCAGAACCAGGCCTGGTCCAGCAGCGCGGTGGCGCCGCCGACCGCGACACCGGCCGCGATCGCGGTGCCGGTGTTGGCGCCGAACGGACCCATGCTCCAGTCCGCCTTGCCGGGGGTGCCGGCCTGCGCGCGCATCTCGGCGCTGCCCTCGATGCCGCCGGCCGCCATCAGCACGCCACGGTCGGCCTTGATACGGATCTGCTCGCCGTTGGTCTCGGCGACGACGCCGACGACGCGGCCGTCCTCGACCACCAGTTCGGTGAGGGCGGTGTCGGTGCGCAGCTCGGCATTGCCGGTGCCCTGCACGGCGGCGAGCAGGCGACCGATCAGCGCGCGACCGCCGATGAGCTTGCCGGGCGCGTGGCCCTGGCCGGTACGGTCCTGGTCCAGTTCGGGGCGGATCTTGTCGGCGAGGTCACCGATGTCGGCGGGGTCCAGGTCGAGGGGATTGATGGAGCGGCCCGCGTCCATCCGGCCCTCGGCCTTGTAGTAGTCCGGGAAGGCGCGGTACTCGAACTCGATGTTCGGGTCCTTCTCGAGCGCTGCCACGACCGCGGGTGCGGTGTCGACGTACGCGTCCTGCCGCACACTCTCGGTGTCGCCGAGCAGGTTCCGCAGGTAGGTGCGGGCGTTCTCGGTCGAGTCCTGCAGGCCGGCGCGCTCCTGGACCTGCGTTCCGGGCAGCCAGATGGAGGCTCCGGAGTACGAGGAGGTGCCGCCGAAGAGTCCGGTCTTCTCCAGGACGATCGTGCTCAGCCCCTGTGATGCAGCGGTGTATGCGCCGGTCAGAGCGCCGCCACCGGAGCCGATCACGACCACGTCGCACTCGGTTGTCCATTCCTGCATGGTTGTATCCTCCATCGATTTCGGGTTCGATGTTGAACGCAATCGCAGGTGCCCACCTGGGGACAGCGGGACTCCCACTCAGCGGAAGCATCGACTGTTCCGAGACCGGGTGGGAGCATTCCAGTGTGCGTCGCGCCCGCGATGCACGGACGAGCAAGTAAGGGGTCGACTGTGCCGAGAGTCGCCGAGGCGCGGGACGCAGCCGAACCGAGTTCTGCCGAGCAGCGGGCACGGTTCGCGCGCATGCTCGACGCGGCGGCGCAGCTGGGCACCGAGAAGGAGCTCGAGCGCGTCCAGATGCACGAGGTCGCCAAGCTCGCCGGCGTCGCCATCGGCACCCTGTACCGCTACTTCCCGTCGAAGACGCACCTGTTCGTCGCGGTGATGGTCGACCAGATCGATCAGATGAGCGAGGGCTTCGCGCGCCGGACGCAGCCCGCCGCCACCCCGCAGGACGAGATCTTCGAGACCCTGCTGCGCGCCACCCGCGCGTTACTGCGCCGTCCGTTGCTCGCGAACGCGATGATCCAGTCCACGAGCACCGCCAAGGTGACCGCGATCCCCGACGTCGCCCGGGTGGACCGGCTGTTCCGCGACGCGCTGTTCGACGCCGCCGGGCTCGAGCAGGTGACGGAGAGCGACTCGGTCCTCGTCCGGGTGCTGGTGTCGGCGTGGTTCGGGATCATCCAGTCGTGCCTCAACGGGCGCGTGTCGGTCCCGGACGCAGAAGCCGACCTGCGAATCGCGTGCCGACTGCTGCTGGCCGACCTGTCCAACGCGAAGGTGGCCGCGGGCGGCTGACCAGCCCCAGCCCTGCCGCAGCCCGCTCGACAGGGCTGAATTGAAATGAATTCTAATTCACCGCCCGACCGGCCCTGGTCGATCGGGCGGGGTTCGAGCATGCCGCGAGCCCCCACGGCGACAACCCCTCGCGCGCAGAAATGGTTCACTGTTTGCACCGTATGTGGCGGCGGCTGCGTGTCTCGCCGTCCATGAAATCCGTTCGCTCGGATCCATTGCCCTCGGCGCGAAAGTAGAATACATTCCAAAAATGAACGAGTTGCAGTTCCTGATCGAGGGTTCGGCGGCCCGTCGCTACTGCACATATCTGTCGAGGAGTTGTCCATGACCAACGTCGTCATCGTCGAGGCCGCCCGTACTCCGATCGGCCGCCGCCGCGGCGCGCTGGCCGGCCTGCATCCCGCGACGCTGCTCGGTGCCGCGCAGCGCGCGGTGCTGGACCGGACCGGGGTCGCTCCCGAGGAGATCGGCCAGATCGTCGGCGGTGTCGTCACGCAGGCCGGCGAGCAGTCCAACAACGTGGCCCGCAACGCCTGGCTGCACGCGGGCCTGCCCTACACGACGGCCGCGACGACGATCGACTGCGCGTGCGGATCGTCGCAGCAGGCCGTCCACATGGTGGCGGGCCTCATCGCGTCCGGCCAGATCGACGCCGGCATCGCCTGCGGTGTGGAGTCGATGAGTCGCGTCTTCCTCGGCCAGGCGCTCGCGCCGGGCACCGGCATCCCCTACCCGGACGACTGGACGGTGGATCTTGGCGACCAGTTCACCTCCGCCGAGCGGATCGCCGCGAACCGCGGCATCAAGCGCGGTGACACCGACGCATTCGGGCTCGAGTCGCAGCGCCGCGCCGCGCAGGCGTGGGCCGAGGGGCGCTTCGATCGCGAGATCGTGCCCGTCGAGGCTCCCGTCGTGACCAAGGAGGGCGAGCCGACCGGCGAGATCGCGACCGTCACCCGCGACGGCGGCCTGCGCGAGACCACCGCCGAGGGCCTCGCCGCGCTCGGGCCGGTCATGGACGGTGGCGTCCACACCGCCGGTTCGTCGTCGCAGATCAGTGACGGTGCGGCCGCCGTGATGCTGATGAGTGAGGAGAAGGCGAAGGCACTGGGACTGCGTCCGCGTGCACGGATCGTCTCCTCCGGGATGGTCGGCTCGGATCCGTACTACCACCTCGACGGCCCGATCGACTCCACGCGCCACGTGCTCGCGAAGGCGGGAATGTCGTTGAACGACATCGACATCGTCGAGATCAACGAGGCCTTCGCGGCCGTCGTGCTGTCGTGGGCACAGGTTCTCGAGGCCGACATGACCAAGGTCAACGTCAACGGCGGCGCGATCGCACTCGGCCACCCCGTCGGATCCACCGGCTCGCGCCTGATCACCACGGCGCTGCACGAGCTCGAGCGTTCGGACCGCTCCACCGCCCTGGTCACGATGTGCGCGGGCGGCGCGTTGTCGACCGCCACGATCATCGAGCGCATCTAGGCGGCTCCGCCGCCCGTGCGCCTTTTTGGTAGCTGGAACCACCAGAAAGGCGCACGGGCGCGAAGCGCCTGTCGTATTTCATCTACTTCCGAGGATTATTCGATGACCATTGGATTGAGTGACGAAGACCGTGAACTCCGCGATTCTGTGCGTGGCTGGGCCGCGCGCCACGCGACGCCGGCCGTGATCCGCGAGGCCGTGGAGGCCAAGGCCGAGACCCGTCCCGCGTACTGGGGATCGCTCGCCGAGCTCGGCATGCTGGGCCTGCACCTGCCCGAGGAGGTCGGCGGCGCCGGCTACGGGCTCGTCGAACTCGCCATCGTCACCGAAGAACTCGGACGTTCGATGGTGCCCGGCCCGTTCCTGCCGACCGCGGTGGTCTCGGCCGTGCTGAACGAGGCCGGCCGCACCGCCGAGCTCGAGGGCCTGGCGGACGGTTCGGTGTTCGGTGCGGTGTCGCTGCAGCCTGGCGGGCTGAAGATCGTTCGTGACGGTGGCACGGTCACGCTGTCGGGCACCTCCAGCTACATCCTCGGTGGCCAGGTGGGCGACCTGTTCCTGCTCGCCGCGGACGACGCCGGCACGCTCGCGTTCGTGGTGGTGGCACGCGATCGCCTCGATGTCACCGAGCTGCCGAGCCACGACGTCGTGCGCCGTAACGCCGAGGTCGTCGCCGACGGTCTCGAGCTGGCCGACGGTGATGTGCTGGAACTGGATTCGCAGAGCGTCCTCGACATCGCGGCGGCCCTGTTCTCCGCCGAGGCCGCGGGTCTCGCCGACTGGGCCACCACGACGGCCGCCGACTACGCCCGCGTGCGTCAGCAGTTCGGCCGCGTCATCGGCCAGTTCCAGGGCGTCAAGCACAAGGCTGCCCGCATGTTCAGCCTCACCGAGCAGGCTCGTGTCACCGCGTGGGACGCCGCCCGCGCACTGGGCGAGGACGTCGCACCGGCCGAGGCGTCGCTGTCCGTCGCGGTGGCCGCGTCGGTCGCCGTCGAGTCCGCGTTCCAGGTCACGAAGGACTGCATCCAGGTCCTCGGCGGCATCGGCTTCACGTGGGAGCACGACGCGCACCTGTACATGCGTCGCGCGCAGTCGCTGCGGATCCTTCTGGGCTCCAACGCTTCCTGGAAGCGGCGCGTCGCGAACCTCACGCTCGAGGGTGCCCGCCGAGTGCTGAGCATCGACCTGCCGCCGGAGGCGGAGCAGATCCGCGCCGACGTCCGGTCCGAGCTGAACCCGGCCCGCGACCTGGAGGGCGCCGACCAGAAGGCGTACCTGGCCGAGCGTGGCTACACCTCGCCGCACCTGCCCGCGCCGTGGGGCAAGAGCGCCGACGCCGTGACCCAGTTGGTCATTGCCGAAGAGCTGCGCCGCACGGAGCTCACGCCGCACGACATGATCATCGGCAACTGGGTGATCCCGACGCTGATCGCGCACGGCAACGCCGAGCAGATCGAGCGGTTCGTCCCGCAGTCGCTGCGCGGCGACATCGTGTGGTGTCAGCTGTTCTCCGAGCCCGGTGCCGGCTCCGACCTGGCGGGTCTGTCGACGAAGGCCACCAAGGTCGACGGCGGCTGGAAGCTCAACGGCCAGAAGGTCTGGACGTCCATGGCCCGCGAAGCGGACTGGGGAATCTGCCTGGCGCGCACCGACGGTGACGTCGCCAAGCACAAGGGCCTGTCCTACTTCCTGATCGACATCAAGAACAGCGGCCTCGACATCCGTCCGCTCCGCGAGATCACCGGCGAGGCGCTGTTCAACGAGGTGTTCCTCGACGACGTGTTCGTGCCCGACGAGTGCCTGGTCGGCGAGCCCGGCGACGGTTGGAAGCTGGCTCGCACCACCCTCGCCAACGAGCGCGTCTCGCTGTCGCACGACTCGTCCCTCGGGTCGGGAGGCGAGGCGCTGCTCGATCTGGCGGGTGAGATCCCCGGTGGTCTCGACGACGAGCAGCTCACGGTGCTCGGCAAGGTGCTGTGCGACGCGCAGTCCGGTGGCCTGATGGGGCTGCGGACGACGCTGCGCTCGCTCACCGGCGCGCAGCCCGGCGCGGAGTCCTCGATCGCCAAGCTTCTCGGCGTCGAACACATCCAGCAGGTGTGGGAGGTCGCGATGGACTGGGCCGGCCCGCGCTCGCTGCTCGGCGACCAGCATCGCCGCTCCGCAACACAGATGTTCCTCAATTCGCAGTGCATGTCGATCGCAGGTGGTACCACCAATGTTCAGCTGAACATCATCGGCGAGCGGATCCTCGGGCTCCCGCGTGACCCCGAGCCCGGAAAGTGAGTTGCACGAGCATGAATCGCACCTTCGTCGTCGGCGTGGGCATGACCAAGTTCGAGAAGATCGAGTCGCGTGACTGGGAGTACCCGGACATGGTCTCCGAGGCCGTCGGTGCAGCGCTCGCCGACGCCGGGATCTCGTACGACCAGGTGCAGCGGGCCGCGGTCGGGTACGTCTTCCAGCCGTCGGCCGCCGGCCAGCGCGCACTGTACGAAACGGGCCTGACCGGCATCCCGATCGTCAATGTCAACAACAACTGCGCCACCGGTTCGTCGGCGCTGATGATGGCGCGCGAGTGGGTGCAGGGCGGCATCGTCGACGTCGCCCTCGCGGTGGGCTTCGAGAAGATGACCAAGACTGCGCTCTCCGGTACCGGTGAGATGCCGAAGGTCACGACGCTCGACGACCACCTGAAGGTGATGACGGCCAAGCACGAGTGGGGCCGTGGTCCCATGACGGCGCAGCTGTTCGGCAATGCCGCGCTCGAGCACATGGAGCGCTACGGCACCACCGCCGAGCAGATCGCGTCCGTCGCGGTCAAGAACCACAAGCACTCGGTGAACAACCCGTACGCGCAGTTCCGTGACGAGTACACGCTGCAGCAGGTGTTGGACGACAAGATGATCCACGCGCCGCTCACCCGGTCGCAGTGTTCACCCACCTCCGACGGTGCGGGTGCCGCGATCGTCGTCAGCGAGCGCTTCGTGCGTGAGCACGGCCTCGAGGACCAGGCGATCGAGATCGTCGCGCAGGCTCTCACCACGGACACCGCGGAGGCGTTCGCCGACCAGTCGATGATCGACGTCGTCGGTGCTCCGATGACGCGGGCCGCCGCGGAGCAGGTGTTCGCCGAGTCCGGTCTCACGATCGACGACATCGACGTCATCGAGCTGCACGACTGCTTCGCGATCAACGAGATCATCACGTACGAGGGCCTCGGCCTGTGCGAGCCGGGCGAGGGCGGCAAGCTGGTGGAGTCCGGCGCCACCACGTACGGCGGTCGGTGGGTGGTCAACCCGTCCGGCGGCCTCATCTCGAAGGGCCACCCGCTGGGTGCGACCGGCCTGGCGCAGTGCGCCGAGCTGACCTGGCAACTGCGTGGTAAGGCCGACGCCCGCCAGGTCGACGGCGCCCGCGTGGGTCTGCAGCACAATCTCGGTCTCGGTGGCGCGTGCGTCGTCACGCTGTACCGGGCCGGGACCATCTCGAAGGAGTCGTAACACATGCCGATCGACGTCAAGGCCGCGCTGTCGGCCGAACCGACGGTGCGCGAGGCCAATTGGACCGAACGCGACGTCCTGCTGTACCACCTGGGCCTCGGTGCGGGTGTGAACTCGCTCGATCCCGCCGAGCTGGGCTGGGTGTACGAGAAGGGCCTGCGGGTCCTGCCGACGTTCGCGATGGTCGCGGGCCAGGGCATCTCGGCCGGCACCCTGAAGCCGGCCGGGATGAACATGCCCGGCATCGACATCGACCTGCGCAAGATCCTGCACGGCGGCCAGTCGCTGACGCTGCACGCCCCCATCCCCACCGCGGGTTCGGCGCGCATCTCCTCGCGCGTCGCCGACGTGTGGGACAAGGGCAAGGCCGCGGTCGTCGTACTCGAGCAGTCCGCCACGGATCTCGACGGAAATCCGTTGTGGACCACGGGGATGCAGATCTGGGCTCGCGGTGAGGGCGGCTTCGGCGGCGACGCCGGTCCCGAGGTCACCAACGCGGTGCCCGAGCGCGATGCCGACAAGGTGCTGGTCTCGCCGACCAGCACGCAGCAGGCTCTCGTGTACCGACTCAGCGCCGACATGAACCCGCTGCACGCCGACCCGGCGTTCGCGCAGATGGCCGGCTTCGACCGTCCCATTCTGCACGGGCTCGCGTCGTACGGCGTCGTCTGCAAGGCCGTCGTCGACGGTCTTCTCGGCGGCGATCCCGCTCGGGTGCAGAACTTCTCGGTCCGGTTCGCCGGCTCGATCTACCCGGGTGAGACGATCGAGACCTCCGTCTGGCAGGACGGGGGCAGGCTGACGCTGCTCGCTACGTGTCCGGAGCGCGAGGGCCAGCCGGTGCTGACCCACGCGACCATGGAGGTTCGTTCGTGAAGACCGGGGACCACCCCACCACCCACACCCACCCGCACGGCACCGTGCTGACGTCGGCGCCGCAGGACGCGCCGGTGGACCGCGCGACCGCCGCGGCCCGCCGCGTGATCGACGCGATGCTGCGCACCGATCGGGGCAACGCCAACCTCGACCGCGTCGCGGAGGAGCTGAACAGCATCGCCGACCACCTCGAGGAGCACGCTCCCGAGGTGGCCGAGCGGATGGTCGACATGTGGAGTGGTGAGGGCGTCACCCGGCACGACCCGATCACCGGCCCGGAGAACGCGATCGCGCCGCCGCTCGTGCTCGAGGGGCTCGAGGACGGCTCGGTGCAGGGCGTCGTGACGCTGAACCTGCCGTACCAGGGCCCGCCCGGGTGCGTGCACGGCGGCGTCTCGGCGCTGCTCCTCGATCACGTGCTAGGTGTCGCGAACGCGTGGGGCGGCCAGGCCGGTATGACCGCACAGCTCAACGTGCGCTACCACCGCCCGACACCGCTGTTCGAGGAACTCACCATCACGGGCAGGCAGGAGTCGGTGGAGGGCCGCAAGATCCACACGGTCGGCGACATCAAGAACGCCGCCGGCGACGTCTGCGTGTCGGTACAGGGACTGTTCATCGACGCGTCGGTCCCACGTCCGAGGTAGACCAAGGTAGACCAAGGTAGTTCGAGGCAGTTGCCATCAGCTGAAGGGTCCCTTCGTACGCCGCGAGCGTGTGAAGGGACCCTTCAGCTCTCTACATGAGGGGAGCGCGTTGTGGGAAAGCTCGAAGGTAGGACCGCGATCGTCACCGGCGCGGGAATGGGTATCGGCCGCGGCATCGCGGGTGCGTTCGCCCGCGAGGGTGCGAACGTGCTGGTCGCGGAGATCGACGAGGCCGCGGGTGAGTCGGCTGCGCAGTGGCTCCGCGAGGAGTGGGGCGTCAAGGCCGAGTTCCAGCGCACCGACATCACCGACAAGGACCAGGTGCATGCGATGGTCGACGGCGCCGTCGCGCAGTTCGGCCGTCTCGACATCTTGGTGAACAACGCTTGGCGCAGTACGGGTTTCGCGAGGTTCGAGAACATGACGGACGAGCAGTTGCGTGGCGGCTTCGACATGGCGGTCATGGCCGCGTTCTGGGCGATGCAGCGCGCCCTGCCCGAGCTCGAGAAGCACGGCACCGGCCGGGTCATCAACCTGGCCAGCCTCAACGGCGTGAACGCACACATGTACTCGGTGCACTACAACGCCGCCAAGGAGGCGCTGCGCAGCCTCACCCGCACCGCTGCCCGGGAATGGGCGCCGAAGCAGGTGTGCTGCAACGTGATCTGCCCGGGCGCACAGAGCGAGGCGTATCGCCGGGTGGCGGAGGCCAATCCGCAGATGGCCGCGTCGATGGCGTCTGCCAACCCGATGGGCCGCATCGGCGATCCCCTCGACGACATCGGGCCGGTCGCCACGTTCCTCGCGAGCGACGACTCACGCTATGTCACCGGAAACACGCTGTTCGTCGACGGCGGCGGTCACATCAACGGCGTCCAATGGGCGCCGCAGGTGGACTGACGAGGGAACCCGCGCCGACCCCGCTCAGCTGAGCGGGGAGTCGATCACGCTGCCGAAGGAGCTGCCGAAGCTGCCGGTCGAGGTGCTGCCGAGGCTGCCGGACTGACCGACGCTGCCCAGGCTGCCGGAGGTGTTGCCGAGGCTTCCGTTGACGAGCGGCTGGAAGAACGAGGCGATCGCGCCGGGGATGTCGATGTTCACGCTGCCGAGCGAACCGGTCGCCGGCAGGGGATCCGCCGTGGCGGTGCCCGGCGCGAACGCCACCAGTGCTGTTGCGGCCGCAGCCGTCACGGCGGCGCCCAGCACCGGCCGCAGCCGCGAGCGGCGGGTCGTCGAGTTGTTGACCACCATGGTCGAGCTCCCTTCCGTGGGTCCGGGAGGTATCAAACACGACACGAGGACCCGTCGTGGCCGGAACGGACGGATTCACCTTTCCGCGCGCCCCGGGCGAATGCCGGGCGGTCGGCGCTGCGGCGCCGTGCCGGAACCGGCCGGCGTCCGTAGGGTCGGAGGGGATGACGTACGAACCCACTGCAATCGAACTGTCCGACAGTGCGCAGACGTGGTTGATCGAGCGGCCCATCGAGATCGTGGTCTACATCGTGGTCGCCCTCGTCCTGCGTTTCGTGCTGCACCGCTTCATCGATCGGGCCACGCGGGACCGACCCGGACGGGAACCGCGGCTGCTCAGACCGCTCAAGGAGCGACTTCCCGTCGGCGCCCGGGACACCGTGGCGGCTCAGCGGCGCGCGCAACGCGCTCGCACGATCGGGTCGGTGCTGAAATCCGGGGTGTCGATCGTGACGCTCACGTGGTGTGTGCTGCAGATACTCACGGTGTTCAGCGTCAACGTCGCCCCGCTCGTCGCGTCGGCAGGCGTGGTCGGTGTCGCGATCGGCTTCGGCGCGCAGAACCTGGTGCGGGACTTCCTCACCGGCATGTTCATGCTGCTCGAGGACCAGTACGGGGTGGGCGACATCATCGACGTCGGCGATGCCGTGGGCACCGTCGAGACGGTGGGCCTGCGGGTGACCACGATCCGCGATCTGAGCGGCACACTGTGGTACTGCCGCAACGGTGAGATCGCGCGGGTCGGCAACATGAGCCAAGGTCACGCGGTCGCGGTCGTCGACCTCCCGATCGCGCACAGCGCCGCCGTGCCCCGGGCGACCGAGATCGCCCTGACCGCGGCGACGGAGGCAGTCGAGGACGATGCGATCGCCGACGCGGTGCTGGAACCGCCACAGATGCTGGGCGTCAACGGCGTGACTGCGGAGGCGGTGATGCTGCGTCTGACAGCGCGGGTCAAGCCGGGGCTGCAGTGGGCGGTGCAGCGGCACATCACCCAGGCGATCCTCACGGCCTTCGACGAGCACGACATCGCGGCCCCGGTGGCACTGCTGTCCTCGATGCGGGCTTCCGCTGCGAACTGAGCGTCCGGCTGTCCGAAAGATCCAATCGACCGACGTGCGTGGGCGGCTAGCGTGGCCACCATGACTCCTCAGTTGAACGCCATCGGACTGGTGACCACGGATCTCGCGGCGTCGCTGCGCTTCTACCGACTGCTCGGTCTCGACATCCCCGCCGACGCCGAATCGCAGCCGCACGTCGAAGCGGTCGCCGGCGGCGTCCGGCTGATGTGGGACACCGTCGAGGTGGTCGAGTCGTTCGGCGGACCGTTCACACCGCCCACGGGTGATTCCCGGGTGTCGCTCGCGTTCGAATGCGACGGCCCCACGGACGTGGACGTGGTGTGGGCGCGACTCGCGGAGGTCGGACACGGCGAGGTCGAACCCTTCGACGCCCCCTGGGGGCAGCGCTACGCGACGGTGAAGGACCCGGACGGCAACGGCGTGGACCTGTTCGCGTCGCTGCCGGGCTGACCCGCGCCCGTCAGCCCGCCGAACGAACGACCGGTGATCCGCCGGGACTCCCGGATCAGGTGTGCCTGGTCCACGTAGCCGCACCGGGCGGCGACGTCGGCGGACGGGATTCCGTGCCCGGCGAGATCGCGAGCCCGCTGCAGCCGGAGGATCCCGGCGAGCGTTTTGGGTCCGTAGCCGAAGCTGCGGGTTCCGAGCCGGTGTAGCGCACGGGCGGACAGGCCGATCGTGTCCGCGACGTCGGCGACGGATCTGCCGGACGCGAGCAGGCGTGCGGTCGTCGTCACCACCGGGTCCGGCGGCCCCACCTCCACCAGCCGTGCCCGGCCGAACGACTCGAACGCGTTCGACGCCTCGGCCGGGTCGAGCCCACGCAACCTCGTCGAGCGGTCGCGTCCGATCACGTCGGCCAGCGGGACCCGACGGTCGCGCAGGTGCGCGGCCGGCACGCCGAGCAGGTGGGGGAGCACGCCGGGCGGAAAGCGCAGCCCGACACCGGGCACCGGCGACGCGGTCACCGCGAACGGTTGCGTGTCGGGTCCCGCGACCAGCACGTCGCCGTCCCGCCACACCAGGTCCATGCAGCCGTCCGGCAGCACCGTGCCGTCGGTGGTGCGGACGCTGTGCCACACGACCGCCCCTGGGACCGTTCGCGATGTGTGCTCGCTGTACACGGCCCCAGTACAGCACGCGGTGCCGACAGGCTCAGCCCAGCCGGGTTCGCAGGGCGTCGAGTGGATCGGAGCCGTCGCGGCGGCCGCGCGGTCCGTCGCTCTCCGGCAGCGTCAGGCGGCCGGCGTCGGAGCGGGTCCATTCGCGGACCGCCCAGCGCTCGGTGATGCCCCACTTGCCGTCGCGGCGTTCCATCAGGTCCACGTAGCGACAGCCGCTGGTGAAATTCACCATGCCGATGCCCTCGCCGCCGCCCCAGTGCGCCGCGGTCGAGTAGGCCTCGCTGATCGCGTAGTCGCCGTGCAGTTCCACGAGGTGGTTGCCGATGTGGTGCATGGTGCCACCGATCGCGCGCAGCTTCGGCTCGACCCACGTGATGAAATCGTCGACGCCTCCGTCGAATCCGGTGTGGTGGTCGATCGCGCCCGGGTGGTACGTGTCGCGCACCAGGTCGAAGTCGAGGCGGTCGATGCCGCGGCAGTAGCGCATGACCACCTCGTAGATGGCCTGCTTGTCGAGCAGTTCGGCGATTGCCGTATCTCTGTCCACCGTCGTCATCGTGCTGCCTCCTGAGCGGTTCCGGTCTTGGCCTTCAGTCCTACCGCCCACTCGATCAGCTGCGGAACCTCTTCTCCCGCTGCGCAGAAAGTTGCAGGTCGGAACACGGCGAAGGTCGCACCGGCGGCGTGCCAGGACAGGGCCTTGTCGGCGGTGGCGTCGAGGTCGACGCTGCCGTCGTCGCGACGTTCCGGGCCGACCGACACCTGGACGACGGCGGACTGCGGGTCGCGGCCGTGTGCCTCGAAGGTGCTGTGCAGCAGGGCGACGCTTTCCGAGAAGGTCTGCATGTCGGCGGGATTGACGGTCCAGCCGTCGGCGACGCGGGCGATGCGGTCGAAGTTGCGCTGACTCGGGCCGAACCCGAAGATCACCGGCACCCGGTCCTGCACGGGCAGGGGCCGGGCGTGGAAGTCCTCGAAGGAGAATTCGCGGCCCTGGAAGGTGGCCGGGGCCTGCGTCCACAGCTCACGGCACGCGCGGACGGTGTCCTCCATGCGACCGAAGCGGGCGTCGAACGGCATGTTGGTGGCCGTGTACTCGGCCTCCTGCCAGCCGACGCCCATCCCGATCGCGGCGCGGCCCTCGGACAGCCGGTCGAGGGTGGCGATCTGCTTGGCCAGCAGCACCGGCGGCCGCACCGTCGCGATCAGCACCGACACGTTGAGCAGCGCCCGTTCGGTGACGGCGGCGACCGACGACAGCAGCGACAGCGGCTCGTACCAGTCGTGTTCGATCGGGAACGGGAAGCCGTGCGTACGAACGCGTTCCGCGTGCGCGGCCGCGTTGAAGCCGATGTGATCGCCGGTGGAGATCATGTCGACTCCCGCGCGATCCGCGGCGGAGGCCACGTCGAGCACCGGGCGGATCCGTCCGGCATAGAGGTTCTCGGCTCCGAGGATGTTCAGACCGACCTGCATGGTGCTCCTGTTCTGCGGCTACGCGTTCGGCAGCCCGCTAGTCGTTACGTACTCGTCGACCACGATCTGAAGGGTCTTGGACATGTCGAGGAACAGGTTCGCGTCCTGCGTCACCGGGCCGCCGATCGCGGGATCGGCGTGCGCGGCGAGCATGGCGTCGTACCCTGCCCGGTCCTCGAACCACATCTCGGTGATGACGTCGAAGATCGGGTCGGCCACGCCCGGAGCCCGCACGCTGTCGGTGAGGTCGACGAAGTTGCGGCGGTACTCCTCGATCTGCGGGAACGACCGCAGGATCAGTGGGACGTGGACGGTCTCGTAGTGCGCGACGAACTGCTCGCGGGTCAGTTCGGACTTGCGGGCGAGCAGCGCTACAGCTTTGAACATGGATTCTTCCTCATCAAGATCGACCGAAGGGGCGAATTCTCACAGAGTGCGCCGAGCGTGCTCGCTGAGATCCCCGACCAGGTCGATGCACGTGAGTCGCTGCGTGAAGACCCACTCGCCGTCGCGGACGGCGAACGCGTCGAAGTAGCGGCCGGCGAGGATCGGCTGCAGAGGTAGCGCTTCCGTCGCCTGCAGCACCGTGAAGTACGACAGCGACGTGGCCGTGCGGCCGTCGTCGGCCACGGTGACCCGCAGGTTGGTGACGGCGTGCTTGGTGCGCGGCCGCGGCGGGGTGCCGTGCATCCGGATGAAGCTGCGGCACGCGTCTAGCACGCCGGCGGGGTCGGAGTCACGCACCGGCCCCACCGGCGTCCCGTTGCCGTCGCACTGCCCGTACACCGCGTGCTCGAAGAGATCCGCGACCTCCTCCAGTCGCGCCTCGTCGATGAGGTGCGTGTAGAGGTGAGCGAGGTCGCGGATCGACTCGACGGCGCCGAGACGTTCGACGGTCCAGGCGGTCATCAGACGTGGATCTCGCGACGGATCATCTTGCCGGTCGCGTTGCGTGGCAACAGGTCCGTGGTGATGCGCCACTTCGTCGGCACCTTGAAGTACGACAGGCGCTCGGACGCGAACTCGCGCAGTTCCTCCTCGGTGACCGTGTGGCCCTCGGCGACCACGACCACGGCCGAGACCTCTTGGCCCAGATCGGGATGGGGGCTGCCGACGACGGCGCACTCCTGGACGGCCGGGTGCTCGTCGAGCGTCTGCTCGATCTCGGTGGGGTACACGTTCTCGCCACCGCGCAGGATCAGGTCCGAGCGACGTCCGGTGAGCCGCAGTCGGCCGTTCTCGACGACGCCGTAGTCGCCGGTCCGCAGCCAGCGATCGGAGGTGATCGAGGCAGCTGTCGCGTCGGGGTCGTTCCAGTAGCCGAGCATCACGAAGGGGCTCCGGACGCACACTTCGCCCTCGAGGCCGTCGGGGAGCCACTCGCCGAACGGGTCGCGGATCTCCATGCTGACCGTGATGATCGGCCGACCCAGCGTGCCTGGGTACTCCTCGAGTTCGGCCGAGCTCGCGACCGCGATCGCGGTGCTGCATTCGGTCAGCCCGTAGCTGTCGACGAGGGCGTTGCGGGCGAACGGAACTTGCTCGCGCAGACGGTCTTTGAACGCGATCGACGACGGCGCCGATGCGAGCGAGAACGAGGTCAGCGACGACAGGTCGTACTTTCCCAGGTTGCCGTGCTCGAGGAGCCGGGATGCCATCGTCGGTACGGCGCCCCAGTTCGTCACCCGCTCCCGCTCGATGAGGCCGAGGATCCGGTCGACGTCGAACGAGCCCTGGTTCATGACGACGGCACTGCCGGTCGCGAGGCGCGGGACCACGAGGTTGTGGAGGCTCGCGATGTGGAACAGCGGCGAGGTGAGCAGGTAGCGCAGGTCGCTGGGCGCGTCCGGGTCGCTGGGTTTGCCCGTGAACGCGGCCATGATCGAGTCGCTGAAGCGGTGGTAGTCGACGACCGCGAGCAGGTTGCGATGCGAGTGCAGCGCGCCCTTGGGACGCCCACTGGTGCCGGACGTGTAGAGGATGACCGCCGGATCGTCCTCGTCGACCTCGACCTGTGGGCGGTCGGCGTCGGCGAATTCGCCGAACAGACGCGGGAGGTCCTCCTCCATCGTCAGGATGGTGACACCGGACGTGTCGATCCCCGCGAGGGCGGCGCCACGCTTGGCGTCGACGACCACGACCTTCGGCGTGCTGTGCTGCAGGCCGTACTCGATCTCGCGCGGGACCCACCAGCCGTTGAGGCCGACCGTGATGGCGCCGAGAGCCTGGGTCGCCCAGAAGGTGGTCACCCACTCCGGGGTGTTGGCGGCGAGGATCGCGACGCGGTCGCCCTTCGTGACGCCGTAGCGTTCGCTCAGGGCCGCTGCCAGCGCATACGCGTCGGCGGCGTGCTGGGTGTACGAGACTCGCCGGTCCTCGGTGACGATGTAGTCACGGTCGCCCCACCGGAGCGAGTCGGCGAGCAGGTCGCCCACGGCCTTGCTGCGGTTCTTCATGACCGGCATCCGGGTGCCGAGTACCTCTTCTTCGGCGATCTCGAACGGTCCGCCGGGACCGATCAGGCGAGACATGACCTGGTCCAGGTGCAGTTGCGGATCTGCGGGGGCAGTCATGAGTGACCTTTCGTCCGTGTCACAGTGTCGTTCCTGTCACTGTCTTCGTGTGAACGCCCAGGCGCCAGGCTCGGGACATGGGGTGTGACGGGTTTCTCACGGCAATTTCTCACGTCGGGAAGGTTCGGCGGGGGGAGTTACCACTCAGCGAGACTGACGGTGATCTGCGCGACAACCCGGGGCTACTTTTCGCGAAAGGACGTGGAGGATCGAACCGGGAGGTCCGGTTCCCGGCCGGTCCACGGACGGCTGACCCGCCTACCCAGCCCGCAGTCAGTAGTAACGCGCCTACCGGCGCTGCGACAGGAGTGAATGAGTTGGAACGCACCACGATTGCCGAGATGCTGCTCGATCGCGTCGGCGACGAGCACCTCGGTCTCCGTACCCGCGAGCAGGACTGGACGTGGGACGAGGTCGTCCGCGAGAGCGCTGCGTGCGGTGAGCTCGCCCGCTCGCTCCGTGTCGACGGGCCGTTCCACATCGGCATCCTGCTCGAGAACGTTCCGGAGTTCCTGTTCTGGCTCGGTGGCGCTGCCCTCGCCGGTGGCACGGTCGTCGGCATCAACCCCACCCGCGGCTCGGCGGAACTCGAGGCCGAGATCCGCTACGTCGACTGCCAGATGATCGTGACCGACGCCGCGGGCATGGAGAAGCTGAAGAGCCTCGACCTCGGTCTGGCCGAGGACCGGTTCGTCCTCGTCGACGCCCCCGACTACCGGGAGCGGATCGACGCCCACCGCGTCGAGCCGGCGATGGCCGACGGCATCGACGAGTTCAGCCTCTTCCTGCTGCTGTTCACTTCCGGCACCACCGGCATGTCGAAGGGCGTCAAGTGCAGCCAGGGCCGGCTGTCGCGCCTCGCGTACGCGAACACCGCCAAGTACGGTCACCACCGCGACGACGTCGACTACTGCCCGATGCCGCTCTTCCACGGCAACGCGCTGATGGCGCTGTGGGCTCCGGCGCTCGCGAACGGCGCCACCGTCTGCCTGCCCGAGGCCCGCAAGTTCTCGGCGTCGGGCTTCCTGCCCGACGTGAAGTTCTTCGGTGCCACCTTCTTCACGTACGTCGGCAAGGCGTTGGCCTACCTGATGGCGACGCCCGAGCGGCCCGACGACAAGGACAACAAGCTCGAGCGCGGCTTCGGCACCGAGGCGTCGCCCGAGGACAAGGTCGAGTTCGTTCGCCGCTTCGGTGCAGAACTGTTCGAGGGCTACGGCTCCTCGGAGGGCGCCGGCTCGGTCAAGCTCGACCCGGAGGCCCCCGAGGCCGCCCTCGGTCGTCCCGCGCACGCCGGCATCGCGATCGTGAACCCCGAGACGCGCGAGGAGTGTGTCCGCGCGATCCTCGACGAGCACGGCCGGGTGCTGAACCCGGACGAGGCCATCGGCGAGATGATCAACAAGGAGGGTGCGCGCGCGTTCGAGGGCTACTACAAGAACGACGCCGCCGACGCCGACCGGATCAAGTACGGCTGGTACTGGACCGGCGATCTCGGCTACGTCGACGAGGCCGGCTTCATCTACTTCGCGGGCCGCAAGGGCGACTGGATCCGCGTCGACGGTGAGAACACCTCCGCTCTCATGATCGAACGTGTCCTGCGCCGCCACCCCGATGTCATCGCGACCGGGGTCTACGCGATCCCGGATTCGCGGTCCGGCGACCAGGTGATGGCCGCGATCGAGGTCGATTCCCTCGAGACGTTCGACGCCGTCAAGTTCGCGGAATACCTTGCTGCCCAGGATGATCTGGGAACCAAGGCGACCCCACGGTTCGTGCGTGTGTCCACGAACCTGCCGATCACCGGGTCCAACAAGGTGCTCAAGCGTGAACTGCAGGCCGAACTGTGGCGCACCGACGAACCGGTGTACCGCTGGGTGGGCCGTGGTGAGCCCGTCTACACGCAGATGACCGAGGACGACAAGGCGGCGCTCGAGGCCGAGTTCGTCTCCTTCGGTCGCCGGCGTTTCCTGGGCGTCTGATGACGGCGCGCAAGGTCGCCCTCGTCACGGGCGCGAGCCGCGGGATCGGACGCGAGATCGCGCTCGCGTTCGCGCGCAAGGGGTTCGACGTCGCGATCACCGCGCGCACGGTTCGTGAAGGCGAGGGTGCGGTGACGCCCCGCACCCGTGCGGAGGGCGAGTCGCTGATCGCCGTGCCGGGCAGCCTCGAGACCACGGCCGCGGAGATCGAGTCGTGCGGTGTGCGGGCGATGCCGATCCGGATGGATCTGCTCGACCGGGACTCGGTCGTCGGCGCCGCCGACGACGTCCTGCGCGAGTGGGGCCGTGTCGACGTCCTCGTCAACAACGCGTACGCCCAGACGGCCGGTCACATGGAGCGCATCCTCGACCTTCGTCTCGACGATGCCGAGGTCATGGTGCGGGGCAACTACCTGCACCAGTTGACGCTGATCCAACGGGTGCTGCCGTCGATGGTCGAGGGCGGTGACGGCGTGATCGTCAATCTCGTGTCCGGATCGGCGACCACCGATCCGCCGGCCGCGCCCGGCGAGGGCGGTTGGGGCGTGGCGTACGCCGCGTCCAAGGCGGCGTTCGGTCGCCTCGCCGGCGCGGTCAACGCCGAGTACCGGGTCCGTGGCATCCGCGCCTTCAACCTCAGCCCCGGGTTCGTCGTGACCGAGTCCGGCAAGGCACGCGGCGGCACCGACAAGATCGAGGACGCCGGGTTCGACTCGGTGCCGGCGACCGTGCCCGCCGCGGCGGCCGTGTGGCTCGCCACCGCTCCGGACGCGGACCGCTTCCTCGGTCGGGTGGTCTGGGCGCCCAAGCTCGCCGCCGATCCGACCGATCCGGCCGCGCTCTGAGCAGTAGATCCGACACGGCTCCCGGCGCCGCGGAGGCTTGCCGTGAGCGGCGGGGACTGGTCTGATCGGAATCGCGCACCAGTGATTCCCGCTGGGCGAGACGTCCGCCCCGGCGGCCCGGTGTGCTGGCTAGCGTCCGGACCGACGAAGGCAGACAGTCGCCACCTGTGGCGGCTGTCTGCTTTGGCACCGACGTCAAATTGTGAGTCGTTCTTTGTTAGGGAGAGTAAACGATGGATTTGAGGGAATCCCCCGAACAGCTCGCGCTCCGCAAGGAGCTGCGCGAGTACTTCGCGAACCTGCTGCCTGCGGAGAAGCGTCGCACGGCTGGTGAGCAGGGTGTGGGCGGCGAGCACTTCCGCGAGGTCGTCAAGCTGCTCGGCCAGGACGGCTGGCTCGGCATCGGCTGGCCCGAGGAGTACGGCGGCCAGGGGCGTTCCATCGAGGAGCAGTTCGTGTTCTTCGACGAGGTGCAGCGTGCCGGGCTGCCCTTCCCCTTCGTCACGGTCAACACTGTCGGCCCGACGCTGATGAAGTACGGCACCGAGGAGCAGAAGGAACGCTTCCTGCCGGGCATCCTCGCGGGCGACATCGTCTTCGCGATCGGCTACACCGAGCCCGAGGCCGGAACCGACCTCGCCTCGCTCAAGACCCGCGCCGTCCTCGACGGCGAGGAGTTCGTGGTCGACGGCAACAAGATCTTCACCTCCGGTGCGAACACCGCCGACTACGTGTGGCTGGCGTGCCGGACCGATCCGGAGGCCCCCAAGCACAAGGGCATCTCGATTCTCGTCGTGCCCACCGACGACCCCGGCTTCTCGTGGTCGCCGATCAACACCGTCGGCGGCCTCATGGTCACCTCGACGTATTACAGCGGCATCCGCGTGCCGCGCAAGGACGTCATCGGTGAGGTCAACGGCGGCTGGCAGCTCATCGCCGCCCAGCTCAACCACGAGCGCATCGGCCTGGCCGCGATCGGTGGCCGCACGTACGGCCTGTGGCACCAGGTTCTGGACTGGGCCAAGGAGAACGGCGCCATCGAGATCCCGTGGGTGCAGCAGGAGTTCGCGCGCACGCATGCCAAGCTCGAGGCGATGCGCCTGCTCAACTGGAAGATGACGGCGGCCGTCGCGGCGGACACGCTGTCCGGCGCGGACGCCGGAGCAACCAAGGCGTACGGCACCGAGACCCACATCGACGTGTACCGCACGCTGCTCGGCATCCTCGGCGCCGCGGGCCGTATCCGCCCCGAGTCGCCAGGCGCGCTGCTGGCCGGTCAGATCGAGCAGATCTCCCGCCAGGGCATGGTCAACACGTTCGGCGGCGGCGTCAACGAGGTGCTGCGCGACATGGTCGGCACGATGGGCCTCGGCCTCGTGCGTGAAAAGAGGGTCAAGTGAGCGAATTCCTCACCAAGCTCCAGGCATTCGAGGGGCAGGTCCTGACGCCCACGACGTGGGGTCCGGACGAGGTCAACACCCCGATGATCCGGCACTGGGTCGAGACGATGGGCGATACCAGCCCCGTCTACCTCGACGACGAGGCCGCCCGGGCGACCGGTCGGGACGGTGCGGTCGCGCCCGCGCTCATGGCGCAGGTGTGGACCATGCGCACGTTCAACGACAAGATGGCGAACAACGATCCGTCGCAGGTGTGGACCGACCTGATCGCCACGCTCGACGACGCGGGCTTCACGTCCGTCGTCGCGACCGACTCGGACTTCGAGTTCTTCACGGAACTGCGTCCCGGCGACCGGGTTTCGCTCACCGAGGTGATCGAGTCGATCTCCGAGGAGAAGAAGACCGGCCTCGGTGTCGGGCACTTCGTCACGACCCTCAAGACCTATTGCAACGGTGACGACGACGTCGTCGCGACCCAGCGCTGGCGCACGCTGCGCTTCAAGCCGAAGGGCAGCGAGAAGGCCGCCGAGAAGCCGGCAGAGAAGGCAGAGAAGGCAGAGAAGGCAGAGAAGGCAGGGGAGTCCTCGGGGGCGATCCCCGGCCTGCGGCCGCGTCCGGCGCTCAACGTCGACAACGCCTTCTGGTTCGACGCCGCCAAGGAGCATCGCCTGGTGATCCAGCGTTGCGCCTCCTGCGGCACGTTGCGTCACCCCACCGGACCGATGTGCGGTGTCTGCCAATCGCTGGACTGGGACACCGTCGACGCCTCGGGCCGCGGCATCGTCTACAGCTTTGTTGTCAACCACCATCCGCAGATCCCGGGGTTCGAGTATCCGCTCATCGTGGCGACCATCGAACTCGAAGAGGGAACCCGACTGATCGCGAACATGACCGGCATCGCGCCGGACGACGTCGAGATCGGCATGCCGGTGGAACTGGACTGGATCGACGCCGACCCGGACCTGACGCTGCCCGCGTTCCGGCCGGCCGCACGGGAGGACTCCTGATGGACTTCAACTTCAGCGAAGAGCAAGAGGCAATTCGCAACCTCGCCGACGAGGTCTTCACCAGCAAGGCCGACATCGACCGCGCCAAGCAGGTCGAACTGAGCGACGAGCGCATCGACCGCGATCTGTGGCGCGAACTCGCGAACACGGGTCTGCTCGGTATCGCGCTGCCCGAGGATCTCGGCGGCGGCGGTATGGGCCTGTCCGAGCTGTACGTGCTGCTCGAGCAGCAGGGCCGCCACGTCGCGCCCGTGCCGATCTGGCAGTCGACCCTCGCGGCTCTCGCGGTCGCCACGTTCGGCACGGACGAGCAGCGCACCGCGCTGGTCCCGGGTGTCGCCGAGGGCTCCAGCTTCCTGACCATCGGTCTCGAGGAGTTCGGCCCGTACGCTGCGGGCGACCCGCAGACCACCGCCACCGAGGCCGGCGGCCAGTGGACGCTCACCGGCGCCAAGGCCGTCGTCCCGATCACCCACGTCGCGGACCGCGCGATCGTCTCGGCCACCACGCCGTCCGGTGCGGCGCTGTTCGTCGTCGACCTGACGGCCGCCGGTGTCACGGTGGAGCAGACCCATTCGACCAACTGGGAGATCTGCGGCAACGTAACGCTCGAGGCCGCCCCGGCGGAGCTGCTCGGTCCCGCCGACGGCACCACCGCGCAGTGGCTACTCGATCGTGTCGAGCTCGCACTGGCCGCGATCCAGCTCGGCGTCGGCTCCGGTGCCGTGCGGCAGGCCGTCACCTACCTCAACGGCCGCCACCAGTTCGGACGTCCGCTCGCGACGTTCCAGGCCGTCAACCACCAGCTGGCGGACTGCTACATCGACCTCGAGGCCATGCGCGTGACGCTGTGGCAGGCCGCGTGGCTGCTCGCCGAGGACCAGGAGCTGGGCACGTCGGTGCTCGTCGCCAAGTGGTGGGCCACCGACGGTGGCCAGCGCGTCGTGCACCGCACCACGCACGTCCACGGCGGCATGGGTGTCGACACCGACTACCCCGTGCACCGGCATCTGCTGTGGGGCAAGCAGATCGGCGCCACCCTCGGTGGTTCCGCCTCGGACCTCGCACGTCTGGGTGCACAGCTCGCCGCCGGTGTCGAGGTGGTCGCATGACCGCCACCGTCACGGTCACGGGCCGCAGCTACGACGACATCTCGGTCGGCGAGGTGCTGCCGGAGCTGGCGATCCCGCTGACCCGCACGCTGATCGTGTCGACCGCGATCGCGACGCGCGACTTCCAGGACGTGCACCACGATCCCGAGCTCGCGCGTGAGCGCGGCTCCAAGGACGTGTTCATGAACATCCTCACCAGCAACGGCCTGGCGGGACGTTTCGTGACGGACTGGGCCGGGCCCTTCGCGACGGTGCGCCGCGTGAAGATCCGCCTCGGTGCCCCCAACTACCCCGGCGACACCATGACGATGACCGGCGAGGTGGTCTCGAAGGAGAACGGCCTGGTCGAGGTGAAGGTCGTCGGTGCGAACAGCCTGGGCAACCACCTGTCCGGCACCGTCACGGTGTCGTTCCCGGTCAGCGAAGGGAAGGACGCCTGATGGCTGTCAGCCCGCTCTCGGGTGCCGCCGCGATCGTCGGTATCGGTGCCACCGAGTTCTCGAAGAAGTCCGGCCGCTCGGAGTTGCAGCTCGCGTGTGAGGCCGTCACCGCGGCCCTCGCGGATGCGGGAATCGATCCGTCCGAGGTCGACGGTCTGACGACCTTCACGATGGAGACCAACGGCGAGATCCTCGTCGCCCGCAACTGCGGGCTCGGGGAACTGAAGTTCTTCTCCCGGATCGGCTACGGCGGCGGCGCGGCGTGCGCGTCGGTGCAGCAGGCCGCGATGGCCGTCGCGACCGGCATCGCCGACGTCGTGGTGGTCTACCGAGCGTTCAACGAACGCTCCGGGATGCGCTTCGGCGCGGGCCAGCACGACCGCCCGATGGACAGCACCGCCGACCGCGCAGCCTACGCATGGTTGACCCCGCAGGGACTGGCGACTCCCGCCCAGTGGGTCGCGATGTTCGCTCGCCGGTACATGTACCAGTACGGTGCCACGAGTGAGGATTTCGGTCGGGTTGCTGTCGTGGCGCGCAAGCATGCCGCGAACAACCCGAAGGCGTGGTTCTACGGCAAGCCCATCACGCTCGAGGACCACCAGAACTCCCGGTGGATCGCCGAACCGCTGCACCTGCTCGACTGCTGCCAGGAGACCGACGGCGGCCAGGCCCTCGTCATCGTCTCTGCCGAGCGCGCCAAGGATCTGCGTCAGAAGCCCGCGATCATCAAGGGTGCCGCGCAGGGTTCGGGCAAGGACCAGCACATGATGGCGAGCTACTACCGTCCCGACATCACCGGTATCCCGGAGATGGGTCTGGTCGGCCGCCAGCTGTACGCGCAGGCCGGTCTGACGCCGGACGACATCGATGCGGCGATCCTCTACGACCACTTCACCCCTCTGGTGCTCCCGCAGCTCGAGGAACTCGGTTTCTGCCGACCCGGCGAGGCCAAGGACTTCATCCGCGAGGGCAATCTGGAGATCGGTGGACGGCTGCCGAGCAACACGCACGGCGGCCAGGTCGGTGAGGCGTACCTGCACGGCGTCAACGGCATCGCCGAGGCGGTCCGGGTGCTGCGGGGCACGTCCACCAACCAGCCCGAGAACGTCGAGAACATGCTCGTCACGGCGGGAACCGCGGTTCCCACGTCCGGCCTGATTCTCGGCGTCGCCTGACCGAATTACCTGGAAGGACCGAAGAATGACGGCAGTGGAGCAGAAGCCGGCCGGCGCGTGGCGTGGGGTCGACCTCGGCACCCGCACGGTGAGCTACGACGAGCGCGACGCGATCCTGTACGCGCTCGCCGTGGGTGCGAAGGCCACCGATCTGGACCTCGTGATGGAGGACCGGCTGCGGGTTCTGCCGACGTTCGCGCTGACCCTGGCTCAGTGGGCCCCCGACGAGCTGGGACAGCGCGGTGCCTTCGACATGACGACCGCGCTGCACGGCTCGCAGGAGCTGAAGGTGCTCGCGCCGCTGCCCCGCAGCGGTGAGGTCACGCTGAAGGCCAGCGTCGGCGAGGTCTGGGACAAGGGCGCCGCCGCGGTGTTCGAGGTCAAGGTCGAGTGCGAGTACTTCGTCGCGACCTGGTCCCTGTTCGCCCCGGGCGCAGGCGGATTCGGTGGCGAGCGCGGCCCGTCCAAGCCGCCGGCACCCGAGGGCGAGGCCAACGTGACGGCGCAGCTCGAGACCGCGTTCAATGTGGCCGCGCTGTACCGCCTCACCGGCGACCGTCATCACATCCACATCGATCCGGTGGCCGCCGCGGGCATCGGGCAGCCGCGCCCGATCATGCACGGCCTGTGCACGCTCGCCGCGTCGACGCTGCCGCTCGCGAAGGAACTCGGCGTGCACCCGGCCGACCTGGTCGAGCTGCAGGGCCGCTTCGCCGCGCCGATGTTCCCCGGTGACACCGCGGAGCTGCAGGCGTGGGGCGACGCGTCCGGGTTGTCGTTCGAACTCGTCCGCGAGGGCAAGGCCGCGATCTCCGGCGGCTACGCGGTCTTCACCGAGTAACCGCACCGACCGAATGCCACATGCGTTCAGTCAGACTGAACGCGTGTGACATTCGGCCAAAAGGACTTCAGCTGCGGGAGCGTTCGACTTCGGTCACGCTCCCGCAGCTGTCTTCATCTCAGGAGTTGTCGCGGGTCGCCATGTAGCGGGCCGGGTACTCGCCGCCGCCGTGGACGGCCAGATCGGCGCCGTTGACGTACGACGACAGGTCGCTGCCCAGGAACAGGCACGCCTTCGCGATGTCCGACGGCACCGCCATGCGCTCCATCGGCAGGGTGCGGGTCACGGCTGCGCCGCCGTCCTCGCCGTACACCGAAGCCGCGGCTTCGGTGCGGATCAGGCCGGTGGTGATGTGGTTGACGCGCACCTTGGGTGCCCATTCGAGCGCGAGCGCCTTGGTCAGGCCGAGGAGGCCCGCCTTGGCTGCGGTGTAAGCCGCGGTACCGGGCTGCGGCTGATGCGCCGAGACGCTGCCGATGTTCACGATCGCGCCGCCCGTCTCCTGTTCGCGCATTGCGAGATTCGCGGCCTGGGCCATGTAGTACGGCGCCAGCAGGTTCAGTGCCACGATCTTCTCGACGAAGCGCGGCGACACGGTGGCGGCGTCGGCGTCGGGGGAGCCGCCGGCGTTGTTGACCAGCACGTCCAGGCGTCCGAAACGGGCCACGGCGTCTTCGATCAGTGCGGTCGCGTCGGCGGGATCGCGCACGTCGACCGCACGGAATGCCGCGGTGCGACCCTCGACCGAGGGCAGGCTCTCCGGCTCGTTGCGGGCACACACGAGCACGTCGGCGCCGGCGGCGAGGAAGTGCTCGGCGATGACGTAGCCGATGCCCTTGGTGCCGCCGGTGACGACCACGGACCGGCCGGTGAAGTCGACAGGGTTGGGGAAGCTCACGCGAACTGCCTTTCTGTGTGGTGAAGCAGCGCCCGCACACCACGAGGAACTTTGGTGCCCAGATGCTTTCGTCGCGAATTTCGCGAAAACGCTGCGGACAAGCAAATGCTTGGTTAAGAATATCCGACTGGAGGGTTGTAGCACCAGGTCTCCGCGTTTCTCACGACATACCGAGAGCAGGTACACATGGGCAAGCTTGACGGCAAGGTCGCACTCATCACGGGCGCCGGGCAGGGCATCGGCCAGGGCATCGCGCACGCGCTGGCCAAGGAGGGTGTGTCGATCGCGGTTGCGGGGCGCACCGAGTCCAAGCTGGTCACGACGGTCGAGCAGATCGAGGCCTACGGCGGCAAGGCGTTACCTGTCCGGTGCGACGTGAGCGATGCGGCCGACATCGAGGCCGCCGTCGAGCAGACCATCGGGTTCTTCGGTGGCGTCGACATCCTCGTCAACAACGCCAACGACTGCGGTCCCGGCCCACTGCTGTCGGTCAAGGACGAGGACTTCGAGCGGTCGTTCGCGACCGGTCCGCTGGCGACGCTGCGCCTGATGCGCGCGTGCTACCCGTCGATGAAGAAGCGCGGCGGCGGATCGATCGTCAACCTCGTGACGTCGGCGGCCGTGCGCTGGGACGCGAGCAACTACGGTGCCTACGGGTCGATCAAGGAGGGCATGCGTTCTCTGACCCGCGCCGCAGCCTGCGAGTGGGGCATCGACGGCATCCGCGTCAACTCCATCGCGCCGCACGCGATGTCACCGGCGCTCGAGGGCTGGATCGAGCGGTTCCCCGAGGAGGCCGAGGCGTTCAAGGCCGGTATCCCGCTGCGTCGCATCGGAGACGCCGAGAGCGACATCGGCCGCGCCGTGGTGTTCCTCGTCGGCGACGACGCCGGCTACCTCACGGGCGCCACCATTCCGCTCGACGGCGGACAGTCCCGCTGGGGCTGACCGATCATGACGGCGCGCACGGCACTCGACCGGATCCTGGTCCTCACGGAGGACCCGGGAATCCACGCGGCCGTGCGCGTCGCGGTCGCTGACGCGGCGACGGTGCTGCGACTCGACGACCGCACGCCGGACGGCCTGCGCGCACTGCTCCCGACGATCGACGTCGTGGTCGCGGACTGGACCGGACGCCTGCCGCTGGGCGCTGCGGAGGCGGCGGTGGGCGGGCGACTGCGGCTCGTCCAGCAGCCCGGTGTCGGGATCGGCCGGATCGACCTCGACGCGTGGGCGGCCGCCGGCGTCCCGGTGGCCAACACCCCGGGCGGCAACGCGGCGTCGGTCGCGGAGTGGGCGGTGGCCGCGACGGCGAGCCTGTGCCGGTCCCTCGGGTGGGCGGACGCCGAGATGCGTTCCGGTGGTTGGCCACAGGCGTCGATCCTGCAGCGGGATTGCCGCGATCTCGGCGAGCGCCGGGTGGGTCTCGTCGGGTTCGGTGACATCAACCGTCGCTGCGCCGCCTTGTTCCAGGCATTCGGATGCGAGGTCGCGTATCACTCGCGGCGGCCGGCCCCGGGGTCGACGCTGTCTTACCGGTCGCTGGACGACCTGCTCGCGGATGCGGACGTGCTGGTGGTGGCGGTCCCACTCACCCCGCAGACCCGCGGACTGATCTCCGCGCGCGAACTGGCGCTGCTGCCACCGGAAGCGTTGGTGGTCAACGTTGCCCGCGGACCCGTGGTGGACGAGATCGCATTGGCCGCGGCGATCCGATCTGGCACGGTCACGGGAGCGGCACTCGACGTGTTCGCGCACGAACCCCTCGAGACGGACAGCCCGCTGCGCGAACTGGACGGTGTGCTGCTCAGCCCGCACATCGCCGGCGGCAGTTCCACGGCGCGGCGCCGGATGTTCGAGATGGTGGGGCAGAACGTGGCGCGGGTGTGTCGCGGCGCGGCGCCGCTGTGGACCGTCGGGTCGTGATCGAGCTGATCGGACGAGCGCCGACAGCCGTCGATCAGTCGCCGTGTGTCGACGTCACGTCGCTTCCGGGACCGGCACCATCAGCACTTCCTGCGTCGCGGTAGCGATGAGTTCGCCGGCGCGAGACCAGAAATCCCCCACGGCCAGGGCGCGCCCGTCACTGGCGGTCCGGCTGTGGGCGCAGAAGAGCAGCCATTCGTCGGCGCGGAACGGACGGTGGAACCACATCGCATGGTCGAGGGAAGCCATCTGAACCCGCAGTGGATTTCGACGCAGTGCGGGATGCCGCTCGACGTCGAGGCCCGCGATGCTGCCGAGAGCCAGATCGGAGCAGTAGGTCAGCGCACCCGCCTGCAGCAGCGGGCTGTCGGGGATCGGATCGCTCACCTTGAACCAGATCTTCTGCGCGTTCACGCCGTCGGGTGCGCGGTCGGAATCTGTGGGAACGAAGCGCATGGACGCCGTCCTGCGCCATCGACAGGCGTCGAACGTCTCCGGGTCCTCGCGTTGCCAGGCGTCGTACGGATCGGGCAGTTCCTCGGGCGGTGGTGCGGCCGGCATCGACTCCTGACGTTCGAAGCCGACCGTCGGGGACTTGAACGACGCAGTCAGGGTGAAGACCGGGCGTCCCTCCTGGAGTGCGTCCACCCGCCTCGTGGAGTACGTGGCCCCGTCGCGAAGCGTGTCCACGACGTACTCGATCTCCCGACGGTGGTCCACGGGACGAAGGAAGTAGCCGTGCAGCGAATGCACGGTGGTCGATACCGTGTGACCGGCCGCGACGAGAGCCTGGGCCGCGACGCTGCCGCCGAACGCGCGATGCGCCCCACCTTTGTGGGCGAACCCACGGAAGCGGTTGTCCCCCAGCGAATCCAGTGACAACCATTCCGGAGTGTCGGGCTCGCCGTGATGCGGTGCCGGGTTCTGCACATCGGATTCCGCGATCACCATGGACTCCTGTCGTCGTCGTTCGGTCGTCGTGTCGAGATCGGTCACGGTCCGACCGTAGGGGAGGAGTCGGCAGCGGACCTACTCGGTGCCCGTCCGCTCCCCGGCTCGCCTGCGAACGCCTGCGCAATCGACATCCACTCCGCAGCCCCGGCTCCCACCGTTTCGAGCGCGAGGTCGTCGATGTGCCGACGCTGGGTCACTGCGAGGCAGAAGTCCAGGGCACTTCCCCGGACGTGGTCGGGTGCGTCCTCGGGTCCCCAGGTCCAGACGGCGCCGCTCGGTGCCGTCAGTTCCACCCGAACAGGTTCGGACGGAAGCGGGCGCTCGTGCGCGCCGAAGCTGAACGGCCTTGCACCCACACCGATATGGGCGACGTGGCGCAGCCGGTCGGTGGGTTCGAGCACCACACCGAAGGTATCCGCGAGGTCCTGTCCGTGCGCCCAGGTCTCCATGAAGCGGGCAGTGAAGAGGGATGCGGCACTCATCGAGGGGCCGAACCATGGAACTCGAACGGACGGATCCACCTTCCGGAACGTCGAGATGAGCTCCTGGCGAGCCTGGTCGTACCACGGCAACAACGCCGCGCCCGGCAGGTCGCGGTAGCGGAGCGCAATTCGGTCGGGATCGATGTCTCCACTGGCAATGACCTCCTCACGCAGAATGCCGAAGGAATCCGGATCGGTCGCCGACAGGACGGACGCTTCGTCGTAGTGCGCCAGGTGTGAAACCTGGTCGACGACGGTCCAGCCCACAGCGGGAGTTTCTCTCTGCCAATCGGTCTCGCTGATGTCGGCGATCAACTGACGGACGACTGCCGATTCTGCGGCCAGATCGTCTGCGAGAGCTTCCATGGAGATAGGCATTTTCGGACCTGTCCTTTCGTTCGGGAGCATGCAGGCGGCCGACCCGGGGAGGGCCTGCCGCCTTCTGTCATGGTCGGTGGCGCACTACCCGCCGGCGGCGATGGCGGAGACCCACGACGGTGGCCGTTTCTGCGCGAAGGCGCTGATGCCTTCCTTCGCCTGCGGACTCGTGAAGAAGTGCTGGGACAGCTCGACCAGTTCGGCGTCCGAGACACCCTCCCGCCGTGCCCGGGTGACCAGCGCCTTCGTAGCCGCGAGCGCTCCGGGTTCACCCAGCGTGAGCGCGTCGAGGTACCCGCGCACCACCGCGTCGAGCTCCCCGGCGGGAACTGCGTCGTTGATCAGGCCGATCGCCCGGGCGTGCGCCGCATCGAAGCTTCGGCCGGTCAACATCAGTTCGAGGCCGGCCCGGGCGGTTGTGCGATCGAGGACGATACGGGAGATCATCGCCGGTACCACCCCGAGCCGGACCTCGCTGAACGCAAAGGTGGCGCTGTCGACACAGACGGCGATGTCCGCGGCGGCGACGAACCCGAGGCCCCCGGCCCGGGCCGGGCCGGCCAGGCGTGCGACCACCGGTAGTGGGCAGTTCTCCACCCGCGCAAGCAGATCGGCGAAGTCCTCGAGACCCGGTCGCGGATCACCGGCTGCCTCGCCGAGGTCCATTCCCGCACAGAACACCGGACCGGTGTGAGTGAACAGGATCGTCCGGGCATCCGGGTGCGTGACGGCGGCGTCGAAGGCCTCGCGTAGTGCCGTCCGCATCGTCGAGGTCAGGGCATTGCGGTTGCGTGCGGAGTTCATCGTGATGGTGGCGACGCCACCGTCGACGGTGAACAGGACAGGCTGTTCGGTCATGCGACTTCCTCGGCGAGAGCGGAGGAAACGGACAGCGGAGCCGCGGTCGCGGCAGTGGCCTGCTCGACGGTGACACCGGGGGCGAGTTCGACTAGTTCGAAGCCGTCGGCGGTGACGTCGTAGATGCCGAGATCGGTGACGATCCGGTCGACGACACCGACGCCGGTCAGAGGCAGACTGCAGGCCTCGCGCAGTCGGGACGATCCGTCCCTGGTGGTCTGCTCCATCAGTACGAGCACGCGCCGTGCGCCGTGGACGAGGTCCATGGCGCCGCCCATGCCCTTGATCATCTTCCCCGGCACACACCAGTTGGCGAGGTCGCCGGTCGCGGAGACCTCCATGCCACCCAGCACCGCGACATCGATGCGTCCGCCCCGGATCATTCCGAAGGCGAAGGACGAGTCGAAGAAGCTCGCCCCGTTCCGGGTGGTGACGGTCTCCTTGCCCGCGTTGATGAGGTCGGGGTCGACCGCGTCGGGCTCGGGGTAGGCACCGACCCCGAGGATGCCGTTCTCGGATTGGAAGAACACCCCGTCCGCCGGATCGACGTGGTCGGGTATCAACGTCGGCAGCCCGATACCCAGGTTCACGTACGAGCGCGGTGAGATCTCACGTGCCGCACGGGCGGCCATCTCGTTTCGTGTCCACGCCATCAGTTGACTCCCTCCACAGCCGCCGCGGCGGGCGCCGTCGTGACCTTCTCGATGTGCTTGGGTGCGTCGGTCCCGACCACCACGAGGCGGTCCACGAAGACTCCGGGGAGGTGGATCTCGTCGGGTTCGATCTCGTCGACAAGTTCCTCGACCTCGGCGATGCAGACCCGACCGGCCATGGCGCACAACGGATTGAAGTTGCGAGCCGCCTTGTTGAACACCAGGTTGCCGTACCGGTCGGCCCGGTACGCGTGAACCAGCGAGAAATCCGTGGTGATGGATTCCTCCAGGACGTAGTTCCGCTCCCCGAACGCGCGGATCTCCTTTGCCGGCGAAGCCGTGTGGACAGTGCCGTCGGCGTTGTAGCGCCACGGCATACCGCCGTCGGAGACCTGAGTGCCGACGCCCGCGGGGGTGAAGAATGCGGGAATTCCCATGCCGCCGGCGCGCAGGCGCTCGGCGAGGGTGCCCTGCGGCATCAGTTCGACGGTGAGCTCTCCTGCCAAGAACTGGCGGGCGAACTCGTCGTTCTCTCCGACGTAGGAACTGCGCATCACGGCAATCCGGTGATCGTCCAGCAAGGGGCCCAGCCCCCATCCGGGAACACCGCAGTTGTTCGACACGATGGTCAGGTCCTTCGCCCCGGCCTCGTGCAGGTGACCCAGCAGGACGTTCGGAATCCCACAGACTCCGAACCCGCCGACCGCGATCGTCGCGCCGTCCGGAATGTCGGCCACGGCCGAGGTCGCATCGGTCAGTTCGATCATCGCTGTCCTCCGGTAGTGGTCAGGGCGCGCACGACGCGCGAGGCGCTGGGGCGGCCGAGCTGCTCGGCCATCCAGTTGCTGGTGTCGACCAGGGCGCCGAGGTCGACGCCCGTGTCGATGCCGAGCCCGTGTAGCTGCCACACCAGGTCTTCGGTGGCGAGGTTGCCCGTGGCGCTTTTGGCGTACGGGCAACCCCCGAGCCCACCCGCAGAGGAGTCGACGGTGGTAACTCCGGCCTGCATGGCGGCAAGTGTGTTGGCGAGGGCCTGTCCGTAGGTGTCGTGAAAATGGACGGCCAGGGTGTCGGGCGAATGACCGGCGCGGTCGAAGGCGTCGATCAACCGCTGCACGTGCCCGGGGGTGGCGACCCCGATCGTGTCGCCGAGGCTCAGTTCGTAGCAGCCGAGTGCGAGGAGCCGCGACCCGACGCGGACGACGGCATCGACGTCGGTCTCGCCTTCCCACGGGTCGCCGAAGCACATCGAAACGTATCCACGTACCGAGATCGACTCACCGGAATCGGTTTTCGCGCCCGAGATCACCTCGGCCATCTTCTCCAGCGATTCGTCGACGCTGCAGTTGAGGTTCTTCTCGGAGAAGGTCTCCGTCGCGGAGACGAACACCGCGACGTCGGTGACACCGTGGTCGAGTGCGCGCCGCAGCCCGGACACGTTGGGCACCAGGACCGGCAGCCGGACTCCGTCCAGGTCGGCCAGTGAGTCGATCACCTCACCGGCATCGGCAAGCTGTGGCACCCATTTCGGGTGCACGAAGCTGGTCGCCTCGATCGTCCGCAGACCCGATGCCGCGAGCCGGGTGATGAACTCGGTCTTCGTCTCGGTCGGAACCCGCTGCGGCTCGTTCTGGAGCCCGTCTCGCGGCCCCACCTCGTAGATTTGCACTGAATCGGGAAGCCCTGCAGCAGAGTGCCTTCCGTAGTCCATCATTCTGCCGCCACCTCGACTCGGGCCTCGACGATCGCGAGCAATGCGTCGATGGCGACGGTGTCCCCGGCGCACGCCGTCAGCTCGGCGACGATTCCGTCGAACGGAGCCGTGAGCGCGTGCTCCATCTTCATCGCTTCGACGATGACAACCGGGTCACCCTTGGCGACGGTGTCGCCCACCGCGACGGCGACGGACACCACGGTGCCGGGCATCGGGGACCGCAGCGATCCGGAGCCGCCATCGGTATCGGCGGCCGAGCGGGGCAGATCGACCAGGATCCGCTCGATCTTCCAGCTCTGCCCGCCAGCGGCAAACCATTGGACCGCAGCATCTTCCACGTAGTCGAGCCTGCGGGTCAGACCGTCGACCGTCAGGAGCAGCGTGCCACCGTCGCTGGGCGAGATCCTGACGCAGCGCTCGGCTCCGTCGTCGACGACGACGCGGTAGTCGCCGGACGCGCCGGGCGTCACTCGCACCTGAGTATTGCGCGCATCGAACCGGAACGTCCAGGTGCTCCAGTGATCTCGCTGGACACTCCAGTGCCCGAGATGAGCGAACGGGTCGGTTCCGTCGGCCATCGCGGTACGGGTGGCGAGCACTCCCGCCGCGAGCAAGGCCGCTTCGCCGTCGTCGTCCGGCACCTGAGTGAGAAGCTCGCCGCGGCGCTCCACCAAACCGGTGTCGAGCGTGCCCGCGCGCACGTCACTGTCCGCGAGCAGCGCCCGCAGGAAGGGGACGTTCGTTCCCACACCGAGCACCGTGAAGTCGGCCAGTGCGCGGTCCAATCGGCGCAGGGCCTCCTCGCGGTCGCGTCCCCAGGTGATCACCTTCGCCAGCATGGGGTCGTACGAGCTGCCGATCTCGTCGCCGACCCGCAGCCCGGTATCGACCCGCACGTGGTCGCCGGAGGGTTCGCGAAGCGCGAGTACTTCTCCGCCGGTGGGCAGGAAGCCGCGCGCAGGATCTTCCGCGTAGATACGGGCTTCGACCGAATGCCCGTGGTGGCGAAGGTCGGGGAGATCGAGCGCGAGCCCCGCGGCCACGCGAAGTTGCTGCTCGACCAGGTCGACACCGGTGACCATTTCCGTGACCGGATGCTCCACCTGCAGACGGGTGTTCATCTCCATGAAGAAGAACTCGTCCGGGTCGTCGGCGGAGACGATGAACTCGACCGTGCCGGCCCCGGTGTAGCCGACCGCGCGGGCCGCCTCGACGGCTGCCTGCCCCATCCTCTCGCGGATCTGCGGGGTCAGCAGGACCGAGGGCGCCTCCTCGATGATCTTCTGGTGGCGGCGTTGCAGGCTGCACTCGCGTTCACCGAGATGGACCACGTTTCCGTGAGTGTCAGCGAGCACCTGGATCTCGATGTGCCGAGGGTTCGTGACGAAACGTTCGATGAACAGGGTGTCGTCGCCGAAGGACGACTTCGCCTCGCGCCGGGCCGCCGCGACAGCTCGGGCGATGTCGGCGGGGTCGTCGACGCGATGCATGCCCTTGCCGCCACCGCCCGCAGACGGCTTGATCAGGACCGGGTACCCGATATCCTCCGCCGAGGCAATCAGTTGTTCGTCGGTCAGGTTCGGTTCTGCGAGTCCCGGGGTGACCGGAACCCCGGCAGCGACGACGGTCTGCTTCGCGCGGATCTTGTCACCCATCGTGTCCACCGCAGCGGCAGGTGGTCCGACGAACGTGATGCCGGCTTCGGCGCACGCGCGGGCGAAGGTCGCGTTCTCGGCGAGGAAGCCGTAACCCGGATGGATCGCGGTCGCGCCGGTGCGCCGTGCCGCGTCGAGGATCTTCTCGATCGAAAGGTAGCTCTGTGCTGCCGCCGACGGGCCGATGTTCACCGCGATGTCGGCTTCGTGCACATGGCGGGCGTCTGCATCCGCGTCGCTGTACACGGCTACGGTCCGCAGACCGAGATTCCTTGCGGTGCGCATGATCCGAACCGCGATCTCACCGCGGTTGGCGACCAGCAGCGTGTCGAACGTGTTCTCTGTCAACGCAGTCTCCGAGTTGCTCGTGATGGCCATGATTCCGGTGCCCGTCACATCCGGAAGACGCCGTAGCGAACGGGCTCGAGTGGGGCGCGACTGGTCGCGGACAGGGCCAGGCCCAGTACCGTGCGGGTGTCGGCGGGATCGATCACCCCGTCATCCCAGATTCGCGCCGTCGAGTAGTAGGGACTGCCCTGTTCCTCGAACTGATCGAGGATCGGTCGGCGGAGCGCTCGGTCCTGCTCATCGGTCCATTCGGTCCCGGTCGCCTCGGCCTGATCCTTGCGCACGGTGGACAGGACCGATGCGGCCTGCTCACCGCCCATCACCGAGATCCGGGCGTTCGGCCACATCCACAGGAATCGAGGCGAGTAGGCCCTACCGCACATGCCGTAGTTCCCGGCCCCGTAGGAGCCGCCGATGACGACGGTGAACTTGGGAACCCGCGCGCAGGCCACGGCGGTGACGAGCTTGGCTCCATGCTTGGCGATACCGCCGGCCTCGTACTCGCGACCGACCATGAACCCGGAGATGTTCTGCAGAAACAGGATCGGGATCTCGCGCTGGTCACAGAGTTCGATGAAGTGGGCACCCTTCACCGCCGACTCGGCGAAGAGGATGCCGTTGTTCGCCACGATACCGACGGGGTGCCCGTGGATCCGGGCGAAACCTGTGACCAGCGTCTGGCCGTAGTTCTGTTTGAATTCGTGGAATCGGCTGCCGTCGACGATCCTGGCGATCACCTCGTGCACGTCGTAGGGCGTACGGGTGTCGCCCGGAACGATGGCGTGCAGCTCCGCCGGGTCGAAGGCCGGCTCCTCCGATTCGGCCACGGTCCACACCGGCTCCGCCGGGGTGGCGAAGGTCGAGACGATCGACCGGACGATCTGCAGGGCGTGCGCGTCGTTGTCCGCGAGATGGTCTGCGACACCGGACTTGTGAGTGTGGAGCCAGCCGCCACCGAGATCCTCTGCGGAGACGACCTCACCGGTCGCGGCTTTCACGAGCGGGGGGCCGCCGAGGAAGATGGTGCCCTGTTCCTTGACGATCACCACCTCGTCGCTCATCGCCGGCACGTATGCGCCGCCGGCAGTGCAGGAACCCAGCACCGCCGCGATCTGTGGGATACCTCTGGCCGACATCCGTGCCTGGTTGTAGAAGATGCGGCCGAAGTGTTCGCGGTCCGGGAACACCTCGTCCTGGAGCGGGAGGAACCCACCGCCGGAGTCCACCAGATACAGGCAGGGCAACCCGTTCTCGAGCGCCACTTCCTGCGCGCGAAGGTGCTTCTTCACCGTCATCGGGTAGTAGGTGCCGCCCTTGACCGTCGGGTCGTTGGCGACGATGACGCACTCCCGGCCGGCGACCCGGCCGATCCCGGTGATGACGCCGGCTCCGGGAGCTTGGTCGCCGTACATGCCCTTCGCGGCCAACGGTGACAGCTCCAGGAAGGCGGAGCCCGGATCGAGAAGAGCCGCGACTCGGTCACGCGGGAGCAGCTTGCCGCGCCCGGTGTGTCGCGCGCGCGCCGACTCCGACCCGCCACGGGAGGTGCGTTCGAGCTCGGTGCGCAACTCCTTGACCAGTTGGGCGTGATACCCGACGGTGTCGGCGACGGCGTCGCTCGCGCGGTCTACGGGGGTACCGATCGGTGGGGCCAGTGATGCCATGGCGTCGCGGTCTCCTTGGTGGTAGGTCGGGTGTCGACTCAGAACGAGCGGGGGAGCCCGTAGGACTCCGCGAGGGTGTTGCGCGCCATCTCGTTGGAGATGGGAGCGATGCGGAACTGGCGCGAATCTCGCCAGAAGCGCTGGGCGTGAGTCTCCTGAGCGAGCCCGAGCCCACCCAGGATCTGCATGCCCTTGTCTGCGGCGGCCGACGCGTATTCCGAGGTGACGACCTTCACCATGTTGGCCTCGCGGAGGTAGTCGGTGCCGGATACCTCGCGCCATGCAGCGTCGAACACCATGAGCTCTGCCTGCTTCTGACTGAGCGCGATGTCCGCGATGTAGTGCTGGATGATCTGGTGCCCGCCGATCACCTTGCCGAACGCGACCCGGTTCTTGACGTGGACGAGGGCCTCCTCGAGGACTCCGTCGATCATCCCCAGCGCCACGGCTCCGGCCATGACGCGCTCGTTGTTCAACGACCCTGTCAGCGCCTTGAACCCCTTGTGCGGTTCGCCGAGGACGTTCGCATCCGGGACGAACACGTCGTCGAGAAACACCTCACAGGAACCCATCGCGCGCATGGCGATCTTCGGGATGTAGCGGGATTCGAGTCCCTCCGACTTGGTCGGTACCAGGAACAGGGTCGTGAGCGGGCGCTTGCGCGGTCCATCCTGCTCGCCCGACTTCGCAAGCAGCAGTAGGTAGTCTGCTTCCTTCGCTCCGGTCGACCACATCTTCTGCCCGGAGATCAGCCAGCCTCCGTCAACCTTGGTGGCGCGGGTCTTCATCGCGCCGACCAAGTCGGTACCGCCGCTCGGCTCGGTGACGGCGATCGAGAACTTGGCCTCGCCTGCGGCCAGCTTCGGCAGGTACTCCTGCTTCTGCTCCTCGGAGCCGGCAAACCCGATTGCCTTGGCGCCGGCGAACGAGGGCACACCCCACACCCAGGTCAGGCCCGCCAGGCTGCGGGCCAGCTCGCGTGCCAGCACGGCGGTGTCGACGGCGTCGCCGCCTTGTCCGCCGTACTGCTCGTCGATACCCATCGCATGAAATCCCGCTTCCGCCATGGCTTCCCATAGTTCGTGTGGGTACTCGTAGTCGCGCTTCTCGAGGTCTCGCGCGACGTCCGGGGGGTAGTTCTTGTCGACCCATGCGCGCACGGAATCACGGAAGTCTCGTCGGTTCTCGTCAAGATCCAGCAGCATGCCTCGACTGTAACTGACCATCCGTACGGTCAGCAAGGTTTACAGTGCCCGCTTTCGTCCGCTCGCGCCGGCGTGGGCCGCATTGCGCACTGGCCGTACGGGCGGTTAGTATGGCGCGCATCACACAGGATGTCCGTGTGGTGGAGATCGTCCCCGCCCAGCGTTCCGTTGACGTGGTGGCGGAAGTATCGCTCCGAGTTGCTGTCGCACAAGCGAGGCGTCTCGGGTCCACCCCCCGAAATACCTTTTATAACAGCGTTTTTGCAGTGCAATGTAGTACCGGTGCAGCTGTCCACCGAGACGGTATCGATCCTGTGGTTTCCGTCGATCCGGAATGGCGCAGCGGCTGCCGATTCACCTTTTGGAGAGCAGATGGTCCTGAACGACTCACCCGTCCGCACTGCGGACGTCACCCCACGGGACGACCCGCGTGGCCCGACTAAACGGAAAGTGTGGGGACTGTCCAGCGTCTTGGTGCTGATGTACATCATCAACTACGCGGACAAGGCCGTCCTGGGCATCCTCGCGCAGCCGCTCGCGGAGGAGATGGGGCTGACGTCGGCCCAGATCGGCTTCGCGGGCAGTGCCTTCTTCGTGATGATGGCTCTCGGCGGTCTGCTGTCGGGTGCGCTGCATCGCTACGTCGGGCTGCGGTGGGCAATGGTTCTACTGGTCCTGCTCTGGTCGGTCGCGATGTTGCCGCTCGTCTTGGTGGCGACCTTCGCAGTGCTGCTGGGGAGTCGCTTGCTTCTCGGGTTGGCGGAGGGGCCGAACTCGGCCTTGCTGCACACGGCCATGTACTCGTGGCATCCGCCGGAGCGGCGTGGGTTCCCCGCCGCATTGCTGTCGACGTCTTCGGCGATTGCGAAGATCCTGATCGCGCCGGCGCTGACCTTCATCGCGATCGAGTTCGGATGGCGTTCGACCATGATCGTGCTGGCTGTCGTGGGCGCCCTGTGGGCGGTGCTGTGGCTGTCGGTGTGGTCGGAGGGCCCCTATCTTGCTGCGCGGCACGCCGGGAAGCGTTCGCGCGACGATGCCGAGGTGGCTGATGCGAGTGATTCCGTCGGTGCCGAGGTTCGGGTGCCCTGGCGGCAGATCTTCCTCTCGCGCACCTTTATCGGCTGCTCCTTTGTCGTGATCGTCATGTTCGCGCTGGTTTCGGTCGTGTTGACGTGGCTTCCGTCCTACTTCGAGGTGGGCCTCGGTTACAGCAGGATGCAGGCCGGCTCGATGTTCTCGATCCCGGCCATCGTCAGCGTCGTGTTCGTGATCGGGATGACGTGGTACAGCGATCGGCTTGTCGTCAAGGGTGTGCCGCTGCGGCGGTCGAGAGTGATCATGCCGTTGGTGGGATTCCTGGCCGGTGGACTCGTCCTCATCGGTCTGCCCTACATCGCGGTTCCTGCCGTGGCCGTTGCGGTGGTCTCGCTCGGATATGCGATGGGCACTCCCGTGAGTGCGCTGATGAATGTCGTCGTGGGCGGTCTGGGCCCGACCAAGCAGATGGCGGGAGTGCTCGGCGTGTTCGTTTCGCTGAGTTCGGTCGGCGGGGCGGTCGGCCCCTACTTGACCGGAAAGATCGTCGATGCGGCCGCCACTCCGAGTGCGGGGTACGCGCTGTCCTTCCAGGTCTTCGGTGCCCTCGCGGTGGTGGCGTCGATCATCGGAATCCTCATCATCGACCCGGCGCGGGACAAGCAGAAGCTGATGGCTGTTGCGGGGACTGCCTCGTCGACAGACCGCCCTTGACAGAGTAGAACTGACCGTTCGTACGGTCAAAATGTTCAACGAAGGAGAGTTCACGTGGAGTCCAGCGATTTCACCTGCATCGACATCACGCGGGACGGGGACGTGCTGCGCGTCGTTCTCGACCATCCGGGCAGTGAGATGAATGCCATCGACGGCACCATGCACGACGATCTGACCAAGCTGTTCCGGATGCTCAAGCAGGAGAAGCAGGCCCGAGCCGTCCTCCTGAGCGGGCGCGGGCGGGCCTTCTCGGCCGGTGGTGACTACGACTGGTTCAAGACCCTGCGTAACCCGCGCGCACTGGCGGACCTCAATCGCGATGCCAAGCAGCTGATCTGGGACATGCTCGACGTCGAGCTCCCGATCGTCACGGCGGTTCACGGATACGCGATGGGCCTGGGCACCAGCATTGCGCTGTACAGCGACGTGATCTTCGTGGCGGAGTCCGCGAAGATTGCCGACCCGCACGTCAAGGCGGGAATCGTCGCGGGAGACGGTGGCGCCGTGGCGTGGCCGATGGCGGTGGGTCCGGCGCGGGCCAAGGAGTACCTGATGACGGGTGACACCCTGACCGCGACCGAGGCCGAGCGCATCGGTCTGGTCAATCACGTCGTGCCCGACGACCAGCTCGAGGACACGGCTCTGGCCTTCGCCCGACGAGTGGCGGCCGGCGCGCCGATGGCGGTCCAGTTCACCAAGATGGCGGTGAACAAGCTGGTGAAGCAGTCGCTCGGCGTCGCCTTCGACGCGTCGACCGGGTACGAGCTGCTGACGTTCATGAGCGAGGACCACGCCGAGGCGGTCGAGTCCTTCCTGGCCAAGCGCCCCGCGAAGTTCACCGGACGCTGAGCGGCCCCGGTACCCACCACCATCTGTCCCCGGTCGCATCGCCGCGACCGGGGGAGCGAAGGACATGTCACGTGACTGCAACACACGATGGTTCCGCCCTGCAGGAGACTTTCTCCCCACCAGCCGAATTCGTTTCCGCGGCCAATGCCGGCCCGGAGCTGTACACGGCAGCCGAGGCGGATCGGCTCGGATTCTGGGCGGAGCAGGCCCGGCGCCTCGACTGGGAGTCCGAATGGGACGAGGTGCTGGACTGGTCGGATGCGCCGGTCGCACGATGGTTCGTCGGCGGGCGCCTGAACGTCGCCTGGAACTGTGTCGACCGCCATGTCGAGGCCGGCAACGGTGACCGGGTGGCGATCCACTGGGTCGGCGAACCAGGGGACACCCGAGACCTCACCTACGCGGATCTTCTCGAAGAGGTGAGCCGGACCGCGAACGCCCTCACCGCCCTGGGTCTGGAGGCCGGTGACCGGGTGGCGATCTACCTGCCGATGATCCCGGAGACCGTCGTCACCATGCTCGCCTGTGCCCGGCTGGGACTCACGCATCTCGTCGTGTTCGCGGGCTTCTCGGCGGCAGCGGTGCGGACCCGGCTGCGCGACGCGCAGGCGAAGGTGGTCGTCACCGCGGACGGGCAGTGGCGGCGCGGGGAACCGGTGCCCCTGAAGTCGGTCGTCGACGAGGCACTCGCCGACGGTGCCGTGGACTCGGTCCACACCGTGTTGACGGTGCGGCGCACCGAGTCCGATATCGAGTGGTACGAGGGTCGCGACCTGTGGTGGCACGAGGCGGTCGCGTCCGCGGATCCCCGGCACACCTGCCAGGCCTTCGATTCCGAGCATCCGCTGTTCGTGCTCTACACCTCGGGCACGACCGGTGCGCCCAAGGGCATCGTCCACACGTCGGGCGGGTACCTGACTCAGGCGTCGTACACCCACCATGTCGTCTTCGACCACAAGCCGGGCCAGGACGTGTACTGGTGTACGGCGGACATCGGCTGGGTCACCGGGCACAGCTACGTCGTCTACGGGCCTCTGTCCAACGGTGTCACCCAGGTGCTCTACGAGGGCACTCCGGACACACCCAGCCAGCATCGACACTTCGAGACGATCGAACGGTACGGTGTCACGCTCTACTACACGGCGCCAACGCTGGTGCGCACATTCATGAAGTGGGGCAGGCAGATTCCCGATGCCCACGATCTGTCCAGTCTGCGGCTACTGGGCACCGCCGGTGAGCCGATCAACCCGGAGGCCTGGCGGTGGTTCCACGATGCGATCGGTGGTGGCCGCTGCCCGATCGTGGACACCTGGTGGCAGACGGAGACAGGCGCCATGATGATCGCCCCACTGCCCGGTGTCACGGTTGCCAAGCCGGGTTCGGCGATGGCTCCGTTGCCGGGTATCTCGGCACGGGTCGTCGACGAGGCCGGCGTCGAGGTCGCGTACGGGGAGTCCGGATCGCTGGTGCTGGACCAGCCGTGGCCCGCGATGCTGCGGGGTGTCTGGGGCGACATGGAGCGGTACCGCAAGACCTACTGGGACCGATTCGCGGAGCAGGGGTGGTACTTCGCCGGTGACGGTGCCAAGTACGACGAGGACGGTGCCGTCTGGATCCTCGGTCGGATGGACGACGTCATGAACGTCTCCGGGCACAGGATCTCCACGTCGGAGGTCGAATCTGCTCTGGTCGAACATGACTCGGTTGCCGAGGCTGCGGTGGTCGGGGTGGACGACAAGGTGACCGGCCAGTCGATCGTGGCCTTCGTGATCCTGCGTGAGGGTCTCGACCCCGCCGGGGCGAAAGGATCCGGCACGGACCTCGTCTCGGAGCTCAAGGCCCAGGTTGCCCGCAGCCTGAGTCCGATCGCGCGACCGCGCGAGATCCGCGTCGTGGCGGAGTTGCCGAAGACACGCTCGGGCAAGATCATGCGCCGCCTGCTCCGAGACCTGGCAGACGGACGTGAACTCGGCGACACCTCCACCTTGGTCGATCCCAAGGTGCTGGAGGCGATCTCGCGGGGCTGAAGCCCAGGCACTGCTGCTCGTCGACATCCGGGAACCGGATCGTCACCTCACAACCACGGCCGCCCACCAGTGGGCCGTCACTTCGAAACGAGGATCACGGATGGATGCAGGCAGGAGGCGGCGGCAGAGATGACAAAGGCCGTTCTCAGCAAGATCGTCGAACTGGCCGTCGTGCTGTTCGTCGTCAGTCTCGGTACCTTCGGGTTGGTCTCGCTCATCCCCGGCGATCCGTCGGTGGCGATGCTGGGCGACGGCCGGACACCCGAGGAGTACGCACAGGCGAGGCAGGAGATGGGCCTGGACGACCCGTTCCTCACCCGCTACTGGCACTGGCTGTCGAATGCACTGCAGGGGGATTTGGGCAGGTCGTTGCTTCCTCCGCAGGGTGAGGTCATGGATCGGGTCGGCGCGGCTCTGCCCGTCAGCGTCCAGCTCGCGGTCATGGGTCTGGTCATAGCCCTGGTCGTTTCGATCCCGCTGGCCATGTGGTCGGCCCGTCACCGGGGCGGCCTCATCGACCGGGTCATCAGTGCCTGCACCTTCGGCGTGCTGTCCATTCCCAGCTTCCTTTCCGGCCTGCTGCTCATCATGTTGTTCGTCAACTACCTGGGCTGGTTCCCACGCTCGCAGTGGGTGCGGGTCTCGGAAGGGTTGGGCGAGAACCTGTATCACGCGATCCTGCCGGCGGTGACGATCAGTCTCCTCGAGATGGCCATGTTCCTGCGGATCCTGCGGAGCGACCTGATCACGACGCTGCAGGAGAACTTCATCCTGGTGTCCAAGGCGAAGGGCACCTCGAACCTGCGCCTGCTGCTGAGCGACGCGCTGCGGCCGTCCTCGTTCTCGCTGATCACCATGCTGGGTGTCGTGCTCGGTTCGATGATCGGCTCCACCGTCATCGTCGAGACGCTGTTCTCGCTGCCCGGCATGGGCTCGATGATCGTGACCGCCGCCCAGCAGGGCGACATGCCCATGGTGCAGGGCGCCGTGCTGGTGATCGCGGTCATCTACGTCGTGGCCAACGGCATCATCGACCTCTCCTATGGATACCTCGACCCGAGGAGCCGACGTGCCCGTGTCTGACACCCCCATGCGCAACCCCCGGACGGACGATGTGGCTCTGCCCGGCATCGCCGAGGATGTCGAGGTCATTGCCGCGGACCCCTTACCCGTAGAGATCCCGCCCGTGACCGGAAGCGAGCGCGCCGCCCTCTACCGGACCGGCGGCATACTGCTGGTGATCGGCGTCATCGCCCTCGGGGTGGCGCTCGGTGCCGGACCGGTCGCGATGCCGCTGCGCATCGTCGTCGCCCTGGTCGGCCTCGTCGGCATCTACATGGGCGGACGTCGTATCGGCCTGGCCCGCATCGGCCCGGACTTCGACCTGACCTTCGTGCTGTCCTGCGTCTGGCTGACGACGATCGTCGTCGCCGCGGTCATCGCGCCGGTCCTGCCGCTGAAGGAGCACCGGGACACGGCGGCGACCCTGTCCGCCAAGGGCTACGCCCCGCCGTCGCTGTTCTCCGAGCACCCCTTGGGTACCAACAACTTCGGCCTCGACCTACTGGCCCGCTCCGTCTACGGCGCGCGCTCCTCCTTGGTGGTGGCGATCGGGGCGGTGCTGATCGGCATCATCGTCGGCGGTGCGATCGGTATCCTCGCCGGCTACTTCGGCGGCAAGGTCGATGCCGTCATCGGCATCCTCACCAACTCGCTGCTCGCGGTGCCCGCACTGATCCTGTTGATCGCGCTGGCGTCTGTGCTCGAGCCGAATCTGCGCAACATCTCGTTGGCACTGGCGGTGCTGGCGATACCGAGCATGATCCGAATCGCGCGGGCGAACACGCTGTCGTTCTCGCAACGGGAATTCGTACTCGCGGCCAGAGCCATGGGCGCCACCCGGTGGCGTGTCATGCTCCGCGAACTGGCGCCCAACGTCGCGCTGCCGCTGGCATCGCTCGGCATGGTGATGATCTCCGTGCTGATCGTCGCGGAGGCCTCGCTGAGCTTCCTGGGGCTGGGCATCCAGCCACCGAATCCCACGTGGGGCAACATGATCGCCGAGGGCCAGGCCGGGGTGTTCGAGAAGCATCCGTTCATCGTCCTCGTCCCCGGACTCTTCCTGTTCCTCACCGTCTTCTCGTTCAACATCGTCGGTGAGAAGGCGCAGAAGGCTACAGGTGGCGCGCGTCAGGTCGAGCTGTGACCGCGCGCCGGCATTCATCCCAGACCCTCACCGCCACAGGGAGCATCCGATGAGAAATCACGGCAGGACTGCAGCGCAGGTGACGAGGCCCGACGCCGGTGCACCGCTGCTGACGGTCGAGAACGTCACCACCCGGTTCCGTACCCGGCGCGGGCAGCTCCGTGCGGTCGACGGTGTCTCGCTGACCCTCGATGCGGGCGAGACCCTCGGCCTGGTCGGCGAGTCGGGATCGGGTAAATCTGTTCTGGGGCAAACCATCATGGGTCTGATATCCACCGGTGGGACCGCCACGGTCACCGGCGAGATCCGTTTCATGGGACGGGACATGCAGGCGCTCACCCGCAAGGACCAGCAGCAGATCTGGGGCGACGACATCGCCATGGTGTTCCAGGACCCGATGACCGCGCTGAACCCGTTCAAGCACATCGGCACCCACCTGACCGAGTCGATCCGTGCCCACCTGGGGTACGACAAGAAGCAGGCGCGGGAACGGGCGGTCGAGATGCTGCGGAAGGTGCGCATCCCCGAGCCGGCGCGGCGTGTGGACCAGTATCCGCACGAGCTCTCCGGTGGCATGCGCCAGCGGGTGGTCATAGCGATGGCCCTGGCCTGCGATCCTCTGCTGACCATCGCCGACGAGCCGACCACCGCACTGGACGTGACGGTGCAGAAGCAGGTCCTCGAGCTGTTGGACTCCCTCCGCAAGCAGACAGGCATGGCCGGCATCCTCGTCAGCCACGACCTCGGTGTCGTCGCCGGGCAGACCGACCGCGTTGCCGTGATGTACGCCGGGCGCATCGTCGAGACCGCCCCCACCCGTGAGCTGTTCGCGTCGCCCCGTCACCCCTACACGGAGGCGTTGCTGGCGGCGATCCCGCGCATCGAGGACGAACCCCACACCGTCCTCGAGTCCATCGAGGGCGGCCTGCCCGACATGACGAGGCCGGTCGCGGGCTGCTCGTTCGCCACCCGCTGCCGATACGCGCAGCCGCTGTGCCTGACCGCGGCGCCGGAACTGGTAGCCACCGAGGACACCTCGGGGGCGCGGCACCCGCACGAGACTGCCTGCCACTTCCCCGTCGGTACCGCCGAGGGTGATGCGGCACTGGCGGTGAACCGGAAGACCGGACGCACCGCGGCCGGACGCGAGTCGAAGCTGGAGACCGTGTAATGGCAGGCAGCGGCACCGCGCATCTGCGCGTGGGCGAGAAGCGCGTCCTCACCGTCGAGAACCTCGTGGTCGAATTTCCGGCTGGCAAGCAGACCGTGCACGCGGTCTCGGGCATCAGCTTCGATCTGTTGCCGGGTGAGACACTGGGCATCGTCGGTGAGTCCGGCTGCGGCAAGTCGACCGCCGGTCGAGCCGTCATGCAACTTCCCCGGCCCACCGCCGGTGACGTGATGCTCGGTGACGTCGACTTGGCCGGACTGTCCCAGTCCGAGTTACGCAAGATCCGCTCGCAGATGCAGATGATCATGCAGGACCCGATCTCCTCGCTGAACCCGCGCCGCAAAGTCCGCCACCTGGTCACGGAGGGGCTGCGCATCTGGGGTGAGCGCGACCGGAAGAAGCTCGACGAGCGTGGTCGCGAAATGCTCACGGCCGTCGGGCTGGACCCGGACATGGTGTGGGAACGAACGTCCGGCGAGCTGTCCGGCGGCCAGTGTCAGCGCGTGTGTATCGCTCGGGCGCTGATGCTCGAACCGCGGCTGCTGATCTGTGACGAACCGGTCTCCAGCCTCGACGTCTCCGTGCAGGCGCAGATCCTCAACCTGCTCGAGAAGACGAAGAACGAATTCGAGTTCACGATGATCTTCATCGCCCACAACATGGCGGTGGTCAAGAACATCAGCGACCGGATGATGGTGATGTACCTCGGCAAGATCTGTGAGGTCGTCCCCACCGGCGAGGTCCAGCACACCGCGGTGCACCCGTATACGCGGCTGCTTCTGGCCTCGATCCCGGATCCCGACCGTGCACGCGACGACGACGGCATCGCGTCCGTCGAGGGCGACCTGCCGTCCCCGCTGAACCCGCCGTCGGGCTGCCGGTTTCGCACTCGCTGCCCGCTCGCGACCGAGCGGTGCGAGCAGGAGGAGCCACTGCTTCGTGAGGTCGGTGCCGGACACCACGTGGCCTGTCACCACGCGTAGTCGTACACCGACGGATCGGTGAGAAGTCAAGGCGGACAGCGGAAGCTGTCCGATCCCCCGTACACCATCAAGGAGGAATCGATGTCGTCAACCATTACCTCGAGAGTCGGGGTGAGAGTGGCCGCAGTTGTCGCGACCGGCCTGCTGTTGGCCGGCTGCGCCGGCGGCGCAGCCGGTTCGGGTGGGGCGGCCCCGGCGGGAACCACCGGTGCGGGTGTCATCGGTGATCAGCCCGCCGCCGGGGAGCCGGTGAACGGCGGGGTCTTCACCTACGGCTCCTACTCGCCGGTCAGCACTCTGGACCCGGTCAAAGGCAAGCCCGCGGCCTGGCTCGGCGGTATCGAGATGGCTGCCCTCTACGACGTCCTGGTCCGCTACGACGCCGCGACGGACACCTATGTGCCGCAGCTCGCCGAGTCGTTGGCCGAGAGTGAGGATCATCTGACGTGGACGTTGCAGCTTCGTCCCGGCGTCACCTTCAGCGACGGCACTCCCTACGACGCGCAGGCCGTGGTCGACGGCACCCGGCGGTTCAACGAGGGGGGCGGTGACCGCAGCGTCCTGTTCCTCGACACGGTCGACAGCGTCACCGCCGCAGGCCCGTTGACTGTTGTCTACCAGCTCAATCGGCCCTGGAACGAGTTCCCTGCCGCGTTGGCCGCCGGTCACGGGATGATCGCGGCCGAGAGTTCCTATGCGGGTGAACGATTCACTCCGATCGGCGCCGGGGCCTATACCCTCGAGGCGTTCAGCCCCGGCGTGGAGGTCGTGATGAGTCCGCGCGCCGACTACTGGGGTGGTAAGCCCCACATCGACAAGCTCAAGTTCGTCGACATCAAGGGCGAGCAAGCCCGTATCGACGCGCTCAGGGCCGGCGGGATCCAGATGACATACCTGCGCAACTCGGACACGATCGACGTGGCGAAGGGCATGTTCCCCGGATACTTCGAGCCGGTGAGCGTCATCGACGCCGGTCAGATCAATGTGCGTGAGGGCCGGCCGGCTTCGGATGTGCGGGTGCGCAAGGCGATGGCGATGGCGATCGATCCCGAGGTGATCAATCAGCGTGCGAGGCAGGGATTCAACAGCGCGGGATCGGACCTGTTCCAGCCGTGGTCCGAGTGGAGCGGCGACGTGAAGGGAATCGGCTACGACCCGGAGGGCGCCAAGAAGCTGGTCGAGGAGGCCAAGGCCGACGGCTTCGACGGCAAGCTCACGTTCGTGGTGCCGCAGATTCCCGGTACCAGCGAGATCGCGTTGGCGTCGCAGTCGATGCTGCAGGGGGTCGGGTTCACGGTCGACATCAAGTTCCTCGCCAGCGTGACCGACCTGGCGAAGACGCTGTTCGTCACCCATGACTTCGACGTGAGTGCCGGCGGCTACGGGCTCCCGGATGCTGCCCCGCTCGGCCGGTTGTACTCGGCACTGTCGAGTACCAGCAGTGAGAACGTCGGTGGCTTCGCCAGCGCGGAGGTGGACGCGACGCTCGCGAAGGCCCAGTCGGCGACGACGGACGAGGCGAAGCGGGAGGCGTTCCAGGAACTGCAGGCACAGATCAACGAGACCGTTCCCTTCCTGGTGTGGGCCTCGGGCTCGCACTTCGTGCCGTGGACGGAGAACGTGCACGGTGTGATGGCAGGGGTGGGTGGTCTCGCCTTGCTCGACGAGGTGTGGATCTCGAAGTAGCGGAACGGTTCTCAGTCGTCCCCGCCGGGCGGTGTTCCGGCGGGGACAGTCGGGCCTTCGAGGTGGTCCTCGAGGATCATCTCGACGAAGGCGCTCGCCGCGGGGGAGAGGGTGCCCTGGCGATGGAAGATCGAACAGGTTCGTGGAAAGTCGAAGTCGAGAGGTCTTACTACACATCCTGATTCGGCGGCCGCCGCGGCTGCCGAGGCGGGCACCATCGTGGCGCCCACACCGGCCCGGACGAGGGGCAGGATCGCATCGCGGTGCGTCGTCTCGACTGCCAGGCGAAGGCTGGGCAGCCCGCGTGCGGCCAGCTCCGAGACGAACCGGGTCCGCACGGTCGAGTTCTGATTCAGCCCCAGCACGAAGGTGAACCGGACCAGATCCTCCAGTGGAATCGGGCCGTCCGGAAGGTCCTTCGCGGTCGGGGGGAACACCACGACGACGGCGGACGGCGGCAACGGGATCGCCACGTGCTTGGGGAACTCGCCGGGGTACTCGTGGATCAACAGCTGGGCCTCGGCCCGGCGGAGGACCTCGAATCCCTTGATGTCGGCGTCGGCGTCGTGCATGCGTACCAGCACGCCGGGGTATCGCGCCCGGAACCGGGAGACGAGTGGGACGGCGGGATCGACCCCCAGCTGTGGAGCAATGGCAATGTCCAGCACCCCGCGCGTGAGCTGGTTCACTTGCCGGACGGCGTCTTTCACTGCTTCGAACGAGCGCATCGCGCGCCGGGCCGGACCGAGCACCGCCTGACCGCCTGCGGTCAGGGTGACCGTCCGGCCGCGTTGGAACAATGGTGTGCGCAACTCGCGTTCGAGTTCCTTGATCGCCTCGGAGACCGAGGGCTGGCTCAGATGCAGCCGCCGCGCGGCCTCGGTGATGCTGCCGGCCTCGACGACGGCGATGAAGTATGCGAGGTGCCGTCGTTCCATGCCGTGCTCCCGAACTGTGCATTGCGGATGTGCCGTTGCATCAACGGTACCAACGTGACCGGGGGAGAGGGTTCGCCGGAGCCGGCCCTCTCCCCCAGGTAGCCCTACAGTCCGATCGACTTGGCGATGATGGTCTTCATGACCTCCGAGGTGCCACCGACGATGCGGGACACGCGGATGTCCGCATACAGCCGTGCGATCGGGTATTCGAGGATGTAGCCGTATCCGCCGTGCAGCTGCAGGCACTTGTCGATTACCCGACCCGCAACCTCGGTGCAGAAGAGTTTGACCTCGGCCGCGTCCGCGGCCGTCAGCTCCCCGGTGCTCTCGAGAACCATCGCCCGGTCCACCATCGACTCGGCTGCCGTCACCTCGGTCGCGCAGTCGGCGAGGACGAACTTGGTGTTCTGGAACTTCGCGACGGGCTGTCCGAACACATTGCGTTCCTTGACATACGCCTTGGTGAACTCGATCGCGGCCGCCGCCGAGGCGTAGTTGTTGACGGCGATCGAGAGGCGCTCACGCGGCAGGTTCTGGCCGAGGTAGCTGAAGGCGCGTCCCTCCTCGCCGAGGACGTTCTCCACGGGAACGCGAACGTCGGTGAAGGACAGTTCGCACGAGTCGCTGCTGTGACTGCCGATCTTCTCGAGCCGACGGCCGACCGCGAAGCCCTCGCTGGAGGTATCCACGACCAACAACGTCAGTCCGGCACGCCGGTCGTCCTCGGGTGCGGGAGAGGTCCGCGCCACCACCACGATCAGACCGGCCTGGGAGCCGCCGGTGATGAAGGTCTTGGCGCCGTTGAGGACGTAGTGATCGCCGTCGCGGACGGCGCGGGTGCTCACGCCGGCCAGGTCGGATCCGGTGCCGGGCTCGGACATGGCGACCGCCAGCAGTGTGTCGCCCGAGGCGACCCCCGGCAGCCACCGGCGTCGTTGCTCGTCGTTCGCAAGTGCGAGCAGGTAGGGCAGGACGACGCCGGAGGAGACCGTGTAGTTGCCGAGGTGGACACCGGCCAGGGCGATCTCCTCGCTGATCACCGCGTGGTAGCGGTAGTCGACGGGACCGACACCGCCGTACTCTTCCGGGATGTCGAAGCCGGTGATGTCCAGTTCGGCCAGCTGCTTGTAGAGCGTGTTCGGGGCGTAGCCCGCCTTCTCCCATTCGAGGTGATAGGGGGTGACGTGCGTCTCCAGAAAGCCTCGAAACATCTTCCTGAATTCATTGTGGTCATCGTTGTACAGGGTGCGTTTCAAGATGTCCTCCGGGTCATCGAATGGTATTTGGCAGAAATTTAGGGTCCCGAATAATGGTTCGTCAAGCCGGCGGGATGGCAGCAAGGAAATAGGCAGTACCTATGGTTCCCAAAGGGAGGTTGGGTGTTTACTTATGATCATCGGCGCAATAGCCTCGATCGGGAGCGCATCGTCTGGATTCGGCGTGGTTGCACGGCCCGCCGGACTGATGGCGCGTCGTGGCCGCGATCGGACTCCAGTTCGATGTGAATTGGAATTGGGGGGCGAAATGCAATTACACCCCCCGGCCGGTCGTGTTGTTCCCGTCGAATATTCTCCGCTTCTCGAAAAGGGGTCCGAATGTCAGTGCTCACTGGCCGAGTTGCCGTAATTACCGGCGCCGGTCGAGGAATTGGTCGCGCGCATGCGCTGCTCTTTGCAGAGTTGGGGGCGAAGGTTGTCGTCAACGACCTCGCCGACCCCTCGGGGGCGACGTCTGCTGCCCAGGAGGTTGTCGACCTCATCCACGACCGTGGCGGATCCGCGGTGGCCCATCACGGCAGCGCCAGCGACTGGGAATCGGCACGCGAGATGGTCGAACTGGCGGTCGACACCTTCGGTGAACTCGACATCCTGGTCAACAACGCCGGCATCATCCGGGACCGAATGCTCGTCAACATGTCCGAAGACGAGTGGGACTCGGTCATCGACGTGCACCTCAAGGGTCACTTCGCCCCGCTGCGCCACGCTGCCGACTATTGGCGGAAGCAGGCCAAGAGCGGTGAGATGCCCCGTGCCGCGGTCATCAACACGTCCTCGACCTCCGGGCTCAAGGGCAACCCGGGGCAGCTGAACTACGCCGCGGCCAAGGCCGGCATCGCGACGATGACCCAGGTTGCGGCGCGCGAGCTCGAACGCTACGGCGTCCGCGTCAACGCGGTCGCGCCGGTGGCACGCACCCGGATGACGCTGGCGACACCGGGCCTCAAGGACAAGCTGGTGGTCGACGAGGGCTTCGACCGGTTCGCGCCCGAGAACGTCTCTCCGGTGGTCGCCTGGCTCGGACAAGCCGACTGCGCGGTCTCGGGCCAGGTCTTCACGGTGTTCGGCGGCAAGGTGACGTGGCACTCCGGGTGGTCGGACGAGAAGTCCTTCGAGAAGGACGGCAGGTGGACGCCGGACGAGTTGGGCGTGGCGATGGCCGGACTGCCGCAGGGCGCTGCCTACTTCGCGGCAACGGTGTGATCTGACATGGCGATCACGAGAGGGCTTCACCGGTCGCTGCAGCAGAACCCGGATACCGTCGCGTTGATCGACGGCGACCGTTCCTGGACCTTCGCAGATCTGGCCGATCGGGTGGCGCGACTGGCCGGTGGGCTGCTCGCTCGCGGAGCGTGCGCGGGCGACCGGGTCGCGGTCCTGGCCGCGAATTGTGCCGAGTACGTGGAACTCACACTCGCCTGCCCGTGGATGGGTGCCGTGCTGACCCCGGTCAACAACCGGTGGAGCACGGAGGAGATGGCGTACCAGATCGACGACTCGGGAGCGTCCGTGCTCGTCGTCGACGCACCGCGGCTGCCGGCGGCGCTCGAACTCCGCGCTCGGTGCGCCACGCTGGAGACGGTCGTCGTGATCGGTCCGGAGTCGACCGACCACGGGGCGGATGTCGAGTACGAGGAACTGCTGTGGAACGGCAGACCCGTTCCCGACATTCGGATGGATCCGGCCGACGTCGTCGCCCTGATCTACACCGGCGGCACGACGGGCCGGCCGAAGGGCGTCATGATCGGCAGCCGTCAGTTGCTCTCGGCCGCTATCGGCACCGCCGCGTCCACGGGATACGCCAACCTGCCCGAGCGCTATCTTCACGTGCCCCCGATGTTCCACATCGCCGGGTACTCCGGTGTGACCAACAGCGTGATGTTCGGGTCGACGCACATCGTGATGGGTGACTTCGACGTCGAACGCCTCACGGACGTGCTCGAGTCGGAACGGGTGACGGCGGCATCGTTGGTTCCCACCATGATCCAGCGTCTCCTCGACCATGTGGAGGCGACCGGCAAGGACATCTCCAGCCTGCGCTCCATCAACTACGGCGGCGCACCGATGCCCCCGTCCGTGCTGGAGCGCCTGCTCGTCAACCTCCCCGGCCTGAAGGTGCGGGGGTCGCTCGGCATGACGGAGTCCGGGCCGGCCATCACCGTCCTGCGCGAGGAGGACCACCGCGATCCCGAGCACCCGGGGCGCCTGCGTTCAGTGGGTCGACCGGGCCCGCAGAACGAGGTCCGGATCTTCGACACCGACGATCGGGACATGCCGGTCGGTGAGGTCGGTGAAGTAGTGGTGCGCGGTGACAACGTCATGCTCGGCTACTGGAACCAGCCCGAGTTGACCGCACACACACTGCGCGGCGGATGGCTCCACACGGGAGACGCCGGCTACCTGGACCAGCACGGCTACCTGTACCTCGTGGACCGGCTCAAGGACATGATCGTCTCCGGCGCCGAGAACGTCTACAGCGCCGAGGTGGAGCGGGTGATCTACCTCCACGATGCGGTGGCCGGTTGCGCTGTCATCGGTCTGCCCGACGAAGACTGGGGCGAGCGGGTACATGCCGTGGTCGTACTCGAGCCGGGAGCCAGCCTGACGGCCGAAGAACTGCGTGAGTTCGTGTGCACCCACATCGCCCGATACAAGGCGCCGCGGACTGTCGATTTCGTTGACACCCTGCCGATCTCGTCGGTCGGCAAGATTCTCAAGCGTGCCCTCCGGGATTCCTACACGACTCGGGTGGTGGCGCACAGCACCGAGGAGCATTCATGACCACAACTCGCGGCATCCTGGCGTACGGCGCCTACCTGCCGTACTGGCGCCTGCAGCGATCGGAAATCGCTGCAGCGCTCGGTGGCTCGCGTGGACGCGGCACCCGTAGCGTCGCGTCGTACGACGAGGACACCACCTCGATGGCGGTCGAGGCGGGCCGGATCGCCCTGTACGGCCTGCCGAATCGGATCGAGTCGGTGTTCTTCGCGACCGCCGCTCCCGCGTACCAGGACAAGACGAACGCCACGGCAATCGCGGCCGCGCTGTCCCTCGGGCACGACCTGCTGGCCGCCGACATGGTCGGCGCCGTCCGTTCCGGCACAGGGGCAGTACACGCGGGCCTTCGCGGCGACGGAGCTTCACTGGCGCTGCTGTCGGACATCCGGACCGGTCTCCCGGGCTCCGACGAGGAGCGTGACGGCGGCGACGCAGCGGCCGCGCTGGTCCTCGGGCCGGATACGGTCGGTCCACTGATCGCCGAACATGTAGGCGGTGCATCAATTTCCGACGAGTTCCTCGACCGATGGCGTGCTCCCGGTGACGGGCGATCGCAGGTGTGGGAGGAGCGTTTCGGCGAGACGACCTATGTCCCGCTCGCGAAGCAGGCGTTCACCCGGGCGCTCGAAGAGGCGAGCCTGTCGGTGGAGTCGCTCGACCATGTCGTTGTCGCGGGCCTCAACGCCCGCGCCGTCCGGACGTTCATCCGGGCGGCCAAGATTCGTTCCGAGCAGGTGATCTCACTCGACGGGGAGATCGGCAACAGCGGCACCGCACAGTCCGGCGTCGGCCTTGCGGCCGCGTTGGATGTCGCCGAACCCGGCGCTGTCATCGCCGTAGTGGTTCTGGCGGACGGAGCTGACGTGCTGCTGTTCCGCGCCACCGACCGGCTGCCCGCGGCCCGGTCCGCGCGTCCTCTGAGTGTCCAGCAGGAGCGTTCGCGCGCCGACCTCCCGTACGCTCGATTCCTCACCTGGCGTGGGTATCTGACGCAGGAGCCGCCGCGCCGACCGCTGCCCGACCGACCTGCCGGCCCGCCGTCGTACCGCGGCGAGGCCTGGAAGTTCGGGTTCACCGGATCACGCTGCGAGTGCGGCCGACGGCATCTGCCGCCGCAGCGGGTCTGCTTCGACTGCGGACTCCAGGATCGGATGTCCGACGAGGTGCTCAGCGGCGCAACGGCGACCGTCGCCACGTACACCGTCGACCGGCTGGGATATTCGATGTCGCCGCCGATCATCGCCGCGATCGTCGACTTCGACGGTGGCGGTCGATTCGCCTCGGAACTGACCGACGTGGATCCGTCGGAGGTGCGGGTGGGTACCCGTGTCGAGATGACCTTCCGTCGTCTCTACACGGTCGACGGGGTTCACAACTACTTCTGGAAGGGCCGACCCGCCCTCTCCGTCGGACAGGAGAGCGACGTATGAGCTCGCACGGAATCAAGGACAAGGTCGCGATCGTCGGGATGGCCTGCACCCCGTTCGGGGAGCACTGGGACAAGTCCACGGCGGATCTGCTGGTCGATGCCACGAGCGAGGCCTTCGACTCGGCCGGTATCGAGAAGTCGGCGGTCGACGCCTACTGGCTGGGGACCATGGGGTCCGGTGTCTCCGGCATGACACTGGCCACCGCCCTGCGGACCGACTATCGGCCGGTGACTCGCGTCGAGAACTTCTGCGCAACCGGATCCGAGGCATTCCGGAATGCTTGCTACGCAGTGGCTTCGGGAGCTTATGACGTGGCGGCGGCGGTCGGTGTCGAGAAGCTCAAGGACTCCGGATACTCGGGCCTGGTCCGAAACGCGCCCGCGCACGACGGCACGGCCAGCATGATGGGCGCACCGGCCCGGTTCAGTCTCCTGGCGCCCGCGTACTGCGAGAAGTACGGGGTCACCGAGACGGAACTCGGCGAGGTGATGAACCGTATCGCATGGAAGAATCACTACAACGGTGCGCGGAACCCGCGCGCGGCCTTCCAGCGGGAGGTCTCGCTCGAAACCATCGCGGCGTCGCCCAAGATCGCGGGTCAGCTGGGCATCTACGACTGCTCGGGAGTGAGCGACGGCGCTGCCGCGGCGATCATCGTGCGCGCCGAGGATGCCTACAAGTACACGGACAAGCCGTTGTTCGTGAAGGCGCTGTCCTTCGTCGCCGGGCCGGGCCGGGGTTCGCTGGACCCGGACTACGACTACACGACCTTCGAGGAGTGTGTGCGGTCCGCCCAGGACGCCTACCGGCAGGCCGAGGTGACCGACCCTCGCGCGGAACTGGCAATGGCAGAGGTGCACGACTGCTTCACGCCGACGGAGCTGGTGCTCATGGAGGACATGGGATTCTCCGCGCGCGGCCAGGGCTGGAAGGACGTACTCGAAGGTGCTTTCGATCTGACCGGCGATCTGCCCGTGAACCCGGACGGCGGGCTCAAGAGCTTCGGCCACCCGATCGGGGCGTCGGGTCTGCGGATGCTGTTCGAGTGCTGGCTGCAGCTGCGTGAGCAAGCTCCGGAGGCTCGTCAGATCGCCGTCGGGGGACGCGGCTACGGCATGACCCACAATCTCGGCGGTATGCCGGGTGAGTGTGTCTCCTTCGTCTCCATCGTCGGTCCCGAACTCGGCTGATCGCCGATCCTTTCGAAAGGAGCTGAGACATGCGGATATTCACGAGTGCAGACGATCTGACGTCGGAAGTCGGCCGGCAGGTCGGGATCGGCGACTGGCTGACCGTCGAGCAGGACCGGATCGACCTGTTCGCGGAGGCGACCGAGGACCATCAGTGGATCCACGTCGATCCCGAGCGGGCCGTGGCCGGCCCGTTCGGAACCACGATCGCACACGGATACCTCACTCTGTCCCTGTTGCCGGCGCTGATGCGATCGGCCGTGCGCGTGGAGGGGATTCGGATGGGCGTCAACTACGGACTCGGAAAGGTGCGGTTCCCGGCGCCGGTCCCGGTCGGGTCCCGGGTCCGCGCGGTCGTCTCGGTCGGGGACGTGGCCTCCGTGGCGGACGGCGTCCAGGTGTGCTGGTCGGTGGTCGTCGAACGGGACGGATCGGATCGGCCCGTGTGTGTGGCCGAATCCGTGGCCCGCTACTACTTCTGACGAGAGGTCGATGCGACACATTTCTGGGTGTCACGCATTGACGATGGCAACCACCGTACGTACGGTCAGTATGGTTCCGGAGCGGCGAGATGCCGGCAGTGCGGACGACAGAGAGCAATCCGGAGGTTCGGGACGATGGGCGAGAGGAACGTGATGGACGACGTGACCGGGCAGCGCGGCACAGGCGAAGCGCATCTGGTGGGCCGTGAGTCCACTCTCGAGGTGAGGCTCGATCTGCGCCTGGACCAACTGCTCGAGCAGGCGACCGCCGCATCGCCGGATCGCGAGGCGCTGGTCTTCCTCGGGGAGGACGGTCCCGCCCGGAGGTGGACCTATGCGCAACTGTCCGCGCAGGTCGATCGGGTGGCGCGTGCGTTGCTCGCGGACGGCATCGGGCGTGGCAGCGTCGTATCCATCTTCGCCCCGAACCGTCCGGAGTTCGTCGCGCTCCAACTGGCGTGTTCACGCATCGGAGCCGCGCTCGTACCGGTCAATCCGGCCTACACGCCGAACGAGGTCGGTGACATTCTCCGTCGATCGCATGCGGAGGTGTGCTTCTGCATGAACCGTGACCGCGGCAACGATCTGTGGGCCGTCCTGAACGCGGCCGCCGAGGAGTTGCCCGAGCTGCGTCGTCGTGTCCCGCTGAACCCGGAAACCGGCCACGACGTGGACTGGGCCGGGTGGACAGCCGGCGCCGATCGGATCGACGAGGAAACCTACGCACGCGCCCGCGCACAGGTGCGGCCGGACGACGTCGTCCAGATCCAGTTCACTTCCGGTACGACCGGTCGCCCCAAGGGTGTTCGGCTGCGTAGCAGCGCTTTCGCGAACATCGGACGGTACACCGCCGACGGCGCTGGGTTGGAGGGCGGCTGCCGATACCTGCACGCCATGCCGTTCTTCCACGTCGGCGGCACCATCGCCGTCGCGGTCAGCTTGGCCAAGGTGGGAACGCACCTGGCCCTCCCGCGCTTCAGCCCGTCGTCGATGGCCGCGGCGATCGCCGACGAGCGGGCCACCGTGATCCACGCGGTACCGACGATGATGATCGCGGTCGCCGAGCGGGCGGAGGCAGACGGTCTCGACTTCGGCGCCCTGCGCGCGGTCATCACCGGCGGCGCCGTCGTGCCCGAACTCACCGCGCGACACTGGGTGGATGCCTACGGCGTGGTGATCTCCAACATCTACGGCATGACGGAGACGACGGGCACCGTCCTGCAGACCACTCCGCGCGATCCTCTGGTCCGCGCGTTGGTCACGGTCGGTCGGCCGTTGCCGGGCGCCGAGGTAGAGGTGGTCGAGCCCGGTACGTCTCGCCGAGTCTCGGTGGGAGAGCAGGGGGAGATCCGGTTCCGAGGCTGGGGCGTCATGGCGGGCTACGAGGGCGACCCCGTCGCGACCGGACAGACGATCGACGAGAACGGCTGGCTGGTGAGTGGCGACCTGGGAGTCGTCACCCCCGACGGATACCTGGAGGTCACCGGTCGAGTCAAGGACCTGATCATCCGCGGCGGCCAGAACATCGCTCCGGCCGGCGTCGAGGACGCCATCCGCGAACACGTCCCTGGAGTGTCGGACGTCAGTGTGATCGGTGTGCCCCACGACTATTACGGGGAAGAGGTCGTCGCCTACGTCCAGCTCGTGCCGGGCGTGGAGATGGGGGCCGACGACCTGCGTACACGACTGCGCGGGCAGATCGCGGACTACCGGATACCGGCCCACGTACGGTTCGTCGACGCCTTCCCGACAACGGCGTCCGGGAAGATCCAGAAGTTCCGCCTGCGTGAGCTCTTCACCGCCGATGTGGAACCGCGCAGTGCCCGAATCTGACATGCGTCTCTCGACCACGGTCGAGATCTTCTAGCTGGGAACGAGGTAAGAGAACAATGGACTTCCAACTGAGCGAACCCCAGTTGCGTTGGCAGGAAGAGGTGCGAGAGTTCCTCGCGGAGAATATCTCCGAGGACCTGCGCGAGGAGCTGTGGCGGACAGGCGGCCCCGATTCTCCCGAGGGGCCCGGCGTCCACATGCGGGCGTTCTGGAACCGGCTGAGCGAGAAGGGCTGGTTCGGGGTCACGTGGCCCACCGAGTACGGGGGGTTGGGGCGCGGCGCGATCGATCAGCAGATCCTGCTCACCGAACTGGACTTCGCGGGCATCCCCGGACCGGACCTCACGGTGTCCTCGGTAGCGCCGATGATCATGAAGCACGGCACGCCGCAGAACAAGGCCGAGTTCCTCCCGGGGATCGCTCGGGGTGAGATCACGACCGCAGTGGGGTATTCCGAGCCGAATGCCGGCACCGACCTGGCGAGTCTGCGCACCCGTGCGGTCCTCGACGGTGATGAATGGGTCATCAACGGATCGAAGATCTGGAACAGTCATGCTCACCACGCCACACACGAGTGGCTCTGTGTGCGTACGGATCCCGATGCGCCGAAGCATCGTGGTATCTCAGTCATCATGGTCCCGATCGACACCCCGGGTATCGAGATCCGGCCGATCCTGACCTGGCGCGGATCCCAGACGAACGAGGCCTTCTTCACCGACGTGCGCGTCCCGCGCACCAACCTCATCGGTGAGGTGAACAAGGGCTGGCAGTACATCACCGGCGCACTGGACCTCGAACGCGGCTACATCACCTACGACGGAGAGCTCCGGCGGGAGGTCGACCGGCTGATCAGCTACTGCACCACGCCGGACGCGAACGGCCGCCGCCCGGCGGACAAGGCTTCCGTGCGTCGAAAGCTTGCCGAGTTGGATGCCGGCGTGGAGGTGGCACGGCTCTTCGCGCTCGAGTCCGCATCGAAGATGGAAGACGGTGCGATTCCCACGATCACGGTGACAGCCGCGAAGATCTACACGAGCGAGTTCCGGCAGAAGATCGCCGACTACGGGATGCAGATCCTCGGTGCCGCAGGACAACTCGATCGTCACGACCCAGATGCGCCGATGCGAGGCGCGATGGAGTGGCTGTACCGCTCGTCGGCGCGCTTCCGATTCGCCGGTGGAACCAACGAGGTGCTCCGCGACGTGATCGCGCAGCGGGGACACGGGCTCACCGCCTACGGTCGCCGGGCCGCCGGATCCGCTGTCGCGCAGGCTCAGAAGGGAAAGAGCGCATGAAGATCGCAATGACCGAGATCCAGTCCGAGTTGCAGCAGTCCGCGCGCCTGCTGTTCGAGAAGGAGTGCCCGCCGAGTCTGGTGCGGCGTCTGCAGGTCGAGGACTCGGCTATGGATCCCGACAGTCTCTGGACGGCACTTGCCGACACCGGATTCCTGGGGCTCCCGTTCGACGAGGACCTCGGCGGTCAGGGTGCGGGTCTCTTCGAGCTGGGCCTGCTGTTCCAGGAGGCCGGTCGCGTCCTGTGCCCGACCGTCGTGCAGAGCACACTGGCCTTCGGGGTGGCTCTCGCGGGTCTCGGGAACGATGCTCAGCGACGACGGTGGATTCCCGGCGTGGCGTCCGGAGCAGTGCGGGCGAGCATCGCCCTGTCCAACCCCTCCGATGCCGGCGACGTGCGGCCGTCGATAGTTGCCAGTCGGAGCACCGTCGGCTGGTCGCTGAGCGGTACCGTCGACTACGTTCCCAATGCGGATGTCGTCGACGCGGTGTTGGTCTCCGCACGGACCCACCCCGACGACGGGCCCGAGCGGTATCTCGTCTTCGTCGTGGCGCCGGGTGAGGACGGCTGGAGCGACCAGCGGCATCTGACCTTCAGTCGCGACATCCAGTGCCGAGTGCAGTTCGACCACGTCGACCTCACCGACGAGGATCTCGTGGCCGATCTGGGCGACCCGGTCTCGGCGGACGGGATCCTGGGTTCCGTCGTCGATGCGTTGACGGCTGTGCAGTGCATGGAGATGGTCGGTGGGGCGTTGTCCGTGCTCGACCAGACCGTCGACTATGTCACCGTGCGCGAGCAGTTCGATCGGCCGTTGGCCACCTTCCAGGCGGTGCAGCACCACGTCGCGAACGTGCGGATCGCGATCGACGCGGCTCGGTTGGCTGCCCACCAGGCGGTGTGGATGGTGGCCGAGGGCCGTCCGGCGGAGCGCGAGGTGACGATCGCGAAGTACCACGCCAACGAGGCGTACAAGCTCGCAACGCTCACGGCACACCAGTTGTTCGGTGGGATGGGCTACATGCGCGAGACCGATCTGCACCTGTGGTCCGAACGCGCCAAGTCCCTCGAGCTGCTCGGCGGCGCGGCCGACCTACAGCTCGAGCGACTCGAGCGAGTGCTCGGTCTGGTCTCGGACGAGGCGGAATCATGACGGGGTCGAGGGTGTTCGGCGGGCTCCGGGTGCTCGACCTGACCCGTTGGGTGTCCGGCGAGTTCTGCACCAAGATCTTCGCGGACTTCGGTGCGGACGTCGTCAAGGTCGAGAAGCCGGGGGAGGGGTCGCTGACCCGTCACGTCGGCCCCTTCCCGGGCGATGTCCCCGATCGCGAAGCCAGCGCGCTCTTCCTGCATCTGAACACCAACAAGCGTTCGGTCGAACTCGACTTCACCACCGTCGAGGGCCGCGCGAGCCTGTTGGCCCTTGCGGCGCAGTCCGATCTGATCGTGGAGTCGTTCCGTCCCGGCACCCTCGAGCGGCACGGCATCGGTCCCGAGGACCTGCGCGCCGCCAACCCGCGCGCGGTGATCGTCCGGATCTCGGCTTTCGGTCAGACCGGGCCGTATCGCGATCGTGAGGCCACCGGCCTGGTGTTGCAGGCTGCCGGAGGCCCGCTGCACGCGACCGGTGCGGCCGACCGTGCGCCCCACCGCAAGCCGGGGAACCTGGAGCACTACACGATCGGCCGCATGGCGGCGGAGGCGTCGATGGCCGGGCTGCTGGCCGCACGGCGCACCGGTTCGGGGTCGGTGATCGATCTCGCGGGTATGGAGGTTCTGCTCACCGGCGCCGATCGACGGGCGTCGTATCTGCTCACCTACGCGTACTCGGGGATGAACGCTCCTCGCGGAGTCCGCAGCCCGCACCGCGGTGCCGCAACCTTCACCGGATCGTTCGCCTGCAAGGACGGCCACGTGATGCTGTACGTGGCGAACCAGGCCTTCTGGGATCGGCTGGTGGACATGACCGCGGACGGTGACGAGACCTTCCGCGGCCGATTCCGCGGCCGGTTCAGTTTCACGGACGAGGAGATGTCGGACTTCCGTGCGCATGTCGAGGGATGGTTCGCGGCACGCTCCAAGTTCGAGATCATGGAACTCGGTCAGTCGGAGCGGATTCCGCTGACAGCCTTTCTCGACGTCGGCGAGGTCCTGCGCAGCGAGCACTTCCGCGCGCGCGACTACTTCGTATCCGCGTCGCACCCCGTGGCCGGGACGCTCGAGTACGCCGGCGCCCCGTGGCGGATGGATTCCGGGTGGGCTCTGGAGAAGGCGGCGCCCTTGCTGGGCGAGCACAGCGGCGCAGTACTGCGGGAACTGGCACAAGTGGCAAGGAGCACGACATGACGAACACGCCTCTCGGCGGTATTCGTATCGTCGACATGACTGTGGTGTGGTCCGGTCCCGGCGCGACGACGCTACTCGGAGACCTGGGCGCCGAGGTGATTCGCGTCGAGGACCCGCGTCGCAGCAGCCGTGGTGTGTCGGTGCACTCCGGCAGCATGCGGGTGGCCGGACGGGAGTACGCGGCCGACAGCTATCCCGAGAAGGATCCCGGTGACCGGCCCTACGACCGGAGCCCTATCTTCAACTGGCACGCGCGCAACAAGCTGAGTGTGACGATGTCATTGGGCGAGGAGGAGGGGTACGCGGCCTTCCTCCGCCTCATCGAGGTGAGTGACGTCTTCATCGAGAACAACACCAAGGGTGTGCTGGCGAAGCTCGGAATCGACTACGACACGCTACGTGCGGTCAATCCACGTCTGATCGTAGTCCGGATGCCGGCACTCGGCCTGGACGGGCCGATGAGCGACTATCGCGGCTACGGTCCGAACTTCAATGCACTGGTGGGGATCCAGGCGATGGACGGGTACCTCGACGGTGATCCGACCATCGCGGGCGAGAACTACCACATGGACGAGGCATCTCCGGCCGGCGCGGCATTCGCTGTGATGGCCGCGCTGTGGCAGCGCGAGAGCACCGGCCACGGCCAGCTGGTGGAGTTCGCTCAGGCGGAGAACGTGATGCAGGAGGTCGGCGAGTACCTCCTGGACTATCAGATGAACGAGCGGGTCCCCGCGCCCATGGGGAACCGCGATCGGCTGGTTCTCCAGGAGGTGTTCCCCACGGCGAAGGACGATGTCTGGGTGGCGATCTCGATCCGCAACGATGCCGACTGGGCAGCACTCGAGTCTGTCGTGGGCGATGCCGACTGGTTGGCCGACGGTCGGACGGCGGAACGGCGCTCCCAGCACGCCGACGCGTTGCTGGGCGGGCTGGCGGAGTTCACCGCCGACCACGAGGCCGAAGACTTGGTGGCCAGGTTGCAGGCGGCCGGGATCCCCGCGGGTGAGGTGCTGACCGAGCAGCGACTACTGGCCGATCCCCATCTGCACGAACGGGACTGGTTCCAGACTCGTGATCATCCCGCTGTCGGCCCGTACCCCTATCCCGGACATCCCTGGAAGGCCGAGGGTTTCGACATCGTCTGGGGTCGACCGGTGCCTGGTTTCGGCGAAGACAACGAGTACGTCTACAAGAAGGTCCTCGGCTACAGCGCCGAGGACTACGACGCCCTCGTGGAGAGAGGACTGATCGGTGTCGACCAGCTTGTCTGACCAGCGGTGTTCCGCGCCGGCTCATTCCGCTCCCGACAACGACACACCCGGCGTGTACATGTACTCGAGTGTCGTCACCGCTGCGGTGCAGCAGAAGGACTTCCAGCGTTGGGCGGCGTCGGTGGGGGATCTCAACCCACTCTACTTCGACGCCGACTTCGCTCGACGTCACGGCCACTGCGACGTCCTCATGCCGCCGCAGTACCTGCCGATGGTGACCAATGAGATCACCCGCCTGGACGGGCTGCGCGCGGACGGCACCCGACGCGGACAGGTGGCGGCCGGCCCATTGCCCGAGGAACTGGTGCTGCCTCCGCGTCGGATGGGCGGCGGTGACGAGCGGTGGTACTACGGCTGCGTGCATCCGGGTGACGTCATCACCTCCACACGTGGCATTACCGGTATCGAGGAGAAGACCGGGCGCAGTGGTCCTTTCGTCCTGGTCAGCTGGGAGACGGTGGATCGGAACCAGCACGGCCGGATCGTCGGACGTTGTGTCAGCTCGATGATCGCCCGGTAGGAGGGAGCGGAACCATGACGGAACAGATCCACTTCGAGGACGTCGAGTTGGGTGACGCCCTGCCGGCTGTCCGGACCAGCGTCGACCGCAGCCAGATGTTCCTGTTCGGGGCGGCCACGAACAACGCACACCGTATCCACTACGACAAGGACTGGGCGACCGAGCAGGAGGGCTATCCCGACATCCTCGTGCACGGGCCGTTGCAGGCCGCGTTGATGACCCGCACCCTCACCGACTGGGCGGGTCCGGACGGACGTCTGCTCCGAATCGCACTGCAGAACCGGGCCATGGCGTTCCCGGACCAGGAACTCGTCTTCACCGGAACGGTGACCGATCTCCGCGTCGAGGAGGGGGCGGGGTTGGTCGAACTGGAGGTCCGTGAGGAGAACGGTGACGGGAAGGTGCTGATGCCCGGCACCGCGACCGTGATGTTGCCCCGCCGGAGCACGGGAAGTGAGCGCTGACATGGGACTTCGTGGTGAGGCCGCGATCATCGGCATGGCGGAACTCAAGCCGGAGCGACGAACGACCCGTCCTGCCCGGTTCACCGTCGAACAGTGGGCGGAGCTGTCGCTGGCGGCGCTCCGGGACGCCGGCATCTCGCCGGACCTGGTCGACGGCATCGTGACGACCGGAGTGGACGAGACGTTCAAGTTCGCGCCGGCGACGGTGTCCGAGTACCTCGGTATCCCGGTCAACTTCGGCGAGTTCGTCGATCTCGGTGGTGCATCCGCTGCTGCAGCCGTCTGGCGAGCAGCGGCTGCGGTGGAACTGGGGATCGCGGACGTCGTACTGGTGACGATTCCCGGCAGCGTCGGACCGAAGTCGGCGATCACGCCGCCTCTGGTGATGGAGCCGTTCGGAGCGTCGAGCGCGCTGTACGGTTCCCCGCAGGCCGAGTTCGAGATCCCCTACGGGAACTTTGCCCAGAACATCCCCTACGCGATGATCGCGCAACGATACGACGCGGAGTTCGGCAGTGACCCGACGGCGTTGGCGAAGATCGCCGTCGATCAGCGCACCAACGCGTGCGCCAACCCGCAGGCGGTCTTCCACGGCAAACCGCTGACCATCGAGGACGTGCTGGCCAGTCCTGTCATCGCGGACCCTCTGCGTCTGCTCGACATCGTCATGTCCTGCCAGGGCGGCGCGGCGGTGGTGGTGGCGAATCCGGCTGTCGCACGGACGGGACGGCACCGTCCGGTATGGCTGGACGGTTTCGGGGAGCGGGTGGCGTTCAAGTCCCCGGTCTATGCCGACAGCATGGTCGATACCGCGATCGCGGCGGCGTCGCGACGGGCCTTCGACATGGCCGGCGTCGGACCGAGCGAGATGGACATGGTCTCGCTGTACGACTGCTACACCATCACCGTGCTGATGACGCTCGAGGACGCGGGCTTCTGCGAGAAGGGTCGGGGTGCCGAGTTCGTGAACTCTCACGATCTGACGTTCCGTGGGGACTTCCCGACCAACACCCACGGCGGACAGCTGTCCTTCGGGCAACCGGGCCGGGCCGGCGGTATGTCGCACGTGTGCGACGCGGTCCGCCAGATTCAGGGGCGCTCGGGGCAGAACCAGGTTGCCGACTGCAACCGCGCCTTCGTCACCGGTAACGGCGGAATCATGAGCGAGCAGGTCGCGCTGGTTCTGCGCGGCGACTGACCAGGGAGGACCACCATGAACAAGCCGATTCCCGAACCGACACATCTGACGAAGCCGTTCTGGGATGGACTACGGGAGAGGAAGATCCGCATCCAGTACTCGCCTTCGGGTGACCAGTGGGTCTTCTACCCGCGGGTCGTGGCACCCCGGACCCTGGCGGACGACCTGGAATGGCGGGAGATCAGCGGAGAAGCGACGGTGTACAGCTTCACGGTCGCCCGAGTCCCGGTAGGCCCGGCATTCGACGGGCCGGAGCCGCGCATTCCCGCCGTCGTCGAGTTTCGTGAGGGCCCCCGGCTGGCGACCGAACTGGTCGGGGTGACGCCCGCCGAGGTACGGATCGGGATGGCAGTGTGCCCGGAGTTCGTCGACGTCGAGGGCACGGACATCACCCTCTTGCACTATCGGCCGGCCTGACGGCCGGAGGACCGTGGCCCCCTCGTCGATGACGAGGGGGCCACGGTCGCATTGCGCCCGGCGGCGCAGAGCTCGCTCAGACGAAGGGCCGGCCTCGCTCGGCGTAGCGTGCGGCTGCCCGGAAGGTGTTGATCGTCATCAGGCTGTGCTCGGCGGCCGCCCGGGCCTCGTAGATTGCTGCGGCGCGGGATTGGACCGAGGGGTCCGCGGGATCGGTCTCGACAGCCCAGTCGGCGAGATGGCAGGCGATCTTCAGGTCATCCTCTGCCACTGCTGCTTCGGCGCGTGAGAGCAGTGTGTCGACGCCGCCCGCCAGTTCACTGACCACCGAGGCCAACTCGTGACGCGAGGCAGGCTTCAGTTCACTGGGCCGCCCCGAGTACCACCCGCCGAAGAAGCGGATGACGTTGCGGACGATGAACTCGCCCTCGTCGTAGATGGTTCGTAGCCAGGGGGAGTCGGACGTCGGCACCGCAATGCGTTCGACGATGTCGATATGCGGCGGGGCGCCGTCGTTGAGCGCCTCGAGTGTCTGTTCCACGATCGTGTCCAGGAAGTCGGCGGTTTCCAGGAGGACCCGCTGAATGGTTGCGGGGTCGTCGACGATGGCGGAGCCGTGGCCGGGGCACAGCGTGCGCGGGTTCTTGGCGGCCATCTCGCGCAGCGCCGCCGCCCAGGCCCACGGATAGCGTTGTACCTTCTGCGGATTGCCGGCATTGGGGACGGCCCAGATGATGAGGTCGCCGGTGCACAGGACCTCGCGTTCGGGGTTCCATATCCAGGTGTGGTCGTCCGTCTCACCGAGAGCGTGATGCAGCTCGAAGGTGAGCTCACCCACCTCGATCGTGAGCTGATCCTCGTACAGGACGTTGGGCGGGATCGGTGGGAGGCCGAACTGGATACGGGGCTTGTCCACGTCGCCGACGGCTTGGCGTGCGTTGATGGCCTCGTTGTAGCCCCGAGTACGCAGGTAGCGCTCGGAGCGGAGGGGCAGGGCAGCGTGTCCGATCACCCGGGGCTCGGCCTGGCCTGGAAGCAGGAAGGCCGGCAGGCCGTACGCGTGGTCGAGGTGGCCGTGCGTGTAGATCGCGGTGTGTACGGCCGCCGGGGTCACCTGTCGCAGGGACGCCGCGAGGTCACTGCCGTGCCTGGAGGTCCCGCAGTCGACGAGGAGTAGGCCCGCATCGGTCTCGAACGCCGTGACACCCGAGACGAACGAGGTGTGCCAGGTCCGGTCGGCAACCTCGACCGGACCGCCGGTCCAGAAGAATCCGGCTTCCTCGGGCGATCGCTCGGCGTCGTCGTACATCTGGTCCATAGGGTTCCGGGTCATTGGGGTCTCCATCGATGTAGTGGTTACGAGGGGAGTGGGCGGTCACTTTCGCCGCCGTGCGTGGCGCGCGGTCAGTGCTCGTGCACGATGACCCCGCGGATGTTCTCGTCGGCGGGCATGTCTACGAACCCCTGATCGACGTCGTCCGGGGAGTGTCTTCGGGGCCACTGAGGAGTCGAGGTCGAGCATGCCGGCCTGTGCCACGCGTGCAGGCGCGGAACATCGGTGCGCGGGTCGCGTTGTCCGTGGTCGAGCGGGCCGACGATGCGCCTATTGTAGCTGGTCAGGGCCGAGTCCGGGAGTCTCGAGGTGTCCTCGTTGGCGAAACGTCGGCCGTGATCCGGCGCTGTTCCACGATGTCTGTCATCGCTGAACTCCTTCCGTGGTTCCCGACGCGCGCCGGTGTCGACATGCAGGTTCTGTCCGAACGGTGGTGGGTGCGTCCGCATCGTCGGGTCGGTCCGTGCTCGCTCTGGACGGGGCGGACGGAGATCGTGAACCGCACCGACGAGTACCGGAGGGCGTCGGGTGTGGTCGGGATGTGCGCGGGACTCTCGGTCCCGTAAGTCGGTCCAGGCTCGCGGGAACCATGTTGGACCTTGCCGATCCAGATGTAAAGGCCGGGCTGTGACCGCGCCGGTTGCCCGGATCGAAATCCTACGTGTGCAACGCGATTGGTGCTCATCGATGTGGAGCGGGACGCCTCGACGCCTTCGGAGGCGGGCTGCGATTTCAACGGTTGACTCGACAATGTGTTGTGTGAAAGTGTGGGCTGCATCACGGAAGGTGGTCGATCCGGTCGGGAGGCGTCATGAATCCTGAATGTCGCACGCACCGCGTCTCCGTGACCTGAACGACTGCAACATCTTTCGCAAGAAGCGGGCGTGCGGAACGCCGCCGTCCGCGTGGAAGTTCCCTGCTCTCCGCGGAGCTACCTCGGCACCCTCGCCGGGCCTCCGCGCCCCGCTCACACGGGGTATGCCTGGCTCCCCCGGGTCTCGCGCGACCTGGGGGAGGCAGGCTCCACTCTCCTGTGCAGGCCGGCACGGCTGTGCACCACTTCCGACTCCCGAGGTGTAGAAGAATGGCACTCGACGCAGCAACCGCAGCACTTGTCGGTCAGATGATCGAGCTCGGTGCGCCGCCCATCCACGAGCTCGAGCCCGATGCGGCCAGGGCGCAGCTCGCGCTCTCGCACAGTAGGTTCCAGCCGGGCCCCGCGGTCCTGACATCGACGGACGAACGCGTTCGGTCCGCGGACGGGACCGAGTTCGACGTCCGTGTGATCGTGCCGCACGGTGAGGTGGAGTCGGTGATCGTCTACCTGCACGGTGGGGGATGGGTGCTCGGCACCCTCGACATCTTCGATGCCACTGCGCGTTTCCTGGCGGTGCAGACGAAGTCCGTTGTGGTGTTGGTCGATTACCGGCTCGCACCCGAGGCGCCGCACCCTGCCGCCACCGAGGATTGCTGGGCGGCCCTGACCTGGGCACACGAGAGTGTCGACAGGCTTGCCGGACGCAGCGTGCCGCTGATCGTCGCCGGCGACAGTGCGGGCGGAAACCTCACGGCGGTGCTCGCTCAGCGTGCACACGCCGCAGGCGGCCCCGACATAGCACTCCAGGTGTTGATCTACCCGGTCACCGATGCAGACTTCGATCGGGCCAGCTACCTGGATCCGTCGAACCAGCTCTCGCTTCAGCGGAACACGATGAAATGGTTCTGGGACCACTATGCCCCCGACACGGACGCCCGTCGGCAGCCCGGTCTTGCGCCGCTGCGTGCCGATGATCTGTCAGGCCAGCCGCCGACGATTGCGCTCACGGCCGAGCACGACGTGCTCAGGGACGAGGGCGAGGCGTACGTAGCGGCTTTGCGGGCCGCGGGGGTGCCGGTGACACATCGCCGATTCGACGGCCAGATGCACGGCTTCTTCACCATGTACGGAGTACTTCCCGGAGCCATCGAGGCCACTTCCTGGATCAGCGAGCAGATCGTGAACTGGCGCACCGACGCCGTTCTGCAGCACTGATCCACCATCCGACAACTCATCAGTGAGGACATCATGAACAGCTCGAATCCGGGAACGAACCATGTCGACGTCGTCATCGTCGGCGGCGGCATCGCGGGCATGTACCAGACCTACCGGGTACGTGAACTCGGTCTGTCCGTGCGAGGAATCGAAGGAGGGGCCGACGTCGGCGGGACGTGGTTCTGGAACCGGTACCCAGGTGCCCGCTGCGACGTCCCGAGCATCTCGTACTCGTACTCCTTCTCCCCCGAGCTCGACCAGGAGTGGACCTGGTCCGAGAAGCTGGCGACTCAGCCCGAGATCCTCCGGTACCTCAACCACGTCGCCGACCGTTTCGACCTGCGCAAGCACTACACGTTCGAGACCTGGGTGACCTCGGCGCACTACGACGAGGAGGCTGAACTCTGGTCCGTGGAGACGGACGCCGGCGAGACGATCACCGCCACCTATGTCGTGATGGCGACCGGCTCGCTGACGAAGTTCAAGCGGCCCGAGGTTGCGGGTATCGACGACTTCGCCGGGGAGACCTGGCATACGGCGCGCTGGCCGCGTGAAGGTGTCGACTTCTCCGGCAAGCGGGTTGCCGTGATCGGTACCGGTTCGACCGGGATCCAGGCGATCCCTCTCATCGCGCGGCAGGCGCTAAAGCTCACCGTCTTCCAACGGACTGCCAACTTCGTCACGCCGGCGTGGAACCGTCCACTTCGGGAGGCCGAGGTTGCCGAGGCGAAGGCGAGCTACCCGGCTTGGCGCTCCGCCCAAAGGCGTTCGCGTGCGGGCTTCCTTCCGATCGAGGCGGCGGAGTCCGCCCACGAGGTGCTGCCCGGTCAGCGGCGGGAACGCTTCGAAGCGGCGTGGAACTCCGGTGTGCTCGGTGGTGTCCTGCAGTCCTTCAACGACTTGCGGACCGATACCGAGGCGAACGAGATCGCCGGGGAGTTCGTCCGGGAGAAGATCCGGGAGATCGTCACCGACCCGATCGTGGCGGAGGATCTCTGCCCGAGCGGCTACCCGTACGGCGGCAAGCGCCCGTGCCTCGGCGACGGCTACTACGAGACCTTCAACCGGGACAACGTGAACCTGGTGAACCTGCGCCGGACGCCGATCGTCGAGATGACGGAGACCGGTATCCGTACGACCGACGGCGACCACGAGTTCGACGCCATCGTCTTCGCCACCGGCTTCGACGCCGTCACCGGGGCCGTGTCCCAGATCGACGTCCGCGGTCGTGGCGGCCGAGAGTTGCGGGAGAAGTGGGCGGCGGGTCCGCGTGCTCTGCTCGGTCTCATGACGGAGGGGTTCCCGAACCTGTTCATGGTGGCCGGACCGACATCCCCCGGTGTGCTGACCAACATGTACGTGACCATCGAGCACGACGTGGAGTGGATCACGGACTGCATCCGTCACCTCGAGGACAATGCGATCGCGCAGATCGAGCCGACGACGGCGGCTGAGGACGAATGGCTCGACATGGTTGCGCGATTCGGTGAGAACTCGCTGTACGCCCGCGCCGACTCCTGGTACCTCGGCGCGAACGTGCCCGGCAAGCCTCGCGTGTTGATGATCTTCGCCGGCGGTCTCGAGCCGTACCGGGCCGAGGCCGTCAATGCCGCGGCTGACGGCTACCGCTCGTTCCGGAAGGTTGCACGGGACCGGGTCGGCACCGCCGTCTGACCCCGAGATCCACAACGAACCATCTTTATCACCAACAAGGTTCGGTCGCACACGGCCGGCAGAGGGAGGGGCACATGAGGGCTCTGCAGTATCGCCAGGTCGGTTCGAAGCCGGAAGTTGTGGAGGTCCCGGATCCCGAACCCGGTCCGGGACAGGTGCTACTCCGGGTGACCGCCGCCGGGATCTGCCACTCGGATCTGGGTCTGATGGCGATGCCGGCCGAGCGCCTGCCGTTCCCGTTGCCGCTCACCCTCGGACACGAGGGGGTGGGGACGGTGGCGGCGCTGGGTGCCGGCGTGACGGGCGTACGGATCGACGACGCCGTCGCCGTCTACGGACCCTGGGGGTGCGGACAGTGTCCGGCGTGTGCCGCCGGTCGGGAGAACTACTGCCCGAATGCCCGCCGGTGTGGCATCCACCCTCCGGGCCTGGGCTCGCCGGGGGCGATCGCCGAGTACATGCTGGTCGACGACGTGCGGCACCTGGTTCCCATCGGCACCCTCGACCCGGTTGCCGCCGTACCGCTGACCGATGCCGGGCTGACCCCGTATCACGCCGTCCAGCGGGCCCTGCCGAAGCTGGTGCCGGGTTCGACGGCGGTCGTGATCGGGACCGGTGGCCTCGGTCACCTGGCCGTCCAATTGCTGCGCGCCCTCACTGGTGCCCGGGTGATCGCCCTCGACGTCACCGAGGACAAGCTGGCTCTCGCCCGGGAGTTGGGCGCCCACGATGCGCTGCTCTCGGACGGGAAGTCCGCCGAGCGCGTCCGCGAGCTCACGGGCGGCCGCGGAGCCGATGCGGTGTTCGACTTCGTCGGTGTCGCCGCCACCTGTGAGGCGGCAGTCGGGATGGCCGCCGTGGAGTCCGAGATCCTCCTCGTCGGGATCGGTGGTGGCGGTGTCACTTCCGTCATGGGCCGGGTGCCGTACGGCATGTCGGTCACCACCCCGTACTGGGGTAGCCGTACGGAGCTGGCGGAGGTCCTCGCGCTCGCGCGAACCGGGGCTCTGACCGTCCACACCGAGACGTTCGGTCTGGACGAGGCGCCACTGGCCTACGAACGACTGCATGCCGGCGAGATCACCGGCCGCGCTGTGGTTCTGCCGAACAACTGAGGATCGTACCCAGGGAAGAGAGGAAAACCGGATGGATCCGTCGGACCGCGACATCTGTGAGGCCTACACGTACGTGCTGGGGCGGTTGCTGGTACTGCGTCAGCAGCAACTCGACTTCGGCAAGGAAGGTTTCGAGTGGAACCGGCTGGTCCACCGCAGCCGCGGGGGCGTGGCCTGGGTCAACCCGTGTCTGGACATCGTCTACTCGGAGGCGTGGATCGCCGTCGACGAGGAAAGCTCTGTGCTGCTGGAGATCCCGAGGATCGAGGGACGGTACTACACCTGGCACATGCTCGACGGCTGGGGCGAGACCGTCCTCAACATCAACGAGCGCACCTATCCTGATCACCCGAGCGGCCGGTTCGCGCTCTGCCTCGCGGGCACCGAGCCTCCGCTGCCGCCCGACGCCCTCCGTGTGGACCTGCCGACCGGAGTGACCCGCGTCCTGGCCCGGATCGAGATCGGGGAGGACGGCGACGAGGCGGTGCGATTGCAGCATCGGTTCCGGCTGACGCCGTTCGGCCGGTCCGCCGCCCCGACCCTCGTCGAGGTGCCGCACTTCACGAACAAGGAGCTGCCCGGTGCGGAGGTGTTCGACTACGCGGCGGAGATCCTGGCCGCCGATGACGACCGCAACCCGGGTATGGAGGAGGTCCGGGCCCTGCTTGCCGATGTCGCGGAACTTGTCGCGTCGGGCCCGGCCGGTCGGGATCGTGTCGAGGACGTCGTGGCGAACCGGGCACGCCCGGGGCTGCTACCGCGGCTGAACAAGACCGGCCGGGTCGAGAACGGGTGGACCCGCCACGATGCCATCGGCAACTACGGCAGCAACTATCGCAGGCGTACCGCAGTGAACCTGACCGGGATCTGGGCCAACAACCAAGGCGAGTACCTCGGGATCTCTGCCGTCGGCATCGACGGCAGCCTCGCCTACACGCACACCTACCCGGCGGACCAGCTACCGGGTGCGAGCGTCGACTACTTCTGGTCCATCACCGTCGTCGATGCGCAGGAGCATCTGCTGGTCCCGAATGCGATCGACCGTCATGTGCTGAGCAACAGGTCGCCGGTCGTGCACAACGAAGATGGTTCGCTCACTCTAGTTTTCGCACCGGATCCACCGGAGGGGCATCCGCAGGAGAACTGGTTGCCGACCCCTCGTGGGGCGAGATACAACCTCACCTACCGCCTCTACGGGCCCAGGACGGGAATGCTGGACGCGCAGTACTGCCCGCCCCCGCTCGTTCCCTTGGTCTGACCGACAGGCCCCTCAGCCCCTGCCAGCCGTGCGGCCGCGGGGTACCGAACTTCGACGAGTAAGGAACGAAGATATGTCAGCTGTCGTCTACGGCGAGGAGTTCGCCGGCCGTGTCGCGTTGGTCACCGGTGGTGCATCGGGAATCGGGCTCGCCATTGCGCGGCGGCTCTCCGCCGGGGGTGCGTCCGTCGTCATCGCCGATATCAATGACGACGGCGCCCACGGGGTGGCGTCGGAGCTGCGGGCGTCAGGTGCCCAGGCGGCCGGTGTCAGACTCGATGTCGCCGACCCCGAATCCGTCCAGGACGCCGTCACGTTCGCTGTCGAGACGTTCGGTGCGCTGCACCTGGCGGTCAACAATGCGGGGATCTCCGGCACTGTCGCCCCCGTCGACGAGATGAGCATCGAGACCTGGCGGACCGTAGTCGAGACCAACCTCGGGGGCGTCTTCTACTCGCTGCGCGGTGAGTTGCCGGCGATCGCTGCCTCGGGTGGGGGTGCGGTCGTCAACATCGCCTCGATGCTCGGGAGCGTAGGCATCGCCTCCTCGCCTGCGTACGTCGCGGCCAAGCATGGCGTCGTCGGTCTCACCAAGGCGGCCGCGCTCGACTACGCCGAGAAGAACGTGCGCATCAACGCGATCGGCCCGGGTTTCATCGAAACTCCGATGATCAGGGAATCTGTACGTGCGCAGTACTCCGCATTGCATCCGGTCGGAAGGCTCGGTACTGCAGAAGAAGTGGCCGAGATGACGGCGTTCCTCCTCTCCGATCGAGCTTCCTTCGTGCACGGCAGCTACCACCTCGTCGACGGCGGCTACACGGCACGATGATCCGGCCGAGCGCCGGACGGCTCGTGATCGCGAGTCTCCGGCGCGGGCTGTTCGTGAAAGCTCTTGGTCAATAGTGTATTTCGAGACCTGCGGGACGATACGGCATCGAAAGTATTCGAGCAGGTGAGGATTTCAGGTATCCAGTGCCCGACAACGGTGGGATCGTCGCGGCCCGAGTCAAGGAGATTCGATGAGCGTTACCGTGTCAAACGAGTCGAGTGTTGTTGCTACAGGGCGATATTCGCCGGGTCGGGCCTGGACGGTTGTCGCGCTTCTCTCCGCGTTTCTGATCATCAATTTCGCCGACAAAGTGATCGTCGGGCTCGCGGGCGCGGACCTGATGCGGGACCTCGGGATCGACGAGCGGCAGTTCGGTATCGTTCAGAGCAGTTTCTTCTGGTGCTTCGCGGTGGGCGCCATCGTCGGCGGATTCCTGATCGGCCGGGTGAAGGCGAAGTATCTGCTGTCGAGTGTCGCCGTGTTGTGGGCCCTGAGCCTGATGCCGATGATCTGGAGTGAGAGCTACGCTGTCCTGATCGCGTCCAGGATGTTCCTCGGCTTCGTCGAAGGCCCGGCGATGGCGATGGCCATGGCGGTTGTGCACACGTGGTTCGCGGCGGAACGTCGCACGATCCCCGCCTCCGTGGTCACCGCCGGCGCGGGGATCGGTCCGGTGATCGCGGCGCCGCTGCTCACCTTCGTCATCGTGAACCAGTCGTGGCATGCGGCGTTCGCGGCAATGGCGGTGGTCGGCTTGCTGTGGGTGCCGTTGTGGCTGTTCTGGGGTAGCGAAGGCGACGAGGGCGCTCCGGCGGCGAATGCAGTGGGTGGCACCGCGAAGATTCCGTGGGGCGCCCTCCTGCGGAACCGGACGATCCTGGGCGTCATGCTGTTCATGTTCAGCGCCTACTGCGCTGCCTCCATCAAGGTCAGCTGGCTCCCGCTCTACTTCCGTTCGGGACTGGGGTACGACAAGGAGTCGATCGGTACGCTGGTCGCCTTGCCCTACGCGGTCGCTGCTGTTCTGGTGGTCGCCGCGGGGATAGCGTCCCGGCTGATGACCAAGCGCGGAGTACCCAACCGGCTGTCTCGCGGTGTGCTGCCGGCGACCATGCTGGCGTGCGCGGGTCTGAGCACGATCGGGTTCGCTCTGCTCGACCGCGGTATCGCGAACCTCCTCCTGATCGTGGTGGGCGCCTCGTTCGCGACGGCCGGCGCCGGTGTCGTCATGTCGGCGGTATCCGACGTCGTACCACCGCGACAGCGGGGTGCGGTCCTCGGCTTCGTCGTGGCCGTCTACAGCCTGGCTGGTGCCATTGCACCTGTCGTCCTCGGCTCCATCGTCAGTGACGCCGCCACGACCGAGGCCGGCTACCGCCAGGGTTTCGTCGTCCTGGGGATCGTCATGATCGTCGGTGCGGTTGCCAGCGCACTGTTGATCAACCCGGATCGGGATTCGTCGTCGGCCGGCCGGTCAGGTCGGCAGTCGACGCCATCTCCGGTCGACGATTCCAATCAGGTTGTCAACCAATAGATTCCGAGTATCAATGTAGACAGGAAGGCGGTTGGACTCTGTGGATTCCACCAAGCCGAAGCCGGCGTCGCTCAGGACCGCTGCGGCGCACCGCGCTGTGTGCGAGCAGATCGACCTCGATGATCGCCGAGACTTCGATGACGCCGATCGCGGATTCGTGGCCACTCTCGATCCTATGGTGATCACTGGTTCGGACGGGCGTACGGTCTGGGACCTCGAACGTTTCGGGTTCCTCGATGCGGATGCTCCTGACACCGTGCACCCGGCGCTGTGGCGCCAGAGTCGGCTCACCCGTCGGCACGGTCTCTTCAAGGTTGTCGACCGCATCCACCAGATTCGCGGCTTCGATCTGGCCAACATGACGGTGGTCGAGTCCGACACCGGATATCTCGTCATCGATCCACTGATGACCGTTGAGTCTGCCGCCGCCGGAATGAGTCTGGTACGCCGCCATATCGGTGACAGGCCGGTGCGCGCGGTGATCTACACCCACAGCCACGGCGATCACTTCGGTGGTGTGAAGGGCGTCGTCACCGAGGAACAGGTGCAGTCGGGGCAGGTTCGAGTCATTGCTCCGGTCGGTTTCCTCGAGCACGCCATCAGTGAGAACGTGTACGCGGGCACCGCGATGAACCGCCGGAGCACCTATATGTACGGGGCAGCGCTGCCGGCGGCCCCGCGGGGGCAGGTCGGGGTGGGTCTCGGTCCTGCGGTGCCGAACGGTACCGTCACGCTGATCGAGCCGACCGAGTTGATTTCGGAGACCGGCACCGAGCTGGTGATCGATGGCGTTCGCGTCGTCTTCCAGTACACCCCGGAGGCAGAGGCGCCGGCGGAGATGAACTTCCACTTCCCGGACATGCGGGCATTGTGCATGGCCGAGAATGCCTCTCACACCATGCACAACCTGTACACGTTGCGGGGGGCGGAGATTCGAGATGCTCGGACCTGGAGTCGCTATCTCGGGGAGGCATTGGAGCAGTTCGGTGGAGAGACCGACGTGATGTTCATCAGTCATCATTGGCCGGTCTGGGGACAGGGGAACGTCCGTGAGTTCCTCGAACGTCAGCGTGACCTGTACCGGTACATCCACGACGAGACGCTGCGCATGGCCTCGCACGGCTGCACCGCTGTCGAGATCGCCGAGCGTATCGAACTGCCGCAGGCCCTGTCGTCGTTCTGGGCCAACCGCGGGTACTACGGCACTCTCAGCCACAACGTCAAGGCGGTCTACCAGAAGTACCTCGGTTGGTTCGACGGGAATCCGGCCCACTTGAACCCGCACGAGCCCGAGCAGGCGGCGCGTCGGTACGTAGAGTTCATGGGCGGTGCGGACCAGATCTTGGCAAGGGCCCGAGACTCGTTCCAGGCCGGCGACTACCGATGGGTTGCCCAGGTGGTCGATCACGTGGTGTTCGCCGAGCCGGAGAATCGGGCTGCGAGAGAGTTGCAGGCCGATGCACTCGAACAGCTCGGCTACCAGTCGGAATCCGGGCCGTGGCGGAACTTCTACCTCACCGGTGCAAAGGAATTGCGTGACGGCATCTTCCGGCGGCGCCCGAGTACGGTCACGTCCGATGTCGCTGCCGCCATGACCGTCGACATGCTGTTGGACTATCTGGCGATCCGGCTCAACGGCCCCGCGGCCGCGGAACTCGATCTGCACTTCGTCGTGAATGTGCGTGAGAGCGGAGCACGTCGTGCGGTGCGGGTCCGGCACGGGGTGCTCAGCTCCAGCGTCGAGGTGTCGACGGAGGCTGTGCCCGAGATCTCGCTCGACCGCATTGTGTTGGCACGACTGGCATTGGGAAGCCTCGATGCTCGATCGGCGATCGAATCAGGTGCGGTGGACGCCGATGTTGGAGGTGTAGCGGCGTTGTCCGAGCTGCTCGACAACTGCGATCAGTTCGACACCGGATTCGCCGTAGTCACCCCTTGATTCATAGATTCCCAACGATTGGAGTGTTCAGATGAAGGTGAAGGCTGCCGTTCTCCGTGGCGTCGACGAGGACTGGACCATCGAGGAGATCGAACTCGGTGATCCGGTTGCGGGTGAGGTTCAGGTGAAGTTGGCCGCCTCGGGGCTGTGCCACTCGGACCACCATCTCCGTACCGGCGGAACGCCGGTGGCCCTGTGGCCTCTCCTGGGTGGGCACGAGGGCGCGGGCGTGGTGACCAAGGTCGGTCCGGGCGTCAGCGATGTCGAGGTGGGCGATCACGTGGTGCTCGCGTTCATCCCGGCCTGCGGCACCTGTCCTCCGTGCTCGCAGGGTCTGCAGAACCTGTGCGACAAGGGTGCAGGGCTGCTGGCGGGCAAAGCCATTGCCGACGGCACGCATCGTGTCACTCTCGACGGCGAGCCTGTCGTCCCGATGTGCCTGCTCGGCACGTTCGCGCCCTACGTGACGGTCAGCCAGGCGTCGGTGATCAAGATCGAGAAGGATATTCCGTTGGACAAGGCCGCACTGCTGGGGTGTGGGGTCTCCACCGGCTGGGGATCGGCCACGTCGATCGGCGACACCCGCCCCGGCGACACCGTCGTGGTCGTCGGCGTCGGCGGTATCGGCATCAACTCGGTTCAGGGGGCGGCACACGCCGGGGCTCGATTCGTGATCGCGATCGATCCAGTCGAATTCAAACGCGAGAAGGCAGTGGAGTTCGGCGCCACACACGTCTTCGCCTCGCTCGAGGAGGCGCTCGAGCCGATCCGCGATCTGACCTGGGGTCGTCTGGCCAATGTGACGATCGTGACGGCGGGACACGTCGACGGTGACATGATCCGACCGGCTCTCTCCGTCACCGGCAAGGGTGGTCAGGTGGTGGTCGTCGGCCTCGGTAACGCCATGGACAACGACGTCTCGATGAACCTGTACGAACTGACGCTGCAGCAGAAACGTGTGCAGGGCGCCATCTTCGGTGGGGTCGGTCCGCGGGAGCAGATCCCCCGACTGCTCAACCTCTACCGCAGCGGCGCGTTGAAGCTGGATGAACTCGTCACCAGCACTTACCGATTGGAAGAAATCAACCAGGCGTACACCGACATGCTCGAAGGCAGGAACCTGCGCGGCGTCATCACCTTCGGCGACGCCGACCACTGAACGACGAGAACGAGGAGAGACAACGTGCGCGACTACGAGCTGATCTACATCGACGGATCGTGGATCCCGTCACGCGGTTCCGGGACGATCGACGTGACCGACCCTGCCACGGAGGAGGTGATCGCTTCCGTGCCCGATGGTGTCGAGGCCGACGTCGATGCCGCCGTCGCCGCTGCGCGTGGCGCGTTCGAATCTTGGTGGCACACCCCGGTCGCCGAACGGGCGAGACTGCTCCGAGCGGTCGCGGCGGGGCTCACGGCGCGGCGCGCGGAACTCGGGTCCCTGATCACCCGAGAAATGGGTGCACCCACGTGGTTCGCCGACGCAGTTCAGACGGCCGTGCCGATCAACAGTTTTGCGCACGCCGCGGAGGTCGTCGAGGCATTCGAGTTCGAGCGGTCCGAGGGGAACTCCGTGATCGTGCGCGAGCCCATCGGCGTCGTCGGGGCCATCACGCCGTGGAACTACCCGATGCACCAGATCGCTGCCAAGGTCGCGTACGCGCTTGCTGCCGGCAACACCGTAGTCGTCAAGCCCTCCGAGGTGGCGCCGCTCGACGCTTGGCTGTTGGCGGATGTGATCGATGCGGCCGGCTTTCCGCCCGGGGTGTTCAATCTTGTCAGCGGCACGGGTCCGGTGGTGGGACAGGCCATCGCCGCACACCGGGATGTCGATGCGGTCTCGTTCACCGGCTCGACCAGGGCCGGTAAGGAGGTCGCCAAGGTGGCCGCGGACACCGTCAAGAAGGTCTCCCTGGAATTGGGCGGTAAGAGCCCGACCGTGGTGTTGCCCGACGCCGACCTGGCTGCCCTCATGCCGGCCGCGGTGTTCGGTTCGATGATCAATTCCGGCCAGACCTGCACGGCGCTGACCCGCCTGCTCGTGCCCCGTGAACGCCTGGAGGAGACCGAGCGACTCGCGAAGACGATTGCCGAGTCGATGGTCGTCGGCGCTCCCACCTCACCGGACACGCGACTCGGCCCGTTGGTATCGAAGGCGCAGCTCGACCGGGTGCGCGGCTACATCGACCGCGGCGTCGAGGAGGGCGCGACACTGGTCACCGGGGGTAGCGAACCGCTCGGGGAGATCGGCTACTACGTGCGCCCGACGGTCTTCTCCGATGTCACGCCGAAGATGACGATCCATCGTGAGGAGATCTTCGGTCCAGTGCTCTCGCTGGTCCCGTACGACACGGTGGACGAGGCAGTCGAGATCGCCAACGACACCGACTACGGCCTGGCCGCTGCGGTCTGGTCTGCCGACCCCGCGGCCGCGCGTCTCGTGGCCGGCCGGATCCGCGCCGGCCAGGTGTCGATAAACGGGGGGTCCTTCAACCCGAACGCGCCTTTCGGCGGGTACAAGCAGTCCGGAATCGGGCGTGAGCTGGGCGTGTACGGGCTCGAAGAGTTCCTCGAGATCAAGTCGATGCAACTCTAGACGTCGGGCGGGGATCGGTCACGACGGTCGGTGCGGTCGATCCCCTGTCCGAGGTGCCGGCACAGGTCGCGTTGCCGTCAGACGTGATGGTTCCTCGGGCCGAGACCCATTCCGCTTCCTACGGACGAGTAGGATCCTGCTCGTGGCTGCAACGTCGAAAGCTCCCAGGGCGGCGAGGCCGCCGATCTCGCTACGCCAGGAACAGAAGCGTGCCACTCGCGCCCGGATCGTCAGGGTTGCGACCCAGTTCTTCGAACGTTCCGGCTACTCCGCCGTGTCGGTCAGCGACATCTCGGCCGCCGCCAACGTCAATAGAGCCACGTTCTACCTCCACTTCTCGGGCAAGACCGAGGTGTTGCGGGCCGCCATGCAGGACTTGCTGGACAGGACCGTGCGCGACGTCTGGCGGTTGATGGACAAGGCTCTGTCGGGAGGTTCGAGGGCAGCTGTCCGCGAGTTCATCGCGGAATGTGCGAAATGGTGGGCGGCACACAGCAATATCGTGTCGGCGTGGGACGAGGCCATGCGCGTGGAGCACGATGCACTGCCCTCGTTGTCCCGGATTCCGAACATGTTGTTCGAAGAGTGCCACGGCTACCTGGGGCAGTTCGAGTCGGCGGAGGAACGAGCCGAGGCTCGCCGCAAGATCGAGTTGCTGATGCTGCAACTGGGCCAGGCGGGTAAGCGGAGTTGGTTGCAGGACAGGTCGAGCCCGGACTACGACGCGTATCTCGACTCACTTACCGATATCTGGTGCGCCGCCCTGAACATCCGCGGCTAGATTGCCGATCGGCATCGGGTGCTACGCGGCAGAGCTGCGCCCGGAGGTGGGAGCTCGACCGGGAAGCTTCTGCAGGCCCTCGATCGCCTTGGCGACAGCCTTCTCGACGCCGACCTTGTTCAGCTTCTTCGGGACACAGATTCCGAGGAGGAACTCCGACGCGAACGAAGCAGTGATCTCCTCCACCGTCAGGCGACCCTCGGGGCGGTACCACGTCCACGCGTAGTTGCACATTCCGAACAGATGCAACGAGGTGAGAGTCGGGTCTTCCGTTCTGAAGATCTGCTGTTCCACGCCTCTCTCGATGATGGCGACGACGGTGTTGCTCCAGTCGGCTCGTCGTGCGCGCAGATCCTCGCTGAGACCGCCGACGTTGTACCGGACGAACTCTCGGAGAAATGTCAGCGTCGCATCCCGATCGTCTCGGTGTGCGGCGAGGAGTGCGTAGATGACTGCCGACAGCTGCACCGCGGGGTCGTCGAACGTGCGCTCGATGAAATCGAGTTCGAGAAACCGGCGCTCGAAGTACGACTCGTGGACTTCGTTGAGGAGTCGTTCCTTGCTCCCGAAGTGGTGGACGATGGTGCCTTTGCTCAATCCCAGCTCGGCCGCGATCTCTCCCAGGCTCGTATCGCTGTACCCCTGCAGCGCGACCTGTCGAGCGAAGACCTCCAGGATTGCGTCGCGGGAGGTTGCTCGGGCCGTGCCGGAAGAAGTCATCTACCTACCGTACTCGACTGACCGGGTGGACGGTCAGGAAATGGCCGACCGGCGGCGAGCCTGGCCCGTTCCGCGTAGCGCGATGTGACGGACGTCGGGGTTGTCGACCTCACCGGCTCGCCCACTGTGCATGTCGCGCTGTGCCCCGTGGTCAGAGCAGACGAGCCTTCTTGTAGAGCACCTTCGACGGCCCGCCGACCAGGCCGACGCCGTCGAGGAAGCTCATGAGCTTGGAGCCTGACGTTCGGATCATGTCGTGGTGGTGGGTGTTGGTGCGCGCCGCTTCGAGTGCACGTTCCCTGTCGAGACCGGCGTTCACGTAGACGTCGGGATGGATCATGCTCTTCATGACGAAGTAGACCACCGTGGCGGTGTTGACCCGCTCGATCGCCAACCGGGCACGGCTCGCGCCCTGCAGGCGCCGGCCGACCTCTTCCCGAGCGAAGCGGATGTGCCGCGCCTCCTCGAGGACGTGGATCTTGCTGACGGTGCGGGTGACCGGTTGGACGCGCTCGTCCTTCATGAAGTCGCGCTGCATCATGTCGAGGATCTCCTCGGCGGCCATCACGCTGGCGTATGCGTTGGCGCCGCGGAAGAAGCCGCCCCACAGACGACCCGCCTTGTGGATGAACGGGATCGGGCCGTAGTCGGGCATGCCGAAGCGTTCGCCGGCGCGGGCGAACATCACCGAGTGGCGGCATTCGTCGGCGACCTCGGTGAGCGCGAACTGGACGTGCCGCGAGTGCTTGTCGCGGCCGTACACGTCGCGCAGCAGCATCTGCATGAGCAGGATCTCGAACCACAGGCCGACGCTGGAGACACTCGCGGCCTCGTGCTTGGTGAGCGTGATCCTCTGCTCTTCGCTCATCTCGTCCCACAGGGCGGTGCCGTAGAGCGTGCTCCACTCGGGGGTGAGGCCGTACTTGTCGGTGGGCAGCGGTGCGTCCCAGTCGACCTCGACCATCGGGTCGTAGGACTTGCGCGCCGACGAGGCGAGCAGCCGGCGCGCGGTCTCCTCGCGGTCGGATACCGGCGGAGCTGTGCGAGTCGACGGAGTCGCAGTGGTCATGACTACCCCTCGTTCGTGTCACGGCCGCAGTCGCGGCGAGGCCATCTGTGTGTGACTGATGGTTACTGTTAGCTGAACCATACAATGGTCATTGTCACGATGGCAACGGTCACGCGGGGCCGGCGTCGGGTTTCGCCTGCTAGGGGCGCCCTCCACCGAGTTCGGCGACCGTGTTCCGGAGCAGCGTCCCGGCCTCGGCGTACTTCTCGGGGGTCAATCGACTGTCGGGGCCGCTGACCACGAGCGCGCCCAACGGCTTCCCGCCGAGGTCGGTGACGGCGGCGGCGATGCTCGTCGAGCCTTGCTGGACGGCTCCCTCGCACAGCGACCACCCGCGCTCGCGGATCACGTCGTATTCGGCCTCCGCGAGCAGCGCGTCGGGAGCATCCGCCAGGTCCGCGCGTTCCTCGGGGGTGAGGTGGGCGAAGATGGCGCGTCCCGCGGCGCTGGTTTCCGGGGGGTGGACCGCGCCGACCTGTAATGCGGTGCGGACCATCTGCCGACCCTCGGCGACGTCGACGACGACGATCGTCGTTCCGTCGAGCAGTGCGAGGTGTGCGGTCTCGCCGGTCGCGTCGCGGATGGATGCCAGCAGTGGCCGAGCGCGCGCCGGCAGGGACGACGTGTTCAGGGCGCGTCCGGCGACGACCAACGGCTTCGTCGACAGTTCCCACCGTGGCGGAGTATCGGCCAGTGGGCGGATCCAGCCGGCCTCGTGCAGCGTCGCGAGCGTGCGCTGCATGGCGCTCTTGTCCTCGCCGAGCGCCTGGCACAGCGCAGTGAGGCCGATGGGTTGGTGCGCGGCGACGGCCTCGACGACGCGAAGACCGCGCGCGAGTGTGCCGAGTGTCTTGACTGCGATCTGGATCACCCCTACTGTGTGTATCTGAAAGTGATAGTGAGTATCGCATATCGATACTAACTCCGCAAGGGGCTGTGCTACAACGCGATTCGACGAAGGAGATTTCCGTGACGGCTGTCAATCAGGAACTCGATCCCGCCCTCTTCAACCCCGAGCCCGAGCAGGCCGAGGTCAAGTACACGGTCATCTCCGTCGACGACCACGTGGTGGAGCCGGCGCACCTGTTCGAGACCTGGATGCCCGCGGCGTTGAAGGACCGTGGACCGAAGATCCTCGAGAACGAGGAGGGCGCACAGGTCTGGGAGTTCGACGGCAACATCTACTCCCAGGTCGGCATGAACGCGGTCGCCGGACGGCGCAAGGAGTCCGTCAAGTACGAGCCGTTCCGCTTCGATCAGATGCGGCCGGGCTGCTACGACATCCATGCGCGCGTCAAGGACATGGATCTGGGCGGCATCTGGGCGATGCTCAACTTCCCGTCCCAGATCACCGGCTTCTGTGGCCGGGTCTTCGCGCACGCCTCCGACAAGGAGGTCGGTATCGCCGCGGTGCGCGCCTGGAACGACTGGCTCTACAACGAGTGGTACCTGGAGTACCCGACGCGCGTGATCCCCGGTGGCATCACCTATCTCACCGATCCGGTCGAGGCCGTCAAGGAGATCAAGCGCAACGCCGAGCGCGGCTTCACGTCGGTCACCTTCCCGGAGCGGCCGCATGCCATCGGTCTGCCGTCGCTGTGGGATCGCGACCACTGGGATCCGATCATCCAGGCCTGTGTCGACACCGACACCGTCATCTCGCTGCACGTCGGCAGTTCGGGCATGTACCAGTACCCGCAGGGCGCGCCCGGACTCCAGTTGGGTGCCACCATGTTCGGACAGCTCTCGCTCGCGGCGTGCAGCGAGTGGTTGTGGTCGGGCTACCCCAAGGAGCATCCGACGCTGAAGATCGCGATGAGCGAGGGCGGGATCGGCTGGGTGCCGATGTTGATCGACCGGCTGGACAACATCATCGACCGATCGGGCTACGGCCTGGGCTGGGCAGACCGTCCGGCGGACATCCTGCGCCGCAACTTCTGGTTCTGCACGCTCGACGATCCGTCCACGATCGCACTCCGCGAGGTCATCGGAGTCGAGAACATCATGCTCGAGACCGACTACCCGCACGGTGACGGCACGTGGCCGCACACGCAGAGCGTCGTCGAGGAGTACTGGGGCGGATTCCCGGCGAAGGATCTGCGAATGATGTGCAGCGAGAACGCCGCCAAGCTCTACCGGCATCCGCTGCCCGAGATCGTTCTGCCCCGGGACTGAGGGGGAGACACTTGCTCGTCGACGTAGGAGACGTGGAGATCGCCACCCGGGTCGTGGGGTCGGGGCCGCCGCAGTTGCTGCTGCACGGGTACCCGCAGACTCGGCGTGTCTGGCAACGGGTAGCCGACGACCTCGCCGACCGCTTCACCGTCGTCACCACCGATCTCCGTGGTTACGGCGACAGCAGCAAGCCGGTGAGCGACGACGCCCACACGACGTACGCCAAGCGGGCGATGGCCGGCGACCAGGTGGAAGTCATGCGCAGGTTGGGCTTCGACAGATTTGCGGTCGCCGGCCACGATCGGGGTGCGCGGGTCGTGCATCGCATGTGCCTGGATCATCCGGAGAAGGTGGCACAGGCGGTGCTCCTGGACATCCTGCCGACCTCGGAGGTCTACGCGAGCACCGATCGGCAGTTGGCCACCGCATACTTCCACTGGTTCTTCCTGATCCGACCGCACCGGCTCGCCGAGCAGCTCATCGACGGAAATCCGGATGCCTGGATGGACAACGTGCTGGGACTTGCCGGAGGAGGGCAGACCTCGATGTCCGACGAGGACATCGAGCACTACAAGAGCTACTTCCGGGATCCGGCCGTGGTCCATGCGACGTGCGAGGACTATCGAGCCGGGGCGTCGGTCGACCTCGAGCACGACGCGCTCGACGCCGGACGCCGGATCACCTGCCCGGTCCTCGTCCTGTGGGGCGACCGCGGGCTCCTCGCCCGGCGCGAGCATCCGCTGAACGTCTGGAAGCGGTTTGCGCACAACGTGACCGGAGAAGTCGTTCCGGGAGGCCACTTCTTCATCGACGACGCCCACTCCGATGTCGTGAGGGCCGTCGGAGAATTCCTCGAGCCCTGGCGATGCGGGCGACTCGACTGAGCACGGCACCACAGCACCGTCCGAGGCCGGCCCGCCTCGGAACCGAGAGGAGAGAACGTCAATGAAGTTCACACCGACCGCAGATCGCCTGATCCCGGAGCTCGACCCCCGGGAGGAGATCGTGATGCTCGGTCGCACCCTGTGGAACGAGGGGTACCGCGACCACCTGGCGGGACACATCACCTACAACCTCGGCGACGGCACGCTGCTGTGCAATCCGTGGCTACTGACGTGGGAGGAGATGCTTCCGGAGGACATCATCCGAATCGATCTGCAGGGCAACCTGATCGAGGGAGAGTGGCCCGTTCCGCTCGGCATTCCGCTGCACCTGGCGCTGCACAACGCCCGCCCCGACGTGGTGTACGCGCTGCACAACCACTCCGAGTACGGCACCGTGTGGGGCGACCTCGCGGAGGTGCCACCGGCATACGACCAGAGTTCCAGCCTCGGCGGCGGTGAGCTGGTACTGGTCGACGAGTACGACGGCGCCGTCAACAGCATGGAAGCCGCCGAGAAGGCGGTCCGTGCGATCGGCGACGCAGATCGTGCGCTGCTGGGTGGACACGGCGTCTTCGTCATCGCGGACACCGCGCGGGCGGTGTTCCTCCGTGCGGTCGCCCTCGAGCAGCGCTGCAAGAACGCATGGATGGTGCGGGTGGCCGGCGGTCCCGACAAGACGTCGCTCCCGGACTGGTGGCTCGACCGGCAGCTGAAGAACGACGGCAACGGATACCACGGCTTCTGGGAATCGGCGGTGCGCTCGGGCCTGCGGGCGGATCCGGTTCTCGCCGAGAAGATCCTGTCCAGGCCGCGATGACCGTGCCGGCGATCACCGTGGAGGCGGCACCGGGCCCGCTCGAGGCCCGTCCCGCCTCGGCGGAACGAGCGGCGGACATCTTCACGTGCCGCGAGGTCATCCGGATCATCTCCGGGATCGAGCGGCGTGCACCCGGTGAGCGCCTCGACGAGTACTACTGGGCCGAGTTGCTGGGTGGCTGTAGCGAATCCGAGGTGCTCGAGGCGACGTGGGAGCACTATCGCCGGAACTCGCGGCCGATCTGGCCCGCCGACATCCTCGCGCGGGTGGCGGCTCGGCGGGCCGAGGGCGCGGAGTTCGCCCGGTGACGCCGATCGTGGTGCTCGTTCCGGAGGAGCGCGGCGTCTCGGCCCTCGCGCAGGTGCCGGGCGTCCGCGCCGTCGTGTACGACCCGGGGAACGGTCGACTGCCGGACATCGCTTGCGAGGCTGAGATTCTGGTGGCGCACCGACTCGACCCCGCGGATGCCGGTCCGCTCTTCGCGCAGCTGCCATGGTTGCGGATGGTGCAGTTGTTCTCCTCGGGTGTCGAGCGTTGGGCCGACGTCGTACCCGACGGAGTGCGGGTGTCGAACGCGGATCGGGCGCACGGCGGGCCGGTGGCGGAGTGGGTCGTCGCGCAGTTGCTCGCCCATGTCCGTGATCTCGCCGGCTACCGGCTCAAGCAGCAGCAGCGGTGTTGGCAGGCGCACCCGACCGGGACGTTGTCGGGCAAGCGCGTGATGGTGTTCGGTGCGGGCGACATCGGCGAGAACGTTCGCCGCCGGCTCGAACCGTTCGGTTGTACGGTCACCCTGGTCGGGCGGACGGCGCGCGCCGGGGTCGTGGACGTCGAGCACGGCCGAGCCGAACTCGGTGACCAGGACGCCGTGATCCTGGCACTGCCGCTCGACGATTCGACCGTGCACCTCGTCGATGCGGTGTTCCTCGCGACGATGAAGGACGGTGCGGTGCTGGTCAACGCAGGACGAGGCGAACTGGTGGACACGGAGGCACTGCTCGCCGCGGCGCGGGACGCGCGCGTGTCCGCGATCCTCGACGTCACCGATCCCGAACCACTGCCCGTCGACCACGGTCTGTGGACCGCGCCGGGGGTGGTGGTGACCCCGCACGCGGCGAGCATCACCGACGACGTCCGTGACCGGTGCTGGGCGGCGATCGTGCGGAAGATCGCTGCGTACGCCGACGGACCACGGGTGGCGGTGTCCCGATGAAGGCACTCGGATTCGACTGGCGCTGGCGCACTTCCGGCGAGCTGCTCAACGTCGAGGACTATCGCCGCGCCGCGCAGCGACGACTGCCGCGCATGGTGTGGACATACGTCGAGGGCGGAGCGGACGATCTGCGCACCGTCGCGGGCAACCGCTCCGCGTTCGACGACTGGTGGCTCGTGCCGAGCGTCCTGGCCGGCCACGACACCCACGACCTCACCACCGAAGTTGCCGGGCTGCCCGTCTCGATGCCGGTGCTCACCGCGCCCACGGGCTTCAACGGGCTCACCCGGTGGAGCGGCGACCTCGACGCGATCCGCGCGGCGGAGCGCGTGGGAACCCGCTGTGTCGTGAGCACGGCGTCGACGTGGTCGGTCGAGGAGATCGCCGACGCGGCCACCGATGAGCACGCCTTCCAGCTCTACCCCGGTGCAGGCGGTGTGGCCGCGGCCCTCATGCGCCGTGCGTGGGCGGCCGGCTTCCGCTCCCTGTTCGTGACGGTCGACGTCCCGACCGTCGGCAATCGCGAGGGCGAGAAGAGGGAAGGGATGGGCGTGCCGCCCGTTCTCACCCCGCGCCGCCTGCTCGACGTCTCCCGGCACCCGCGATGGGCCTACGACGTCGTGAAGCATCGGCGGATCGGCGGCCGGAACCTGGCATCCGGGGACGGCGTCACCGCGGCGCTCGCGTCGATCGAGGTCCAGGAGCGGCACCTCGTGCAGTCGCGGTTGAACTGGGACGACCTGGCCTGGATGCGGGACAACTGGCACGGCCGCCTCTACGTCAAGGGGGTGCTGCGCGCCGAGGATGCCGTCCGCGCTGTCGACCTCGGGATCGACGGCCTCGTCGTGTCGAATCACGGTGGTCGCCAGTTGGACGGCTGTGTGCCGTCGGTGGCGGCGCTGCCGACGGTGGTCGACGCCGTCGCCGGCCGGGCCGAGGTACTTCTCGACGGCGGGATCCGGCGTGGCACCGACGTGCTCGAGGCGCTCGCGCTCGGCGCGGACGCGGTGTTGATCGGCAGACCGTGCCTGTACGGGATGGCGGTGGCCGGGGAGCACGGAGTCGAGCAGGTACTGACCATCCTGAAGTCGGAGATCGAGCGGGGGCTGACGCTCCTCGGTGTACGGGACGTCCGCGATCTCGACCGGTCACATGTTCGTTTTGCTGGAACGCGCGACCAGCGCGAGATTGCCGTGCCCGCCGTGCCCACCCAGTGAGACTTGCGCCACACAGGTCGTCGATTCCTCTGTATCAAGAAATACGTTCCGGACGTTCGTGCTGCTCGAGGAGGACTGCAATGGGTACCCCGGTGATAGTCGACGCGGCCAGGTCGCCGATCGGTCGACGCGGTGGCTGGCTGTCGGGCCTGCACGCCGCGGAACTTCTGGGTGCCGTCCAGTCGGGACTGCTCGAGCGCCTGAATCTCGATCCCACCATCGTCGAGCAGGTGATCGGCGGCTGCGTCACGCAGGCGGGGGAGCAGGCGTCGAACGTCAGTCGCAACGCTTGGCTGCATGCGGGCCTGCCGGAGCGGACCGGCGTGACGACGATCGACTCGCAGTGCGGGTCCGGTCAGCAGTCGGTGAATCTGATCGCCGCCCAGATCGCTGCCGGTGTCATCGATGCGGGCATGGCCTGCGGAGTCGAGGCGATGTCCCGAGTTCCGCTGCTTTCCAACATCAGCGGCGACGTCGGCAGCCCCAAGCCGCCGGGCTGGAGTGTGGACATTCCGGCCCAGTTCGAGGGCGCCGATCGTATCGCGCGGCGGCGAGGGTTCACGCGCGAGGACCTCGACGCGTTCGGGCTCCGGTCTCAGCAACGCGCGGCCGCCGCGTGGGAGGCCGGTCGATTCGACGGTCAGATAGTCCCCGTGAAGGTCCCCGCCGCGGAGGGGCAGGCGCCCACCGCGGTGTCCCGCGACCAGGGTCTGCGGGACACGTCGATGGAGGCGCTCGCCCGACTCGAGCCCGTTCTCGAGGGTGGACTGCACACCGCGGGGACCTCGTCGCAGATCTCCGACGGCGCCGCGGCCGCGGTGCTGATGGACGAGAACGTCGCCCGGGGACTCGGGTTGCGTCCGCGGGCCCGGATCGTCGCGCAGTGCCTCATCGGCGCGGAGACGCGCTTCCTCCTGGACGGCCCGGTGCAGGCCACCGAGTACCTCCTCGAGCGAACCGGGTTGTCCGTCAAAGACATCGATCTGTTCGAGGTCAATGAGGCCTTCGCAGCGGTACCGATGTCCATGGCCCGCGTGCACGGCGTCGACGAGGACCGCCTCAACGTCAACGGCGGGGCGATCGCACTCGGCCATCCGGTCGGATCGTCGGGCGTGCGGTTGATCGCGGCCGTGATGGACGAGCTCGAACGCCGCGACGGTGAACGTGCACTGGTCGCCGTGTGCGCCGGTGGGGCGATGGCATCCGGGGCGATCGTCGAACGAGTCTGACCATGTGAAAACCTTTGCCGACAAGGCATTCCGGAGGCGCACGACGATCTGCCGTGTGCCATTTCCGGCTGCCCGGAACAGGCGCGGTCGTGGGTGTCGAATCGTACGGCTACTTGCTGATGTGATTCGACGCACACTGAGTGCGGCGGGCTGCTAGGGTCCCTTCCAGCGGCGACAGAAGAGTCGAAAGACCCTTTGCTGCAACTTTTTCGGGCTACTCGCCAGTAGCTCGTGTGGCGCGAACCGTCCGAGTCGACGCACCAGTCGGGCAGGTGGTCCGCTTCCAGCTGTGCACAACACGAAAGCGCGATCACGCGTACGGCACGGGCCGTTTCGTCGTGGATCTCTTCAGGAGGCATTGCATGATGGACAAGTGGCTTCGCAGGTCGAGGAACCTGGCTGTGATGGCTGCGGCCGCCGCGGTTCTCGCCGGCTGCGGTGGTGGCGCTGCGTCGACGACGACGTCCGAAGCGTCCGGCGATCTCGACTCCAGCGCGATCCTGCGGGTCACGGCGAGTGCACCCACCCGCAACCTGGACCCGTACATGCAGACCAGCTACGGCGGATGGGGCTACCTCACACCGATTTTCGACCGGCTGACGGTCGTGGATGGGAACGGTGATCTCCAGCCGGGTCTGGCGGAGTCGTGGGAGTTCGCTCCGGACGGTTCCTATCTGGAGTTGACGTTGCGTCAGGGCGTCACCTTCCACGACGGTGCGCCGTT
>NZ_JBXAJP010000012.1:0-167614 GCF_058797375.1 Prescottella sp. GW823-FHT02E09
CCGGCATCTGCTTCCCACCACGTCCCATTGCACACCTCCGTGATCGAGGTGTTGCGACGACCGGTTGAATCCGCCCTGCGACCCGCGATCGCTGTGAACCACGCAGCCGGCCACCAGATCCCCTGCCGCAGCCCGGCGGGCGACCGCAGAGCCGAGAGCGTCGACAGCGAGCCGAGCCTTCATCCTCGAGTCGATCGAACAGCCCACGATCCGATTCGAGTACACGTCGTTGATCGCACACAGGTAGAGCTTGCCCTCCCCAGTGTGATGCTCGGTTATGTCTGTGAGCCACAACAGATTGCGATCATCTGCGGTGAAGTTCCGTTCGACGAGATCGTCGTGGACCGGAGGGCCGGAACGGACATGCTTGGCGCCACGTTTCTTCCCGAACGAGCTCCACCACTTGTTGGCCGAGCAGATCCGCCACCCGGTGCGCAGCGCCATCTTCTGGCCGGCGTCGGCGGCCTCGTCGACGAGGAACCGGTACCCGAACTCCGGGTCGTCACGGTGAGCGTCGAACAGGGCGTTCGCCCGGTAGGCCTCATCGAGCTCGGCGGCCGTCACCGGTGCAGCCAGCCACCGGTAATACGGTTGGCGAGCGATCTTGAGGACCCTGCACGTCACCGCAACGGGCATTCCCTCAGCGGCCAACTCACGGACGAGCGGATACATCATTTTCCCGGCAGGTTCGCCTGTGACAGATACGCCGCAGCGCGCCGCAGGACCTCGTTCTCCTGCTCGAGCAGCCGGATCCTCTTCCGGGCTTCACGCAGCTCGGCATTCTCACTCGCAGTGGTTCCGGGCTTGACGCCGTCCTCGACGTCGGCAGCCTTCATCCAGTTCGCCAAACACGATTCGCTGATCCCGAAGTCGGCAGCGATCTGCTTCAGCTGCTGGCCGGGCCCACGGCCTCGGGCAACACGGACGACATCGTCGCGGAACTCCTTGGGATACGGCTTCGGCACAGGGCACATCCTTCCAGCAGTGCCTCCCGGCACCACAGATCAGATGTCACCTATCCGTGCAGCAGTCCCACGTTGTTGTCTGTGGACATTGGTCCACAGCGAGGCTCTTGGCGTGGCCGCCGTTCCCGAACGAGAGAAGCGGCGGCCACGTCGCGGCCTGCAGTTCTGGTCAGGGGATGCTGCGGAAGAAGGTGTGGATGTCGTCTGCGAGCAAGGCCGGTTGTTCCATGGCGGGGAAGTGGCCACCTTCGGCGTATTCGCTCCAGTGGGCGATTGCACCGGTGGAGTTCATGACGCGGCGCATGAGCGGGTGGGTGTCGAAGACCGCCCACCCGGTCGGGACGGGCGCGAACATAGCGGGTTCGACCGTGGAATGCTGCGCCTCGTAGTAGAACTGGGCGCTTGACTCGCCGCTGCGCGTGAACCAGTACAACGTGACATTCGCCAGGAGTTGGTCGCGGTCGACCGACTCGTCCGGGGTGCGATAGCCGCTGTCCCTAGCCTTGAACTTCTCAGCGATCCACGCGAGCAAGGCGACCGGAGAATCGGTGAGAGCCACCCCGATCGTGTCCGGCTTGTGGTTCTGCATCTCGAGGTACCCGCGCTCGGAGGCAGCCTCAGCCTGCATCACAGCGAGTTGGCCACTCTCCTCGCCGGAAAGGTCAGCGGGCGCAGGGAAAAGCACTCCGACCAAGCCGAGCAGCCGGCGCTCACTGCCGTAGTGCGTGCCGATCACGCGCTCCGGGTAGATAGTTGCCAGGCGCGCCATGATGCCGGTGCCGGTATCGGTACCATGCGCCGCGAACCGCTGATACCCGAGTCGGGTCATGATCTCCGCAAAGGCTTCGGCCGTCTGCGCCAGCTCCCAGCCCGTAGATGCAAGGGGGGTGGAGAAGCCGAAGCCCGGCGGCGACGGGATGACGACATGGAATTCGTCGGTCAGTAGCGGGAGGAGTCGCTGGTACTCGACGAATGAGCCCGGCCAGCCGTGGTGCAGCACCAGCGGGGTTGCGTTCGGGTTTGACGACCGCGCATGGACGATATGGAAGGCCTGACCTTCGATGGTCGTCGTGACTTGTTCGATCTCGTTGAGGCGCGCTTCCTGCGCGCGCCAGTCGAACCCATCGCGCCAGTACTCGGCGAGCTCTCTCAGGTATGCCATGGGGATACCGCGGCTGAAATCGGCGCGATCGTCTCGGCCGGGCGCCGGGTGCGGCCAGCGGACTCGCGCCAGCCGGTCTCGCAGGTCGTCGATATCGGCTTGGGGGACGTTGATGCGGAACGGTGTGAGGGCCTTGTAATCGGTCATAACACCGACCCTTCCAGGGATTGCGGCAGGATAGCTTCCGCATTTAAGGGAATGATCGATGGCATGTTGAAAACCTCGGCCCGCTTGCTCGAGTTGCTCTCGCTTCTCCAGCTCAGACGCGACTGGACGAGCTCCGAGCTTGCCGACCGCTTGGAGGTGAGCACCAGGACGGTGCGCGCCGATATCGGCAAGCTGCGCTCACTCGGCTATCTCGTAGACGCACGCCCTGGCGTCGCGGGTGGGTACCGTCTCGCACCAGGAGCTGTGATGCCTCCCCTCCTGCTCAACGACGACGAAGCCGTTGCCGTGGCGGTCGGACTCAGCGCACTCGCAACCGGAAGAGCTGGAGCTGAAGAGGAATCGCTCACCGCGCTCGCGAAGTTGGAGCAGGTGCTCCCGGCACGTTTACGTCAACGCGTCGGCGCAGTCCGGGAGGCGACGAACACAGTCCCCGGAACTGCACCGCCCCTGGACCTCACAGCACTCAGCGTCGTCGCCTCCGCGATTCGCGGTCACCAGCGGCTCCGGTTCGGATACACCAAACCCGAACGCAGCGAACAAGCACGCCATACAGAACCGCAACGTCTCATAAATTGGGGGGACCTCTGGTACTTGCTCGCGTGGGACCTGGACCGCGACGACTGGCGAATCTTCCGCCTGGACCGCATGACCGCGCGCCCACCGACCGGCGTAACATTCCGGCCCCGCGCAGACCCTGACCGCGACGTCATCGGATACGTCACCAGACGCATCGCCACAGCAGGCCACATCTACCACGCCCGAGTACTCGTCCACGCTCCCGCCGCTACCGTCGCTGCGAAGACTCCCATTCCAATCACCATCGAGAGCATTGGCAGCTCCACGTGCATCATCGAGATCGACTCGGGAGACCCGGCGCGACTCGCACTCTGGTTGGTACAGCTCGATACCGACCTCGACATCATCGAAGGAGACGAACTGTTGCTCGCATTCAACAAGCTCGCGACCAGACTCCACCGCGCCACCGGCACTCCGGTGTCACCACCCTCAATCGGTCCGGACGATTTGTGAGTCACACCGTTGCCCGCCTCACCGGCGCGGCCGCACCGCCGACGCCGGCACACTTCCAGGCTGTTCGGCGACCACGGCCCAGCAGTGGATCGAGGGAACGTCGAGGCTGCCGTACGGGTTTCCGAACGGCGCTGGGTTGACCTGGAACAGAACGATGACCGCGGCAGAGGCGATGGCTGCCGGGGCCAGAAGCGAACCGGAGCTTTCGACGCAGCGCCAGGGTGTCCTGTTTGACGATTGGCGGATTCTGGCGGTCATCGCAACAACAGACGTTCCATCTCTTCGATGGGCGTGCGGAAGCTTAGTCGTTTCCGGGGCCGGTGGTTGAGTTGGTTGGCGACCCATTCGAGGTCGGTCTTCGAGTGCCCGCTCAGATCAGCGCCTTTGGGAAAGGACTGGCGGAGGACGCCGTTCGCATTCTCGTTGGTCCCGCGTTGCCACGGCGAGTGTGGATCGCAGAAGTAGATGTCCATGCCAGCGCCTGTTCGGACGGATTTCCAGTCACGCATCTCCGACCCCTGATCCCACGTCAAGGTGCGGCGCATGAACTCGGGCAGTGTCTCGAGCTGCGTGGTCAGCGCCGGCGCGGTCTGTTCGGGTTTGTATCCGTCGGGCAGGTGAACGAGCATCACGATTCCGGTGGCGCGCTCGACCAGAGTGCCGATCGCACTCGAGTTCCTTTTGCCGATGATGAGGTCTCCCTCCCAATGTCCCAGCTCGGAACGGTCTTTCACGTGGACAGGTCGGTGGGAGATGTTGACCATGTCGGGTATCCGATTCCTCCGCTGACCGGCCTTACGGCTCGGCCGACGGAGACCACGGCCTGTACGCAACTGTCTGGTCAGCTCGTGTTTGAGCGCACCACGTGAAGGTTGACAGAGCGACTGGTAGATCGTCTCCGTGCTGACTCGCATCTGTGGATCGTCGGGGAACTCGAACCGGAGTCTGCCGGCGATCTGTTCGGGCGACAATCGCTTCGCAAGATCGGCTTCCACTCTTTCGCGCAGCGGCAGGTTGGTGGCAAGTTGGCCGGTTTCGGCCGCGAAGCGCGGTGATAGGCAGCTGCGTGCGCCGACCGCGCTCGATACCGGCCCGACGCCTCACAGTTGCGGGCGATCTCGCGGGAGATCGTCGACGGGCTCCGCCCGAGAGTTCTCGCGATATCCCGGATGCCCTGGTCTGCGGCGATGCCGATGGCAATCTCTTCACGTTCGGCGAACGTCAAGCACCGCCCCTTGAGGTTGCGGCCGCGTCGAGGTCGTACGCCACCGCTTGCGGCGAGCCACCTCGTGCCCTGCTTGGTGCAGGTTCCCGCGGCTGCGGTGGCGTCGGTGATGAACTCTCCCGCGGCCATACCTGACCAGAACGTTTGAAAGATCTCCGGAACCATCCGGTGAGAATATTGTCCATGCGCAATACCTCTGATCAGTGGTGTTGCGATCACTGCCGTCGGGGGCGATGGCTACCCCGACCGGAGTCGTGCCGACGGGGACGGTCTCGATGACGGTATTGGTGGCGGTGTCGATCACCGACACTGTCTCGGTGGCCTGGTTGGTGACGTAGGCGCGGGTGCCGTCGGGGGTGATCGCCACTCCGACCGGAGTCCCATCGACCGGGATGGTCGCGATGACGGTGTTGGTGGCGGTGTTGATCACCGACACCCATACACACCGGTCGTCACAGCCGTCTACGTTCTAGTCGACGACCCCGCTGGTCCCGGGAGGGCGCGCTGGTGCTCCCACTTACCAGGTTCGGAGACGCCCGAACCGGCTGACTTCGTGTTGACTCTCGTGATGTATTCAGGAAGCCCGTCTCATGCTCCGACGGTGCTCTCGACCGCGGAGCAGTCCCTCGCTCACCAGAGGAAGCCCGAGGGCGATCGATTTCGGCCTCCAGATTAGACAGGCGGCTGGCCCGAGCCGATCTGCCGGAATCGGCCCGAAACTCCTGGCCGAACAGGTCACCCGAATCCTCGAACCCGATTTACCTGCCACCGAGGCGCTGTCCTGTTTGACGATCCTTGGGTTCGCGCGCCCGCGCCTACGTCACCAACGCCGCCGACAACACGGTGTCGGTCATCGCGATCCAGGTAGCGCCGACCCTCACCGGGATCCACTGGTCACGGTGACGGTCGGGTCCGGGATACCGGTCACGGTGCAGGCGTAGTTGCAGGGGTGGTAGACCGTGCCGTCGGGGGTGTGTTGACCCTCGGGTAGGTCGAAGCCGAAGGATGTCGGCGTGGCGGATTTCCTCTATCCGCTCAGCCGACAGGCGATTTCTCCACCAACCGAAGGAGCAGGGCAAATGCCAGAACCCACCAGTACGGACCCGATGATGGACGCGATCGGCAAGGCCATCACCGAGGGGCGCAGCGGAAACATCGACAGTGCCTGCGGCCAGCTCCTGGACCTGTGGAAGGTGATCGGAGTCAACGGGGATCCCTTTCACCGCTGCACACTCGCGCACTACTTCGCCGAACTCTGCACCGATCCGGCGCAGGCACTGGCCTGGGATGTGCGTGCACTCGATGCCGCCGACGCCGTCACGGAGCGGCGCGTCCAGGAACATCACGCCAGCCTGCACATCGCCGGCTTCTACCCCTCGCTTCACCTCAACCTCGCCGACAGCTATCGCCGGCTGGGATCCTTCGAAGCCGCTCGTGAACACATCGACGCCGCCCGGGAGAGCTCGTCTGCGCTCGCTCGCGATTCGTATGGGGAACTCATGCGTGCGGCGATCGACACGATGACCACGGCCGTCGAGAACAAAGACACCGCGGTCCTCGCTTCGACCCCGGGCGCGACCGCGTGACACACATGAACCTTCCCCTCACAACGAAGGGGCGCTGAACCGTCTCACCGAGCGGTGCCACTGAACCTGGTCCAGCCGCCGATCTCTCGGTCGCCAACTTGCGGGCGAATCACTTACTTTGACGGGCTTCGGGACTCGCCCGAAGCCCCGTCAAAGTAGCCGGGCGTGTCCCGCCAATCTGCGCTGTATCTCGACACAAACCGACCCGGTGTTTGGCTACTCCCAGTACGGCGGCTCGCGTGTCGGATCATCGAGTGCCGCGTCGATTCGCTGGTCGGACACAATGCGGTCTATTGCGTCCACGCTGGCGCCGATCGTGGCGAAGTGCGGATCGACATCGTTGGTCACGCACCAAGCACGATCTGCCGGCCAGATGAATGCGGGATCAGGCGAGTAGCCGTACGGCCACCGCGCAGGGTCATCGCTGTTCCAGTCTGCATAGTCCGCCAGTGTGCCGCGGAACAACCAGTAGACGCGATTGGGTATCGCGAAGTTGGGTGCTGAGTTGATGGTGGTGGTGCCCCACCCCTCCCACATGCAGAAGTAGCACTCATCTGGTGTGGTTGTGTGTCGAGACAGGACCTCCAGCGCTACGCCGACCTGATCCTGCTCCGACAACCCGTTATGATCGAAATCGACGTCACTGGTCTTCTGGCCAGGAAAGCTCGGGTCGGGGATGAACCTCACCCGCGCATATTTCGGATATCCGACCGGTCCGCGCCCCGCTAGTCGATACCACGGAAGTCCTTGCTCGACGAGCCAATCGGCGGCAGATGCGTCGTCGCACAGTTCGAAACTCACCCAGCCATTGTCCACCTGGTCGGACCGCATTGCGGCGCCAGCGCGATGCCGACGACGGTGTCTTGTGTGACGATCGTCAAACAGGACGGGCCGCAGAAGTTGTCCTGACCTCACTGTTGCGACTTTCAGCGATAAGTGGCGCGGTTCTGGTGGCTGAAAGTGGCGCCGCGCTCGGCGCACACATCGTTTGAGTCGAACTCGCCGACGCCCTGACTGCTATTGACCACAGGGCACTCTGCGATGCAGAGTGGAAGGTATGGCCAGTAGCAGCGGGTTCGACCTCCCCTCCCTGAGCAGGGCCACCGATGCCGCTCGCGTCGGGCATCTACGCCGCCATGCAGCATCAACGAATCTGCTCGTCCTCGGCGGCGCAGCGTCAGTGGTCGGCTTGGGCTGGATCTACGGCGACACAGGTTCGGCCGCCCATTGGCAGGTGTTGTCGATCCCGATTTCATTTTCGGTCCTGGCGATCGTGATGTCCTATCGAGGCAACCGAATCGGCCTGCGCGGCTACAAGATCGGATACTCGGTCGCGGCCTGGGTCTCCGTCCTCGGAATCGTGTGGGTCCTTCCTCTTGCAACAGTGCTCGGTTCCCTGACGATCCTCGGTGGGGGGTCCACCGTGTTCGGGTGGCGTGAGCGATCCCCACGTGTCTGGGTGACGGGTGTGGCCGCAGTCCTGATCGGCCTGATCACGGCTGCGGAACCGATGCGCACGGCGACGGGCATGCACACGATCGACGGCGCCCTCACCATTGGCGTCGTGACCGCAGCGTTCGGGGTGATCGTCATAACGACCGGTGTCATCACGTTGGTCGCCGAGTTGGATGAGCTGGCCGAGATTGGATAGCCCGCAACGTCGGCTCCTGGACCTCGACGAAGCCGTCCACCAGAAGACCAGACTTGCAATCCTGGCGCTGCTCAGGGAATCCGACGAGGCCAGCTTCGTTTTCGTACGCGATGCCCTCGGCCTCACTGACGGGAACCTCGGCCGGCACCTGGACATCCTCGCAGCAGCGGGATGCATCGAACTACGTCGTGTCTACACCGGACGCCGGACGCGGACATGGATACGGACCACCGCCCTGGGCACACAAATGCTGCGCACAGAGCTCGACGCACTCCGAGATCTCATCGATGCACTCGATGGTCGGCGCGGCGGCACCTGACACCCCGCGGCCACCGCAGCTGCGGATGACCTTCGCACAGCAGTGGGAGACAAATACCGAGGCAACCGACCACGAGGCGGCGTACCAGGGAACGGCCGGTGTGTCCGGGCGTTACGCCGATCCGCTCCGGACTCAGATGTCACGCGCGGCCAAGCCCTGGGGAGACGGATACATTGGGCGAATGTCGATGACGTGGCCGCAGGTACGCGGACTGAGCTACAGCACGATGGGTCGATCGGTGTGTGCCGAGATGTGGTCCGGCGGCACCTATACGGGCAAGGTGTGGTTCCAGCCGCCGACCTCGTGGCGGCTCGAGAACGCCTCCGGTGAGGTCACCTACATCGAGAACGACACCGACGAGTACCGCCGTGACGACGACGGCGTCATGGTGCATGTGGTGAAGTCCCCGCATCGGTGGGTGATGATGACCGGCGACGCGCCCCATCTCCTCCTGCAGGCGCATTCGATGTGGCTTCCACGACAGCAGGGTGTTCCCACACAGTTGGGTGATCCCACCGCGCCGCGCCAGGTTGATGTCCGTGGCCGCGCCGGCTGGGAAGTGCAGTTCACTGACCAGTTCACCAACCAGCCCGGTAGCACCATCACCTACGTCCTCGACGCGGAAACCGGTGTCGCACTGTCCCGATCGATGGCCGGGACTGTGCTCGAACTGTCGAACCCCGTGATCGACGAGCCCTTCGATCCTGCCTTGTTCAGATGGGCCGGCGCGACGCGAGACGAGGAAGACCCTCGAGTCAGCGCAGCTCACCGTGAGTACGAAGCGAAGATGCAGGCGCTGTCCCGGATGCCGGCCGCGGAGGTCACCTGGACACCGGGGAAGATCCAGGCCGAACCCATCGACGGCGATCCTCGTACCGGGGCACTGGACCTGCAGGTCATGCCCAACTATCCGGGTTTCACACTGCGGCAGTGGGTGACCGAACTCGGCGAGCCGTCAGGCGAATTGAGCACCCATACCCCGCTGTTGCACCGCGCCACGGTCGGCCCGTGGACATACGAGATCCGCAGTCACACGCCGATCGACACCGGCGACTGCGAACGCATCATCGCCTCGATCATTCCCGCCGATGTGCCCTCCACCCCGCCCGACCAGATTCGCGAGGCAATCGACCGGGAGGCAGCCGAACAGGCCGACGCCGCACTGACCCGGATGCTCGGGACCGGACGCCGACTCGACGACTACCTCGGCGGCGACGGCGGCGATTCCCTGCTGGTGAGAACTGATTTCAGCGACGACGCGAAGTGGCGAGAAGCCGCTGCGGCCGCGATGGAACCCGGAGAAGGCGAGAACTCCGACTTCTCGGCGTACCTCACCTGCATCGACAATCCCGAGAACAACGGACTATCGATCCCCGACCTACTCGAGCGCATCGGGGACCATCCGCCGTACTACGTCTTCCTCGCCGACCACACCACCATCACCGACCCCGAACACCCGATCCTCGCCGTCGACACCGGCCCCGAGGACTTCGGCCACACCCGCGGCCAGACCGTCCGCGTCATCCCCTCGCAGATGTGGTCGATCGAAAACAACCTCTCCATCAGCAACATGGACTTCGACGAATTCGCCGAGTCCGCCGACCCGGACGGCGTATACCGAGGCTTCTGACCATGTGCGCGACACAGGTCGCCGTCACACGTGCCGACGCGTGACGTTGGACGCGTCGACCCACAGCCAGAGGTCGAGTTCGCTGTGACCGTTGGCCGATCGGGCGGGGACGCAGACCTGGGCGAGCCAGCGACCGTCAGCCCTGTTAACTGCACCTTCGACAAGTGCCCCGCGGGTCCGAGTTTGACGGAGGTGCGTTGGTGGACGAGCTACATGGAGCGCTTCGTGAGGGGACCCTCGACGCCGTCAACTATGGAACGTAGACGCTCGCGAAGCCCGGTGTGGTCGTGCCGGGTTCGGGTATGACGGCGACGACGACCTGCCCGGTCCCGGTCGGCAGGATTGCCGCCGGGTAGCCGTACTGACGACCGACATCCGGGCGGAGCCGGCAGCTCCGTTTTGCAGGTTCAGCCAGTGCACGTCGCCCAGGATTTGGCAGTGACCAGCCCCCGCCTCGCCGGTCACCGCACGACCGCCTTCCGTCGGGCCGGTGATCGTCACCGTCCCAGGCTGCTCGCCGACCACGGCCTCACAGCGGACCCGGGGAGCGTCGAAACTGCCGTTCGGGTTTCCGAACGGCGCTGGGTTGATCTGGAACGGAACGGTGACCGCGGCGGAGGCGACAGCCGCCGAGGCCAGAACCGAACCGGCCACGATCGCAGCGCAGGCGACCGATCGGCGAACGAAATTAAATCATGGCGACCTCCAAGAACAGTCGTGACCACGCTTGTTGTCTTCGCCGCGCCAACGCCGAGAGTGCGCCAGTGACAGGTGATGACGACCGAACCTAAGGAACTACCCACGAACCGGCCGTCGGCAGAATCGTGATGGCCGGTCTGCCCAGATAATTGGCTGGCCAGACCGAGGCGACCAGAATTCCCGACCCGGTGTTCGCGTAGCCGTGTATAGGTCGCTCGTCCAATACCCAACCCACCTCGGAGACTCCCGTTGCACCGGTCGTGAGGTTGCGCCACCGCACGGTGCAGGAGCAGCCTGCATTCCCGGTGACAAATCGAGTGAGTCCAGGAGACGTCGGATCGGTTCGTGCCGCAACCGGTCCACCATTGGGGCCCCAGTACCACGGTGGTGGGGCTGCAATGATGCCCACAACTGGATTCGGAAACTGGTAATCAGTCGGAGCTGCGTGAGCGGTGGGCGATGCGACCAGCACGATGCCCACCGACGCCGCGATCGCACCAGATGCGGCGACAAAGTGGCGACGACTGCGCATTGAGCGAGCGGCCACGGTCATAGCTGCCTCCTTCGGCTGACCCCGACAAGGTGGAGACGAAACCAAGCACCTCTGTCAGTGTGACAAAGCATCCGGGATGATCGGGCGGTTTGCTTGCAGGTCACGGGCGGGTAGGCGGCGAACACCGCCCAGCCGGCATCGCTGATGACCGGGGTGTCGTCGTGTTCGGCGATGTCGTCGTAGGGCGTCGGCGGCGAGGGTGCACCAGGGTGGGCCGAGTACATCTGGCGCGGCGTCGTCCGCGGCTCCTCATCGCGGGTGGAGGTGGGACGAGGTGCATGACGGCCCGAGACGTGCTCCGCAAAGGGGGAGCGGGCTGTCCTGGGATTGCGGGTCCAGGTCGCGCCCCGGCGGGTATCGCTTCGATGCAGTCGGCGATGCGCCATGATGACCTGTACCGACTTAGTGCAGAGAAGCGACCCGCGACCAGCAAGACAACACCCCTGGCATCTGCGCTTCGAGTTGGATGCCGCCGGATCTCTCGCCTGCTCGTCAGTGTTGGTGGACGATTGTCGCGGGATCCGAGCGGCCGCAGGTCAGTGCAGTTCTAGAAGCCGATTTCGATGCTGCCGACGACCGTTCCATCGGCGGCATATCCGGTGAGAACGGGGCGGGGGCTGCCGGCCGCTGGTCTCGAGTACGAGCCGTCCTCTGGTCTGAAGTACCAGCCCTCGACCGGTGTCGGATACCAGCCGAAGAAGCTGCCGTCGGCGAGGATCGTCGGTAGCGCCTGCCCGGTGTTCACACGCAGTTCGGCGCGCACCGCCGTTCCCGCCATTGCGTCGTAAACGAGCGTATTCGGGAACACCTCGCCGCCGGCACTCTCGCCGTATGACCCGACCATCGCGCCGGCACCGTCGCCGAATGCGCCGGCACCGTCACTGTCGTGCCTGCACCGGCTGCCCAGGTCGGTGAACTCCGACGGTCCGGGGTCCGCGGCGCTGGTGGCGCTCTCGAACACCGGGGTCACACATCGCTGGCTGCCGGCACCGCGGGCCTCGAAAACGCTGAACACGGTGCCGTCGGGTCCGGGTATGGAGGCGATCCGCTCGGCGGTGGCCGGATCCACAGGTCCCGCCCCCGGTCCCGGTTCTTTCCAGAAGTAGTAGTGGTCGGTGAACGCCTTCGGCATCATGCCGCTGGCGGCGGCCGCGCCGATGCCGGCCGCCGTGAACAATGCCGCGGTGAGAGCCACCGCACCGACCCGCCGCCTCCGCACCGTCGGAGCCCCCGACGCGGAGGCGGTCGCCATGATGCGGGCCTGTTCGGCGGCCTGTAGGTGCTGCGGCCACAGGCGGTCGGCTCTGGTGTCGGGTCGCATTGCCTCGAGGGTTTTCAACAGGTCCTTCGTCATCGGTTGCTCCTCGGTTCGGTGGTGACCCGCAGCGGGATCGGGTCGGCGGATTCGGTACTGGGGCCGGTCTGCAAACGACGCCGGGCACGAAACAGCCGCACGTGCATGGCCGGCACGGAACAGCCCACGACGTGGGCGGCCTCGGTGGCACTCAAGCCGTCCCACGCGGTCAGCAGCAGGGCTTCACGCTCCGTCGAGGTCAGGGCTGCCAGGGCCTCGAGTACTTCGGCTCGGTCGGTGACCGTGATATCGGCGCCCGGCGTCGACCCCGCGAGGTGTTCGATGAGTGCCATCTTTTCCGTCAACGCGTCGCGTCGGCGGTCACCGCGGCGGTGATTGGACAGGGTGTTGCGTGCGACCCCTAGCAGCCAGGGCAGTGCCTTTTCAGGGACCTCCGGTAGCCGTCGCCACGCGACCATGAACGTCTCGGACACCACCTCCTGCGCGGTGTGATGATCCACGTGTCGGCAGGCATACGCGGACACCCGCCCGACATGGTCGCCCCACAGCGCGGTGAAGCGCACAACATCCCCCGGTACCGGTGAACCCGGCTGTTCCTCTCCCATACCAAGTAGTGTCCGGATGCCCGCTGATCCTTACCAACGTCTTCAAACTCTGCGACCGCTGCGCCGCCAACACTCGACGACTGGCTAGAGACCGCCTGCCCTCACTCGCAGTGACAGGGTGGCGGCCCAGGTGAAGGCTGTGTTGCCGGGCAGGACTCGGGAGATGTCGATGAGGACAGGGATCGGGCGCTCGAGGTGACGCATAGCGGGAGCCTCTGGGAACGATTCGACTCAGCCTTCGAGCCCTGGGGGAAGGTTCACTGCGCAACCTTCAGCGGCGCAGCGGCATCCGCGTCCACAGCTACAGGGCCCCAGTCGACTCGTCCGCCGTGGCCCACCGCTGTCACGGCGGCCGGGCGGGGTTCAGGCGTTCAAGATGATCATTCCCGCTTCGCCGGAACCGCTCGTACCGACCCCGCAGACCCACGACGGGTTCGAATGGCTGTACGTCCTCAACGGTCGCCTGCGGCTCGTGCTCGGTGAACGTGACCTGACGTTGCCGCCAGGTGAGGCTGCCGAGTTCGACACGTCTCTACCGCACTGGCTCGGAAGTGCCGACAGCGGTGCGGTCGAGCTACTCATCCTGTTCGGCCCGCAGGGAATGCGCGCGCACGTACGCGCCGACCCCGATCGGCTCGTTCGCGGCGGGATCCAACCGTGAGCTCAACGAGATGGCCGTCTGTGCCCGTCGACAACGACTCTTCCCGCGCAGCGGAACTGCGGGGGATGCCAATAGGGCGTGTCTCCTAAATGCGCGTAGTCGGTGCGCGACGCTTTTCAGCGTGTCGCGCACCGAGTATCTGACCGATGAGCAGTGGGCGTTGATCGAACCGTTGCTTCCCTCGTCCGACGGATGTCTGGGCCGCCCGTTCCGGGACAATCGTCGGGTCGTGGAGGGCATCGTCTACCGCTATCGGGCCGGGATCGCGTGGCGGGACGTGCCGACGGATTCTGGTCCCTGGCAGACAATCTGGAAGCGTCACCGCCGCGACGCCGGCGGCGGGACCTGGGACACGGTCTTGACTGCGCTGTTCGCACACGCTGATGCGAACGGGCCGGTCGACTGGACCGTGTCGGTGGACTCGGCACGAAGATCCACCAGCTCGCCGACGGCCACGGCCGCCCTCTTGTCCTGCTGATCGGGCCAGGTCAGGCTGGCGACTCGCCAATGTTCCCGATCATGATGAACGCGTTGTCGGCGCCCCGGATCGGGTCTGGTCGACCCCGAACCCGACCGGACGCGGTACTCGGCGACAAGGCACACTCGTCGAAAGCGACTCGCTCCCACCTGCGAGCGAGCGGCATCGAAGCGATCATCGCCGAACCGGACGACCAGAAACGTCACCGACAACGGCGGGGCAGCCGCGGAGGCCGCCCGGTCGGGTTCGACACCGAGAAATACAAGGGCCGCAACGTCGTCGAACGATCCTTCGCGGCCCTCGGGCAGTGGTGCGGACTAGCCACACGCTACGACAAACTCGCACTCACCTACCGCGCGGGCGTGGTCCTCTCAGCGGTTTACATCTGGCTGAGATCCCTCACCAAACAGGAGACACGGTCTAGGTCGGAACGCCTTCGAAAACGGTGGTGACCGACGCGTCGAGCCCACGTCTGGATGTCGAAAATGCGGTTCAGGTCAACAGACTAGATCGTGAACTCGAACTGTGCTGTTGCCCGAGGAGATGTCTCGTGGCAAGAGTCTTGGGTCGCGCGGCGTCAGTCGTCGCGTCCGGCACCGCGGCCGGGTGCACTCATGTCCCCGGTCCGAGGCATACCCTCAGCGAGCCCGTAGCGCAGGTACACGACTCCCGTCGGACTGGCTACCGGCGGTTCGAGGAGGGTGACGTTGGTGGGCACCGCGCCACCGTCGAACACCTTCTACCGTGAGACAGACCTGTGGGTGTCGGCAGAACCATCGGGGCAGCACCGCCCCTCCGTCCGACGAGTTCAGGGGCCGCCGAGGAGTTCGTAGGGGGTGTAGCGGTCGCCCCATTCGAGGTAGGCGCTGGGGGTCGCTTCGTCTCGGATGGTGTCGTTCTGGAACTGGTAGACGGGGTGGCGGGGCCAGAGGTAGCCGACCCGCTCGAGAGCGTAGTACGTGCGGTGTCCGGGTGAGTGGCGTTGGTGAATCTCTTCACGAGTGAGTGGGGGCAGGTTGCTGAGTTGGTATGTCCTGCCGAGGGATTCGAGGCGTTCGGGTGGGGTGAGGATGTTGATGCTGCGGTAGACGAGCATCGTGTAGAGGATCCCGCCGGCGAGCGCTACGACGAGGATGAGGGAGCCGTATCGGATGGTGCGGCGCAGCGCTGTGGGCATGAGGGCACGGTATATCGTGCCGTTACCTGAGGGGATGTCATGTGTCAGGTCGTTGTCGGACGGCATCGGTGGTGCCCCAGGTGACCGCGAGGTGGATGGATGTCGACGGCCTCGACGATCGGTCCGCTCAGTAGGGGAGCTACATGGGCTCCCGGGAGTCGTCGGCGAGCGTATCCAGGAGCGCGTCGTAGTCCTTGTCGGTCAGGAAGCGGTCACTGACCGCCCGTCCGATCTGAATGTTGAAGCTGCCGTCGACGATCGGGGCTCCATCGTCGACCCAGGGGAACGGGTTCGGCTCGGCCGGGTAGTCGTATCTCCAGTCGATCAGTTCTTGCAGAGCGACTTCTCGTTCCAAGTTGCCGGCCGCGTAGTGCGCAGCGATCTCGTACGGGGTTCCACCGTGGAAGTCGGGCCGGAACTCTGGGGCGTCGACTCGGGCGCGGATGAGCATGCCGCGGACGACTGCCGTGCTCTTACCTGTGATTGTCGCGAGGGCAGTTTCGGTGTAGCCGTTCTCGTGCAGTCGGCGCAGACTCCGCAGATAGGCAATGTGAGCTACACACTCTCGGGCCTTGTCACGGATCAGCGCCGCGTTGACCTGTTCGTCGTCCATGTCCAAATGCACCTCCTTCGGTGGAATCTACGATCCCGCTTCTCGATCTTCGTCGAGTGCGGACACCAGGGTTGTGAGATCGATCATCTCGACGTGGGATGCGGGGCGGTGGTGAAGTCTGCGACGCCAGACTCGACCTGATCGAGGGGGAGTGATCGAGCGCACTCGGTCTGGAACGGCACTGGATGTCGGGGGAAGATGGCGGTATGCCGCGTCCCGCATTCTGGTCCCTCGCCCTCGAAGACATTCCCCGTCCGGACTTCGTCGACGTGATCGCGGCGCCACTACCGCCTGGCGTGACCGCCGATCCGCGGGTGTGGGCTGAGACGGTGTTCGCGGCTGGTTCGGCCCCGGTGTGGATCCGTCTCGCCATGGCACTGCGCCAGTTGGTGGTTCCGCTGATCGGCGTGCCCCGCGCCGGCCGAGGAGTCTTCGCGGTGTCGCGCGTGGAGGACGGGGAGGCGTTGATCTCCGTCGATGACAGGCACCTCGACTTCCGGGCCGGTGTCGCGGTCGACACCGAGGCGCGACTCGTCCGCGTGACGACGGTGGTGCGGTTGAAGGGCTGGCGCGGTCGCGTCTACTTCGCGCCCGTCAGCGTCGTTCACCCGGCCGCCGTGCAGTCGATGCTGCGCCGGGCGTGCACCAGGCTCGCGCCGCGCTAGTGCCTCACAGTTCTCATCCGTGATTTGCTGCGGCAGAACGGTTTCAGGCCCAGTCGCGAGGCCGCCGGACTGCCGTTCAGGTCCTGCTGCCGGGTGTTCGCGAGGTGCGGCCACTGGTGGCACGTAGGAAGGCGTGTGAGGATGAACGTTCACACGTGCGGGTGGAAGGGGCTCTCATGCGTTGGGTTTACGTGGTCACTCATCCGCAGGCCACTCATCATGTGGACGGTCTCGTCGGTGGTTGGTACGACTCGGAGCTGACGGCGGGTGGTCGTTCGGATGCGCTGCTCATTGCTGAGCGCCTGCGTGAGTTGATTCCGGGGGGCGTTGCTCCGTCGCTGTTCGTGTCGGATCTGGTGCGCACGGTTCAGACGGCGGGCCCGATCACCGACGTCTTCGGCATCGAGCCGATTGTCCTGCCGGGCCTGCGTGAGAAGTCGTACGGCGTCGCGGGAGGGCGACCGCAGGAATGGCTCGATGAGCGTTTCCGGACGCCGCCACGAGTCGGTGAGCGCCTGGATCACAGCGAAGGGATCGACGGGGGCGAAACCAAGCGAGAGTGGATCACTCGCGTGTACCGAGCTGTCGACCGAATCGAGGCGGACACAGCCGACCACCAGATTGTCGTCACTCACGGAGGCTCGATCAACTGGGTCATCGCGGGCTGGTTACGCCTGCCTATCGCGGCGTGCTCATACGCATCCTTCCGGGCGGGCCCCGGCAGTATCACAGTGCTGCACGAGGACGACTCCTTCCACAACCGCACGCTCCACACGCTCGGTGACCGCGGCCACCTGGCGCCGCCGATCGGGCCGTAGCCGCGCTGCGGGTCCTCGACGTTCGCGGCGCACCGGTGCACCCGTGGACCCCGTTCGACGCGCGAAACGAAGCGCTGTACACGGATCGACGGATGTCACCAGCTTCATGGATGGGCGTTGCGACAGCGATCGAGTGTAACCGGCAAGCAACTGAGGCGGTTTCGACTCTGCTTCCGACCGAGTGTTTCGGCTGTGGATCCGGGATATGCGGCGCGTCCTACGGCGAGCTCATCGCTCCTGACGGCTGGTGCAGTGGCGGCGGCAGTGGCCTGTCCGTGTCGTCGGTGCACGCCAGGCGCTCGAGCGCGTCTCGGGTGGAGCTGCCGGGTGCCGCGGTGTAGAACTCGACACGGTAGTCCGGAAGCGCTGGCTGGCTGAGCACGTGATAGGTGAGGTCGAGCCTGCCGACCTTCGGGTGATCGAGCGAGCGCTGTCCGTAGGTGCACTCGCGGACATTGCCGTTGGACCAGAACCGAGCGAAGTCGGGGCTGCGCATCGTGAGTTCGCCGATCAGCTCGGCGAGCAGGCGATCGTCGGGGTGCCTGCCACTGAGCATCCGTAGATAGGCGACGTGGGTGCGAGCGTAGTGCTCCCAGTCGGCCTCCTGTGCGCGTGTGTGTGGATCGAGGAAGAGCATGCGAGTCGTCGATGGGCGCCGCGTGGGGTCACGGGGAGCATCCGGGTCGAGATGGCCTCCCATGAGTCGGTGTCCGAGGTCGTTCCACGCGAGGATGTCATTTCGGCGCCCCAACAGCAGAGCCGGAACCTGCGGCATCGCATCCAGCAGATCCGACATGGGACGCGGTGCGTGCTCGACCTCGGGCAGTCGCTTCCCGAGCGTGGAGGCACGCGGACGGTTGAGGTCGCACAGGTGCAAGGTCTCGTCCGCGTCGAGCATGAGCACGCGGGCAAGCGCTGTCAGCACCTGCTCGGAGGCATTCGCGCTGGCGCCCTGCTCCAGTCGCGTGTAGTAGGCGACACTCACCCCCGCGAGGTGTGCCACTTCCTCGCGGCGCAGCCCTGGTACTCGTCGAGCAGCGAGTGTCGAGATGCCGTGCTGCTCCGGGGCTACACAGCCTCGTCGATTTCGCAGGAAGGCGCCGAGCCCACTCGGTTCCACCATGTGCTCGATTGTATTCGCGGGATCCGCGCCGGCACATCGATGAGGGTGACCCTGTCAGTGGTAGGCACCCGATTCGTACGACGAACACGTGTCTGGCCGACGCTGTTGTCCGAACGAAACATGGAGGGGCGGCCGCATTCAGGTTGCGTCTGCCTTCGAAAGGACCGTGCCCTGCAATGCCCATAGCCTTACTCGCGCTAGCTGTCGGTGCGTTTGCCATCGGCACCACCGAGTTCCTGACCAACGGACTGCTCTCGTCCCTCTCGGTCGAGTTCGGGATTTCGATCGCCGAAGCCGGATTCGTCACCACGTGGTATGCGACGGGACAAATGTGCGGGCCGTTACTGGCGCTGGCGCTCCTACGTCTGCCGACCAAGCGTGTGCTCGTAGTGCTCATGACGATTTTCGCGTTCGGAAACCTGCTGACAGCGCTCAGCCCAGGGTTCGAGGTCCTGCTGGCGAGCCGGTTCGCCACAGCCTGGTCGCATACGGCGTTCTTCGGCGTCGCGTCGGTCGCGGCTTCTCGCCTGGTGCCGATTCAGAAGCAGGGCAGCGCGATCGCGCTGGTGTTCACCGGCTTGACGCTGGCGATGGTGCTCGGCATGCCCCTGGGCACCCTGATCGGCCAGACCGCGGGATGGCGTGCGTCGTTCTTGGTGGTGACTGCGATCAGTGCAGTGAGTCTCGTCGGAGTCGTCGCGCTCGTGCCCGCCGACCGCCATCACGAACCCGCGAGCTATCGTGAGAGCCTGCGCCCCTTCACGAACCCGCGACTGTGGTTGGCGCTGAGCTCGACGGCAATCGGTTTCGGCGGACTGTTCGCCTCGTTCACCTACATCGAACCGCTGCTCACCGGCGTGACAGGATTCACGGCGAGCGATGTGATCTGGCTGCTCGGCATCTACGGGGTCGGTCTGGTGGTCGGAAACTGGGTCGCGGGCAAGGCGTCGGACCGCGCGCTCGTTCCGACGACCGTCTTCCTCCTGATCGCACTCGCCACCGCTCTCAGCGCTCTCGCCCTCGGAGCATCACATCCAGTGCTGGTGGTGCCGCTACTGTTCGTGCTCGGAGCGTGCGGGTTCGGGCTCTTGGCGCCTTTGCAGACATTCGTGCTGCGCTTCGCCGCGGCCGGATCACCTCTCGTCGGCACCGCCAACACCGCAGCGTTCGGTGCCGGGATCGCCGCAGGTTCGCTGCTCGGTAGCGCAGTCCTCAGTGCCTCAGGAAGTTTCACCACACTGGGCTTCGCAGCTGCCGGCATGACCCTTGCCGGACTCCTCGTCTACGTGATCGCAGTGCTCACTTCCCGTTCTTCCACCATCGGAACCGGCGCCTCGAACGTGGAGCGTGTAGCGCAACGATGAGAGCATCGGATCGCGGCGCATCGTGCGGTCCGGGCGTTGTCGCGTCCGTCAGGTAGAGCACGACCCACCCCGGAGCGATCGTTCCGTGACGAACGACTACTCGACCTGCGTCGGAGAAGTCGATCGCAGGTCGGTCGACATGGTGCAGTCGACGCGTACCGTGCCCGCCGCCGGTGTCGGCTCGGTATCGAGCGCGACAGGTCACTCCGCCATCACGCAGACGTACGCAACGAAACTCACACGACTGCCCGGACGATCAGGGTGAGCGAGACGCCGCCAGGGCGGGCGCGGCGAGTGACCGTTCCCGACGCGCCGGAAGGATCCGCGGGGGGACGTGCCCCGTACGTGACGGCGAGGATGGCGGACCTCCCTTCCTGGCGCGTGCGTGGGCGTCAGTTGTTTCGCTCGAACTGATACTTGACGTCCTTCGAGGACAACCGCGGTGGCTCTCGGCGGATCGCTTCCAGCGGCTGTTCGGTGTCGGGACCGACGGGTGTGTAGTCCCCGTAAGGCCCGGACGTGTGCCCTGCGATGAAGTCCCGGTTCTCGCGGTCGATGTCGGTGGGCCGTTCGACGGCCTGGAGTTCCAAGAGGGTCGTTCGCGAAGTTGCGGCGGGTCTGCTCGCCGGCGATCGGCGCGGTCGGGGGGCATCGAGACGAGTTGTGGGTCCCCGGCGTCCTCCCTCCGCGCACCAGAACCGAACTTGTATCCTGATACAACTTGTATCAATGTACAAATGTGTGAAGGTGAGTTGCCATGCGACCCATGACACGGGCAGAAGTGCGTGCCTCGATCGTGAACCTGGATCCGGCGCAGAGGAAGGTGCATCTACCGATGTGGTTCGACGAGGTGCGCTGGCATCGGATCGATTACCTCGGCTGGCGAGACCTGCGGGCGCCGATGCGGGTCTACCTGGTCGCCGACGTGGACGACGCGGCCTTCGGGGTCATGCTTCGGCAGAACCCGAATCAAGCCGCCCTGGGGTCCCGCGCAGTGATGTGTGACCTGTGCCGGTTCGCGCGGCGATTCAACGAGGTCTCCCTCTTCACCGCGCCACGCCCGTCCAAGGACAAGCGTCAGCGGCTGAGTACGCTGGGGCTTCACGTCTGTACCGATCTCGACTGCAGCGTGAATGTCCACAGCAAGCCGATCGTCGGACCACTCGACCCCCCGGCCGAGGAGACCATCGAGCGGCGCCGACAAGGGCTGCGGGAGCGAACAGTGACGTTCCTACGGTCGGTGTCGGATCTCGATCGAACTGCGCGATGGAGTGAATGATGGCGTATCTGGCACGTGCTGAGCGCCGACGGTCCATCGTCGAGGCGGCCGCCACGGTCGTGGCGAGGGACGGTCTCAGCGCCGTGACAGCGCGCACGGTTGCGGAGGAACTCGGCGGATCACAGGGGCAAATCCATCACCACTTCGCCTCGACCGACGAACTCGCCGCCGAGGCGTGGCGCCAGTATGCCGCGAGGGAGATCGAGGCCTACGAGGCGGAAGTCTGTGGCCTCGAACCGCTCGCGGCGCTGACGGACTTCTTTCAAGATCTGCTGGGCGAGACGGACGGTCACGCAATGGCCCGATGGGCCGAGGCGGCGGCGCACGCGCAGTTGCGCACGCCCGTCGCGGACAGCTACGTCGAGTCGCTCGCCCGGCTGACGGACGTGCTTGCGTCCGTCCTGCTTCGCGGTGACCTCGACGTGGCGCGGGCTCGGGAATCCGCAGGCCGACTTCTCATGCTCGCCGTCGGTCTCGCCGGGATCGCCCGTATCACCGACGATCCGCCCATTTCCCTACGCTCCGTCATGCTTTCGGCCATCCACGCGGAATGCGCTTGACGCTGTCGGGTGCATCCATCCTGTTGCGTCACGGGGCCGGTTGATGCACAGCGGACGAGATCGATTCGACCAGGGGTAGCGCCATGCCGATTCGCCATGTCGGCCTTGTTGGCTGAGAACACCGAGCACACGGGAAAGGTGTTGCATGAAGGATGACGGGTCGGTGCTGGACGCGTGCGTTGCAAACGACACAGCTGGTGCGGGAACGACTCGTGGGCGCGACGACTGGCAGGGGCGTGTTTTTCATTGTGTCCATTTTTCGGGCTCGTGGTAGCGCAGCACCCGCCGTGTCGGCGACGATAACGCTGGTGGTTGCCGTGTAGGTCACGGTCAGTGGGGAACCCGGCTGATTTCGGACAGTGAGATTCTTGGTCCTTCAGGCGCGGCGTTCGATTCGTGTCAGGTGGGCTCTACCTCGTTCGGGGTTCGATATCCAAGCGCCGAACCGCATCTCAAGATCTGTCATTTGTTCATCACTGTCGGCGGAACTACGCACGCCGTCAATCTGAGAGGGGATGCTCCTGTGGTCGGTCAAGCCGCCTGGGCAAGTGGCTCGTCAGCGGCGGCGCCGGGTAATGCGGGTACGCGCTCCACGACCGAATCGGCGAGTCGGACGCGAAGTTGGTCTTCGGTTCGGCCCGGGAGTTGCGCCACTTCAGCCACGATCCGTAGGTCGGGAGGAACACCAACTCGACGTCGTGGCCGGCGTACGACTCCGGGGCCGCCCGGATCCGGCCGCGCAAGCGCTCCCGCAACACCTTGAGCAGATCGTGCCGGGACCACCTCCCATCTCGGCTCGGAGACAGTCTGCAGCGCAACTCACCCGGAGCCGGGGATTACCCGGCCGACAATCCGTGACGAGCCACTAGAAACCCGCCCCGATCTCGATACTGCCGACCATCGTGCCGTCGGCGGCGTATCCGGTCAGGACCGGGCGGGAACTACCGGGTGCGGGCATCGGGAACCAGCCGAAGAAGCTGCCGTCCGCGAGGATCGTCGGTAGGCGGCGGCTCCGCTCACCAGCCACTCGACGACTGGCTGGAGACCGCCTGCCAACCGCCGCACGCGAACCCCTCGCGCAATACGACACGCCGACTCGCGGCGGGTCCTGATTCAATCACCAACTGGGGCCACCGACGGTTGACAGAGCCACCACAGGGAGAGTCACTCAGGAGCATCGCCCTACAACTGATCGAACGCGCACAGGTAGAGGTAGGACGCCCGAGGCGGGCGAACCGTGCCTATCTCCAGCCAGACCTCAGGCCAGGCCCCGGGCAGCGGAGCGCGGGCGCCGACGCCGCTCGCGGCTGAACCGTGCGATCACGGCGACGGCCGCTACCGCGGAAGCTGTGAAAACAGCACCCATAGTCCACGCCATCGCGGGATCTGCGACGGGTCCACCCGAGCGGGGAGGCATCACGACCATCTGAACGGCAGCACCGACCGGCACTGTCAATCCGGCCAGAAGGCCTACCATTCCCGAATCCCTAATGCTCGCACCCACCACACCGAGTATCGGCGCGAAGACCAGGGTGACGATCGCCCACAGCAGCAACTCGGGAACGTACAACGCCACCGGTTCCCCGCGGAGTACGGAATCGCATCCGTAGTACGCGCAGAGCGCCGCGACCAACGCAACGACACCGGCGGTTGCTGCCGTGGCCGTGTGGGTCGCCATGGCCCCCGCTGCAACAGCTAACGCCGCCCACGCCCACCCTGCGTTCAAGAGCAGTGTGGCAACTTCTGCAATCAATGCCCAAGCAGTGCCTTCGATCCGGCTTCCGACAGCGCCCACTGGCGAGGCAATCGCATTCATCGCAGAAGCTGCGGAACCGAACCCCAGGCCAAGTGCGAGTGCGCGGGCAATGCAGTTCGCGGTTCTCCCACCGCTCCTGGTTCTCACGCTGCGAGGATACGCACGACGCGGCTGGGCCGGGTCACGACCTCCTGTCGCAGAATTCGGTACACCTAAGCATATTGTTTGACAGCCCGGACTGAGGGTTGGATGGAGGCGTACACGTGCAAACAACGGCCAGGGATAACCAATCGACGATCGAAACCCTCGCCGCCCGCAGTGAACCGTCCTTGCATCCGATCACGTACCTGGTCGACCAATAGCGATCGGCCCCTTATGATTTAGCAATCAACCGCCCTCCCACCGGTGATCCTGGCGGCCGGCCGGCGAAGTCGCGGTGGCGGTATCCGTTGCGGGAGTTGATACGGTTCTCGGACCGCTGGCCGTAGCCGGCGCCGCACACCGCGTCGGCCTCCGCATTCATCAGGGCGTGGATGAGCGTGGACAACAACTCCCGCAGCAGGTCCGGTGAGTCGGTCGTTCAGGAACTGATGCAGGTCGATATCGTGGGCAGTGGTCATCGCGTGATCTTTCGTCGAGTCGACTTGGTAGGTCTCTCGAAGAACCACGCGGTGACCGTCTTTCACTCGGCTACGACACGCCGGCCATCTCATCCGGCTCCGGCTCGTACACCATCCTCATGGACGTACGGGCGCAGGATCTTCTTGTCGCCCGGCGGCAGTGCGGTCAGGAACTCGGCGAGCCATTCCATCGTCCGCTCGAGGTCGACGTCCAGGGAGGGGAGTGCGCCGGCGGAAACCAGGAGGTCGCGAAGGTAGTTGCGGTGCCTTGCATGGGTGACAGCGTCGAGGTCGGCGTGGTTGATGGGTGCGTCACCGGTGGCCATCCGTCTCAGGATCTCGAGGCCGTGGTTGCGGCGTATCCAGGTCAGCGTCGTCAAGGGTTCGTCGGTGTCGAGCGCATCCGGCGGAGCGGGGCGAGGGCCGGGTGCACCTCACCGGTTGCGTCGGAGAGTATCGCAGTGACGCGTTCGTCGAGGACGCACCGCGCGCAGCGGTGTCCGTGGGGGTGCTCCTCGCTTCCGCACTGCGAGCAAGCGAATCGTGGCGGTTGCCCTGCACACCCGGCGCGGACGTGCCACGAGTCGGTGTCGAGAAAAGCGAGGATCTTCGGTTTCTGACACGTGGGACAGGTTCGAGGTCTGGCACGCAGAGCCGCGTAGCCGGGGTGACAGATCGGGCCACCCAACAGAATCGCGGCCGCCGGCCGGGGGTGACCGCATTGACCACAGTCGGGGCTTGCGGGATGCGCAGCGGTGGCAGAGCACTCCGGACGGGGTCCGCGCCGCCGGCATCGCGAGGCGTTCACAGGATTGGCAGGTCTTGTGGTTGCGAGGATCTCGATTGGGCGTACGCCGATGCTGTCCGCAGCGATCGCAGGGCCGGGCAGCCGCGGCACCCTGCCAGGATCGGCAGACGCGGCGACCGTCGGTGAGCGTTGTGGACAAGCATCTTGGTCTGCCCGCACGCCTGGCAAGCAGGTGGCACCACCGCTGCTGATCCCGCCTGCTGCAAGGCCATGAGCCGCTGTGTGAGCTGCGGAAGCCGGGGGTCGCCCGAGGTCAGTGCGCCGGGATGGGCGTTGAGCAGGCCAGTTCGGTGGTCTGGAACAGACCCTTCAACGCCATCTGCTCGCGTAGGTGCCAGCGGGCCGACATCTTCTTGATCATTGGTCCTCTCCTTGCGATGTGTAGACGCGTTCCTACGCGCCGGCGAGCATCCGATTCTTGAAGTCGCTGCTCACCGAGGTGTAGATCGCGGTCGTGGAGGCGAACGAGTGGCGGAGGCAACGCAGGGTCAGTTCGGCGGGCAGGCCCACCTCGCGGCGCAGTTGACCGAATCTGCCATCGAGGTAGCGAATCGAAACACGGCTGCCTCGTTCGGTCACCCACAGTGCCGGATGAGCGCCGGGGTCGAAGCGGGGCCGAACCTCCTCCGCACAGTGCCTCAAACCATCTAGTGCCCAATCAAATTCAGGGACGGCGAGCACGGTGCGCCGACGAGGCGGCCCGCCCTTGACAGCTTTGCCGTACCGCACGTGCTATGACCCGTACCGCCCACGCCCTGTGTGAGGATTCGGTCGCAGATCGGCGATATCGAGTCATACGAGCTCCCGCCGGCGAAGCCCGAACGCGTAGGCGGTTTTCAGCATTTGCGCGTCCCGCACAGCGGCCAAGGCGCCCTTGCGGCCGGCGGTGACGATGCGTTCGACGCGGTCGTCGCAGTGATCGAACAGCGCCTGCCTTCGTCGTATGTCAGGGGTCGTCGCCCCGGCCTACCTTCGTACTCGCTCGGGTGCGCGACGGTGTTCCATTCGTGGCAGATCTGCGTCGGCGTCGCTCCGAATCGCTTCTCGCACTCAGTTGAATCCGGGCTGCGATTGTGGCTTCGGGCAGATGCTTCTCGGACGCGGGATCGACGAGTCTTTCCTCGACGAGGCGCTGCGGGCGGCCGTCTGGTACGACGCAATTGATGCCGTCACCCTGCTGCTGGACAGGGGCGCGAATCTCGACGAGATGTTCAGGGCGGCCAAGGGGCTCGACAAGAGTGCGCCTCGAAATGTTCCCCGACGCAACGGAGATCGCCGGGAACGTCGCCTTCATCGAGGGCAGCAGCCAGTAGCATCGAACCTCGATCGGCACGCAGGACGGAACCGGTGTATCCGTTAGTGGGTTTGAAGGAGCCATCGATCGATGGGTACTTCGATCAGCACTCGCGGACCATCTTGGGTCTCGTCGGCGGCGTCCCAGCCGTTGTACTTCTCCGCGAATAGCGCGATGAGATGTGGGAAGCACAGAATCGCCTGATGCATGAGGGCTCGCCCTTGCGCAACTTTGGGCCTGGCCCCCGATCCGTCGATGGCGAGTGATACTCGAGGATCGCGCTGGAGGTTCTTCACCTTCACATTCACGGTTGAGCTTGCGATCCAGAATGTCTCGCCGACCAACAAGAACCACGCCGGTGTCGTATGGGGTGAGCCATCTCGTCGCAGGGTTGTCAGCCACACACAAGGGGCATCCTCGATCGTCACACTGCTGACAGTAGATCCGCACCACGCAAATCATCGATGCCACGGTCTGGCGGGGTGCCAGGGGCAGAACCGAGCTGCTGCATATCGCCACCGATCGCCGCTGGAGAGGGCACCCACGTCAACCTGCACTGTGCCACGAACCGCTGGTACCGCTCGTTTGATAGAAGCGGGAGACCACCATCTGATGCTCCGATCCGACGAAGCTCTCCACAGGGAGGGGGCTCATCACGATGAACTCTCCAGGCCTGGGGGAAAGGCACTGAAAGCGCTGTTGAAGCCGGGCAACGTCGCGGGCCCTGCGCGGAGATCCACGGGGCAGACGAACTAGACCCGTTCCCGCTCCGCGGCGACAGCAACGGCCCGCTCGAAGGTGCGGACGAGCACGGCCCGACGCGCGACCTTGTAGTCGTCGTCCGGCTCGAGTTCGTCGATGTACCCGTCCCACACGCGCAGGTATCGGTCGCGCCAGTCGATCAGCGCTGTCGCCGACGGAAAGGTCGCACCGACCCGTCGCGTCTCGGCAATCTCGGTGAGGATCTCGAGCCAGGCCGGAACCATCTCCCCGCCCCACTCGTCCGGCTCCAGGCTCGAGTCGTCCTCGAACTCGGCGGTGATGTCGTCGACAATCCGGCCGGTCAACATTCCCAGCCCGTCCGCGACGGTGTCACTGTCGAAGTTTCCCGAACCCCAGACTCCCATACGCCCTCTCCCTACCGCTCGCGTCGATTGCCGGTCGAGCCTAAGGGTGCCCCAGGGAGAACCCGACAGGCATGGTCCTCGGGATGTAGGAGGCTGATCGTCGGCCGCATGAGACCGGAAGCTGGATCGCTTTCGCCGCCACGATTCTGGGGTTTCTCGAACTCGTTGTGGTGATCGTCCTTGCCATCCTGACGACGCGCTGGATCCGGTCTCCTTGACTGCGTGGCCGAGCCGGCGACACCATCGACTCGGATCATCCTGTTCGGGTGGCCGAATGCTGCCCGCCTCAGGCGGGTGGCCGTAGGGCCGCGAACTCGTCGGTCACACGCAGTCGGGTGTCGGTGAACCGGTAGAGGGCTGCCGGTCTGCCGCCGGTGCGCCCGGGTGGTGCCGTGTTGCCGGTCGCGACGATGACGCCACGTCGGGTCAGGACCCGTTGGAGATTCGTTGTGTCGACCTGGTAGCCGAGTGCGGCGCAGTAGATTTCGCGCAGCGTGGACATCGAGAACTCGTCGGGTGCGAGTGCGAACGCGATGTTTGTGTACGACAGCTTCGCGGCCAGTCGCGTCCGGGCGTGCTGGACGACCGTTCCGTGGTCGAACGACATCTCCGGCAGTGCGGAGACCGGATGCCATGCCGTGTCCGGTGGCAGCTGTGGATCGGCGGGCAGGGGGATCAGGCCCAGGTAGGTCGAGGCGATCCGGCGATCCCCGGGAACTCGGCGTGGGTCGCTGAACACCGACAGCTGTTCCAGATGGGCCACCTCTCGGACGTCGACCTTCTCGGCGAGCTGGCGTCCGGCCGACGTCTCGAGGTCCTCGTCGTCGCGCAGGGTTCCACCCGGCAACGACCATGTTCCCTTCTGTGGATCGAGCGCGCGTTGCCACAGCAGAACCATCAGTTCGTCCGAACGGCAGCCGCCACCCCCGTGATGGCCGTCACCTGCGGTGATGGTTTCCGGGGCGGGTCGAACCTGGAACACCGCGGTGAGTACTTCGTGGACGGTGCTACCATGTGGCATGTTTTCGATCCTAAGTCGAAAACCTCGATTTCGGAAATTCGGGCCAGCCCGCCCGGGTTGTAGTGACGGAGCTACGAACGAGCTTCGCGAAGAAGGAGTGGCCATGACGTCGACGTTGTGGGCGGGTGCAGGACAGATCGTGGACGGCCCCGGTGGGTACACCGGCGTCGCAGCCGGGCCCGAGTGGGCGGCCGAAGTGCGCCGCCTGGCGAAGGAACGCAACGCCACGATCCTGGCGCACAACTACCAGCTGCCCGAGATCCAGGACGTGGCCGACCACGTCGGTGACTCGCTGGCGCTTTCGCGCATCGCCGCCGAGGCGGAAGAGGGCACGATCGTGTTCTGCGGCGTGCACTTCATGGCCGAGACCGCCAAGATCCTCAGCCCCGAGAAGACGGTGCTGATCCCGGACGAGCGCGCCGGCTGCTCGCTCGCCGACTCCATCACCGCGGACCAACTCCGTGAGTGGAAGGCCGAGCACCCGGACGCGCTGGTGGTGTCGTACGTCAACACCACTGCCGAGGTGAAGGGTCTGACCGACATCTGCTGCACGTCGTCCAACGCGGTCGACGTCGTCGCGTCGATCGATCCCGACCGCGAGGTGCTGTTCCTCCCGGACCAGTTCCTCGGTGCCCACGTCAAGCGTGTGACCGGCCGCGAGAACATGCACATCTGGGCGGGCGAGTGCCACGTCCACGCCGGCATCAACGGCGACGAGCTCACCGCGAAGTCGAAGAGCCACCCGGACGCCGAACTGTTCGTGCACCCCGAGTGCGGCTGCGCCACGTCGGCGCTCTACCTCGCGGGCGAGGGCTTCGTGCCCGAGGACAAGGTCAAGATCCTCTCGACCGGCGGCATGCTCGACGCCGCCCGCGAGACCGGCGCCAAGCAGGTCCTCGTGGCGACCGAGGTCGGCATGCTGCACCAGCTGCGCAAGGCGGCGCCCGGTGTCGACTTCCAGGCCGTCAACGATCGTGCGTCGTGCCCGTACATGAAGATGATCACCGCCGCCGCGCTGCTGCGTTGCCTCGTCGAGGGCAAGGACGAGGTTCACGTCGCCCCCGACGTCGCCGAGAGAGCACGGAAGTCCGTGCAGCGCATGATCGAGATCGGGAACCCCGGCGGCGGAGAATAGTGGTCGCCGGACCCGGGGGTGACGGCGTCGTGTGGGAGGCGCGCGCAGATCTGGTCGTCGTCGGTGGTGGTGTCGCCGGGCTGACGGCCGCGCGGGTCGCGGCCGAGCGGGGACTCCGGGTTCTCGTGCTGAGCAAGGGCGGCCCGACCGACACCGCCACGCAGTATGCGCAGGGCGGGATCGCCATCGTGGGTGATCCTCGCACCGACTCGGTGGACTCCCACACCGGCGACACCTGCGTCGCCGGTGCGGGGCTGTGCGACGAGGCCGCCGTCCGCTCGATCGTCTCCGCGGGGCGGGAGGCGTTCGCCGCGCTCACCGCGCTGGGTGCGGTGTTCGACACGGGCTCCGACGGCGCCGTGTCGCGCACCCGCGAGGGCGGGCACAGCACCCGGCGCATCGTGCACGCGGGTGGCGACGCGACCGGCGCCGAGGTCCAGCGGGCACTGAATGCGGCCGGAATGCCGGTACTCTTCGGCGCCGCAGCGGCGCGCGTCACCACCGACCGTCGAGGCGTCACCGGTCTGATCGTGCTGTCGGACAGGGGGCTCGGTGTCATCCATGCCCCGGCCGTGGCTCTCGCGACCGGCGGCCTGGGGCAGCTGTACTCGTGCAGCACCAACCCGCCGGGTTCCACCGGCGACGGCATCGCGTTGGCGCTCGAGGTGGGCGCCGCCGTGGCCGATCTCGAGTTCGTCCAGTTCCACCCCACCGTCTTGTTCGCTCCGGGCGGCGTCGGCCGGCGGCCACTCATCAGTGAGGCGGTCCGTGGTGAAGGTGCGCGACTGGTGGACGCCGACGGGCGCTCGGTCACCGACGGCGTACACCCTCAGGGTGACCTGGCGCCGCGGGACGTCGTGTCCCGCGCCATCGCCCGACGGCTACGGGAGTCCGGCACCGATCACGTCTACCTCGACGCACGTCACCTGACCGGGTTCGCGACCCGGTTCCCGACGGTCACCGCATCGTGCCTCGCTGCGGGCATCGATCCGACCGAGCAGTTGATACCGGTGGCCCCGGCCGCGCACTACTCGTGCGGCGGTGTGGTCACCGACGTCCACGGACGCACCGAGGTACCGGGACTGTATGCGGCCGGAGAGGTGGCCCGCACAGGACTGCACGGCGCCAACCGGCTCGCGTCGAACAGCCTGCTCGAGGGGCTGGTCGTCGGCGAGCGGGTGGGTCTGGTGGCAGCCGAGCGTGCCGGCCTGTCCGTCGAGGCGGATGACCTGCTGCTGCCGTTCCGGCGACGCGCCCCGCGTGAGCGGGTGCAGGCTCTCATGACAGCGCACGCGTCGGTGGTGCGAGACGGCGACGGACTTTCCTCCGCGGCAGCCGAATTGGCGGACAGCGATGTCGCGGTGGCCGGAAACGGCGTAACCCTCGAAGACACCGCGCTCACGGTGGCGGCGTCGGCGCTCGTGCTGGCCGCGTCCGCGCGACGGGAGACCCGAGGATGCCACACCCGGATCGACTGCCCCGAGGCGTCCGACGAGTACCGCCGCAGCATCCCGATCCGTATCGGGCGGGACGGCGAACTCGAAGTATCCGAACTGCAATCGACAGGAGCACGATGACCACGCTGGAGCGACTCGATCCGCAGGAGACCCTGGCGTTGGTGCGTACCGCGCTCGACGAGGATCTGCGTTACGGCCCGGATATCACGTCGGTGGCGACGGTGCCGGAGGGCGCCGTCGCGACGGCGTCGGTGGTGACCAGGGCGGCCGGCACCGTGGCGGGCATCGACGTGGGCCTGACGGTGCTCGACGAGGTGATCGGAGCCGGAAACTACGAGATCCGTGATCGGGTCGCCGACGGCACCCGCGTCCAGCCCGGCGACGGGGTACTGACCGTCAGCGCCCCCACCCGTGGCCTGCTGACCGCGGAGCGGACGATGCTCAACCTCGTGTGTCACCTGTCCGGCATTGCCTCCGCCACGTCCGAGTGGGTCGATGCGGTCTCCGGGACCGAGTGCAAGATTCGCGACAGTCGCAAGACCCTGCCCGGACTGCGGGGGCTGCAGAAGTACGCGGTGCGGGTCGGCGGCGGCGTCAACCATCGGATGGGTCTGGGCGATGCCGCGCTCATCAAGGACAACCACGTCGCTGCCGCGGGTTCGGTCGTCGCCGCGTTGCGTGCAGTTCGTGCGGCGGCGCCCGACATCGAGTGCGAGGTCGAGGTCGACAACCTCACCCAGCTCGACGAAGTGCTGGCCGAGGGCGTCGACCTCGTGCTGCTGGACAACTTCCCGCTCTGGCAGACACAGATCGCAGTACAGCGCCGCGACACCCTCTCCCCGCGGACCCGGCTCGAGTCGTCGGGTGGGCTCACCCTCGACGTCGCGGCCGACTACGCCGCGACCGGCGTCGATTTCCTCGCGGTCGGTGTGCTCACGCATTCGGTGACCGTGTTGGATCTCGGTCTGGACATGTAGCGACGACTGCACGTCATTTCCTGTCGCGTTCCGCGTCCGGGTCATCGTCCGGACGCGGAACGAGGAAAGTGGTACTGCCGGTTACGGGTTGATCCCGCGGGCGGTGCGCCGATTGTCACGGCCAGGTCGAGAACCTGACGATCTGCACAATCCGCGGCTTACGCCCTCCCTCGGGCGGTAGAGTGCCGCCATGGCAACGCTGGGCCCCGATCTCGTCGGCGTGACACAGTGCCCACACTCGAGGCTTCTCGTGGATGGTGTGGTGGTGCACCGCAATTCGCGTTCCGGTGTCCATGGCGACGTTGTTTTCTCGTTCTGTCTCAGCGGCGCCGAGCCCGCGTGCGCCGATAGTTCGATCCTTGCGTCCTACCTCACAGTTGATCTTGATCGTTGCTTTTGTGGCCGATTTGTCTGGTAAGACTCATCTCGAGGGCGGTCGGGTTGGGAAATCGGAGGAATGCTGTGGCGCAGCGATATTCGGAGCGGCCGGAGTCCGATGGTGGGGGCCCGTTCCCGACGTCGGCTCAGTTGCGGAATCGCTCGAGCTTCGGCCCGCCTCGGATGTCCGTGACGGTGCAACCTCGCCCGGAACTGTGCGCAGTGCTCGATTCGGTCGTCGTGAGTAGTGTCCGCGGGATCGTCCTCGTCGTCGCGCCGGCCGGCACGGGGAAGACGATGTTGCTCGCAGACTGGATCGACCGCGGCGCCGAGGTCGCCGAGTCCGCGGTTGCGTGGATCACGCTCGACGTCCTCGACGACGACCCCGACGAGTTGGCTCGCAGGATCGGGGCCGCCGTCCAGGCGGCTTTCGCATCCGTGGGCGCCCAGATTTCAGCGGGGGATGGGTCGCACACCGAACTCCTCCGGCAGGTCCGGCGATCCGGCCGATCTACGGTCCTGGTCCTCGACGATGCGCACGTGCTCGTCGGGCAGGCGGCACTCGGTTGGTTGTCCGACCTTCTCGATGCGGCGCCCCCTAATCTGACGGTTGTCCTGTCCGCGCGGCGCTCACCGGATCTGCCTCTCACGCGATTCGCGGCCGAGGGCTCGCTGGTCTGCCTCGCGTCCGAGGATCTCGCGTTCGACCGCGGCTCCGCGGCAGCAATTTTCGCGGAGTACCGCTGCGCCGTATCCGACGCCGAGCTCGATGCCGTGCTCGACCTCACCGGCGGTTGGGCAAGTGCGGTGCGGCTCGCGGCGATCAGGCTCAGCACGGTCGGCGACGTGACGAGCGGTATTGCCGATCTCGCGCGGTACCCGCAACGGATTTCGGACTTCGTGATCGGGCAGGTTCTCCACGGGTTACCCGGCGAGCTGTTGCGTTTCGCGCAGGCAACCAGTGTCGTCGACTGGTTCACACCTGACCTCGCGGAGGAGCTCGACGAGGCCGGTGTGGACCGAATCCTGGCCGTTCGAGAGCAGTACTGTGTTCCCCTGCGGCGGGTTGTCGGCGATGGCGAGCTTCGGTATGCGTGGCACCCCCTGCTGCGGGCGCACCTGAGGTCGGAGTTGCGCGCGACGGACCCGAAACGGGCTGCACGCCTCCATGCCGTCGCGGCCCGCTGGCTGCTGGCCTCACGGCAACCGCTGGCCGCTCTCGCGCACCTGCTCGAGGCATCGGACGACTCGGCGGTCGAGGACTTCGTCTTTCTCCACGGCGCCGCGGTCGTTTTCGACGGCCACGCGGAGGAGATGTTCGCGAAGCTCGGCGTTCGGTACGGTGACCTGCCGGGGGTCCGGTACCTGCGGGCCCTTGCAGCACTCGAGCAGAACTATCCCGATGCTGCTCGCGCACACCTCCGGGGTGTCACGTCGGCCGATACCGAGGGTCGGCACCGCGACGTCGCCGACGCCTTCGCCGCGGCGCTCACGGTCGAGATTGCCGTGATCGGCGGGCAGGTCATGCCGGTGGACGAAGTCGCCAGGTTGGACGGCTGGACCGGATCGGCCGGCATCGATCTCGACTGCTACATGACCGTCCAGCGTTCGGCTGCGCGAATGTTCCTGGGCGACTTACCTTCGGGTGAGCGACTCCTCCGGGAGGCGCTCACCCTCGCAGAGCTCGGAGCTCATCCGCGTCTGGTCTTGCGTTGCCTTGCAAGGCTTTCGGTGCTGTCGGGCATGAAGGGCGACCTCGCGACGATGACTGCCCGTGCCGAGCACGCGCTGGACTACGCAGTCGATCGAGGGCTGACCGACCGTATCGATACGTTCCAATGTGCGGCCGCGGTGTGCATGGACACGATTCTTCGGTGCGAACAACTGCCGGTCGACAGTGCGGCCCACGCCGTCGTCTCGGGAAACGCACGCCGTCGGCGCCCGGACGGGACCACGGCCTCCATCTCGGGTGGCCACTCGGAGGTCGCGTTCGCGATCCTGCGTGCTCGGCAGACGCAGAATCCGTCGGCCGAGGACTCGGATGCACTGGCAACGGCCGTGGTCGGCCTGCTGGGACGAGGACCGCAACAGGGTTTGAGCAATGCCCTCGTCACTCCGGCACTGGCCGTGCTGCTGGATGCCGGCAGGGTGACCGCCGCGACGGACGTCGTCGATCTGGCAAGTCGAGTCTTCGGCGAGATCCCGGACGTCACGGTCGCGCGAGCGATGGTCCGGATCACCGAGGGGGACGTCGCGTCCGCGCGGGACCTGCTGGCCCCGGTAGTCGACTCCTCGCGTCAGCTGCATCCGGCTCTCGCCGTCCGGGTCTGGATGCTGGACGCGGTCGTCGCGCGCCGCCAACGTCGGCCGGACGACGCAGTGGTCGCGATTCGGCGCGCACTCGAGATCGCCGAGCCGTTCGGAATCGTCAGCCCGTTCGTCGACTGTGCCGGGGACACCGCCGAACTTCTGGCCTCGCTGCCGGCGGGAGGGGCCTACGGCCAGTTGTTCGTCGACAATGTGCGCTCGAAATTGGTGGATGCTCACGGAGGTCGCAATCCGGGCCTGACGCGAAGCGAGAAGGTGGTGCTCGGTGAGTTGCGCACCGGCAAGCAGTTGCGTGTGATCGCGAAGGATCTGCACGTGTCGCTCAACACGGTCCGCACGCATACCCGGAACCTGTACCGCAAGCTCGACGCGTCCAGTCGGGCGGAGGCGGTCGAGACCGCGATGCGCCGCGGGCTGATCTGAAGTCGACTGCGCCCGAGCGGGACGACGGAGGAACGCCGTCGGCGCCACCCACCTGTCCCGGGCTGGTGGGAGACGGTGACCGCTCCCACCAGCCCAGCCTCAGTGCGCGAACGCTGTCGCGGAGTGATCCGTACCCGTCCGGAGGCGCGCGATGACGTCCTTGATCGACACGGCCAGCTTCCAGGCGAGGTCGCGGCTGAAGCCCTCGCGCAACACGATCCGCAACACCGCGACGTCCTCGGCGTCGGCGGGCATGGTGTACGCCGGAACCTGGAACCCCCGGGCCCGCAGTTCGTGGGAGATGTCGAAGACCGTGAACCCGGGGTTACCGACGACTTCGAAGGACAGCACCGGGATTGCGCTGCCGTCGGTGATGATGTGCATGTTGTCGATCTTCGAGATCTCCGCCGACAGCATCAGGGCCGTGTCACGGAGGGACTCCATGATCTGCGTGTAGCCGGCGACACCCAGTCGGACCAGGTTGTAGTACTGCCCGACCACCTGGTTCCCCGGACGTGAGAAGTTCAGCGTGAAGGTCGGCATGTCGCCGCCGAGGTAGTTGACGCGGAAGACGAGTTCCTCGGGCAGGTGGTCCTTCGAGCGCCACACGACGAAACCGATTCCGGGATAGGTCATCCCGTACTTGTGCCCACTGACGTTGATCGAAACGACGCGCGGGATCCGGAAGTCCCAGTGCAGTTCCGGATGCAGGAACGGAACCACGAAGCCGCCGCTCGCTGCGTCCACGTGGATCGGGACGTCGGGTCCGCCACCGGACGCGATCTCGTCCAGCGCCGCGGCGATCTCGGCGACCGGCTCGAGCTCTCCGGTGAACGTGGTGCCGAGGATCGCGACCACGCCGATGGTGTTCTCGTCGACGGCGTCCCGGACCTGCTCAGGCGTGATCACGTAGCGGCCCTTCGCCATGGGCAGGTACTTCGGCTCCACGTCGAAGTAGCGGCAGAACTTCTCCCAGACGACCTGCACGTTGCTGCCCAGAATCAGGTTCGGCCGGGTCGAGTCCTTGCCCTCAGCCTGCCTCGCCGCCCGCCACCGCCACTTGAGTGCCAGCCCCGCGAGCATGACGGCCTCGGAGGAGCCGACCGTCGAGACGCCCGTCGCCGACGTCGGATCGGACTCGGACAGCCCCTCGGCGTTGAAGAGTGCGGCCACCATGTTCACGCAACGAGTCTCGATCTCGGCGGTTGCCGGGTACTCGTCCTTGTCGATCATGTTCTTGTCGAACGTTTCCGCCATCAACCGGTCGGCCTGTGGATCCATCCATGTGGTGACGAACGTGGCCAGGTTCAACCGCGAACTGCCGTCCAGCATCAACTCGTCGTGGATGAACCGGTACGCGGCCTCGGGTTCGGTCTCGGCTTTGGGCATCCGCAGGGCCGGGATCGGATCGGTACCGAGTCTTCCCGTGTACGCCGGTGCGAGTGTCTCAGCGGGGGCGACATAGCTGTCGGACATGTTCTCCTCCGATACTTCGTGCGAACGATCTTGGGGGACTGGTCGAGACGGTGCGCGATAGCGAGACGGTCAGGGGTCAGGCATCAGACCTCCACAGGCGGGTAGAGCCGTTCCATCGTGTAGCGGCGGTTGCGGCGGACCGAGAGCGCGCTGGCGGTGAGGCAGGCCAGCAGGATGCCGGTGAGGACGGCCACCGCGATCCACAGCCGCGAGTCGACGTGTTCGCCGACTGTGAGCTGGCGGAGACCGTTCACCGTGTACGTCATCGGGTCGAACGGGTGGATGATCTGGAACGGCGTCGCGGTCGTCTGCACCGGGTAGATGCCACCGGCCGAGACCAACTGCAGCATCAGGAACGCGAGGGTGACCACGCGGCCGACAGCGACTCCGAACACGGCGTTGAATGCCTGGATCATCGCGAGGTACGTCGCGGAGATCAGCATGAGGAACAGGATCGTGCCGCCGACGTGCTTTACGTCGAGTCCGACACCGAAGTGCACGACCGTGTACATGACGATCACCTGGAGGATGCCGACGAGGAGCGCGGGCCAGTACGACGCGAGCACCGTGCGGTACAGGCCGACTCCGCCGACGGTCGGACGAGACTGCAGTGGCGTCAGCAGCATCCAGGTGATGATGCCACCGACGAACAGTGCCAACGACAGGAAGAACGGCGCGAAACCCGTTCCGAAGGTCGGCGCGACGTTTGTGTAGTCCTGTTTCAGCGCAACGGGTGTCGACAACGTGTCGGCGGTCGCGGTGCGCTGCTCGTCCGTCCAGCTCGGCACCTGGCCGGCGCCCTTCTTCAGCGCGTCCGCGAGTTCCGTCGACCCGGACTGCAACTCGGTGGTGCCGGACGCGAGTTGATCGGCGCCGGTCGCGAGCTGGAAGCTGCCGGCGGTCAACTCACCCATGCCCTGGCTGAGTGTGGCGGCCCCGGAACTGAGCTGATCCGCACCGTCGCGCAGTTGGCGGACGTCGGACGCGATCCCGCCGTTCTGCAGCATGGTCAGGCCGGTCTGCAGGGGACTGTTCGGATCGGTCAGCTGATACTCGAGTGCCTGCGCGTCGGTGTGCAACGCCTCGAGTTCTCCGCGCAGGTCCTCGGCTGCCACCGGAGCGGCGACCGCGGACGTGAGCGGCCGGAGTGCGGCGACGGCCTGCTGCACCACCGGGTCGGCGCTCGTGTTCAGCACCTGGACGACGTCGTCGATCGCCTGCGCGGTCTGCGGTCGGGGCGCCGACTGGGGAACGCGGCCTGCGAGATCGGCGAGCGACTGCCGGAGTTGGGCGACCTGGCCTCCGACGTCCGGGAGTGCGCCACTGTCCAGCGCCCGCAGCAGTGGGTCGGCAACTCCGTCGACCGCGGTCGCGAGCTGGGATGCGCCGGCGGCCAGGGCGTCGGAGCCGTTCCTGGCCGTGACCATGTTGTCGGCGAGCGTGTGCGCACCTGACGCGAGTTGCTCGGCGCCGCTGTGTGCCCGGTCGATGCCGGACGTGAGTTGTTCGGCGCCGGCCGCTGCTTGCTCGAGGCCGGATCCGGCACTCTGCAGACCGGTGAGAACCTGGCCGACACCCTGCGCGCCGATCGTCGAGTTGATCTGATTGATCACCTGCTCCGACGCATCCTGGCCGATAACCGTCGCGAGGTAGTTGTTCGCGTCGTTGAATGTGAAGACGAGGTCGGCCTTCTGGGGGTTGTCGCCGTTGGGCGAGTCGACGGCTTCGCTGAAGTTCGCGGGGAGGGTGATCGTGTAGTAGTACTTTCCGTCGGCGAGCCCCTTCGCGGCGTCCTCCTCGGACACCTCCGCGAGATCGAGCTGACCCGATGCGATCAACGACTTCACGACCTGGTCGCCGGCATCGAGTGACCGACCGTCCGAGGTGAGGCCGGTGTCGTTGTTGACGATCGCGGCGGGGATCTTGTTCACCTCACCGAACGGATTCCAGAAGGCCCAGAGGTACATCGCACCGTAGAGCAGCGGCATGAGGATGATCGTGATGATGGCGATCCGTGGCATGGTGCCCCGGAAGTATCGCTTCGAGTCACTGCCGAGAGATATTCCTGCGAGCATCCGGCTACCTCGACTCGTTCGTCACGCCGATGTCGCCGGCGGCCAGCAGATCGTGCATGTCGACGACGGCGCGGACGCCGCAGTCGGTCGGCAACGGGTTCACGTCGGCAGTGATCACCGACTGGCTCTCGCCCAGCGCCACGAGGCGTTCCAGCATGGTGCTCCGTTCGACGTCGTCGGCGATCTTGTCGATCCTGCCGACCACCAACAGTCGCGGTCTGCGGGTGTTGGCGACTGCGATCCGCAACAGGAGCTGCTGGATCTCGGGGAGATCGTCGACGAAGGCCCTCAGCCCGGGCAGCGGTACCGGCCCGAAGACCTCGCCGCACATCGCCTCGACTTCGGTCAAGCCGACTCGCGGAACCAGCTTGTACCAGGGGGACTGCCATCTCAGCTGCTCGGTCACCAGGTCGCGGACGGTGACGGACGGCCGCACCTCGTCGAGTTCGTTCAGACAGGCGATCGCCGAATTGGCGAACACCGCATGCGGTTTGTCCTTGAAACCGAGAACCGTCAGCGACCCGCCCGACAACCGCATCCGCCCGCAGAGGGCCATCAGTAGCGCGGTGCGCGCGGCTCCGGCCGGCGCCGCGAGCACGGTCACGCCGCCGATGTCGATATCCAGATCGAGCGGGCCGAACACGTGGCCCCAGGGGCCGTGGAGTTCGATCGCTCTGGCAGACAGCAAATTCCCTGAAATCACCTCGCGCGGGGTGGGATACCCCTCGATCTGTGTCTCGACCACCGTGCACTCCGTATTCTCGCGTGGTTCGACGAACATCCGCGTGTCCCGGTACTGCCTGTCCAGCCTGAGAGTGATCCGACGTCGGGGGTGGTGACGCTGCCCGAGATCGGCGGTCACAGTGAGTTCTTGACGACCTCACCGTTCTTGACGATGGCCGAGAGGCTCTTGCCCGGATCGGCAAGCAGACTCAGGTCCTCGATGGGATTGCCGTCGACGAGCAGCAGGTCCGCCCACGCACCGGCGGCGATCACGCCGAACGGCGCCTCCCGGTAGGGGTCGCGCTCGCCGGCGAGCCGGAACAGTTCGGCGTTGGTGGACGTCAGCATCCGTAGCGCATCGATGTTGCTGTAGTGGTCTCCCAGCCTCGCCGCCATCTCGCTCTGACGAGCGGCGATCTGCGGCTCGAGGAGCAGGTCGGTACCGAACGCGACCTTCACCCCGTGCTTCCGTGCCCAGCCGTACACCTTGTCCACGCCGGTACAGATCTGGCGGTCCTTCTCGGCTCGAGTGGGATCCGGGTAGTGATGATCTCCCAGCGCGAACGGCTGCATCGACAGCCAGACATCCCTCTCGGGCATGAGTGCGATGGTGTCCTCGTCGGCGAGGTGCCCGTGCTCGATCGACTTGACACCGGCATCGATCGCCCGGCGGATACCGGTGACGTTGTAGACGTGGGTCGCGACGTAGGTGCCGTAATCGGTCGCCGCGTCGACGGCGGCTCGCAGTTCGGCGTCGACGAACTGCACGGTGTACAGCGGGTCGTACATCGAGGCGGCACCACCGCCGACCATCAGTTTGATCTGCGAGGCACCCTTCTTCAGTTGTTCTCGTACCGCGGCGAGGACCTGGTCCACGCCGTCGGCCACGCGCATGAAGCCGATCTCCTCGGCGCGGCTCTGGCGGCCGCCGAGCCCGGTGGGGGCCTCGTAGACGAATCCGAAGTCGCCGTGCCCGCTGGTCTGCGAGATTGCGGCCTGCGACGGGTAGATACGCGGGCCCTGGAACAGTCCCCGATCGATGACGGACTTGATGCTGCCGGTGTCACCGGCCATGTCGCGCACCGTGGTGAAACCGCGCAGCAGCATGTTCTTGGCCTCTGCGAGGCCATTGAGCGCGATGTGACTCTCGGTCCCCATCACCATGTCCACGTACGTGTTGGCGTTGCCGACGAGATGTACGTGCGCATCGCTCATTCCGGGCATCAGCACACGTCCGCCACCGTCGATGACGACGGTCTCCCGGCCCGGCTCGTCGCCCACAGGCCCCGTGGACACGCCGACGACCTTGTCTCCGTCAATCAGCACATCGCCGGCAGTCAGCTGATCGGATACGCCGTCGAACACCCGGACGTTGCGAAACAGTAGCCGCTTCTTTTCTTCCGGAACGGTTGTCATACTTCGGCAAGCTAACACCGGGCGTCTACGACACGGTCGAACCAGGACGGATCTAATCCCTGATCTCACCCTTTCCGTAACCCGTAGTACGACCTGCCCCACACATCGATCGGCTGTCGAACATGCTGGTGGGTGGGATATTTGAGCAAGAATGTCCGCTCGTCGAACCGCCGGATAACGAACTGATCGCGAAATCCTTTTTCGGACAATTGGTTCGAGGGTGAGTCGTCAGTTCGCATCGACGGGAACGCGTGACGGGCTACTGGACTTTCCGAGGAACATCACGGATGCCGCGAGGAAAAAGAGCGCGCCGACGAAGGTTCCGGAGTTCGCGAGAGCGGCATCCTCGACGCTGCCCGACTGGGTGATGAACGATCCGGCCGCCGACAGGCCGAAGGCGAGCGAGCCGAGGGCGTTCAGCCACCCGCTCTGCCAGTCACGCGAGCGCGGCTCCCAGAAGCGTCCGGCGCGCACCAGCATCAGGATCGCGAGGAAACTGCTGATCAGAAACCCGATCGAGCCCTCCGCGTTGGGCGTCCATACGTAGTGCTTCTCGCTCGCGATGGTGTGTGCATGCAGTGCCGCCCCGGTGCTGATGTTGAACAGGACGGTGCCGAGGAACTGGGTTGCGGCAGCCAGCCACTCCGCCCGGATCGCCGGTCTTCCCGCAACCGTCGTGGTAGCCGCACCGCTGAGAACGAGTTGGAGGAAGGCTGCGTAAGTGAAGAACCACGAGCCGACGAAGAACGCGGTGTTGGCGCCGACCGTTCCGAGCTGTGATGCCAACACCGGCGCGGATCCGAGTGCGAACAGCAGCGACCCGATCGTGAATCCCCAGGATTGCATGCGCAGAGTCGGGTGAATCAGCATGTGCCGCAGTATAGGTCGCGATCGATTCTGCAAGCGTCGAATCGGAAACTCGGTGCGGGACATCGAATAGCCGTACGCCCATGAGGTTTTCGGCGGGGCGGGGCTACTCGCTCTGTGGGCGGCTCGTCGCGGCGGTGGTTCGGACCAGCAGCGCGAGATGGTCGGCCGCGAGCCGGAGCGGCTCGTCGTCGCCGGAGACGCGACTCAACAGTTCGGCCCCCTCCAGCGTGGACAGGATCGTGCAGGCGAGTGCGGTCGAGTGCGCGGCGGAAAGTCCGCTTCCTGCGAGTTTCGCCGAGATCAGCTCGCGCCACTGGTGCAGTGCGGTGTCGGACGCCTGCTGGATCAGTGGCGAGCGGCCGATGATCTCGAGTGCGGTGGCCGCCACCGGACAGCCGTCGGTCCAGTCCGACTCGCGCAGCGTCTCGGCGAGAAGTAGTGCGCACTCCGAGACCGCTGCCGCGGGATCGTTGTTGCTGGACAATCCCTTTCGTAGCAGGTCGGAGAAGTCCTCGGCTCCGTGACGCAGCGCTTCGGCGGCCAGTTCCTCCTTGCCGGCGGGGAAGAAGTGATAGAGCGAACCGTAGGTTGCGCCGGCCTCCGTCGTGATTCGTTTGATGCTCGTCGCTTCGTAACCCTGGCGTTGGAGGAGTGCGGCGGTGGTCGTGACCAGCCGGGTGCGGGTGTCGGCGGGGCTCGGCTGTCCGGCGGTGGTGGGGTCTGATTCCTGCACGGTGCAATCCTACTAGATGGATCGATCGTTCTAGGGGCGTGCTACTGTCCTCTAGAACGATCGATCTAGTGGAGGTTCCGTGAACACAGTTCCCTTGTCCGCCAACCGGCCCGCGCTCGACGACCACCCGGGCTTCACGCGGATGTTCGCTCCGGGCCGACTGACGCTGGGCCTGTTCCTCCCGTTGTGGCAGTACCGGGGAGACATGCGTGCGATGGCGGGCCAGGGCGAGATCATCGAACGCGCCGACACGTCCGCCCTCGCGGCTCTCTGGGTGCGGGACGTACCGATGTTCGATCCGAACTTCGGGGACGCGGGTCAGGTGTTCGACCCGTGGACGTATCTGGCGTGGCTGTCCGCACGGACGAGCAGGCTCACTCTGGCGGCGGGCAGCGCGGTCTTCACGCTGCGTCACCCGATCGATCTCGCGAAGCAGGCCGCCTCGATCGACCACCTCAGCGGCGGACGACTGGTCCTCGGCGCCGCGTCGGGCGATCGTGCAGCCGAGTTCCCCGCATACGGAATCGACCGGGAGACGCGGGGTGCGCGCTACCGGGACGCCGTGCATTGGTTCCGCGAACTCACCGAATCGCAGCGGCCGAGCCTGGATTCGGGGATGGGACGGCTCGAGGGTCTGGAGCTGCTCCCCAAGCCGGTGGGCTCCCGGGTTCCGCTCCTGGTCACCGGTTCGGCTCAGCAGACGCCGGACTGGATAGCCGAGCATGGCGACGGCTGGCTGATCTACCCCGGCGACACATCGACGGCGCAGGGGGTGAGGGACCTCGGCGACAGGGTGCGTACGTGGCGGGGACGGATCCTCGGTGCGGGGTTCAAGCCGGTCGCGACCAACGAGTGGATCGATCTCACGGAGGACCCGCACACCCGACCGGTCGCGCTGCACAACGGGCTGGTGCTGCGCACCGGAACCGAGGGACTCCTGGAACTGCTGGGCCGCTGGCGTGATGCCGGCATCAACCACGGGGCACTGGGGGTGCAGCACGGTGCTCGGCCCGCCGACGAGGTGGTGGCCCAGCTCGTCGAGGAGGTGGCCCCGCACTTTCCGGCCCTCGCGGGCCCGCAGCCCCACGCACCGACGTGGTGACGACGGCGCGCGGGTGCGGACCCGCGAAAATCTGTTGCGCCGCGACACCGGTCGTGCGGTAGCTTCGCCGACATGTGTGGCATCGCAATGACGAAGTTCCGCCGCTCCTAGCGGCGGACGACCGATCGAACGGCTCCGCCGCTTCCGGATGTGATCTCGCCGAGCGGCCGGTTCGTGCTGCCCGGCTTCCTTCGAAGCTGTGGAGATTCCTCGATGCCCAGATACACCGACGGCCGCCACGAGTTGGGCCTGAACTACCTGTCGGATACGCGCGTCATCCGATCCTTCGTCGACCTCGTCGCCCAGACCTCCGGTCCCGTCGTGGAGATCGGAGCCGGGACCGGTGCACTCACGGTCCCGCTCCAGGGTCTGCGTCGCCCACTCACCGCGATCGAGATCGACGAACGCAACACGCGTGTGCTGACGGCACGGGTCGATCGCACCACCCGGATCGTGTGCGCCGACTTCCTCACCTACCGGCTGCCGAGGACGGCGCACGTACTGGTCGGGAACCTACCGTTCCATCTCACCACCGCGATCCTGCGACGAATCCTGCATGCACCGAACTGGACTCGGGCCGTGGTGCTGGTGCAGTGGGAGGTGGCCCGGCGTCGAGCCGGGGTCGGCGGTGCCACGATGATGACGGCCCAGTGGTGGCCATGGTTCGAGTTCGACCTCGTCCGCAGGGTGCCGGCGGCCGCCTTCGAGCCACGCCCAGGCGTCGACGGCGGGCTGCTGACGATCACTCGGCGAGTGCGGCCGTTGGTCGACATGGCGCGCCGCCGGCGCTATCAAGCCTTCGTTCATCGCGTCTTCACCGGGAAGGGGAAGGGGCTCCGGCGGGTGATCGGGGCCGTGCACCCGGCCGCGCGTGGCGCTCGGCTGGACGCGTGGATGGCCCGCCACCGGATCACCGACCGGGACCTGCCTCGGAACCTCGCCGCGGAGCACTGGGTGGAGTTGTTCGATATCGTCGACGGCGCCGCGCGGGCCGATCCCGGACTCCTCGGGTAGGCATGGGGGACTACGCCTCACACCGCGGTCGCCAGCACCGCGGCGGCGGCGAAGAACAGCCCGGCGAAGATGCGGCCGGTGATCTGCTGCTGCCGCGGCGAGCGCAGCAACCGCAGCGCGCGGGCGGCGAGGCCGGTATAGCCGGTCATCACGACGGTGTCGACGGCGACCATCGTCGCCGCGATCAGGGCGTACTGCGGCAGCAGCGGGGCGGACGGATTCAGAAACTGGGGCAGCACCGCGAGGATGAAGACGATGGCCTTCGGGTTGCTGATGTTGATCAGGAAGGCCCGCAGGACCAGCGACGCCGCGGTCGAGCGGGTCGTCGTGTCGGTGTCGGTGTCGGTGTGGGCGTCGGTGTCGGTGTCGATGTCGATGGGCGTCGGCGCGGCCTGCCACTGCTGGACCCCGAGATACGCCAGGTACGCCACCCCGAGCCACTTGACGATCGTGAACGCCGTCGTCGACCCGGCCAGCAACGCGCCCAGGCCGGCGGCGACGACGGCGATCTGCAACAGTAGCGCCAGTTGCAGTCCCAGGATGTTCCAGTAGCCGCGCCGGAATCCGTGCCGCAGCCCCGTGGACATCGACGCGATCGCGCCGGCTCCCGGTGACAGGCTGATCGCCCAGCTGGCGCCGAAAAATGCCAACCACATCTGCCACGACACGGGGGAGAAGCTTAGGCTCGCCCGCGCCGCGGCGCGTCGCTGGGTGCTGCTACGAGCCGCCCGAGCCGCTGCCCGACGAGCTGCCGGCCAGACAACTGCCCGGCGGGTCGACCAGCGAGCAGAACGCCTTCGGCATCACCGGCGTGTAGCCGACGGGGACACCGCCGGCAGCGACGATGCCGCGGTAGGTGTCGACGGCGTCGGTGGGGCGCCGGGTGAGCGTCGGATCGATGAGTGCGTCGACGGTGTACAGCCCGAAACGTGGACGGTACGAACCCCACTCGTAGTTGTCGGTGATGGACCAGTAGTTGTAACCGATCACGTCGGCACCGTCGCTTCGGGCCTGCTCGATCCAGTAGATGTGGTCACGCAGATGGTCGGACCGGGTGTAACCGTCCGGGCGGGCCTGCCCGTCGTCGGTCGGCATTCCGTTCTCCACGACGTACAGCGGCATGTCCGGCAGCTTCCGGTGGTAAGCCATGAGCGCGTGGTAGATCCCGTCCGGCTGCGGCACCACGTCGTAGAACCGGTCGGTGGCCGCGGCGATCGCTGAGACGTTGTCGAGCGAGACCCCGTAGTAGTAGTCGATGCCGAGGAAGTCGAGCTTGTCGGTGACCCGGTCGACGAACAGGGTGTCGAGCATGCCGAAGACGGCCGGAATGAACGCGAGGTTGCTGCCGACCCTCGCGGTCGGGTCGAGCTGATGGATGCGGTCGTAGATCGTGCGGTGCGCGCGGGTCATGCCGTCGAACATCTTGTGAACGTCGAGGAGCGAGATTCCACCGAACGTCAACTCGCGCTGCGCGTACGTGGTGGGTTCGTTGAAGGTAATCCAGATCGCGCCGACGTCCCGGTAGCGGTCCACCACCTTTTCTGCGTTGACGAGCCAGTCGTCGGCAGTGCGCGGGTCGGCCCAGCCGCCCCGGTCGGCGATCCAGCCCGGATACACCCAGTGGTCGAGGGTGATCATCGGCGTCATCCCGTGGTCGCGGATCTGCCGGATCACGTCGTCGTAGTACGCGAACTCGGTCTCGTCCCACCGACCCGGCTGTGGTTGCACCCTGGCCCATTCGACTCCGAAGCGGAACACGTCGACACCGAGCGCCGCCGCGTTGTCGATGTCCTCGGCGTAGCGGTGTCGGAAGTCGACCGCATCGCCGATCTTGTCGTGCGTCTTACCCGAGGCCGAGTACCGCGACCAGTTGCTGTCGGGCGACGACCCCTCCGACTGGAACCCGGAGGTGGCCACGCCCCACAGGAAGTCGTCGCCGATCGGGTCCGCCTGAACCGTCGGGGCGGCGAGGAGTGTGAGGGCGAGGGCGACGATCGCGGTGCGCAACGTTGCTTTCATAGGGTCCTTCTCAGAAGACGGCGTCGACGTCGTGCGCGACGATGATGTCCATGCTGTGCTCGGCCAGGGCCGCGATCGTCATCGACGGGTTGCATGCACCGGTGGAACCGGGGATGCGGGCGCCGTCGAGGACGTAGAGCCCCCGCTGCCCGTGCACCCGTCCGGCGTCGTCGCACACGGAGCCGAACGGGGCGCCGCCGAGGGGATGGAAGGTGTTGGTGTCGAAGGCGTTCACGTCGATCGCCGACACCCCGAATCCGGCGCCGACGATCTGCTCGATCCGCGCGCGGATCGCGTCCGTCAGACCCCGGTCGAACGCTTGATTCCACGTCAGTACCGCGTCGTCGCGGCCGGGGTCGTAGTTCCAGACGCCGAGGCCGTCCACGACGCCGTACCCGATCACCGACGTGGTGTGCAGATCCAACGGGAACGGCACCGGCCCGAGGACGATCGTCAGCGCGCCGGCCGGGTTGTCCCAGTCCTTGACGCCGACGCACGCGGGCCCGCCCTGCCATGCGCCGGGACTGTCCGTCGCACGGGTGACCATGAAGATGCGGTCGCCGTTGTTGCCCCATCCGGTGCCGACACCGTCCGGCAGATCGGGAACCAGACTCTTCGCCTTCGCCTTCACGAGCAGGCGTGTGGTACCCGGCGAGCCGGCTCCGAGGAGCAGGGCGTCGGAGGTGATCCGTTTGCGCTCGAGCACCGCGCCGTCGCGTCCGATGCGGTCGCAGTGCACGAACCAGGAGCCGTCCCGGCCGCGTTCGATGTCGGCGACCCGATGAAGCGGCGCCACCTCCACCCGGCCGGTGGCCTCCGCGGCGGCGAGATACGTGACGTCGACGGAGAACTTGCCCCCGTTGTTCACGCCGTAGATGACGTCGCCGGTCGTGTACGACGGGCGCATCTCGCCGCGCAGCTCGCGCCGCGCGAACTCCCAGTCGATCGGCATCGGGACCCGGAACGTGTGCAGGCCCTGTGCGTCCGCCATCTCCACGAACCGGCGCGACGAGCTGTACTGCGGACTGTTCAGCAGGTCGTCGGGGATCGTCGCGATCCGCAGCATGCGCGCCACCCGTGGGTAGTACTCCGAATCCATCTGCGCGAAATCGATACTCGACGACACGGACCGGGCGAAGTTCGCGCCGTTCGGTTGCATCGTCATGCCGTGGTACACCAGCGACCCACCGCCGACGCCGGCCCCGCACAGGATGTCCATCCCGTTCCCGGGAATGCGTTCCATCAGCCCGGTGAACGGCGGAAACACCGCCGGCGGCGCACCCGTCATCACCGGGTGCGGCTGCAGCCACGCCGAGCGCTGGTCGGGGGAGAGCATGCGGGGAAACGTCTCGGCGTTCGGCCCGGTCGGCCACCGGATGCCGCGCTCGAGGACGAGGGTGTCCACGCCGGCCTGCCCGAGATGCATCGCCGCGATCGCCCCACCGAAGCCGCTCCCGATCACGACTGCGCGGCGGCGTTCCTCGGTGACCGGTGTGCGTCGCGCCGGGGCCGCCGCGGCCGACGGGGCAGCGGCCGTCACGGCTGCCACGCCCAGGGTCGCGCCTGCCGCGCCGCCGAGGAACGTGCGCCTGCTCACTCGCGGGGTGGGGCTCGGGTCGGGGATCACGGCAGCTCCCTGCGTTGCGGTGTCGGATGCTGGGTCGACGAGCTCTCGCAGGTGGGGACTCTAGGGTGGACACGTGTCCAGTGGGGTGTCTTTCGGACAAAACGCAGCTCAGGGGTGTCGCTCACCGCGGGCATGGGGCTGTTCGGCGCGCGTGTGGGGCCGGAACGTAAGCAACTTGCACCCATCGCGGATAATCGGTGTGTACCCCTGTTCTCCAGAGAGGACCTCTCATGCTTGCCCGCACCGACCTTCGCGGTCGTACCCCTTCCACCGCTGAGCTTCGAGGCGCCCTGCCCCGCGGCGGAGTGGACGTGGACGCGGTGCTGCATCAGGTCCGGCCCGTCGTCGAGGACATCCGCGACCGCGGTGCCGAGGCCGCGCTCGAGTACGGCGAGAAGTTCGACGGCGTCCGCCCCGCGACGGTCCGCGTCCCGCAGGCCGAACTGGACCGTGCGCTCGCCGAACTCGACGCCGACGTCCGCGCCGCCCTCGAGGTCGCGATCGAGCGGACCCGCAAGGTTCACGCCGATCAGCGCCGTACCGACACGGTCACCGAGGTCGTCCCCGGCGGCACCGTCACCGAGCGCTGGGTCCCGGTCGAGCGCGTCGGTCTGTACGTGCCCGGTGGCAATGCCGTGTACCCGTCGTCCGTCGTGATGAACGTCGTCCCGGCGCAGGCCGCGGGCGTCGAGTCGCTCGTCGTCGCGTCGCCGCCGCAGGCCGCGTTCGGGGGCCTGCCGCACCCGACCATCCTCGCCGCGGCCGCGATGCTCGGCGTCGACGAAGTGTGGGCGGTCGGCGGCGCCCAGGCCGTCGCGCTGCTCACCTACGGTGGCGCCGACACCGACGGTGACGAGCTCGCCCCCGTCGACCTCATCACCGGGCCGGGCAACATCTACGTCACCGCCGCCAAGCGGCTGTGCCGCGGACTGGTCGGCATCGACGCCGAGGCGGGCCCGACGGAGATCGCGATCCTCGCCGACCACACCGCCGACCCCGTGCACGTGGCCGCCGACATGATCAGCCAGGCCGAGCACGACGTCATGGCCGCGAGCGTGCTGGTGACCACCAGCACCGACCTGGCCGACGCCGTCGACGCCGCGCTGGCCGCGCAGCTCGAGGTCACCAAGCATCGCGAGCGCGTCGAGACCGCGCTGCGCGGCAGCCAGTCCGGGACCGTCCTCGTCGACGACATCGCGGCCGGCTTGAAGGTGGTCAACGCGTACGCCGCCGAGCACCTCGAGATCCAGACCGAGGACGCCTCCGCTGTCGCCGCCCGGGTTCGGTCGGCCGGAGCGATCTTCGTGGGTCCGTGGGCGCCGGTGAGTCTCGGCGACTACTGCGCCGGCTCCAACCACGTGCTGCCCACCGCGGGCTGCGCGCGGCACTCGTCGGGTCTGAGCGTCCAGACGTTCCTGCGCGGCATCCACGTGGTCGACTATTCCGAGGCGGCGCTGAAAGATGTTGCCGGTCACGTCATCACGCTCGCCAACGCCGAGGACCTCCCGGCCCACGGCGAGGCCGTGCGTCTGCGGTTCGAGGCACTGAAGTGAGCGCCGGGGTGATCCCCGGATCGGCCGTCGGCATCGACGATCTGCCCATCCGGGACAGTCTGCGTGGTCAGTCTCCGTACGGCGCACCGCAGTTGACGGTGCCGGTGCAGCTCAACACCAACGAGAACCCGCACCCGCCGTCGAAGGCACTCGTCGACGACGTCGCCGAGGCGGTGCGCGCCGCGGCTGCGGACCTGCACCGCTACCCGGACCGGGATGCGGTCGCGTTGCGCACCGACCTGGCCGAGTACATGACCCGCCAGACCGGTGTCGCGCTCGACGTGTCGAATCTGTGGGCCGCCAACGGCTCCAACGAGGTGCTGCAGCAGTTGCTGCAGGCGTTCGGTGGGCCCGGCCGCAGCGCGGTCGGTTTCGTGCCGTCGTACTCGATGCACCCGCTCCTCGTCACCGGCACGCAGACCGAGTGGATCCCCGCGCCACGGCGCGAGGACTTCTCTCTCGACGCCGAGACCGCGGTGCGGGTGATCGAGGATCGCCGTCCCGACGTCGTCTTCGTCACCAGCCCCAACAACCCGACCGGACACAGCATCGGGCTCGAGGACCTGAAGCAGATCCTCGCGGCCGCCCCCGGCATCGTGATCGTGGACGAGGCGTACGCCGAGTTCTCGTCGGTGCCGAGCGCCGTCAGCCTGATCGACGATTTCCCCGCCAAGCTGGTTGTGAGCCGGACGATGAGCAAGGCGTTCGCGTTCGCGGGCGGCCGCCTCGGCTACCTTGTCGCGGCACCGGCGTTCATCGACGCGATGCTGCTGGTCCGCTTGCCGTACCACCTGTCGGTCGTCACGCAGGCGGCCGCCCGCGCCGCGCTGCGGCACGCCGACGAGACACTCGGCAGCGTCGCCGAGCTCGCGTCCGAGCGCGACCGGGTGAGCGCGGAGCTCTCGGCGATGGGCTACACCGTCGTCCCGAGCGACGCGAACTTCATCCTGTTCGGGCTGTTCGAGGACGCCGCCCGGACGTGGCAGCACTACCTCGACGAGGGCGTGCTGATCCGCGATGTCGGCATCCCCGGGCACCTGCGTGCCACCATCGGCCTCGTCGCCGAGAACGACGAACTGCTGCGCGTCAGCAGGAAACTGGCCTCCACCGAATTGAAGGGATCCCGATGAGCGATCGGATCGCACGCGTCGAGCGGACCACCAGGGAGTCGAGCATCGTCGTCGAGCTCAACCTCGACGGCACGGGGAACGTCGCCGTTTCTACAGGAATCCCGTTCTTCGACCACATGCTCACTGCTCTCGGCGCGCACGCCAGCTTCGACCTGACCGTCCAGGCGAAGGGCGACGTCGAGATCGACGCCCACCACACCGTCGAGGACACCTCGATCGTGCTCGGTCAGGCGCTCGGTCAGGCGCTCGGTGACAAGCGAGGCATCCGGCGCTTCGGCGATGCCTTCATTCCGATGGACGAGACCCTCGCACACGCCTCGGTCGACGTCTCCGGGCGACCGTACTGCGTGCACACCGGCGAGCCGGAACACATGCTGCACAGCGTGATCGGTGGCTACCCGGGCGTACCGTACTCGACGGTGATCAACCGGCACGTGTTCGAGTCGATCGCACTCAACGCGCGGATCGCGCTGCACGTGCGCGTGCTGTACGGCCGCGACCAGCACCACATCACCGAGGCCGAGTTCAAGGCCGTGGCCCGCGCGCTGCGTGAGGCCGTCGAGCCGGATCCCCGGGTGTCCGGTGTCCCGTCGACCAAGGGCGCGCTGTAGTGGACACCGTGTTCATCTACATCCTGTTCCTCGCGGCGGGCTTCGCCATCGGTGGCGCGTACGCGATGTGGAAGGTCAACAAGTTGGCGTCGGGTGTGCTGGTTGCCCTTGCGGTACTGGCGGCGGCGTCGGGGATCCTGCGGCTGATCTGATGCGTGAACTCCTGCGAACTCGCGGGATCCTCGTAGCTCTCCTCATGGGTGCCACCACCTTCGGTGGTTGGACGCTGCTGTTGCCGGTGGTGCCGTTGGCGATCGCCGACGGGGGTGGTTCGAGCACTGCGGCCGGAGCGTCGACGGCGGTGTTCATGGCGACCACCGTCGTGACGCAGCTGCGCGTGCCGGCCCTGCTGCGGAGCAGGGGATACCGTGCCGTGCTGGCCGTGGGCTGTGTGCTGCTGGGACTGCCGTCCCTGGGATTCCTGCTCAGCACCGCGACCGCACCGGCACTGGCGATCTCGGCGGTCCGGGGCATCGGATTCGGGATGGTGACGGTCGCCGCGATCGGGTTGCTGGCCGAGTTGGCGCCGCCCAACCTGCTGGGCCGGGTGACCGGTGCCAACGGGGTGGCGGTCGCGGCGTCCCAGATGCTGGTGCTGCCGCTGGGACTCGGCCTCTATCAGGAGGGGCACCACGCCGTGGTGTACCTGCTGGGCACGGTCATCCCGTTGCTGTCCCTGGTGGCGATCTCACGGTTGCCGGTCGTCCCGAATCCCGGGATGCCTGCCGGCCGCAAGGGGCTGCCGGTGCAGGTGCTGCTGGTGCCGTGCCTGGCGATGCTGGTGGTCGCGGCCACCTACGGCGGGGTGTCCTCGCTGCTTCCGATCGCCACCGAGAATCGCGCTGCGGTAGCGGGTTTCGCGCTGTCGGCGTCTGCTGGCGCGATGCTGCTCGGCCGCTACGGCGCAGGTGTGATCGCGGACCGGATCGGTGCGGGCCGGACCATCGTGCCGGCGCTGCTGACCGCCGTGGTGGGCACGGTGCTGCTGGCGTTCGCGGTCGCCGGCCAGGTGGGCGACATCGGCCTCGTAGGCGGTGCCATGATCTTCGGGCTGGGCTTCGGCGCGGTGCAGAACGAGTCGTTGCTGGTGCTGCTCGCGTCGGCGGGTCGGGAGCGGGTCGGGGCGGCCAGCGCGGCCTGGAACATCGCCTACGACGGCGGCACCGGTGTGGGCGCACTGACGCTCGGGGCGGTGGCGACAGCTGCGGGTTATCCACCGGTGTTCGTGGTCGCCGCGGTGGCGGTCGCCGCCGTCGTCCCCGTGGCTACGATCGCTGCGTTGCGGGACCGATAGAGTTCACGCATGACCGCACGCAAGGTTGCCCTCCTCGATTACGGCTCCGGAAATCTGCATTCGGCCCAGCGCGCCCTCGCGCGGACCGGCGCGGAGATCCAGGTGACGTCGGACCCCAAGATCGCGCTCGCAGCCGACGGTCTGGTGGTGCCGGGTGTCGGCGCCTTCGCGGCGTGCATGGAGGGCCTGCTCGGGGTCCGTGGCGACCGGATCATCGGTCAGCGGCTTGCGGGCGGACGTCCGGTGCTGGGCATCTGTGTCGGCATGCAGATCCTGTTCGAGCGGGGCGTCGAGTTCGGTGTCGAGGCCGAGGGCTGCGGCGAATGGCCCGGCACCGTCGAACGCCTCGAGGCCGACGTCTTGCCGCACATGGGCTGGAACACCGTCGAGGCCCCCGAGGACAGCACGCTGTTCGCCGGCATGGATGCGGACACCCGCTTCTACTTCGTCCACTCGTACGGCGTGCGGACGTGGGAACTGCCGCCGTCGGACATCATCGCCCCGCCCAAGCTGACATGGGCCGAGCATGGGGACCGGTTCCTCGCCGCCGTCGAGAACGGTGCGCTGTCGGCCACCCAGTTCCACCCCGAGAAGTCCGGTGACGCCGGCGCACAACTGCTGGAGAACTGGGTCCGCGCCCTGTGACCCGTTCCCCGGGAGAGGACTCGGGCGCGCGGCTGTCCATTGCTCGGCTCGCGCTTTCGGTCATGGGCGCGGCGACGACCGTGCTGGTCGCCGTCGTGGTGGTGATCGTGGTGCTGCGCCCGGGGCCGGTCGCGGGGCTGGTGATCGCGCTGGTCGGGGTCGCTACCGCGGTCGCGGCGATGGGTGTGGTTTCCACGCGAATGGTCCGTCGATCGTTCGGGCCGGAGGACGATGGCCGCGGCCGTCGATCGTGATGTCGCGACGGTGTCGACCGTGCGTTCGGTCGCAGCGGAGCCAGGCACTAGAGTGGGCGCAGTGAGCCTGGTCCTTTTGCCTGCTGTAGATGTCGCCAACGGTGAAGCTGTTCGCCTCGTTCAGGGAGAGGCGGGGAGCGAGACCAGTTATGGTGCGCCCCGCGACGCCGCCCTGGCGTGGCAGAACGACGGTGCCGAGTGGGTGCACCTGGTCGATCTCGACGCCGCGTTCGGTCGCGGCTCCAACCGTGAGCTGCTCGCCGCGGTCGTCGGCGAACTCGACGTCAAGGTCGAGCTGTCCGGCGGAATCCGCGACGACGACACCCTCGAGGCGGCACTCGCGACCGGCTGCGCGCGCGTCAACCTGGGCACCGCCGCGGTGGAGAACCCGGACTGGTGTGCCCGCGCCATCGCCAAGCACGGCGAGCGCATCGCGGTCGGACTCGACGTCAAGCTGATCGACGGCGACTACCGCCTGCGCGGCCGCGGCTGGGTCTCCGACGGCGGCGACCTGTGGGAGGTCCTCGAGCGCCTCAACCGCGACGGTTGCTCGCGTTACGTCGTCACCGACGTGAGCAAGGACGGCACTCTCACCGGCCCGAACCTCGAGCTGCTCAGCGCCGTGTGCGCGGCCACCGATGCACCGGTCGTCGCCTCCGGTGGCGTCTCGACCATTGCCGACCTCGAGGCCATCGCCGGTCTCGTGGGTGAGGGCGTCGAGGGTTCGATCGTCGGGAAGGCGCTCTACGCAGGACGATTCACTCTGCCCGAGGCCCTCGCCGCGGTTTCACGCTAGGAACTTCCGACGCAATGAGCCTGTCCCGGGATCCACTCGAGCTACTCGCCATCGCGAGCGATGTCCTCGACGGTGCCCGGGACCGGTTCGTTGTGGGACTGGGGGCGCCGAGCGCGGTGAGTAAGGGCCCCAAGGACTTTGCGACCGCCGTCGATCTCGAGCTCGAGAAGTCGGTGTCCGCCGAGCTCGAGCGTCGCACCGGGATCGAGGTGCACGGTGAGGAGTTCGGTGGGCCGGAGCTCGCCGAGGGCGACGTCTGGATCCTCGATCCGATCGACGGTACTTTCAACTACTCGGCCGGCCTGCCGACGGCGGGCATGCTGCTCGCACTGCTGCACGACGGTGTTCCCGTGCTGGGGCTGACGTGGCTGCCGCTGACCGGCGAACGGTTCGCTGCCGCCGCAGGCGGTCCGGTCACCCGCAACGGGCTTGCGCTGCCGCGGCTCGAGCGCAGTGCGCTGTCGGACGCGATGATCGGCTTCGGTGCGTTCAACGTCGACAGCCGCGGCCGGATTCCGGGGACGTACCGGTTCGAACTGCTCGGTCAGCTCAGTCGGGCGTCGTCGAGGCTCCGCATGCAGGGCTCGACGGGCGCCGATCTCGCGTACACGGCCGCCGGAATTCTCGGCGGTGCGGTCGTGTTCGGTCACCACGTGTGGGACAACGCGGCCGGGGTCGCGCTGGTGCGTGCGGCCGGTGGCGTCGTGACGGATCTGCGTGGCGACGACTGGCACGTCGGATCGCGGTCGCTGCTCGCCGCCGCGCCCGGCGTGCACGGCGAACTGCTCGACATTCTCCACTCTCTGGGTGACCCGGAGAAGCGGCCTGAAGGAGGTCCACAACAATGACTTTGGCTGTTCGAGTGATTCCCTGCCTCGACGTCGACGCGGGTCGTGTCGTCAAGGGCGTGAACTTCGAGAACCTGCGTGACGCAGGCGATCCCGTCGAACTGGCGGCCACCTACGACGCGCAGGGGGCCGACGAGTTGACCTTCCTCGACGTCACCGCGTCCAGCGGCGACCGCGGCACGATGCTCGACGTCGTGACCCGTACTGCCGAGCAGGTGTTCATCCCGCTGACCGTCGGCGGCGGCGTCCGTACCGTCGAGGACGTCGACCGGTTGCTCCGCGCCGGCGCCGACAAGGTCAGCGTCAACACCGCGGCGATCGCCCGTCCGGAGGTGCTGCGGGAGATGTCGGAGCGGTTCGGTTCGCAGTGCATCGTGCTGTCGGTCGACGCCCGCACCGTCCCGGAGGGACAGGCGCCGACGCCGTCGGGCTGGGAGGTCACCACACACGGTGGCAAGCGCGGCACCGGTATCGACGCCGTCGAGTGGGCCATCCGCGGCGCCGAGCTGGGTGTGGGGGAGATCCTGCTCAACTCGATGGACGCCGACGGCACGAAGGCCGGCTTCGACCTGACGATGATCCGTGCCGTCCGCGCCGCCGTCCACGTGCCGGTGATCGCGAGCGGAGGCGCGGGGGCCGTCGAGCACTTCGCGCCTGCCGTCGAGGCCGGTGCCGACGCGGTCCTCGCGGCCAGCGTCTTCCACTTCGGGGACATGACGATCGGGGACGTCAAGGCATCCATGCGGGCCGAGGGCCTCGTCGTCCGCTAGGCCTCGAGCCGAACCGAGTACCGCACGGCGGGGCGGCCCGCGCCGCTGGCCACGGTGCCGACCGGTTGTGCCAGCCCGGCTCGTTCGAGCTGCTTCAACGTCCGTCGCGCGGAGCGCGGCTCGATCCCGAGTGCCGTCGCCACATCGGCGGCGGTGACCTCGTTGTCGGGGTGCGCCGCGACCGCGGCTTCGAGCTTCACCAGCGTGGCACGGGAGAGACCTGCACGTCGGGCGGCGACGTGCAGGCTCAGCGGCTCCTCGGTCCGGCGGTCCCCTGCCGCGGTCTCGGTGATCACGAAGTCCCGCCCGGAGCCGACCGAGACGATCGCGGCGAAAGGTCCTGCGGTACGGCAGCGTTCGACGGCTCTTCGGGCAAGGGCCTCGGCGTCTGCAGCCGAACGGCCCACGCCGAGTCCGATCCGGACCCAGTTGTGACGTTCGGCGAGCTGCTCGAGCAGCGGCATGACGGTCCAGTCGCACGTGTGCTGCGCCAGCACACCGCGGGTGCTCACCAGTATGTAACTGCCGTTTCCGGTGGGAAACACGCTGCCTGCCAAGGCTCGGGCGTCGTCGGCCAGGCGGTCGTCGGGTTCGGGGAGCTCGATCATGCCGAGCACCACCTGCGCGTCGGACGAGATACGCCCTGCCAGTTCCATCGTCACGGTCTCGAGCGCGGTGCGCACCGAGGCGATGGCGGGTGCCAACCGGATTGCGTAGACGTCGTCTCGGATCAACTCGTACACCGAGCGGACGCACGTGATCGCCACCGAGCCGGGACGTGTCCGCGCGTGTTCGCGATGGAACGCCGCGAGCCGCTCTGCGTCGATCCCGTTGCGGTACTCCAGAGTTGCGACGTCGTCGGTGGCGATGCCGACGTGGGTGAGGCTTTCGACCACGAGCGGCCGCGCCAGGGTGTCGATCGAGATGTGGGCGGGGTCGTGGCCGGCGGACATCAGTTCCACCAAGGCGCCGTACAGGGTCGCTCCCGTGTAGTCGATGTAGGTCGCGGGCTTGGTGATCGCTCCGCAGGCCTGAGCCAGCGTGTACGGGATGACCCCGGTGAACAGCAGAGCGTCGACCTCGGGGTGTTCGGCGATCACCTCGACGGCCTGTGCCTCGTGGCGGTAGGTCAGGGGTACGACCACATGGTCGGCGAACTCCACGGTGGCCACCCGTCGGACCAACGACACCAGATCGGACGGCCCGACGACCCCGATCCGATACGCGTGCTCAGCATTCGACGACATTGACGGCAAGCCCCCCCAGTGATGTTTCCTTGTACTTGGACTGCATGTCCGCTCCAGTTTCGCGCATGGTCTTGATGACAGTGTCCAGGCTGACGCGATGTGTTCCGTCACCGGCCAGGGCGATTCGCGCGGCATTGATCGACTTGACGGCCCCCACAGCGTTCCGCTCGATACAGGGGATCTGAACGAACCCGCCGACCGGATCACAGGTGAGACCCAGGTTGTGCTCCATCGCGATCTCGGCGGCGTTCTCCACCTGGGCGGGTGTGCCACCGAGCAACTCGCACAGTGCGCCGGCCGCCATCGAGCACGCCGAACCGACTTCACCCTGGCAGCCGACCTCGGCACCGGAGATGGACGCATTGTCCTTGTAGAGCGCGCCGATCGCGGCCGCCGTGAGCAGGAAGCGTCGGATTCCCTCGGCGTCCGCCCCGGGAACGAAGCGATCGTAGTAGTGCAGGACGGCGGGGATGATGCCCGCGGCTCCGTTCGTCGGGGCGGTGACCACACGCCCTCCAGCCGCGTTCTCCTCGTTCACGGCCATCGCGAAGGCGTTCACCCAGTCCAGACGGTGCAGCGGATCGTGTCCGGCGTCGGCTTCGAGCCGGCGTCTCAAGTCCGGGGCGCGGCGGCGGACGCCCAACGACCCGGGCAGCCGGCCGTCGGTCCTGAGCCCGGCCTCGACGCTCTCCTGCATGGCGGACCAGATGCGGTCGAGGCCGGCGTCGATGTCGGACCCGGGCCGAAGGGCGTGTTCGTTGGCCCGGACGAGAGCACTGACGGGCAGCCGTGTTTCGGCGGCGCGAGTGAACAGTTCGTCACCGGAGCCGAAGGGGTGGGGTACCTCCGGCTCGGGGTCGTTCGGACACCGTGCTCCGGCCTCGGTGACGAATCCGCCGCCGATCGAGTAGTAGATCCGTTCGTGCCGTGACCCGTCTGCGAACTCGGCGGTCAGCATCATCGCATTGGGGTGCCCCGGCAGCCGGGTACCTCCGTCGAGGACGAGGTCGGCGGTCACGAAAGGGATGCGGTGCCGTCCGGCCAGGGTGATCGAGCCGCTGTCCGCGACGGCTGCCTGCCACCGCGCCGGCAGGTGCGGGTCGACCGTCTCCGGGTCGGCGCCGCGGAGTCCGGCGAGCACTGCCCGGTCCGAGCCGTGTCCGTGGCCGGTGGCACCGAGGGAGCCGCAGAGCAGGACGCGTATCCGCCGTACCCGTTCGAGGTCGCCGGCCGTCTCGAGTTCGGCCACGAACCTCCGTGCGGCCCGCATCGGGCCCACGGTGTGCGAGCTCGACGGGCCGATCCCGATCGAGAACAGGTCGAACACGCTGACGGTCACGGTTCCTAGGTTCCTTCCGGTTGTGCTTGACACCACACGTGACCATTATTACGGTCCTGACCGAAATAAGTCCATCTGGAGAAGGGCCGGTTGATGTTCGTCGATGAGAAGGATCTCGAGCAGGAGCTGAGTAGGCCGAGCACGGGGCTGGTGGAAGATGCCGCCTCGTGGGAGGGCGACGTAATTGTGCTGGGTGCAGGCGGAAAGATCGGGTCGGGCGTAGCGACGATGGCTCGTCGCGCACTGGACGAGGCGGGCCGTGACGACGTGCGGGTGCTGGCTGTGTCGCGCTGGACGGACGTCGAAGCACGCGCACGCCTCGACGCCACCGGCGTAGAAACGGTCATAGCCGATTTGTCGGATCCGGCGACCGTGGACGAGCTGCCGGACGCAGCCAACGTGGTGTTCCTGGTGGGGGCGAAGTTCGGTACATCCACCAACTCCGACGAGGCCTGGATGACCAACACCGTGCTCCCGGCGTACGTTGCGCGGCGCTACGCCCGGTCACGGATCACCGCGTTGTCGACCGGCAACGTCTACCCGATGACGTCGCCGATGAGCGGTGGCCCGGTCGAGACGGACGAGACCGGACCGGTCGGGGAGTACGCCATCACGTGTCGTGGTCGCGAGCAGGTCTTCACCCACGGTGCCCGGACGCGCGGCACCCGGGTCGCGCTGGTCCGACTCAACTATGCGTGCGAACCCCGGTACGGCGTCGTCGCCGACATCGCACGCCGGGTGCACTCAGGGGAACCCGTCGACCTGTCCATCGGCGTGGTGAACGTGGTGTGGCAGCGCTACACCAACGAGGTCGTCCTGCGTGCGCTCGGACACGCGGACACCGCGCCGTTCCTCCTCAACCTCACCGGACCGGAGACGGCCTCGGTACGGACCATCGCCATGCAACTCGGTGAGAAGCTCGGTGTCGAGCCGGTCTTCGTCGGCGCCGAAGGGGAGACCAGTCTGCTCAACAACGCCTCCAAGTGTCACACCCTGTTCGGATACCCCGACCGCACCCTGGGCCACCTGATCGACATGCAGGTCGCCTGGATCATCGCCGGCGGGACCCTGTGGAACAAGCCCACCAAGTTCGAGCGGCGGGACGGAAAGTTCTGATGACACAGTCACTGTCGGACGTGAAGTCCGCATTCCTGCACGCGGGTACCGTCATTCCCGCCCATCCCCTCGCGCTCGACTCCGCGCGGACCCTCGACGAGCGGCGGCAGCGAGCACTGACGCGGTACTACATCGACGCCGGCGTCGGAGGCGTCGCCGTCGGCGTGCACACCACTCAGTTCGAGATCCGCCGGCCGGAGATCGGTCTGTTGCGGCCGGTGCTCGAGCTCGCCGCCGAGGAAATGGACGCCCGGGTCGGCGACCGCCCGTTCCTGCGGATCGCGGGGGTCGCCGGTCCCACCCGTCAGGCCGTCGCCGAGGCGGAGTTGGCCCGCGACCTCGGCTACGACGCCGTACTCGTATCGCCCGGCGGTCTCGCCGACGAAGACGTGGAGTATCTGCTCGACCGTTCCGCCGCCGTCGGCGAGGTGCTGCCCGTCATCGGGTTCTATCTGCAGGAGGCAGTCGGCGGACGCTACCTGCCACAGGAGTATTGGCGCCGGTTCGCGGACCAGCAGTCCACCGTCGCGGTCAAGGCGGCACCCTTCGATCGCTACCGGACACTCGAACTGGTGCAGGGGATCGTCGACTCGGACCGCGGCGCGGATGTGGCTCTGTACACCGGCAACGACGACAACATCGTCGCGGACCTACTCACACCGTTCGACCTGCAGGGACCGGCCGGACCGGTGACCCGCCGTTTCGTCGGCGGCCTGCTCGGGCACTGGGCCGTGTGGACCCGGTCCGCGGTGGACCTGCACGAGCTCGTCCAGAAGGCATGGGCGGGTGACGAACCCGCGCGGGTCCGGGCGATGTCGATGGCCGCCGCCGTAACCGACGCGAACGCCGCGGTGTTCGACGTGCGCAACAACTTCGCCGGCGTCATCGCGGGCGTGCACGAGGTGCTTCGCCGCCAGGGCCTCCTCGAGGGGATCTGGTGTCTCGACCCGGCCGAGGGCCTGTCGATCGGCCAGGCCGATCAACTGACCAGAATGGTCGACGCGTACGAGTGGCTGCGCGCCGAGGACGGCTTCATCGCCGCAGGACTCGAAGGATGGTTGTCATGAGCTCAGCTACGGTCGACACGTCCGCCGCTCCACCCGACGAGCAGAAGGCCGCGCGCGCCAAGAAGGCAGTGTTCGGTGCCTGGCTGGGGTTCTACGTCGATCTGTTCGACATCTACCTGCCGGTCATCGTCCTCGCGCCGGCCTCGGTGTACTTCCAGGCCACCGGCGCGTCGGCGGGCACGATCGCGCTGATCAACGGGTCCGTGTTCGCCGCGACCCTGATCGGCAGGCCCCTGGGCGCCATGCTGTTCGGGCACTTGGCCGACAAGTTCGGCCGTCGCAGGATCACGGTGGTCTCGGTGACCGGATTCGGCGTGACCACCATGGCCATCGGATTGCTGCCCGGCTATCAGCAGATCGGCATTCTGGCCGTCATCCTGCTGATCGCGCTGCGCTTCATCGACGGCGTGTTCCTCGGCGGCGAGTACACCTCCGCCACCCCCACCGCGCTCGAACAGAGCGCGAAGGAACGCCGCGGCCTCAACGGCGCGATCATCTCGACCGGTTTCCCCCTCGCGTACTGCTCGATCGCGCTCATCACGCTCGGCCTGCTGCAGATCATGCCGGCCCAGGGCATCGACTCCGCCTACGTCCAATGGGGTTGGCGTATCCCGTTCTTCGTCGGCGCGGTGCTGTCGGTGGGTTTCGCGATCTGGTACTCGCGCAACGTCGAGGACAGCGAGGAGTGGCAGCAGTCGGAGAAGGTCAAGACGCCGCTCCTCGAGCTCTTCAAGGGACGGTCGGGCCGCGACTTTCTTCAGGTGTTCGTGCTCACCACCGGCCTGTGGTTCACCAGCTACATGCTGACCACGGTGTTGCCGGGCCTGATGAAGAGTGAGGCCAAGCTGAGCCCCAACTCGACGACCCTCGCCCTGGTGATCGCGAACGCGATCGTGGTGGCCGTCTACATGGGCAGTGGTCTGCTCTCGCAGAAGGTCGGCCGGCGGCCGATGCTGATCGCAGGTGGGTTGCTGTGCATGTTCGTCGCGCCGATCCCGTACTCCCTCATCGCGTCGGGCAACGTGCAGACGTTCGGCTCCGTACTGGTCCTACTGATTTCGGTGACCGTGCTGATCAGTGTCCCGTGGGGATGCCTGACGACGTACTTGACCGAGCGCTTCACCCTGGGCGTCCGCGCGTCGGGCTACGGACTGGGGTACTCGCTGGGCATGGTCATTCCCGCGTTCTACGCGTACATCCAGAGTGGGCTGTCGACGTTCATGCCCCTGCCGTACACCGCCGTCGTCCTGCTGTGCTTCGGTGGGTTGCTCACCGTGGTGGGTGCGGTGCTCAGCCCGGAGACCCGCGACGTCGACATGAACTGACCCGACACCGCCGAAGGAGATTGCATGCGGATCGGTTTCGCCGGAGTGGCCCACTCGCACCCGTTCAGCGACGCGCTGAGCGCGCGATCGTTCGGGGTGGAAGAACTGGCCGTCTGGGATCCCGACGACCACTCCCGGCGCCGCGACTTCGTCCGGGAGTGGTCCGCAGTCGAGCGGAACTCGCTGGCCGATCTTCTTGCGTGGGGCCCGGACCTGGTGATCGTCACGCCGAGGCCCCATCGGATCGCGAGCGTGGTGTCGGCGGTGCTGGACCACGGTGTCGCCTGCTTCCTCAACAAGGTTCCGGCAGCGAGCGCGGCCGGCCTCGCCGCGCTCGATGCGGCGGTCGGTGCGCGGTCCGAACGATTCCTCACGTCCTCGGTGCTGAGATTCGCCCCCGACGTCCGCGCGCTGGCCGCCGAACTCGCCGGGCAGGATCCGATCGCGGTGCATGTGTCGGTCCGGCACGGCATCGACGCCTTCACCACACCGGCACGGCGATGGCAAGACGACCCGAACGACGGTGGCGGAACGGCAATCTCGATGGGGCTGCACGCCTGGGAGATGTTCGACGCACTCCTCGACCGGCCGGTCGCCCCGCTCGGCGGAGTGACCGGCCGGATACCGGGCACCAGCACGATCTCGGAGAACACCGCGGTGTTCCACGCGATCGCCGACGGGGGGATCCCTGTAAGCGTGGAGGTGGTCGGCGCGGGCAGTAGTGAGGGCTACGGCGTCACGGTGCACTCCGAGTCCGGTGTGCACCGGATGGCGCTGGACGGTTCGGACCACCACCGCAGCCTCGGGTACCTCGATTGCATGCAGGCCGTGCTGTCGATGGCGGCCGGCGGCCCCAGCCCGGTGGCCTGGGCGCGGAGCCGGGCGGTGGTCGAGACCACGCTCGCGGCGGCTCAGCTTGCGCGCGTGGGTAACTGAGTCCGTGTGAGTCGGTGCAGTGCGGCCAGCACACGTTCGCGGTCGTCCTCCGGGAGCGGGGGCGCGTACGGGTCGGACAGCAGGTGCTCGGGCAACAGGCCTTGTTCCCCGGCTACCCACATCATCCGCTGGACGTACCCGTCGAAAGGCACACGGAACGTTGCGGCCGCGAACTCGTCCAGCCTGCGGGTGGCGTCGAGGAAGGCGGGCAGATCGGCTCCGGCGAAGGTGTCGAGCACCGCGCGGGTCAACGCGACTGCCGCGGCGGCGATGCCGACCAGGGCTGCCTCGGCGCCCCAGGTCAGCGAGGCGCCGAACATCCGGTCCTCGCCCGTGATCGCAAGCTTGCCGCGCTCGCGGACCAGTGAGATCCGGTCCTGGCAGGCCACGGCATCGGACAGTCGTGCCAGTTTGACCGCTGCCACCGCCGGATGATCGACGACGGCAGCGAACATCGCGTCCGAATACGGCGCGGTGTACAGATCGAAGGCGATCAGCGGCAGCCCGCCGGACTCCCAGAGCCGGTCCAGGTGGCGCAGCGCTGAGGCGGAGTCGCCGGCCACCGGGAAGACCAGGGCGGCGTCGGCCCCGGACTGTGCAGCCCGTCGGGCCTCGTCGGCATTGTCGACGCCGACGATCACCGACGCGCCGGCCCGGCGAGCGATCCGGACCAGCTCGGCCCGCACCGCCGCGGGTAGGTGGGGGCCGCGGCCGGTGTGCGCGGCGATCGCGAGGCCGTCGGCGCCGGCCGCGACGAGTCCGCGGAAATAGTCCTCCGTGAACTCGGGTCGCGCGGTGCCCGTCACGTCGAACGGCGTCGCCGGCGCTGCGTACAGCCGGCCGCGAGCGTCGCGTGCCCAGTCCTGTGCCGCCGCAAACCACTCCATGCCGCCAACCCTATCCGTCACGAACCATCCATCCCGAAGCCGAGGAGACCCGATGACACTCTCGACCCCCGACCTGATCCTGTTGCGACGGGACCTGCATCGCAACCCGGAGGTCGGCCTGGACCTGCCCTGGACGCAGGCCAGAATTCTGCGCGCGCTCGACGGTCTCGACCTCGAAGTCTCCACGGGTGCCTCGACCACGTCGGTGACCGCCGTACTGCGCGGTGGCGCGGCGCGGGGGAGTGACCGACCCACCGTTCTCATCAGGTCGGACATGGATGCACTGCCGGTCGTCGAGAACACCGGGCTCGAGTACGCGGCCACCAACGGCGCGATGCACGCCTGCGGCCACGACCTGCACATGGCGATCCTCGTCGGTGCGGTGCACCGACTCGCGGCCCGGCGCGCCGAACTCGCCGGTGACGTCGTGTTCGTGTTCCAGCCCGGTGAGGAGAACTGGGGCGGGGCGCTGGCGATGCTGGCAGAGGGCGTACTCGACGCGGCGGGCCGACGGGCCGACGTGGCGCTGGGTCTCCACGTGTTCTCCTACGAGCTGCCGGCCGGGGTGTTCGGGATGCGCCGCGGGCCCATGATGTCGGCGTCGAACACGTTCACCGTGAGCTTCGAGGGCAGCGGTGGACACGGGTCCGCACCGCAGACCGCACGTGATCCGATCGTCGCGGCCGCAGACTTCGTCTCCTCCCTCCAGACGGCGGTGACACGATCGTTCGGCATGTTCGATCCGGTCGTCGCGACCGTCGGCCAGATCGCGGGCGGGCACAGCGGCAACGTCATCCCGGATACCGCACACGTCAGCGGTACGGCACGGGCGTTCACCGCGGAGAGCTCCGCGCGACTGCGCGGTCTGGTGGCAAGGGTGGCGGAAGGCGTTGCGGCCGTCCATGGCGTCGCGGCGTCCGTGGAACTGGAGGAAGTGGCGATTCCGACCGTCAGCGCGGATGCCGAGGCGGACTTTGCGATCTCCACTGCGAGAGAGGTTTCAGGGCCGGCGTCGGTGCGTGTGATGGAGCAACCGTTCACCGCGTCCGAGGATTTTTCCTGGTTTCTCGATCGAGTGCCCGGCGCGTTCGTCCTCCTCGGCGCCTGCACACCGGACCGTGATCCAGTGTCGGCCCCGTCGAATCACTCACCGTTCGCGACGTTCGACGATTCCGTGATCGAGATCGGCGTTCGGTTCGAGACAGAGTGGGCGCTGCGGCGTCTGCGAACTCTCGCCGGCTTTGGGCGCGGACCTGCGGTCCCGGTATAACGGTCACATGAGTCTTGACCCCGCCATCGCCGCCCGCCTCAAGCGCAACGAGGCCGGTCTGTTCAGCGCCGTGGCGCAGGAGAAGTCCACCGGCGACGTACTGATGGTCGCGTGGATGGACGACGAGGCCCTCGCGCGCACCCTCGAGACCCGCAAGGGCACCTACTATTCGCGTTCGCGCCAGCAGTACTGGGTCAAGGGTGAGACGTCCGGCCACACGCAGTACGTGCACGAGGTGCGCCTCGACTGCGACGGCGACAGCGTCCTGCTGATCGTCGACCAGGAGGGCGCCGCGTGCCACACCGGCACCCACACCTGCTTCGACACGGACGTCCTCCTCGCCGCCGAGTTCTGACCTCTCGAACCCCTGAACGGGAGCTCATGGCACGCGTTCCTCCCGGAACCGTGCCGTGAACTCCCGGTCGGTGCTCTCCGGGGTGGGTGGTGGGCGCGGCGCGCGGTCCAGCGGCGAGAATGGCCCGGTCCCTCGCGAGCACTGGGGCATCGGTCGACCCGCTCTGGCTCAGCGTATGCCGGTGACTTCCTGAGCGATTGCCGCCAGACGGGTCTGGGCTGCGGACACGACACCCTGCCGGTTCTTGTTTGCCTCCTCGTATGCCACGATCGTCCGGATGTCGGACGGCTCGCTCAGTTCCTTCACCGCGGCCACTGCGGTGGCGACGTTCATCTCGTCGTAGTCGGCGATCGGAAGCTCCTCCGGTTCGAGTGCGCCGGACGTCGTGCGGACACCGTGCAGGGCGTCTGCAACGGTGTCGGCACCCTCGTCGCGAGTGACCTGTTCGGCACGTTCGAGGGCCGCGTCGCGGCTCGCCGTGATCGTCTTGGTCGCCACGTCGCCGGCGTGCGCGCCGCGGCTGAGCAGTCGGCTGATCCGGGGACCGGTGGACCGCGCCGCGTCCATCGCCCTGTCGATGCCCTTCGTCGACCAGGAGACCGGGGTGTTCATCCAGCGCACTGCGGCGCCGGTGGCGGCCTGGGCCGGCGTTCTGCGCAGGGCGGCGGGGCCGCCGAGTGCCTCCTCCGCGAGCACGGTCGTCAGCCACGCCACGGTGGCCGTGTGTGCAGTGATCAGCTGGTCGGCCAACTGCACGATTCCACGTCGGTGCTCGGCCGTCGCCAGCGCCTTCAGATACCGGGAACGGTCGAGGAGCTGGTGTTCGAGGGCAAGGTCGCCCAACAACGCCTCGTCGAACGGCTGCGCCTGCTCGGCCAGGGTCTTGACCGCCGCGGCAGCTCGCCCGAGTAGTGGTCCCACCAGTGCGGGGAGCCCGCCCAGTTCACGTATGGAGCGCTCGATGGCCTCGGCCCGCCCACGCGCGTTGTCCGCGTTGCGGGCGAGTTCGGTGGACACGGCTTCGGTGCGCGCCTGTGCCCGGCGGGTATCGGCCACCTGGATCTCGGTGTTCGTCAGTTCGAGAAGCGTGCGTAGCTGCGTGACGAGGGTCGATGTGTCGGCCATAGTGGGCTCCGTTTCGGCGGGGGATGGTGTCGTCTTCCTGGTGTGGGTACCCACATCCCACCGCGCCAATCACGCGGTGCGATCAGTCCGCGACGGTCTTCGTACCGTGCAGCAGGTCCACGCCCGGAACACGGGGCGGATGCATCCGGTCCCTTCGCGAACAGCCGCACCGGGCGGCAGTCAGTCGCCCTTCTCCGTCGGTGTCCGATCGATGAAGGCCCGGGGCTGGGCCGTTTCCCGGGGCTGTCCGGCGTTCAGTTCCGGACGGTTTCGCGGACCACCGTCGGTATCCGCACCGCGAGAAGCGCGCCCGCGCCGGTGGATCCGGTTCCGGCGCTGCAGGAGGGGCGCTGCAGGAGGAACGAACGGAGACACTGTGAAGATCGGGTACAAGCTGTTCGCGGAGGCGTACTCGCCGGGCGAACTGGTTCGTCGGCCGAGCCCTCGGCCGGTGAGCGCCTGAACATGGTCCGAAGGCGTCGGGCGGACAACATGATCCGAGGCCGATCGCCGACCGGCTGGTCTGCTCAGCTGGCCCTGCCGGCTAGGGCATGTCTGAGAATTGCTGGCAGTGCGTTGATCCGCTGATCAGGCGGTTCCCCCGACAGCGGTTCGTGCTGCCTGCTGGGTGATGCGGTGGCAGACCAGCATGTGGTGGGCGCCCCTTTGAAAGCGGTACTCGACTTCGACGACTTCACCCGCGATGCCACGGTCCCGAAGATCGGTGAGCAGTACGTCCAGGTGCGGGTAGCGAATCGAGGATCTGGAATCCACCAGAGGGAAGATCCGCAACTCGCTGCGAGAGACGCGCATCAGTTCGGTGATCGCTTCGAGGTGGAAGGTCGGATCGAGACGATCGGAATAGCTGAACAGCAGGTGGGAGCTGAGTACAAGATCGAAGCTGGCATCTGGGAACGGCAAGGCAGGTAACCGCCCGGCCACGTAGCGGTGCGGGTTCCGAGTGATGTCTGCGGCGAACTCCTCGACCGCGTGTTGGCGGAGGCGAAGATGCTCGTCGGGGTCCGCGAAGAATGTCCAGTCGTAGTGATCCAAGTGGGCACGGATGTAGCGGTTCCCCCGGCTGGTTTCGGCTGCTACAATGCCGGCCAACTGCTCGGCCGTCCTGTCGAAATAGGCCATGTCACATGCCGTCACGTCACCGCCAAGGCGGTTCACAGCACTGGTGAAGCCTGCTGCACCGCCAGGGCAGTCCAGGATCTTCCGAGACAAGTCGTGCTCGGTGAGATTGAACATGGCCTTGTACTCGTCGAGTGAACGGGAACTGATCAGCACCTCGCCGATCCCAACCGTGGGGGACTGGTCGCCGTCGCGGGTCATCTGGGTGGTTTCCTCTCGAATTGAGGCCACCCCATCGCGCCAGCCGGTATCACCGCGGGAAGCGAGAGCAATCGGCCACCGGAGAGGCGGCCGAAGACACAGTCAATCAGGCCGCTACGGAGCGCGGCCACCAGAGCTGTGTGCGGGTAATCACCACCCCATTAAACACGGCCGAGAAGCTGAACTGTGACTTAACCAGGTTCATCGGAACCTGGTGCCCGCGTCAGCGCTCGATCTGTGTGGTGGGTCGGTGCCGTACCGCGAAGTTCACCGACCGGGCTATGAAGCACATCTCGTTCGCCTTCACATGCAGCGACTCGATCGTGGCCAACAGGTCGGTGCCAAGGGCGCCGCGGGGGTTCCGGTCGCACACCGTGACGTCGGGGTTGAGCGTGACCTCGGTGAACTGCCCTGCTCCGCTGGGTTCCTCGGCCATCGTCCCGGTGGGACGGTCGGTGTACCCGGTGACCATGATCCCGGCGGACGCGGCCAGGCTGAGGAACCAGAGCATGTGGCACTGAGCCAGCGAGGCGACCAGCAGCTCCTCAGGGTTCCACCGCGCGGGGTCACCCCGGAAGGCGGGATCCGAGCTGCCGGGAAGGTCGGGCTTCGCCGGGGCCGAGACTCGGTGCTCGCGGCCATAGGCGCGGTGATCGGCCGTGCCGACACCCCGGTTCCCGGTCCAGGCGACAGTGAGGGCGTAGTGGTGTTCGCGCACGCGCCGATCCTCTCAGACCAGTGCGAACCACCGGCCACTGTCCGGGAAGGATCGGTCTGATCACGCCCTTCCTTGCCTGGATCTGATCGTGTCGCGGTTCTCGCCAGCCTTCTCGGTGAGTTCGAAGACGAAGCCGTCGTCGTGCCGCGGTTTCAGTGCAGCTACGGATACAACATCCGGCTCGGCGCGAACTCGTTTGTCAGCGCCAACGCGTTCTTCATGGACGACACGACGATCACCATCGGTGCGAACGCCAGAATTGGCCCGGGTGCGCAGCTGATGACGGCACTGCACCCTGTCGACGATCATCGCCGGCGCCGTGAGGGGTGGGAGCGAGCCGCACCGATCGTCATCGGAGAGAACACCTGGCTCGGGGCCTCGGTGACCGTCGGTGCCGGCGTCTCCATCGGCCACAACACCGTCATCGGCGCCGGGAGTGTGGTGCTACACGACATACCTGATCACGTCGTCGCCGCAGGTTCACCGGCAGTGGTGATCCGGAAGACCCCCATAGAAGCAGGATCTCGAGTCACCCAGTCCGCCAATCGATCCCAAATCCTGATACCTCGATCTGAGGGAACGTAAGGACTCGCCGGAGAACACCATTCGCGCCCCTTGTCGGCCCTGTGTCACGTGAGGATTGCCCCCAGACGCAGCAGCACGAGACGAAATGTTGCGTGTGATGCTGTTCCGATGTCGAGACTTCGGGTGTTGTCGGATGAGCAGTGGGCGTTGATCGCGGACCTGCTTCCTGTGCGGACTGGTCGGCGTGGACGGCCGTTCTCCGACGCTCGGTCGATGGTCGAGGGCATTGTGTACCGCTACCGCTGCGGAATCGCATGGCGGGACGTGCCGGACGTGTTCGGCCCGTGGCAGACGATCTGGACCTGGCACCGCCGCCTCGCCGGCGACGGCACCTGGGACCGGATCCTCGAACGCCTCCTCGCCAACGCCGACGCAGCCGGAATCGTCGACTGGGCAGTGTCGGTCGACTCGACCATCGTCCGCGCACACCAGCACGCCACGAACACCACCCGCCACACGGGGGGATGGGTCGAATTACACGAATCCTTCGATCGAGCCGCCTGACCACGCGATCGGTCGGTCCCGTGGCGGCCTGTCGACGAAGATCCATCACCTCGTCGACGGCCACGGACTGCCACTGGTGGTGCTCGTCTCGCCTGGCCAATCTGGCGACAGCCCCGCGTTCCCGCACCTGCTCGGACACTTGCGCGTTCCCAGGATCGGAGGTGGACGGCCACGGACCCGACCCGATCGGCTCCGTGGGGACAAGGCCTACTCCGCCCGAGCCAACCGGGAGTTGCTACGCCGACGCGGGATCGGTGCGGTCATCGCAGAACCGTCCGACCAAGCCGGGCACCGCCGTCGACGCGGATCACGCGGCGGCCGGCCACCGGCATTCGACCTTGTCGACTACCGCGGGCGCAACGTCGTCGAACGCCGGTTCTGCCACCTCAAACAATGGTGCGGACTGGCCACCCGCTACGACAAACTCGCGATCGTCTACGGCGCGGCCGCCGTCCTCAACGCGGTTGTCGCATGGAGCCGCAGATTGTCAGACATGCCCTAGTTCGGATCGCCCCGCTACTTGTCCTGCTCGGCCCGCTGGCGTGCCTCGTTTGCTGCTGCCTTGCCACGTGCCTTCTCCGCTGCGGCTTCCTTCTCCGCCACTTCGCGCTGCGACTCGGCCTTGTCTTGCTGGGCCTTGCCCTCGCGTACGAGGTCATCCTGACCGGTCACGGCTCCGGCGGCCTCCTTGACCTTGCCCTTCACGCCCTCCACGGTGCCCTTGACGGCCTCCGCGGGACCCGACTTGTCCTTGTCCGACATGGCATGTCCCTTCTGTATATCGCGATCGGGTGGCATGGATACCCGAGCGAATCCTCGGGCAAACATTTGTTCTGTGGCAGTTCGGATTGGGTGCCCGAAGTCAGTGACCGACTTGATCGGTGAGGGAAGCGTTGTCGAATCGCTTCACCCGCCGGTGTTCGGCGAGCACGAGGAACGTGCCGACTACCAAGCTGCCGCCGCAGACGATCCCGGAAATCCATGCCCAACCGGCAAAGCCGTAGCCGGCTGCAACAAGTGTCAGGCCGAGGGTGACGATCGCGATGCCGATGAGGGCGTATCCGGGCCAGTTTCGGGAATCTTCGATGGCCTCGCCGGGGTGTTCCCGGGTGGTATGTGCAAGATCGCGAGGATCGTTGGTGTTCATTCGAGCCTCCCCGGTGTCGAGTTCGATACTGTCGCCGCGCCGGAACGTGCCGGTGCGGCCGTTGCCTGTGTTGCCGATTGTCGTCCAGCGGGCTCGACCTTGCACGGTATCGAGGCCGAGGAGTGCGGACACCGGAGCAGGACTCGGGGTCGACGAAACTGCGGAGACGCGGCGTTCGATGCGAGCAGGCAGTCGCGAGTCCGAGGCCCGAGAGCATCCGATCCACGATTCGGCCATGGTCCAGATCCGGTAGGCCGAGGACGTTTGCGGTGACTACGTGCCGGGTAGGTCTCGATCAGCGAAGGATGCAGATCAGGAGGTAGTGGTGAAAGCAGTGACGTGGCAAGGTAAGCGGAACGTCAGTGTCGATTCGGTCCCCGACCCGGTGCTCGAGGACCCCCATGACGCGATCGTGGAGCTGACGACCACCAACATATGTGGGTCCGACCTCCACCTGTACGAGTTGCTCTCGCCCTTCATGAATCCCGGTGACATCCTGGGCCACGAACCAATGGGAATCGTGCGTGAGGTCGGGAGTGAGGTGGGCGAGCTCTCGGTCGGTGACCGGATGGTGATTCCGTTCCAGATCTCGTGCGGACACTGCCCGATGTGTCATCGTGGACTGCAAACTCAATGCGAGACAACGCAAGTCCGGACAGAGGGGACCGGTGCAGCCCTGTTCGGCTATTCCAAGCTCTACGGCAGCATTCCTGGAGCGCAGGCCCAGTACCTCAGAGTGCCGCAGGCGCAGTACACGCACATCAAGGTCCCGGAAGGCCCTCCCGACGACCGATTCGTCTACCTGTCCGACGTCCTGCCGACAGCCTGGCAGGCCGTCGATGACGCAGACGTTCATGACGGCGATTCGCTCGCTGTGCTCGGGCTCGGTCCGATCGGCGACATGGCTGCCCGCGTCGCGGCGCATCGTGGTGTGCGGGTCATCGGTGTCGATCTGGTCCCCGAGCGGTTGGAGCGCTTGCGGGACCGGGGCGTCGAGGTCCTCGATCTACGTGAACACCAGGATGTCGGCGTGGCGATCAGGGACATGACGGGCGGTCGCGGGACGGATGCTGTGATCGATGCCGTGGGGATGGAAGCGCACGGATCTCCGGGGGCGAAGATTTTGCAGCAGGCGACCTCACTGATTCCGGACGCCGTGGCAGGGCCGCTGTTCTCCCGTGCAGGTATCGATCGCCTCGCGGCCCTCGAAGCTGCCATCGACATCGTGCGACGGGGCGGAACCGTCTCGATCATCGGTGTTTACGGGGGAGCGCTCGACCCGCTGCCGTTGTTCAAGATGTTCGACAAGCAGATCCAGTTCCGGATGGGCCAGGCAAACGTGAAGCGGTGGGTCGACGACATCCTGCCGCTTCTCGCCGACGGAGACCCGCTCGGCGTCGAATCGTTCGCCACACATCGCTTGCCGTTGGCCGACGCGCCACAAGCCTACGAGATGTTCCAGAAGAAGCAGGACGGCACGGTCAAGGTGCTACTCGAGCCCTGACTGCAGGGCCCGGGTGTTGTGTCATTCGCAGTCGACGCACGTCGCCAAGAGTTCGAGTGCGTAGCGAGCGGTCTGCTCCACGATTTCCGTGGGATCGCCCGCGAAGATCATCTCCTCGGATGTCACCTCGCCGCGGTCGAAGAGCCCGAACCAGACGGTTCCGGGGGCCCGGCCGTCCTGGGGAGCGGGTCCGGCTGCGCCTGTCACCGCGACCACGGTGTCGGCCCCGAGAAGCTTCGCGGTCGTGGTTGCCATGCTTCGCGCGCTGCGTTCGGACACGACGGGCCCCCGGGGTACTTCCAACAGGTCGTGCTTCACGTCGCTCGCGTACGCGACGATACTGCCGCAATACCAGTCCGAGGACTTCGGTGCGGCGCCGAGGAGACACGAGATGTGGCCACCGGTCAGCGATTCTGCGGCGGCGATACGGCGTCTCGCCCTCCTCGCCAGCTCGGATATCTGCTCTGCCAACAACGACTCGCGGTCGCCGCCCTCCGGGATCGCCATCTTTCGGTTGCACCCCTTCGAGTCGGGTGCGGCCGTTCACCGAAAGATCCCGGCCGCGTACTGGATCGAGGCGGGATCATCTGCTCTGCATGGGCGCTCGGCTCATCGCTGTGCAGCGTCGTTCAGCACACTCGCACGACGCGGTTCCTCTGCGGATCGGGCCGCATCGACGGTCGTCCGGCATTCGAGGAGTGTGCGTGTCCCAGCGGCGGCAAGCGCGTGTTCCACGCCTCGCGTCGTGACGATCATCGCGAAATCGATGCAGCGGCAGTCGGCGAGGTCTTTCGCTTCGGCGAGAGCGGAGGTGCCATCGACACTGAGGAAGTCCACAAACGAGAGGTCGAGGACGATGCGATCGCCGGTTGCCAAACCGGTCCGGACGGCTTCGTCGAACAGCGCCCGATACGCGCGGCGGAAGCTGTCCACCGTACTCATATCCAGATCTCCTGCAATGGCCACGGCCAGCGTAGTGATTTCGGTTGCACGTGAAGACCCGATGTCGTGGTCGGTGCAGGTCGCTGTCCGGGAAGTTCTTCTTGCAGAGACTCGAAACTCAGGCATGTCATGCCTCCAGGCGGCGCGAACCAGTTCTACGGCGTCGGGTCCGAGCGGTGGAGGAGCGACGCCTACTGCGCAACGGCGATGTTCGCCGTCTCATTTATGGCGAGACAGGCTGCTTGCTCAACCTCTCTTGTTTGTAACACCCACTCGTCTCTGTGTACAGGCCGCCGATGCTCGATCCAGGTTCACTGCGAAGTAACTACTCCGACCGACCGCCGCCACATCGCGCCACGGACCAGACGGGTCAGGTGGGCGAGCGCTACCACTCCGCCTGAGCGCGGAGCTTCGCCAGGGTGCCCGAGAGGATGCGAGAGACGTGCATCTGTGACACGCCGATCCGTGTGGCGATCTGGGACTGGGTCTGATTGCCGAAGAAGCGGAGCAACAGAACGGTTCGTTCTCGAGAGGTCAGTCCCTCGAGGATGACGCGTACGGCTTCTCGGTCCTCGACTCCGGCCAGTGCCGCATCGTGTTCGCCCAACAGATCCCCCAGTGTCGATCCAGGATCGGCATCTCCCACTGCCGCATCCACGGAGAGGGCTTGATATCCGCTTGCGGCCTGCAAGCCTCGCCGCACGTCTTCCTCACTGACGCCCAACTCGACAGCAATCTCGTGGGCGGTCGGCGATCGGCCGAGCTGCTGGCACAAGGTCGACGTCGCCTTGGTGATGTCCAGGTGCAGTTCCTTCAGGCGCCGCGGTACCCGGACTGCCCAGCCTGCGTCGCGGAAGTGGCGACGGATCTCGCCCATGATCGTGGGCACCGCGAAGGCCAGGAAATCGCTTCCGCGGTCCACGTCGAACCGGTCCACAGCATTGACCAGGCCGATCCTCGCGACCTGCACGAGATCGTCGAGCGGCTGGCCCCGTCGATCGAAGCGGCGCGCAATGTGCTCGGCCAATGGCAGGCACCGAGTGATGATCGATCGCCGCAGCTCTGCACGCGCTGGATCGTCGGCGTCCAACGACACGAGGGCCGTGAACATCGGCTTCACATCGCAGTACTCGTCGGCTCGATCGACGATGCGGCTTGTCACCTGGTGTCCTCACACAGCATCGCGAATGAGATGGTGACGGTGGAGGGCCCGCCGTCACTGCTGCCGTGATGGCGGTGGAGGTCCAGATCGTCGGTCAGGGTACGCAGGACGTGCCAACCGAATCGGCGCTCGTACGGTCCGTCGACGTCCGACCCGCTGGTGGTGACACAGCCCGAGAAGCGGAACGCATGGCGCGAGACGCGGAACCTGCACACGATGTCGCTTCCGCGAAGTGCGATTCGAAAGAGGGTGCTGCAGGCCTCGTCGACCGCCAGTCGCAGGTCCGCGATCTGGTCCAGCGTCATATCGCACTGCTCGGCCAAAGACGCGGACAGGCTTCGAATCGGGGCCAGCTGGGATGGATCGGCCGGGGTGCGGAGTTCGATCACGGGTCCGGAATCCTCGGGCCGTCTTGTGGACGCGCACGTTTCGCTCATGACTCCTCGCTCCGAAGTCGGCCTGTCGGACTGGTTCGAGCGGTTGCGATGATTCAGAGGTTCCCGCCGCCGGTCATTTCCAAACTCGTTATCCGGGATTCTCGAAAGGGCTTTTACGTCGCGAACTCGTCGGCGTGGCCGCGCGTGGGCACTTTCCAGTTCGTTCGGGCGTCATTCATCGGCCAGGAGAGGCCCGAGAGGCCCGAGGTCGATGTTGAGATCCTCCGGTTCGAGTCCGAAATGCTCGCGCAGCTCCTCCATCTTCTCCTCGAGGAGCATCAGGGTGGTACCGATGCGCTCGATCTGTTCGTCCGAGAGGTCGCCGGCATCGACGCGGCGTAGCGCCTGCCGTTCCATGAGCTGGCGCAACAGCTCGACGAGCGTCAGCACCAACGCGACCAGGCCGCGTTCGACCGACTCCGGGTCCGCGTCGATCCGCTGTCGTACGGATGGGGGTTGTCGGCGCGAGGCCCGGTCCTCGCTCGCGTGCCGTTCGTCTGCCGTGTTGCTCACCGGGGGCTCTCGTGCGTTCCGTCGGCGAATGGTGTGAGCGCACCGACTGACGACACCAGTGCGCGGAGGGAGATGTGGACCATGTCGACGTCGGCGATGGAGAGGGTGATCTCGCCCGCGACCACGACGCCACCTCCGAGGACACGATCGAGCAGATCGACCAGTGCAATTCGGCGGTCGGGGTACGCGCTCATCGAGGGCCCACTTCGACAGAGGTGAACGAGTATGGGGGCCACGGTCCGGTGAGGACGGTTTCCACGTCTTTCGAGCGCGTATCGATCTGTTCGACCGCAGTGAGGAAGTCGGGGGTGTGCGCGTCGTCGACCAGAAAGGAGGCATTGAGGATCTCCATCGACCGGCGAGGGGAGAGGTCGGGCGGCGACGGTCGCTGCCGGACAGCCGCGACTGCGAGCCGGCCAAGCTCGGAGAAGATCTCGTCGGCCCGGATGGTTGCGGCAGTTTCGGCGTCTTCGCGCGCGGCAACCTGTGCACGGCGTTTCATGAGATACGCCGTCCCGGATGTACTGGCGGTCTTTCCGGAGGTCTCACGCCGGTCGGATCGGGAAAGATCCATGTAGGATCTGACTCCCCATTCGAATCGGTCGGTGACCTGTTCCAGCGCCTCGGCGAGCCGTTCGGTGTTCCGACGCAACATCGCCCCCACCCGGTCGTCGTCGTAGTACACCGTGGCGAGTCGCAGTGGCACGGTGGCACCACCGGCGCAGACTGCGGCGACGACGGCATCGTGACGGCGCGCCGTTTCCGAAAGCCAGTCGAGGTCCTCGAGGTTGCGGCGCAGCGCCTCTTCGCCGAACATGTCCAGCTGGACCGAGCCGACGACGGCGGCGAATCCGGAGTCGACGACGGTGCGCAGTTCCTCTCCCGCCACACCCCGAATCCCCGGTATCCCAACGGGAAACGAGCCGGCGGTGGTCACCGCGTAAACCCATACACCTTCGTCAGGAGTCATACCCGCGCTCCTCTTCGGGGCTCGGTTCGATCGGCTCCATCGCCGTGGAGGGGTCGATCGTCAAGTCTGCTGCCGTGCGCTCACCGGATTCCAACGCCTCGATGCGGGTGCGCAGGCGTCTGTTTTCCAGTTCGAGATCGCGGTTGTGTCCGGAGAGCCACGGATCGTGCTCCCACCAGTCGATTCCGACCTCCCTGGCGGTCTCGAGCGACGCAATCACCAATCGGAGCTTGATCGTGAGCAGTTCGATGTCGAGCAGGTTGACGCGGATGTCGCCCGCGATGACGATTCCCTTGTCCAGTACTCGCTCGAGAATGTCACCGAGATTCGCCGGCTCGTGTCCGGCGCCGCCGAGACCCTGGCTGTAGTGCTGGGGATGACTGGATCCGCCTCCTGTTCCGGTCACTGGTCCGCACCCTTCATGGACTGCCCTCGTGCGTATTGACGGATTCTGCGGTACGACAACAAGATTCCGTCCAGATCCAGCACGACCACATAAATGGCCAGGACGTCGGAGGAGGACGGAATGCGGCGGTCCTCGACGACTTCTACTTCGACGGACCACCCCTCGTCACTCGGTGCGACAGAGACAGCTCCGATCGGGGTCCGACCGGTGAGTTCAGCGATCTGCCGGGCAGCCTCGGCCGCAGCCTCAGGTGCGGTCAGGTCCGCGTGGTCTCCGGAATCTCCCGGTCCGGTCATTACGTCACTCCTCTCTGTCGACCAGGTCGTCGTGGCGCGTGACCCGACCGAGAATCGTCTCCTCGGCGCGAGCGGCCTCGTCGGCCGACATCTGCCCGGTTCGCCGAGCTTCCTCCACTGCTTCGAGGTCGCGGCGGGTCGCAGCCGGGCTCGACGTCTCCTCCTCCACCTGCCGGCGCACCACCTCGCCGATCCACACGACGCCGCGCACGGGCGCGAGTGGCAAGCCGACGATGGCGGAGAAGATGCCCATGGCTCAGGGCCCCGTCGCTCGCGTCGTCACGAAGTCGTACGCGGCGAGTGGTCCGATGACCGTGACGTCTACTCGCCCCTTCCAGTCGTCGGACAGGAGAGTGACGGCCTTGTGCAGGTCGTCCCCGCTGTCGGCCGGAAGGAGGACCGCCACCGAACCGGCATCCAGGTCATGGGTGGCCTCGCGGACGATCACCGCCGTCGCCACCTGGTCGAGGGCTTCGACGAGTCGTCCGGTGTCGTGCTCGCGTTTGCCCGCCAAGCCTCGGCTGATCAGTTCGCCCAGGGCCAGTCGTTCGTCGCGGGTCGCTTCCTCGGGGCGGTCACGAATGGCCTCACGCAGGCGGCCCGCCTCGACATCGCCGGACAGGATCTCCCGCAGGATGTCCTCTTCGACGTATCTGGCCTTGACGACGTACTCGACCGACCCGTCCAGCTGCTCGAGAGCTTCGTGGAACTCGTCCCGATACGGCTCGAGCAGCTCGGATACCACCGCGTCCGTATCGGTCAGTACGGCACCGAACTGCAGTGGGAGCACCGGTGCAACGGTGGCAGTGGCGTCGAGTACGGTTGCGTGCGCGCGGAGATCGTCCGGTGTTCCCAATGCTGCATCCGAATCGATCTCACTGACGAGTGCCGCCACATCGTCGTACGTCACGATGCTCAATGGCCGGGGTGGATCTCCGATTCCGGTTGCGTCCGAGTTCACTTCCACGTCGGCGGGCACCAGACCGTAGACGTACACCACGGGAGTACGTGCGTCGGGTTCTCTCTCCGTCATTGCTCCTTGCCTCCACCGGAACGCCCACGAGGCTGTTCTTCGCGCTCTTCCTCAGGTCCGCCGAGCAAATCGAGCACCTTCTCGCCAGCAGCCTCGATGGCTCCCTTGGTCTTCGTCTTCGCCCCACCTTCGGTGATGTCCTGCACCATGTCCGGCAGGCCTTTCGGCTCGGTATCGGAGATCTCCAAGCGGTTGACCGCCTCGGCGAACCGCAGGTAGGTGTCGACGCTGGCGACGACGACACGGGCGTCGACCGTGAGGAGCTCGATGCCCACCAGCGACACCCGGACGTAGGCATCGATGACGAGTCCCTTGTCGAGAATCGTCTCGACGACATCGGCGAGGCTTCGGGAGTCGGGTCCGCCCCCTCCACCGCCGCCCTGAACCATGGTCATCATCGCTTCGACACCTTTTCCCGGCGGCGCTTTGCCGGCGGCGTGGGTTCCGAGTCTGCGTCGTCGGCGTCGCCTTCGTCACCGAGTTCGTCGTCTGCTGCTGAGCTCTCCTCGTCCCCTGAGTCGTCGTCCGCCGCATCCTCGGAAGCCTCATCTGCATCGTCCTCCTCGCCGTCTGTGCTGCCCTCCTCGTAGTCGCCCTCCGGCGTTACCTCACCGTCGTGGATCTCGCCGTGCCAGCCCTCGACCTCTTCAGGATGCAGGAGTGTCTGCGTCATGACGTGACGTCGGAAGTTCTTGAGTTCGAGGCGTATTCGTCGCCCTTGTGCGCGCCAGATGTTGCCGGTCTTCTCGAAGAAGCCCTGGGGGTGGTACTCGATGAGAACGAGAACCCGGGTCAGATCCGGGGTGAGTTCGTGGAACGTGATCGCTCCGTCGAGATACCCCTTGTCGCCCTTCGAACGCCACACGATGCGTTCGTCCGGAACCTGCTCGAGGATCGTGGACTCCCATGAGCGATGAGACCAGAAGACTTGCGCCTTCCATCTCATCTTCTCGTCGGAGATCTGCTCCACCTGCTCGAGCTTCTTCATGAACCGGGGGAAATCGGCGAACTGTGTCCATTGGTCGTACACCAGATCGACCGGTACGCCGATGTCGATCTGTTCGACAATGTTGGTGATCTTGTCCTTCTTGCCCTTCCCTTTGCCCTTGCCGCCCGTCAGCTTCTCCTTGAGATCGTGACCCTTCTCTTTGATCTTGTCCGTCACACTCGACATACCGGCCTTGACGGCGACCTTTGCGGGTGACTCGCCCTCGGCCAAGCCGGTCATGGCGGAGGCGAGGCCGCCGCTACCTCCGCCGGAGGCGAACTCGTCCAAGTGGCCGACCGTCGATGTGACTCTGTCGGTCAGCGACTTGACCCCCTTCTCGGTGACAGCACCGACAAGGTGCTGCACGGAGGACTTGAGTTGGTCCGCGCCGCCTCCCGGCGATCGATCTTCCTTGGTTTCAGTCATCGTCCTCACCTCCCCGTCCTTCGCACGGGCGCCTCAGTGGATGCGGTCGACCGTGAACGTGTCCGGGCCTTGGGCTCCGAATCCTTGCGGGTCCGCGGTGAGCCACGTCGTGGAGGGGATGTCCGCGACGCCGTCGACGAGGAGCGGCGCCGCGACGTCTCGTCGGGCTCTTCCTCGTCGGGCCGTTCGTCATCCTCGGGTTCGTCCGCAGCGCCGTCAACGTGCTTGGTGTCGGTCTGCTTTCGACGCTGACGTGTCGTGCGTGTCCGTTCGCCGGCAGTTTCGGTTTCGGGTGACTTCGCCCGCCTATCGTTCGATTCCTCGTCCGTGTCCGCTCCGTCCAGAACGTCTTCGCCGACCTTTCCTACTTCGTCGCCGACCCTGTCGACTCCCTCGCCAATGCCCTCGATGTGACTCGTGAGAGCGTCGATCCGGTTGCTCGCAGCCGCCACCGCCGCCCGTTTCGCTGCCTCGGTCAGCTCGCCGCGCACACTCTCGGTGAGCTGGCCGACCTCCGCCGAGTCACCGAGTCGTTTGATGCCTTCCCGGACCAGTTCGCGAGAGTTGCTCGGGAGACGACCGGTCGCACCAGCTCCGGCGAGCATCAGCGCGACCTTCATCTTGCGGGTTCGGCCCAGGAAGTAGCCCACCGCGACGGCGAGGGCGACTCGCATGCCACCTTTCATGACCGGTTCCTTCGTCGTGGGAGAGGCGCCCGGTACCCCGCCGGCCCGGATCGACGCCGCTCCACGCGACGGGTAGCCCCTCTCGGGCGACCTCAAACACGAAATGGTCGACAAGACGGACGTACGAATCCGATGTCACCGAATGCGACGAGTGATCGCGGGCCGGCTCGGGTACTGGACATCTGCCCAAGCCGGGCGGGCGTCGAGGGTAGGTCGAGGGCAGAAGGATGTCGGCCTCGAGGACCGCGCGCCGAAGCGTGGGCCACTCGTCTCCCTCGCCCATGTCCTTCTCGACGCCAGGGGCGATTTCGTGGTCGGCCACTCGGATCGTCCGCGCGGTGCCGGTGAGCGTTTCAGTGTGCATCCGGGTGCCAGTGCAGTCCGTTCGCTCATGCCGACGGGATATCAGGGATCTGCGTTCTCACACGTGTCGAGGAAACCGTGGGTGGGGGTTCGGTGGCTCCGAGATCTACTTCTCGTCCGGGCTCGTGGTCTCCGGAGGATGGTCCTCACCGCGGCGTGTACCCGATTGATGAGCCGGTCCGACGCCTTCGTCGGCCGACGACGGTCTCTCGTGCTCGACTGCGCTCTTCTGTGCCTGCCCGCCGCCGTCGGGATTGCCGGCGCGTGCCCGCATGTGTTCCGGGGATTTCGCCTTCTTCTGGCGGTCGTCGTAGGGCGGTACCGCAGCGTCCTGCGAGGAGGACCCGTGCCCACCGGCGTCGCTGGGTCGTTGCCAGCCCGGCTCGCCGGTCGAGATGGTCGATTCGTCCTCGAACGCGCCCTCGCTGCGGTGCTCGCCCGCGCTGGGTTCGTCGGCTCCGGTGTCGCGGGAGCCTCGTTCCCCGCGCTCGGACTGAGGTTCCTCTTCGGCACGCCTGTCCGGTTCCTGCGTCATGGCTGCCTCCTCGGATCAGTGAGATGGTCCTGGACTACCCCGTCCTGGGAGGAGCTACACCCGCGCCGGTACGGACCTCTCGTTGGTTAGCGACGTCGATTTCGGGTATCTCACCGGGTAGACGATTTCGAACCGGAACGAGGGGTGCGATATGTCCAGCGACAAGCGGTCGGTCTCGAACCGAAAGCGTTCAGCCACTGAGATGGTGGCGCTGGCCTTCGGCGTGGTCTTCCTGCTGGTAGGAATACTGGGGTTCATTCCCGGGATCACGACCGACTACGACACCATGACGTGGGCAGGGCATCAGTCGGATGCGAAGCTCCTCGGACTTTTCGAGGTGTCGGTTCTGCACAACCTCGTCCATCTGGCTTTCGGTGTGGTCGGCATCTTGATGGCGCGCCGCCTCGATCTCGCCCGGATCTACCTGATCGGCGGGGGAGTGGTCTACTTCGCGGTCTGGATCTACGGTGTGTCGATCAGTCATGACGACCCGGCGAACTTCATCCCGGTCAACGACGCGGACAACTGGCTCCATCTCGGTCTCGCCGTGACGATGATCCTGATCGGAGGATTCCTGCCGCCGCTCGAGACCCGAAATGCCCAGCCCGAGTCCCTGCGCGTCGACTGACGGACAACGCCGGGACGGCAGGTCCGGCGGTCACATCGTGCGTCGTGCAGCCGCTCAGGCCTCAACACCAACAGCGCCGAACCCCGACGGCACCCGGCCGCATCTGCTTCGGTGTGCCCGGCGTTTGACACAATCTCCGGCATGCCGTTGATTCAGATCAGCCAGACGCCGGGACTCACCGCCGAGCAGAAGCGCGAGACCATCGCCGCCGTCACCAAGGCGTACGCCGAGGCGACCGGCAAGAACGCCTCCTCGGTGTGGGTCACCATCACCGAGGTGCCGCGCGAGCACTGGGGCGTCGGCGGCGAACCGCTGGGCTGATCGCGCGCCCGGGACCCGTCAGGCGCCGACGCCTCGCTGCGTCGGGAGCGATGCGCAACCGCGGATCGCGGCGACCCTGCGGTTCATTGCGTGTCGGATCACCCGCTGGTACAGCAGTTTCCGGAGCCCGGTGAGGTTGGTCCCGTGCTCTCGGTAGAACGCGTCCGGATCGTCGTACGTGCCGAGGTCGCGGTTCACGCCGGTCTTCTGGATCGCGGTGTCGGTGCCGGTCCAGGCCACCGGCGGGTCACCGATGTCCTCGGTGCCTGCGCCGTACCCGAGGAACGCGCCGTCCGACGCGACGGTGTTGCGTAGTCCTGCCAGGTAGTCGGCATCGAGGATGACTCCTTCCAGGTCGACCCATCGGTCGTCGAACCGGACCTCTGCCCAACTGTGGAGGATGTCCCGAGGGGCCAGGCGGAAGGGGATCCCGTCGACGACGCCCTTCTGCAGAAGCTTGTCGATGGTCGCCCCATGGAAGCGGCAGGGCACGTCGACGGCCCGCAGCAGGGCCATCAGGAGTGTGGTCTTGGTGTTGCACTGGCCGTATCCGTCCGCCAGCACCCGCGACGCGGACAGTGTGTCGGATGCGTTGTAGCCGAAGCCGATCCCGTCCCTGACGAAGTCGTAGACCGCGCCGATGCGGATCCCGTAGGGCAAATCGAGCCATCCGTGCTGTGCGATCAGTGCCTGAATCGAGCGGTGGTCGTAGTCGAGGATCGGGGTGGGCTGCAGGTGAACGTCCATGAACCGAACGTATGTGGGGCGGGCGCCGCAGGGCTTGAACGTTGCGGCTGATCTTCGCGGTGGGTCCCCGGTCGGTTCAGGGCGTGCCCCCGGGCCATACGTCGCGGTCGAACGTCATACCCAGAAGGGCTGAAGGGCTCAGTCCGAAATTGCTCTTGAACACGCGACTGAGGTGCGCGGAGTCGCTGAAGCCCGCCGCGACCGCGGCCTGAGTCAGGTTGTCGCCGAACGCCACTCGCTCTGCCACGGTCCGCAGCCGGACCCACAGGCCGTAGCGCCGAAACGGAATGCCCACCTCTGCGGTGAACAGGTGGGTCAGGCGGGAGGGGGACAGGTGGGCCTCGGCAGCCGCACGTGCGAGCGTCGGATGTGCACCGGAGTTCTCCTCCAGGTACCGAAGCGCCGCGCGGACCGGTTCGGACAGGTGGGTGGGCCGACGTGGCACCGACGGGGTGACTGCCCGAACGACGCGGTCGATCGCGGTCACGGCGTTCGCGTCGTCGGCATGTTCGGTGACGATGCGCGTGAGTGCGTCCGCGAACTCCCGGCCGCGGCTTCGTTCTCCCACGACGCCGAGGCCCCGGCCACGCGGACCGAAGGGCTCCACCAACATCAGGAGCAGGCTGCGGGAGTTGCAGCGCAGTCGGTGCGGTAGCCCGCTCGGAACCACCGCAACCGCAGAATGCACGGTGTCGTCCTCGACCTCGAGAACGAACGGCTCGTCCAGTGAGACCATCACCTGCACTGCGTGATGCGCGTGGAGATCCGCGTTGCCGCCCGTGCCGCGGAAGAGGACCGCGCCGGGGGTCAGGGTGAGCGTCCCGTGCCAGGGGAAGCGCTCGGGGAATGCCGGTTCCACTGCCATGGCGGCCGCCTCGCCGATCCGGCTAGGCCTTGCCCGTGCCCGCCGCGATTCCCCTGTCCAGCTGGTCGACGAGGGCCTGGCCCAGCGACGACAGCTGGGCCACCTGAGCGGAATCGAGTCCCTCGAACACCAGTGCCTGCACGGTCTCGACGTGTCCGGGTGCGGCCTCGACGACCTTGTCGTACCCGTTGTCGGTCAGGACCGCGAACGCCCCGCGCGTGCCGGCGACCGTCTCGCGGCGCGCCCAACCCCGCTTCTCCAGTCGCGTCACGACGTGCGACAGCCGAGAGAGAGACGCGTTGGCCTGTTGCGCCAGCTCCGACAGTCGAAGTCGCCGGTCCGTCGCCTCGGACAGCACGGCGAGGACGAAGTACTCGAAATGTGTCAGGTCGGAGTCTCGCTGCAGCTGGGTGTCCAGCGCTGCGGGCAGCCGCGTGACGATGGAGACGAGGGCTCGCCAGGCCTCCTGTTGGTCTGCCGTGAGCCACTTGGTGCCGGTGCTGTCCTGCGCGCCCATCGGGTCGTTCTCCGATCGCTGAAAGTCGGTGTTCGGGTACCAGCGTGTCAAACATCGGCCAGGTGCCGGTGATCGGGGAATAGCGGGGGGTCGCGCGCGTTGAGTCACATGTTAACTTGAAGCTTCAACAAAGGAGTTCCTGTGACCGACATGCCCGCGATCTTCCTCAGCCACGGCGCACCCCCGCTGGTCGACAGCGAGCGGTGGGTCCGCGAGCTCACGCAGTGGTCGTCCGACCTGCCGCGCCCCACGGCGATCCTCGTCGTCTCGGCGCACTGGGAATCGGCGCCGCTCACCATCGGCGCCATCGAGACCGGCACGCCGCTCGTGTACGACTTCGGCGGATTCCCGCGCAGGTTCTACGAGGTGACCTACGCCTCGCCCGGTGCGCCGGAACTGGCCCGCCGGGTCGCCGCGCTCATGCCCGACGACGAACCGGTCTACCATCAGCCGGATCGCGGCCTCGATCACGGCGCGTACGTGCCGCTGACGGTGATGTATCCGGACGCGGACGTGCCGGTCCTGCAGATCTCGATGCCGACCCTCGACCCGCAACGACTGCTCGAACTCGGGCGGCGCCTGCGCCCGCTGCGCGAGCAGGGTGTGCTCATCATCGGTTCCGGCTTCACCACGCACGGGCTGCCGTTCCTGCGCGATCCGTCGCCGGACGCGACGGCACCGGGTTGGTCGGCCGAGTTCGACGCGTGGGCGGGGGAGCGACTGGCCGCCGGCGACGTCGACGCCCTGCTCGACTTCCGCGCGCAGGCGCCGGGCATGCCGTACGCGCACCCGACGATCGAGCACTTCGCGCCGCTGTTCGTCACACTCGGCGCCTCGAACGACCCGGAGCAGACCCCGCGGCAGGTGATCGACGGATTCTGGATGGGCCTGGCGAAGCGGTCGATCCAGGTGGCCTGACGTTGCCTCAGGCGCGGCTGCGGACCAGTTCGAGTGCCCGGTCGGCGTGCAGGTTCGGCCGTACCTCGCTCGCGATCACCTCGAGGACGGTGCGGTCGGTGTCGATGACGAACGTGGTCCGCTTGACGGGCGTGATCTTGCCGAGCAGTCCGCGCTTGACGCCGTACTGCTCGGCGACGGTGCCGTCGACGTCGGCGAGCAGTGGGTAGTCGAACGACTGCGCGCGGGCGAAACTCGCCTGCTTGTCGACGGAGTCACGGCTGATGCCGGCCACGACGGCGCCGGCTGCGGCGAAGTCGGCGGTCAGGTCCCGGAAATGGCAGGCCTCGGCGGTGCACACCGGGGTCGACGCGGCCGGGTAGAAGAACAGCACGACCGGCCCGCCGGCGAGCAGCGACGTGAGCGTCCGGCGCGTGCCGTCCTGGTCGGGCAGGTCGAAATCGGGTGCGAGCTCACCGGGCTTCATGGGCGCTGACGCTACCCGCGTGCGCGGGCTCGATCGGCATTGCTGGGATGATGGGTGCATGCGCGGCGAGTCCACCACCATCCCAGCAGCTCCCTCGGCAGTTCCAGGCGAGGGGCCCCGGCACGATTCGACCACCACCCGTGAGCAGTTCCGGGCTCTCGCGGCGGAGCATCGTGTAGTGCCCGTCATTCGAAAGGTGTTGGCGGATGCCGAGACTCCGCTGTCGGCCTACACCAAGCTGGCGGGCAACCGTCCGGGCACCTTTCTGCTCGAGTCCGCGGAGAACGGCCGCTCGTGGTCGCGCTGGTCGTTCATCGGCGCGGGCAGTCCCGCCGCGCTGACCGTGCAGGACGGCGAGGCCGCGTGGTTCGGCAACGTGCCGGTGGGGGCGCCGTCCGGCGGCGATCCCCTGGAAGCGCTGGGGCGCACGCTCGAGTTGCTGCGCTCCGAGCGGTTGCCGGATCTGCCGCCGCTCACCGGCGGCATGGTGGGATTCCTCGGTTACGACGCCGTCCGGCGCCTCGAACGACTGCCCAGTCATGCCGTCGACGACCTGCAGATCCCCGAGATGGTGATGCTGCTCGCCACCGATCTGGCCGCGGTCGACCACCACGAGGGCGCGATCACCCTCATCGCCAATGCCGTCAACTGGGACGGTTCCGACGAGCGCGTCGACGCCGCGTACGACGATGCCGTCGCGCGCCTGGACCGGATGACCGCCGCGCTCGCCGCGCCGGCCCCCTCGACGGTCTCGACGTTCGCCCGCCCGCAGCCCGACTACCGCCGCCAGCGCACCACCGAGAGCTTCGGCATGGACGTCCGCCGGCTGATCGGTGAGATCGAGGCCGGCGAGGCGTTCCAGGTGGTGCTCTCGCAGCGCTTCGAGATGGACTGCGCTGCAGAGCCGATCGACGTCTACCGGATGCTGCGGGCCTCGAACCCGAGCCCGTACATGTATCTCGTGCAGGTGCCCGGCGCGGACGGCGAGACGGCGTTCTCGATCGTCGGCTCCAGCCCCGAGGCGCTCGTCACGGTCAAGGAAGGCATCGCGACCACCCACCCGATCGCGGGCACCCGGTGGCGCGGCGCCACCGAGGAGGACGACATCCTGCTCGAGAAGGATCTCCTCGCGGACGAGAAAGAGAACTCCGAGCACCTGATGCTCGTGGACCTGGGCCGCAACGACCTGGGCCGGGTGTGTGAGCCAGGCACCGTGAAGGTGCACGACTACCGCCACATCGAGCGCTACAGCCACGTGATGCACCTGGTGTCGACCGTGACCGGGCGCCTGTCGGAGGGCAAGCACGCCCTCGACGCGGTCACCGCGTGTTTCCCGGCCGGCACGCTGTCGGGTGCGCCGAAGGTCCGCGCGATGGAACTGATCGACGAACTCGAGCCGACTCGCCGCGGAATCTACGGAGGCATCGTCGGCTACCTCGATTTCACGGGCGATGCGGACACCGCGATCGCGATCCGCACCGCGTTGATCAAGGACGGCACCGCGTACGTCCAGGCGGGCGCCGGCGTGGTGGCGGACTCGGACCCCGTGTACGAGGACACCGAGGCGAGGAACAAGGCGATGGCGGTCCTGAGTGCTATCGCTGCGGCACAGACGTTGCGGTCCTTCGGGGACCATTCGGAGGTGAACATCGGTGAGTGAGAACAAGACCGGAAGCAGCGCATCCGGCCGGCGCGCGACGGGGGTGGCGGCGCTGCTGCTCGCAGTCGCCGCGGTGTGCCTGTGGGGCGCGTCGCGGATGACGTGGGTGACGGTGACGTCGTCCGACGGGCTGGGCGAGGATCGGGTGACGACCCTCGACGGCGGCACCTGGGCGGCGGCGACCACACCACTGGCACTCGCGCTGGTCGCGGCGATCGCGGCCGCATTCGCGGTGCGCGGCTGGCTCGTGCGAGTCCTGGGCCTGCTGGTCGCGATCGTCGCGGTCGTCGCCGCGATTCCCGCGATCGGGTTGCTGGCCGGCGGCGCGTCCGACGACAAGGCCGCCGATATCGCCGGATTCGAGCGGGTCGCCACGCAGGTGACCGCGACCGAGGTCTCCGTCCTACCGGCGGTGCTGGTGCTGTTGGGCTCGGTCGCGGCGCTCGCCGCGGCGTTCATGCTCATCCGGAAACCGGCTGCGACGGGCGGACTCTCGTCGAAGTACGACAGTCCGGCCGCCCGCCGCGACGCTGCCACCAAGCGTTCGGACGTCGACAAGAAGGACGAGCCGCCGACCCAGCGCATGCTGTGGGATGCCCTCGACGCCGGTGAAGACCCCACCGTCCGCGACGACGACGCGGCATCCGGTACCGGCGAGTCAACCCCTCCGGCGACGGATGTGAGCAAGGACACCGGCCAGTCGGGTACCCGCCGGGAGACCGAATAACCCCTACCTCTAGGCTGAGTCAAGATCCGATGAGGTACCTCACACATCGGTTGACATGCCGGAAAGGACTCGAGCCACGATGACCGTTCTCGACTCGATTCTCGACGGGGTGCGCGCCGATGTCGCCGCCCGCGAGGCCGTTCTCGACCTGGCCGCCGTCAAGGCCGCCGCTGCCGCAGCGCCGCCCGCACTGGACGCCGCCGCGGCACTGCGTGCTCCGGGCATCGGCGTCATCGCGGAGGTGAAGCGCGCGAGCCCGTCGAAGGGTGCACTCGCCGACATCCCGGATCCCGCCGTCCTCGCGTCCGCGTACGAGGCCGGTGGTGCGCGGATGATCAGCGTGCTCACCGAGGAGCGCCGCTTCCACGGTTCGCTCGCAGACCTCGACTCGGTGCGCCGGGCGGTGAACATCCCGATCCTGCGCAAGGACTTCATCGTCGGGCCGTACCAGATCCACGAGGCGCGCGCGCACGGCGCGGACGTCATCCTGCTGATCGTCGCGGCCCTCGAGCAGCACGTGCTCGCGTCGCTGCTCGACCGCACCGAGTCGCTCGGAATGACCGCGCTGGTCGAGGTCCACACCGAGGCCGAGGCCGACCGCGCCCTCGAGGCCGGCGCCAGCGTCATCGGCGTGAACGCGCGCAATCTCAAGACCCTCGAGGTCGACATGGACACGTTCGGGCGGATCGCCCCGGGGCTGCCGTCGAGCGTCGTCAAGATCGCCGAGTCCGGTGTTCGTGGCACCGCGGACCTGCTGGCCTACGCGGGTGCCGGAGCGGATGCGGTCCTCGTCGGCGAGGGTCTGGTGACCAGCGGCGACCCGCGGACCGCTGTTTCGGATCTGGTGACGGCGGGTGCGCATCCGTCGTGCCCCAAGCCGGCTCGCTGAGTCGTCGGCCACCGGCGGACCCGACCACTCGTTCTCGTCGGGGTTGGGGCAGACTGGGGACGTGAGTTCACGCAATGAGGCCCTCGTCTCCAAGGGCGGGAATCTGCCCCCCGCCAGCGCCGGTCTGACCGAGCGCTCCACCCATGAGCCCGATCCCGGCGGCCACTGGGGCGTGTACGGCGGGCGTCACGTCCCCGAGGCGCTCATGGCGGTGATCGAGGAGGTCACCGCCGAGTACGACAAGGCCCGCGGGGACGACTCGTTCCTGGACGAGCTGGATCGGCTGCAGCGCGACTACACCGGACGCCCGTCGCCGGTCTTCGAGGCCACCCGCATGCGCGAGGCCGCCGGTGGTGCCCGCATCGTGCTCAAGCGGGAAGATCTCAACCACACCGGATCCCACAAGATCAACAATGTGCTCGGGCAGGTGCTGCTCGCCAAGCGCATGGGTAAGACCCGTGTCATCGCCGAGACCGGCGCCGGTCAGCACGGTGTCGCCACCGCGACGGCGTGCGCGCTGCTCGGTCTCGAGTGCATCGTCTACATGGGGGCGGTCGACACGCGTCGTCAGGCGCTCAACGTGGCCCGCATGCGCCTGCTGGGCGCCGAGGTCGTGTCCGTCGAGACCGGTTCGGCGACGTTGAAGGACGCGATCAACGAGGCGCTGCGGGACTGGGTCACCAACGCCGATCGGACCTACTACTGCTTCGGTACCGCGGCCGGACCGCACCCGTTCCCCATGATCGTGCGCGACTTCCAGCGCATCGTGGGGATCGAGGCCCGCGCCCAGGTGCAGGCGCTGACGGGCCGTCTGCCGGACGCCGTCGTGGCGTGTGTCGGTGGCGGCTCCAACGCGATCGGCATCTTCCACGCGTTCATCGACGATCCGACGGTCAAGCTGGTGGGTTACGAGGCGGCCGGTGACGGCGTCGAGACCGGTCGGCATGCCGCCACCTTCGCGGGCGGCACCCCGGGCGCGTTCCAGGGCGCGTACTCGTACCTGCTGCAGGACGAGGACGGTCAGACCATCGAGTCGCACTCGATCTCGGCCGGTCTCGACTACCCGGGTGTGGGACCCGAGCACGCCTACCTGAAAGACACCGGACGGGCGTCCTACGAGCCCGTCACCGACGCCGAGGCGATGGACGCGCTGTTGCTGCTGTCGCGGCGCGAGGGCATCATCCCGGCGATCGAGTCGGCGCACGCGGTCGCGGGCGCGCTGAAGCTGGGTCGTGAACTGGGCGACGGCGCGATCATCGTCGTCAGCCTGTCCGGCCGTGGCGACAAGGACATGGACACCGCCGCGCAGTGGTTCGGTCTGTTCGACAACGACACCGATACCGCCGGCGGCGCCGCTGATGCCACCGCCGATTCGAGCAAGGAAGGTACGGCCAAGTGACCCAACGAGACTCACGCCTGGCACCCACGTTCGCGAAGTGCCGTGAGGAGGAGCGCGCCGCACTCGTCGGTTACCTGCCGGCCGGCTACCCGGACGTCGCCACGTCGATCGACGTCTTCAAGACGATGGTGGACGCCGGTTGCGACATCATCGAGGTCGGCATCGCGTACTCCGATCCGGTGATGGACGGACCGACCATCCAGACGGCCGCCGAGACCGCGCTGCGCAACGGCGTGCGGGTGCGCGACGTGTTCACCGTCGTCGAGCAGATCGCGTCGGTGGGTGGCAACGCGGTCGTCATGACGTACTGGAACCCGGTGCTGCAGTACGGCGTGGACAGGTTCTCCCGCGATCTCGCGAGCGCGGGTGGCCTCGGCCTGATCACCCCGAACCTGATCCCCGAGGAGGCCGGTGAATGGATGGAGGCCTCCGAGGCGCACCACCTGGATCGGATCTTCCTCGTCGCGCCGTCCTCCACCGAGGAGCGGTTGGCGATGACCCTCGAGGCGAGCAGCGGGTTCATCTACGCGGCGTCGACGATGGGTGTGACCGGTGCGCGTGACGCGGTGTCGTCGATGGCGCCGGAGCTCACCGCCCGGATCCGTGCCCACTCGGACATCCCGGTCGGTGTCGGACTCGGCGTCCGGTCGGGTGCGCAGGCCGCCGAGATCGCGGCGTACGCGGACGCTGTCATCGTCGGATCCGCGATCGTCTCCGCGGTGGAGCAGGGCCTGGGCGCGGTCCGCGCACTCACCACGGAACTCGCGGAGGGCGTGCGCTCGGCTACCGTGGCCCCGTGACTCCGATAGCGACTTCGACGCAACTCCTCGCGTACATCCCCAGCCCACCGCAGGGGGTGTGGCATCTCGGTCCGCTGGCCCTGCGTGCGTACGCGCTCTGCATCATCGCCGGCATCGTCGTGGCGATCGTGTGGGGCGATCGGCGCTGGGTGGCGCGCGGCGGCGAGAAGGGCACGGTCCTCGACATCGCCGTCTGGGCGGTGCCGTTCGGTCTGATCGGTGGCCGGCTGTATCACGTCCTCACGGACTGGCCGACGTACTTCGGTGACGGCGGGAACCCTGTCGACGCGCTGAAGATCTGGCAGGGCGGCCTCGGTATCTGGGGTGCGGTGGCGCTCGGTGCCGTCGGCGCCTGGATCGGCTGCCGACGCCGGGGGATCCCGCTGCCGGCGTTGGGCGACGCGATCGCGCCGGGCATCATCCTGGCGCAGGCCATCGGTCGTCTCGGTAACTGGTTCAACCAGGAGCTCTACGGCCGCGAGACGACGGTCCCGTGGGGGCTCGAGATCTACGAGCGCACGGACGCCGCGGGCCGGGTCGACACACTCGACGGTGTATCCAACGGTGTCGTGCTGCAGGTGGTTCACCCCACGTTCCTCTACGAACTGGTGTGGAATCTGCTGATCGTCGTGCTGCTCGTCGTGGTGGACCGCAGGTTCAAGATCGGTCACGGCCGACTGTTCGCGCTCTACGTGGCGGGATACTGTGCGGGCCGCTTCTGGATCGAGCTGATGCGGTCGGATCACGCGTCCGAGATCCTGGGCATCCGGGTGAACTCGTTCACGTCGGCGATCGTCTTCGTCGGTGCCGTCGCCTACTTCGTGCTCGCGAAGAAGGGTCGGGAGAATCCGGAGGATCTGCAGCCGCGCGGCCACGGTAGCGACGGAACGGTCGGCGTCGCGGCGCCCGCAGTCGGCGACGACTCCGTCCCGGGTCCCGTCGACGCCGACAGTGATCGCGGTGACCGCACCGACAGCGGAAGGGAGAAGAAATGACCGAACCCACCGAGCGTGACGACCAGTCCGTCGAACCCGGCGGGTCGCCCGAGTTCGGCGCGGCCTTCGACTACGACGCGACGGCCGACGCATCCATGACGGAGTCGACGTCGGGCACCTCGGCCGTGCCGCCGTCCGGCAGCGGAGCGGCCGGACCGGGCTGGGACACGTTTTCCGGGGTCGGCAACGGTCCGGGCTGGGGCGCCGGGCCGAGCTACCCACCCCCGCCGGGCGATCCCGCGCCGTCCGAGGCCGACCGCACCTGACGTACTCGACCGCCGCCGCCCGCGCCGATATCGGCGCGGGCGGCGTGCGTTTTCGGCATCGCTTCGGGTGGCCATGGCGCGGTAAACTGGCCCGGCCGGGTGTGGAACTCGGCAACCTTCACGGGTCGACAGCAATGCCGGTGGACCCCGATCAACGCAGTCAGCGCCCGTAGTCGGCGACTCCTATGAGGGAGTCGCCCCGAGAAGTGCGTGATGCGCGAACAGGTGGTCGCGGTCGAAGACTTCCGCGGCCGGTGTGGAGGTGTTCGGTGCTGTTCTCTCGGCAACCCGATTCCGGTGGCCTCTATGTTCCCGACCGTGAATCGGACTCGTGCGGGGTTGCGATGGTCGCCGACGTCCGAGGTCGCCGATCGCACGCGATCGTCGCGGACGCGCTGCTCGCCCTCGAGAACCTCGAGCATCGTGGGGCCGCGGGCGCCGAGGTCAACAGCGGTGACGGCGCGGGAATCCTCATCCAGCTGCCGGTCGACTTCCTCCGCGAGCTGGTCGATTTCGACTTGCCGTCGTCGTCGGCGGACGGTGCCGCGTCGTTCGCGGCCGGCATCTGCTTCCTGCCCGCGGATCCCGGTCGGCGTGCGGAGGCGCGCCGCCGGGTGGCGACCATCGCGGACCGCGAGGACGTCGAGATCCTCGGTTGGCACGAGCTCCGCGTGGACCCGATCGGTGCCGACATCGGTGCGACGGCCCGGTCCTGCATGCCGCACATGACGTTCCTGTTCGTGTCCGCACCGCCGATCGACGGCGTCCGACCGGCCGGGATCGAGTTGGATCGTCGGGTGTACGGGCTGCGCAAGCGCGCGGAGTCGGTGACACCGGAGATCGAGCAGGCCGGCACGGGTGTGTACTTTCCGTCGCTGTCGAGTCGGACGATGACGTTCAAGGGAATGTTGACGACCGCCCAGTTGGCGTTGTACTTCTCCGATTTGCGGGACCGCCGGATCACGAGCGCGATCGCCGTCGTACACAGCCGATTCTCGACCAACACGTTCCCGTCCTGGCCGTTGGCGCACCCGTTCCGGTACGTCGCGCACAACGGGGAGATCAACACCGTGCGTGGGAACCGGAACCGGATGCGCTCGCGGGAGGCGATGCTCCACAGTGACGTCATTCCGGGCGCTCTCGAACGGCTCTATCCGATCTGCACGCCCGACGCCTCGGACTCCGCGTCGTTCGACGAGGTCCTCGAGTTGCTGCACCTGGGTGGCCGGTCGCTGCCGCACGCGGTGTCGATGATGATCCCGGAGGCGTGGGAGAACCACACGGCGCTGGGTGACGATCTCCGCGCGTTCTACCAGTTCCACGCGTCGTTGATGGAGCCGTGGGACGGCCCGGCCTGCATGACGTTCACCGACGGCACAGTCGTGGGCGCGGTCCTCGACCGCAACGGGCTCCGGCCGGGCCGGTGGTGGCACACCAGCGACGGGCGCATCGTGCTCGCGAGCGAGAGCGGTGTTCTGCCCATACCCCAATCGGATGTGATCGCCAAGGGTCGCCTCGAGCCGGGAGAGATGTTCCTGGTCGACACCGCGGCCGGGCGGATCGTGCCCGACGACGAGATCAAGGCGGAGCTCGCGTCCCGGCAGCCGTACCGGGAGTGGCTCCATGCCGGACTGCTCGAGTTGCGTGCGCTCCCGAGCCGGGGCCGCATCCCGCACGACCACGAGTCGGTGGTACGACGGCAGCAGGCGTTCGGGTACACCGAGGAGGAGGAACGCGTCCTGCTCGCGCCGATGGCGGCGTCCGGCGGCGAACCTCTCGGGTCGATGGGCACCGACACCCCGGTGGCGGTGCTCTCGCAGCGTCCACGGCTGCTGTACGACTACTTCGTCGAGTTGTTCGCGCAGGTCACCAACCCGCCGCTGGACGCGATCCGGGAGGAGATCGTCACGTCACTGCGCCGGGTGATGGGCCCGGAACAGAATCTCCTCCAACCGACGGCGGCGTCGTGTCGTCAGCTCGTGCTGTCGTGGCCGGTCCTCGACAACGACGAACTCGGCAAGATCATCGACATCAACGCCGACGGCGACTGCCCGGGGTTCGCAGCGACCGTCCTGCGCGCGCTCTACAGCGCCGACAGCGGCGGCGCGGGCATGGCCGAGGCGATCGAGGACCTGCGGGCGGCGGCCAGCGCCGCGATTGCGAACGGCTCTCGGACACTGGTGATCTCCGATCGTGACTCCGATCACCTGCGGGCGCCGATCCCGTCGCTGCTCGCGGTGTCGGCGGTTCACCACCACCTGGTGCGCACCAAAGAGCGTACGAAGGTGGCGCTGGTGGTCGAGACGGGTGACGCCCGCGAGGTGCACCACATGGCGTTGCTCATCGGATTCGGGGCGGCGGCGGTCAACCCGTATCTCGCGATGGAGACGATCGAGGATCTCGTCGCCGAGGGCGAGTTGACCGGTGTGGAATCCTCGGTGGCGGTGCGTAACTACCTCACAGCCCTCGGCAAGGGCGTGCTGAAGGTGATGTCGAAGATGGGAATCTCCACCGTCGGGTCGTACACTGCTGCACAGGTTTTCGAGGCAATCGGTCTATCGCGCGACGTGGTCGACGAGTACTTCACCGGCACGGTCAGCCGGCTCGGCGGGGTGGGTCTGGACGTACTGGCACGGGAGGTGGAGCTGCGCCATCGGCTGGCGTACCCGGAGAGCCCGTCGGCGCAGGTCCATCGCCGCCTCGATGTGGGCGGCATCTACCAGTACCGCCGCGACGGTGAACTGCACCTGTTCACACCGGAGACCGTGTTCCTGCTCCAGCACGCGACCCGGACCGGACGGGCCGACGTGTTCGAGCGATACAGCGCGGAGGTGGACCGGCTCTCGGCGGAGGGAGGCACCCTGCGCGGGCTGTTCGAGTTCCGTCGAGGACTGCGCCCGCCCGTCCCACTCGACGAGGTGGAACCGGCCGAGTCTATCTTCACCCGGTTCAACACCGGCGCCATGAGTTACGGCTCGATCTCGGCGGAGGCGCACGAGACCATCGCCGTCGCGATGAACCGGATCGGCGGGCGGTCGAACTCCGGCGAGGGCGGTGAGGACGCCGACCGGCTGCACGATCCGCAGCGGCGCAGCGCCGTCAAGCAAGTCGCGAGCGGGCGATTCGGCGTGACCAGCGACTATCTCGTGAACGCGACCGACGTGCAGATCAAGATGGCGCAGGGCGCCAAGCCGGGGGAGGGCGGTCAGTTGCCCGCCTACAAGGTGTATCCGTGGATCGCGCGGACGCGGCACTCGACGCCCGGCGTGGGCCTGATCTCGCCCCCGCCGCACCACGACATCTACTCGATCGAGGATCTCGCCCAGCTGATCCACGATCTCAAGAACGCGAACGAGCAGGCCCGGATACACGTCAAGCTGGTCAGCTCGGTCGGTGTCGGCACGGTCGCCGCCGGCGTGAGCAAGGCGCACGCCGACGTCGTGCTGATCTCCGGTCACGACGGCGGCACCGGGGCGTCGCCGTTGACGTCGCTCGAGCACGCCGGGCTGCCGTGGGAGATCGGGCTCGCCGACGCGCAGCAGACGTTGGTGCTCAACGGATTGCGCGACCGGATCACGATGCAGTGCGACGGTGGTCTGCGCACCGCGCGGGACGTGGTCGTGGCGATGCTGCTCGGCGCGGAGGAGTACGGATTCTCCACGGCGCCGTTGATCGCGGCGGGCTGCATCATGATGCGGGTGTGCCACCTCGACACCTGCCCGGTGGGTGTGGCGACGCAGAATCCCGAGTTGCGCAAGAGGTTCACCGGCAGACCGGAGTTCGTCGCGGACTTCTTCCGGTTCGTGGCCGAGGGTGTGCGCCGGCATCTCGCCGACCTCGGCTTCCGTAGCGTGGACGAGGCGGTGGGGCATCCGGAGGTTCTCGAGACCGCCTCCGGGGTGGCGCACTGGAAGAGCCGGGGCCTGGACCTGAGCCCGATCTTCGCCACGACCGAGCCGCAGTCCGGTGTGGGCGTTCCGCAGCGGCGGTGCGTGCGGGCGCAGGACCACGGACTCGATCTGGCGCTGGACCGCACGCTCATCCAACTGGCCGAGGGGGCACTCGAGGACGCGCTGCCGGTGCGGCTGGAACTGCCGGTGCGCAACGTCAACCGGACCGTCGGGACGCTGCTGGGGTCGGAGGTGACCCGCCGCTACGGTGCCGCAGGTCTGCCGGACGACACCGTCCGGGTGCAGTTGGAGGGATCCGCCGGTCAATCGTTGGGTGCGTTCCTGCCGCCGGGAATCACGATCGACCTCGTCGGCGACGCCAACGACTACGTCGGCAAGGGGCTCTCCGGCGGCCGGATCGTGGTCCGGCCGGCGGACGACGTGCTGTTCCTGCCGGAGACGCAGGTGATCGCGGGCAACACGCTGCTCTACGGCGCGACGGCCGGTGACGCGTACTTCCGTGGCCGGGTGGGCGAGCGCTTCTGTGTGCGCAACTCGGGGGCCGTCGCCGTCGCCGAGGGCGTCGGCGATCACGCGTGCGAGTACATGACCGGGGGCCGGGTCGTGGTGCTCGGGCCGATCGGCCGGAACCTCGCCGCGGGCATGTCGGGCGGGATCGCCTTCCTCCTGGACGCCGACCTGTCGAAGATCAACACGGCGATGGTGACGTTGCAGCCACCGAACGGTGACGATCTGCAGTGGCTGCGCGTGGTGGTGGAACAGCACCTGCGATGGACGGGGTCCGCGGTGGCGGCGTCGGTGCTCGCCGACTGGCCGCGACGGTCGGCACTGTTCACGAAGGTGATGCCCGTCGACTACCAGCGGGTGCTCGAGGCGACCCGGATGGCACGGGCCGAGGGGTTGGACGTCGACACCGCGATCATGGAGGCGGCACGTGGCTGATCCGCAAGGTTTCCTACACGTCACCAAGCAGGAGGCGCGCAAGCGCCCCGTGGAGGAACGTGTCCACGACTGGCGTGAAGTGTACGAGCCGCAGTCGGCCGAGGACCGTGCGCGGGAGGTCTCCGAGCAGGCCACACGGTGCATGGACTGCGGCATTCCGTTCTGTCACTCCGGCAGTGCCGGGTGCCCGCTGGGGAACCTGATTCCCGAATGGAACGACCTGGTGCGCCGCGGTCGCTGGGGCGCGGCCGCGGAACGGTTGCACGCGACCAACAACTTCCCCGAGTTCACCGGACGGGTGTGTCCGGCGCCCTGCGAGGCCGCCTGCGTCCTCTCGCTCGCCGACACCCACACCACCGGCAGCGTCACGATCAAGAGGATCGAGCAGGCGATCGCCGACGCCGCCTGGGAGAAGGGTGCGGTGGGGCCAGTCCTGCCGGCGGTCGGGAGCGGCAGGCACATTGCCGTCGTAGGCTCGGGTCCCGCAGGACTCGCTGCGGCGCAACAACTTACCCGTGTAGGGCACGAAGTGACCGTGTACGAACGAGACGACCGACTCGGAGGCCTGCTGCGGTACGGGATTCCCGAGTTCAAGCTCGAGAAGTCGGTGGTGGACCAGCGGCTCACTCAGATGCGAGTGGAGGGAACACATTTCGTCACCGAGGTCGAGGTGGGCATCGATCTGTCGGTGTCCGCACTGCGGGAACGGTACGAGGCGGTCGTGCTCGCGACGGGCGCCCTGCAGGCGCGCGACAACCGCGACGTCGTCGGCCGCGACCTGGACGGCGTGCACCTGGCGATGGAGTACCTCGTCGCCTCCAATCACGAGTGCGAGGGCGACGGTCCGACGTCGATCAACGCGCGCGGCAGGCATGTCGTGATCATCGGTGGCGGCGACACCGGGGCCGACTGCCTCGGGACCGCACACCGACAGGGTGCGCTGTCCGTCACCCAGCTCGACTATCATCCGGCACTGCCGGCCGAACGGGACGAATCCTCCACTCCGTGGCCGGCCTGGCCGATGGTGCTGCGCACATCCCCGGCGCACGCGGAGGGTGGGGTACGCCGTTACGAGGTCGCGGTCCAGCGTTTCCTCGGCGATGCCGACGGGCACGTGCGGTCGATGATCCTCGCCGAGGTGCGTCTGGGCCGGGACGATTCGGGCAGAAGGATGATCGTTCCGGTCGGTGAGGAGATCGAACTGCCCTGCGACCTAGCTCTTTTCGCGATCGGCTTCGAGGGGGCCGAACATGGTCCGCTGCTCGACGATCTCGATCTCGTAACCAACCGGCGAGGTTCGCTCTCGTGCGGATCCGATTGGCAGACCGCGACTCCCGGCGTCTTCGTGTGCGGCGACGCGCACCGCGGGGCGTCCCTGGTGGTGTGGGCCATCGCGGAAGGGCGGTCCGCTGCGCGGGGCGTCGACGCCTACCTGACCGGCAGTTCGGAACTGCCCGCCCCCGTCCATCCGACGGCGCTGCCGCTCACCGTCGTCTGACGCTCACCCGGTCGTCACCGTGCGTTCTCCTGCCAAATAGAGTTCGTTCCTCACATTGACTAGGCTTTCCTCGTGACCCGACGTACGAAGATTGTCTGCACACTTGGCCCTGCGACTGCCTCTGGCGACCGCGTACGTGAGCTCGTCGAGAGCGGGATGGACGTAGCGCGACTGAACTTCAGTCACGGTGATCATTCCGATCACGAGGACAACTATCGGCGGGTGCGTGCGGCGTCCGAGGCGACGGGGCGTGCGGTCGGCATCCTGGCCGACCTGCAGGGCCCGAAGATTCGTCTGGGCCGGTTCGTCGAGGGGAAGACGTACTGGGAGACCGGGGAGCAGATCCGGATCACGGTCGAGGACTGCGAGGGCACCCACGACCGCGTCTCGACCACGTACAAGCAGCTCGCGCAGGACGCGCAGCCCGGGGACCGGTTACTCGTCGACGACGGCAAGGTCGGCCTGGTGGTCGAGGCCGTCGAGGGCGACGACGTGGTGTGCCGGGTCACCGAGGGCGGTCCGGTGTCCAACAACAAGGGTGTGTCGCTGCCCGGGATGAACGTGTCGGTGCCGGCGATGTCCGAGAAGGACATCGAGGACCTCGAGTTTGCGTTGTCCCTGGGTGTCGATTTCATCGCGTTGTCGTTCGTGCGTTCGCCGGCGGATGTCGAGTTGGTGCACGCGGTGATGGATCGTGTCGGCCGTCGTGTCCCGGTGATCGCGAAGCTCGAGAAGCCCGAGGCCATCGAGAACCTCGAGGCGGTCGTGCTGGCGTTCGATGCGGTGATGGTGGCGCGCGGCGACCTGGGTGTGGAGTTGCCGCTCGAGCAGGTGCCGTTGGTGCAGAAGCGGGCGATCCAGATCGCGCGGGAGAACGCGAAGCCGGTGATCGTGGCGACGCAGATGCTCGAATCGATGATCGAGAACTCGCGGCCCACCCGTGCCGAGGCGTCGGATGTGGCGAACGCGGTGCTCGACGGCGCGGACGCGGTGATGCTCTCGGGTGAGACGTCGGTGGGTAAGTACGTGATGGAGACGGTGCAGACGATGGCCCGGATCCTCCAGGCCGTCGAGACCGATCCGGCGCGGGTGCCGCCGCTGACGCACGTGCCGCGGACCAAGCGTGGTGTCATCTCCTACGGTGCCCGTGATATCGGTGAGCGTCTGGATGCGAAGGCGCTGGTGGCGTTCACGCAGTCGGGGGACACGGTCCGCCGGTTGGCGCGGTTGCATTCGCCGCTTCCGTTGCTGGCGTTCACGCCGCTCGAGGCGGTGCGCCGCCAGTTGGCGTTGTCGTGGGGTACCGAGACGTTCCTGGTGGAGGCCGTGGCCTCGACCGATCAGATGTTCACGCAGGTCGACCACGCGCTGCTCTCGCTCGGTCGCTACAACAAGGGTGACCTCGTGGTCATCGTCGCCGGTTCCCCGCCCGGCACAGTAGGCTCGACCAACCTGATCCACGTGCACCGGATCGGGGAGGAAGACCACTAGAAGGGGGCAACTCGGGTGACCGACGCGGGGGCAGGATTACGTCCGACGAGATCCGCCGATCTGGACACGCTGTTGGCGTTGCTGGATCTCGAGCAGATCGGAGAGGACTCCTACCTCGGTCGGCATCCCGAGCAGGTCGGCAGCCGCACGTTCGGCGGCCAGCTGGTGTCGCAGGCGTTGGTCGCGGCAGGGCGGACGGTCGACGGAGACCGCCCGATCCACGCGATCAACGCCCACTTCATCCGCGGCGGTGACGTCAAGGCGCCGATCGAGTACCGCGTCGACCGTCATCGCGACGGGAGAGCCTTCGCGAACCGTCAGGTGACCGCATACCAGGACGGCAACGTGCTGTTCTCGATGTTCGCCGCGTTCCAGGACGGGGGCACGGGCCTCGAACACAGCGTCGACATCCCCGACGTCGCCGGTCCGGAGGCTCTGCCCTCGATCGGGGACCACCTCGTCGGATACGAGGACCGGCTGCAGATGTTCGTCGACGCGCTCAAGCCGATGGAGATGCGATACGCCAACGACCCGACGTGGGTGCTCAAGGGCACCGGCGAACGGCTCAACCACAACCGGGTGTGGATCCGCGCCGACGGGGAGTTGCCGGACGATCCGTGGGTGCACACCGCGGCGCTGGCGTACTCGTCGGACACCACCGTGTTGGACTCGATCCTCACCACCCACGGGCTGTCGTGGGGTCTGGACCGTATCGTCGCCGCGACGGTCAATCATTCGATCTGGTTCCATCGTCCGTTCCGGTTCGACCAGTGGGCGCTGTACGCGACCGAATCGCCGGTAGCGGCCGGATCCCGGGGCCTGGCGACCGGCCGCTTCTTCGCGCAGGACGGTCAGTTGATCGCAACTGTGGTGCAGGAAGGCGTCATTCGGCACTTTCCGGCCCGGCGCTGAGCCCGGTTCGGCCATGATCCTCCTCGGCAATCGCGGGGGCGGATAGAATTCTGGTTCTCGATTCACGGCACGCCATCCCTGATGGGGGAGCCTCATGCGAAACGAATCGATCGACTGGAACAACGAAGTCGTGGCCAGTCTGCTGTGGACGTCGAGGGCGTTCGCGATCGCACTGGTCTGTTTCGTGGTGATCGGTGCCCTGCTCGCGCGGCACACCAGATGGGGTCGGCAGTTCTGGCGAATCACCGGACGCTACTTCTCGACGCGGGACAGCTGGCGACCGTGGTCGCTGATCGTGGTGTTGCTGTTCCTGACGATCCTGGGCGTCCGGCTGATGGTGCTGCTCTCGTATCAGAGCAACGAGATGTACACGTCGCTGCAGTTGATCGCGCAGGGCCTCGAGGCCGGCGACCCGGCCATGCTCGACGACGCGAAATCGATGTTCTGGCGCTCGATCGTGGTGTTCACCGTGCTCGCGACGGTGCACGTGGTGCGGTCGCTGCTGGCCCAGTACATGGCACAGGCGCTCGAGATTCTGTGGCGCGCGTGGCTCACCGATCGGGTCACCACCGATTGGCTGGGCGGTCGCGCGTACTACCGCGGACGGTTCATCGACCGGTCCATCGACAACCCGGACCAGCGGATCGAAGCCGACATCACCGAGGTGGCCACCACGTCGCAGACCCTGTCGATGGGCATGGTGAGTTCGGCGGTGACGGTGGTGTCGTTCACCGGGATCCTGTGGAACCTCTCCGGCCCGATGGAGATCCTCGGGGTCGAGATTCCGCGGGCGATGGTCGTGCTCGTCTACGTCTACATCCTGACCGCCACCGTGATCGCCTTCTGGATCGGCAGGCCGCTGATCGCCCTGAGTTTCCTGAAGGAACGGTTGACCGCGAACTTCCGCTACGCCCTCGTCCGTCTGCGTGACAGCGCCGAGAACGTCGCCTTCTACCGCGGGGAGGGTGTCGAGAAACGGGGCCTGCTCGGCCGGTTCGCCGGGGTGATCGCCAACGCGTGGCAGATCGTATTCCGGACCCTCAAGTTCAACGGGTTCAACCTCGGTGTCAGCCAGGTCTCCGTCGTGTTCCCGATCGTCATCCAGGCCCCACGGTTCATTGCCGGGACCGTCACCCTCGGCGACATCACCCAGAGTGCACAGGCGTTCGGTCAGGTGTCGGACGCCCTGTCGTTCTTCCGCCAGTCGTATGACGTGTTCGCCGGGTATCGGGCCAGCCTGATCCGGCTCAACGGATTGCTCGACGCCGACGAGAAGTCCCGGCAGCTGCCGGCACTGCGCACCGAGGGCCACGACGGCTCGGTGGAGTTGGACGGGGTGTCGGTCCGCACACCCGACGGACGACTGCTGATCGACGGTCTGGACGTGCACCTCGAGCCGGGCGAGGCGTTGCTCGTGAAGGGCCCGTCGGGCAGCGGCAAGACGACGTTGCTGCGTGCCCTCGCGGAGATGTGGCCGTTCGTCGACGGCCGGGTGCGCCGCCCGGTCGGCCAGGGTGCGCTGTTCCTGTCCCAGTTGCCCTACCTTCCGCTCGGCGATCTGCGCAGCGCTGTCGCGTATCCGGCGACCCCGGACGACCTGACCGAGGAACGGATCGTCGAGGCCCTGAGGTCCGTCCAGCTCGGCAACCTCGTCGGCCGTCTGGACGAGGAGGCGGACTGGGCGAAGATCCTGTCGCCGGGCGAGCAACAGCGCATTGCCTTCGCCCGCATCGTGTTGATTCGCCCGCAGGTCGCTTTCCTCGACGAGGCGACATCGGCGGTCGACGAGGGGCTCGAATTCGCGCTGTACCACCTGATCCGGGAGCACGTACCGGACTGCATGCTCGTGAGTGTCAGCCACCGGAGCACCGTCGACCAGCACCACACCCGGCAGCTCGAGCTGCTCGGCGACGGACCCTGGCGACTGTCGGCGGTGACGGTGAACTGACCGCCGCGGCCGCCGACGGCCGCGGGTGATACGGTCCGTTCGTGCTTATCGAGGTCGACAGACTCTAGCCGCCGAGCCCGGCGGCCAACTTCGTGTGCGCTGCGCATCCACGCGCACGAGTCGGCCATTCTTCGTGCCTCGGACCGCCCGGTGGCGGTTCCCCGGCCCGTGGCTCGGATTCTCGATCGCCCGCTCCGGCCGGTCGGTGTGCCCCGTGCACCCAGAGCCGCCGGGTCTGCCGCGGCGATCACCATCGGAGACAGTCAGCCACGCGGCGATCCGTGCGCGGTCGTGGCCGTCCCCGTCCCGGTCTGTGGAGCAGTGCAGATCCGGCGGGCGGCCATGCCGATCGGATTGCCTTGCATGCAAGGAGTCAGAACATGTCAACGTCCATGAAACCCGCGATCACCTTGCGAGACCTCACCTTCGAGTGGCCGGACGGATCGGTCGCGCTCTCCGCACTGTCCGGGACCTTCGGCTCCGGCCGGACCGGACTGGTCGGCGACAACGGGGCCGGGAAGTCGACGCTGCTGAAGGTGATCGCCGGCGTGCTCACACCCACGTCCGGACACGTCACCACGTCGGGCGACGTCGGTTATCTTCCACAGACCCTCACGCTCGGTCGGCAGACGACGATCGCCGCACTCCTCGGAATCGCCGACAAGCTTGCCGCGATCCGTGCGATCGAGGCCGGAGAGATCGACGACACCCACTTCGATGCCGTCGGCGACGATTGGGACGTCGAGGCACGCGCCGCGAAGGCGCTCGGCGAGATCGGCTTCTCCGCAGTCGACCTCGATCGGCGTGTCGGACAGATCTCCGGTGGTGAAGCCATGCTCGTTGCGATCACCGGGCTACGTCTTCGCCGGACATCGATCACCATGCTCGACGAGCCCACCAACAACCTCGACATCTCGACCCGCGCGAAATTCGCCGAGCTGATCGACACCTGGCCCGGGGCGCTCCTCGTCGTGAGTCACGACGTGGATCTTCTGGAGCGTATGGACGACACTGCCGAGCTCCATGGGGGACGGGTCACCGTCTTCGGCGGGCCCTACAGCGCCTGGCGCGAGCATCTCGATCGTGAGCAGGCCGCGGCGGTTCAAGCAGCCCGATCGGCGGAGCAGGCACTCGAGGTCGAGAAGCGGCAACGGGTGGAGGCCGAGACGAAGCTCGCGCGCCGCGAGCGGACCGCCCGGACCACCCAACAGAGCGGGGGCATCCCGAAGATCCTGGCGGGAAACCGCGCGAGCAAGGCGCAGGCATCGGCCGGCGCCATGCGCACCGGACTGGACGCGAAGGTGCAGGCAGCCCGAGCGGCAGTCGACGTGGCCGCCGCTCGTGTCCGGGAGGAGGAACACATCCACCTCGAGTTGCCGGACCCGGATGTGCCGCGCAGTCGCCGGATCACCGAACTTCGCGGGACGAATCGCACTGTCCTGGTGCAGGGTCCGGAACGGGTCGCGATCACCGGGCCCAACGGTGTCGGCAAGACGACCCTGCTCGAGGGGCTGGTGCACGGTAGGCCCGCAGGACCGGGTGACGTGGGCGGGACCTTGTTCACGGACCGCGTCGGGTACCTCCCTCAGCGTCTCGACGGGCTCGACGACGACGCCAGTGCCCTCGACAACATCCAGGCGGCGGCGCCCGGGATGCCTCCGGGAGCCATCCGTAACCAGCTGGCCCGCTTGCTTGTTCGAGGTGACAGCGTCGACCGTCCGGTGTCCACCCTCTCCGGCGGAGAGCGCTTCCGGGTCTCGTTGGCGAAGCTCCTCCTGTCCGATCCGCCGGCGCAACTGCTCGTCCTCGACGAACCGACCAACAACCTCGACATCCGCAGCGTCGATCAGCTCGTCGACGCGCTGCGCGATTATCGAGGTGCCGTTCTCGTCGTCAGTCACGACACGGCGTTTCTCCGGCGTCTGAAACTCGACAGAGTCCTCCAACTGGACCGTGGTGGGGCGTTCCACGACCTGGCGATCGAGGATCGGGAAGGGAACCGACCCGAGTGAGCGCAGGACGGGGCTCCTTCACGCTGGCGGCGTGAAGGAGCCCCGTCCTCGGTGGAAGCGCTCAGGCTCACAGGTACTGGCCGCACGACGGCCACGCGCCACTGCCCTGGCTCGCCAGTACGCTCTCGGCGACCCGGATCTGCTCCTCGCGCGAATTGTGGTGTGGCATACCGGAGCCACCGTTGGCGTTCCAGGTCCCGGCGCTGAACTGCAGGCCGCCGTAGTAGCCGTTGCCGGTGTTCGCGTTCCAGTTGCCGCCGCTCTCGCATTGTGCGACGGCGTCCCAGTCGCCGGAGGCGGCGTTGGCGGTGCCGGCGCCCATCGCCAGTGGTGCGGCGATCAGTGCCGTGGCGGCGGCAACGGTGCCGAGTGTGCGCTTGACGGTGATGTCAGCCATGAATGATGTCCTCTCCGTGGTGGATGGCGAGGGTCCCGGGAGCCCGTCGGTGGGCGCCGGAAGCGATTCCCTCGCTTCTGCCCTGGAAGGTCTTCGAAGTCCGGTCCCGCGGGGGCAGCGATTCGAGTAGCGGGACGGCGGTGGCTCGTTCGTGTCGAGCCGTTGACGACGCTAGGACGGATCGGTGTCGGCGTCACCCGTCGATTTTTCGGTACGACCGTCCATGACGGCGTTCGGGGTTCGTCGGAATCGGGAGGTCGGCGGGCGGAACGGGTCCGTTTCCCAGTTTGGACTACAGTCCAAACAGTGATCAGGGTCACCGCCTGAACCGTGACGTGCATCACTGCCGAGGCGGTACCAAGCGCACACACGACCAGAAACTGTGCGCCCGTTGTGAATTGCGCAACGGTGCCGATCCGGCACAAACAGCCGGATCACATCGGCTGAAATGCGGCTGCGATGGCTTCGGTGGACAACGGCACCACTCCGATCGAGCGGGCGTCGGCGAGGCGATCCGGTGTGATCTGGGACGTCGCATCGGAGGCGAGAACGGTCCGGTAGTCGTGAGCGCTCGCGTCGAACAGTGTGGCCCGCGGGCAGTTCGGAAGATTGCAGCCGGCGACGACGACGGTATCGACACCGAGTTGGGACAGGTGCTCGTTCAATCGGGTCCGGTGGAAGGCGCTCCAGCGTGGCTTCCACATCACCGACTCGGACGGGCCGACCGACTGGAACACGCCCTCGACGAGGAGTTTCGGATCGAGTGGCGAGGCGTCGGCGGGAAGGAGTCCGGGGACCACTTGCGAGCCGGCGGTGCCGGGCCGGGCGACGGGAGCGTCGTCACGCGTGATGGCCGTCCGGCGCACGAGGTCGACGTCGTTGCCGTCGTAGATCCTGACGACGTGCACGATCGGTCGCGCGGCCCGGCGGTACACGTCGACGAGGTGGGCGAGTGCGGGGAGCACTGCTGTGGTCCCCGGAACCGGGAGCGGACCGTCGTCCATGAAGTCGTTCTGCATGTCGATCACCACGAGTGCTGACGAATCGAGGTGTGGGCGAACGTGTTCGTCGAGGGCCGCCGTCGTATCCGTCATACCGTCGAACATAGCGAAGCGCCCCTCTCCCGGAGTGAACTACTCCCTGGAAGTTGGACTGGCCAAGTGAGATCGTAACGGGGCTATGCGGCAAGGGCCTGAGCCCGGTATTCAACCGGGCTCAGGCCCTTCAGCGTTGAGTGGCTTCGTTCGGTGTTGAACCATGCGATGTAGTCATCGATCGCGACGGTGAGAGTGTCGACAGTGAGGAACGTGGTGTTGCAGTAGAGCTCGTCCTTCAAATGCCCGAAGAAGCTCTCCATGACCGCGTTGTCGAGGCAGTTGCCCTTGCGCGACATCGACTGGATCGCACGCCCCTTCAGTAGTCGCCGCCAGGAAACATGCTGATACTGGAATCCTTGATCGGAGTGGACGATCGGCTTCTGCCCTCGGTGCCTGGTCTTCAACGCCCGGCGCAGCGACGTGTTCGTCAACGCGAGATTCGGGGAAGTTCCGTGCGCGTGACCGATGATCTGCCGATCGAACAGATCCATCACCGTCGAGAGGTAGACCTTCTGCTCGCCGACACGAAACTCCGTCACGTCGGTGACCCACTTCTGGCTCGTCCCCGTGGTCGTGAAGTCGCGCCTCAACAAGTTCGGGGCGATCTTGCCGGCCTCGCCCTTGAACGAGACATAGCGTTTGCGACGGATCGCGCAACGGAGCCCGAGTGTATTCATCAGCTTCAGGACGGTCTTCTTCGACAGAACCCAGTCCTCGCGGCGCAGCCGCTGGTGGATGCGGCGATGCCCGTAGCGGCCGCCGTGCCGGTCGAAGATCTGCCGGATCGCGGTCTTGAGCTCCGCGTGCTTGTCCGGCTCGGACAGCCTGGCTTGGTGGTAGAAGAACGTCGACCGCGCAAGACCGGCGATCTTCAGCAACGTGGTGAGGGAATGGACGGCCTCGAGGGCAACGACGGCGTTCACCTTGTCCGTCGTTTCTCCTCCATCAAGGCCCGCGATTTTCCCAGGTACGCGTTCTCCGCCCGGAGATACTCGACCTCACGGCGAAGACGGTCCAGCTCCGTCTCCTCGCCCGTGACCGTGCTCTTGGCTGGTCGCCCCTTCGGCTTCGGCCGCAACGCATCTTCGCCGTGAGCGCGATACTCCCGAACCCACCTACGCAGCAGGACAGGCGAAGACAACCCGCCTTCCTCCGCCAGCTCCGCGAGTGTCTCGCCCGCGAGGAACCGCTGCACAAGGTCCAGTTTCAGTTCGAACGGATACACAGCAGGCGTTGCCCTCTTCGACACCAGCACTCCTCTGCCTCGGACCCGCCACCGCTGGTGCAACCTACGAATCGGATCGCGGGGTACCTCCAACGACGTCGCTACGGCCCTCGAAGCCGCACCTTTCTCGAACAACGCTACTGCTGCGATGCGCTGCTCTTGCGTCAGCGAACTTCGTCTATCCAAAACACTGACCCCCGGGAGTCGGAACTGATTTCTCAGTCCAACTCCCGGGGGTCAGTTCAGAGGGGGGGAGAGGGGCGCTCGATCGCCGAGGGTTCGTCAGACGGAGACGATCACCGACGAGCCGTGGCCGAACAGGCCCTGGTTCGCGGTGATGCCCACGCGCGCGCCCTCGACTTGGCGACCCGCGGCCTGGCCGCGGAGCTGCCAGGTGAGCTCGCAGACCTGCGCGAGTGCCTGTGCCGGAACGGCTTCGCCGAAGCAGGCGAGGCCGCCGGACGGGTTGACGGGGATGCGGCCACCGATCGAGGTGTCACCGGCGCGCAGCAGGTGTTCGGCCTCACCGCGCTTGCACAGCCCGAGGTCCTCGATCCAGTCGAGTTCGACGGAGGTCGCGAGGTCGTAGACCTCCGCGACGTCGACGTCCTCGGGGGAGATGCCGGCCTCTTCGTAGGCGGCGTCGCCGATCGACTCCTTGAAGGTGCGCTCCGGTGCGGGGACCGCGGATGCCGACTCGGTGGAGAAGTTCGGCATGTCCATGATCGTCTGCGGGAACGTCGGCGTGACCGTCGAGATCGCCTTGATGCGAACCGGATCCACGATGCCCTTCTTGCGGGCGTACTCCATCGACGTCAGGATGATCGCCGCACCGCCGTCGGAGGTGGCGCAGATGTCGAGCAGGTGGAGCGGATCCGCGACCATCGGCGAGGCGAGAACGTCGGCCGCCGCAACTTCCTTGCGGTAGCGCGCGTACGGGTTGTTCAGGCCGTGCTTGGCGTTCTTGACCTTGACCGCAGCGAAGTCTTCGGGCGTCGCGCCGTACAGGTCGATGCGGCGACGTGCGTTGAGCGCGAAGTACGCCGGATTCGTCATGCCCATCAGGCGGAAACGCAGCCAGTCCGGGTCGTCCCAGCGCTCGCCGGCGACCGGGGCCAGGAAGCCCTTCGGAGTGGTGTCGGCGCCGACCACGAGGGCGACGTCGGACAGGCCGGCCAGGATCCGGGCGCGGGCGGTGTCGAGGGCCTGGGCGCCCGTCGCGCACGCAGCGTACGACGTGGCGACGCGAGCGCCGTTCCAGCCGAGGGCCTGTGCGAACGTGGCGCCGGCGACGTAGCCGCCGTAGCCGTTGCGGACCGTCTCGCCTCCGACGATCAGGTCGACGTCCTGCCAGTCCACGCCGGAGTCGGCGAGGGCGGCACGAGCGGCGGCGACACCGTACTTGACGAACGAGTGGCCCCACTTGCCCCACGCGTGCATGCCGACACCGAGGACGGCCACATCGTTGTTGCTCATGCCTGTGCTCCGTTCTCTGCCGCCGCGACCGGCTTCCAACGCCAGATGCTGCGGTCGCCCGTGTCGTCCGTGTAGAGAGTCTCGACGACCAGCTCGACCGGATTGCCCACCTTGAGGTCTGCGACGCCGAACCCGTCGGCCACCTGGCCGAGCACGACGAGGCCCTCGGGCAGTTCGACGGCCGCGAGTGCGAACGGCACGTAGGGATCGGTGGCAGCGATGTACGGGGCCGGCGGCTTGTACTGTGCGTCGGTGTACGACCACACCGTGCCGAAACGAGACAGCTCGACGTCGTCGAACTCTTCGCCGGAGCACGCCGGGTTCTTGCAGAAGGTGGTCTCCCGCGGGAACGAAATCGTGCCGCAGGACCGGCACTTGGTGCCGATCAGGGCCGGCTCCGGCCCGGTGGTGAACCAGCCCTCTACGGCCGGTGTGGCGGTGTCGCTCATGCAAACCTCATCTGCTTGTCGAGCCTGATCGGCCGGTCTGGTCGGCGACCGGCATCGGAACGGGTTGCAGTATTGCATGAGTTAACTGATTCGCGATGTGCGATCCCATCCACCGGACGGCCGTCCGGATCGGTCGAGCGCGCGACGGTCTGATTCCGTCGTCGGTGTCCGTCCAGCGAGACTCGGCGAGCGGGAAATCGCAGCTCGAATCCGAACAAACGACCAAAAGCGACACGTGTGTTCGGGGGAGTCGCGTGAAGCTGCTCGGCAGGCGGCTGGCCTGGGCCGACACGGACGCGAACTCGAAGTGTCGAAGTCCGTCACTGTCGGGCGACCGACCGTTATCGTGATTCCGACTCGTCGGAGGTGCGCTGTGCCCAGAGTGACTGTCAGGCCTGAGGATCGGGTGATCAGACTGCGAGATGGTCGGTCGATGGGATTCGCCGACTACGGTCCCGCAGATGGCTTCGTCGTGGTCAATGCCCACGGTGGACTGTCGTGCCGACTCGACATCCGGGCGGCCGCGCCCGTTGCCGAGGCGGCCGGGATCCGGCTCATCTCACCGGATCGGCCCGGGATCGGCCTGTCGGACCCCAGTCCGGGGCGCACCGTCCTCGACTGGGCCTCGGACGTGGAGGAGTTGGCCGACCGCCTCGGCATCGAACGCATGGGCGTACTCGGATGGTCGATGGGCGGCCAGTATGCCGCGGCACTCGGCTACGCCTTGGCGTCGCGGATCAACCGGGTGGCGATTGTCGCGGGTGCACTGCCGCTGACCGAGGACGGCACCTTCGCACGCCTGACGCCCATGGATCGATGGTGTACCCGGATGTCCCAGCGATGTCCGTGGTTGGCCGCCGCCTGGTTCCGCTCGCTGTCGGTGATGGCCCGGTCCATGCCGAAACAGTTCGCGCGGATCTCCGCCCGGACCCTCGCCCCCGCCGACGCCGAGGTCGTGCACGGCGAACTGCAGGCGTTCGCCGCGATGGCCGGTGAGGGCCTGCGCATCCCGGCCGGTGTGGTCGAGGACTACCGGGCGTGGGCGCGTCCGTGGGGATTTGCGCCGGAGGAACTCGAAGTGCCCGTCGACGTGTGGTGGGGAGACGCGGACAGGCTCATCCCCAAGGAGTGGCCGACGGAATTGGCCACCCGAATTCCCAAGTCCACCTTGAACATCGGAACCGGCGGCCACTTCATGGCGCACCTCCACTACCGTGCCATCCTCGACTCGTTGGCAGAGTCGGCGTGACCGGGTCGACTTCGGGTACTCGATCGGACCTGCCGGTCACGGCCGTTCGGCGCGCGTGGCGATGTCGTCGAGGTCCTGCGTCATCACCTTCGCCGTGACCCGCATGCCGAGCCGGCCGAACAGCAGCGTCATCAGCCGGGTGAACGACGACGGATTGTCCGGCCGGGCGCCGAACGTCATAGTCAGGTCGGTTCGGCCTTCGCGCTCTTCGAGTTCGAAGGTGGTCCGGTAGGCGGTGCCTGACGAGCGTGCCTCGACGACAGTGCGTCGCGGCGGGTCGACCTCGGAGACCCACATCTCCTCGGTGGCCTCCTTGCCCATCATGCGCCGCGTCTCGCGCCAGCGTGTGCCCACGTCGTAGTCGGTTCCCGCGACCCGTTCGATGCGTGACACACCGGTCAATGTGTCGGCGGCGTGATCGATATCGGTCAGAACCTTCCACACCACTTCAGGTGTCGCGTCGATCTCGCGGCTCAGTCGGATCTCATTCGGCGGCACAGGAAACCTCCAGGATCAGTGCTGGTCGGTTCCCAGTTTACGAGGCCGCGGGGGAGCAGATCAGCGGCGATACGCGGCCGCTCGGTTGACCCACCGCCTCGTGCGCGGATCCCCGAGGAGCACTCCGGGGACGACGGGCAAGGTGGCCGCGGCGATGACGGCAGTGGTGTAGTCGCCCGCCACTGCGTCGCCGACGATGACGATCGCACCGAAAGCGAGGTAGGCCAGCGCAGCGAACAGGGCGGGCTCGCGGTCCGGGGTTCGCAGTAGCCGCACGAGGACGATCACCGCCGCCACGGCGCAGAGTTCGAGACAGGCGAAGGTCCACCCGGGCGCATCGGCCGCTTCGACCAAGTGTCGTCCTAGCGTCCCGGCGCAGGCGACGGCCAGAACGACGGCCACGATCCGGTTCAGCCACATGACGTCTTGCTATCAGATCGGCCGGGGACGAGTGCGCGGCGACACGAGCTCGGCGGCGGTGTCGACCATTGCGCCACTCGGCATTCCGCGTGGGCGGCCGAATGACCTACCGGTCGGGTTCCTGGGCTTTCCAGGCTTCCGGGGCGTCGCGCACTCGCGGGGAAGATCCGCCGACAGCGGGTTCGGTCGGTGGTCGTTCTCGGTGCCCTCGGTGAGACTCGAACTCACACTGCACGGGTTTTGAATCCGTTTCCTCTGCCAATTGGGATACGAGGGCGTCTTGCGGGTTCCTACTCTAGAAGATCGCGGGCTTCAGTCAAACCACCGGTACCCTCGAATCGTTCGCGCCCCGATCCGCGGGCGCCGACTCGAGGAGATTGGTGACTATGAACGCTCCCGCCACGCAGGGCACCGAACGACAGCCGCGGCGTGTGGTGGTGGCGGAAGACGAGGCGTTGATCAGGCTCGATCTGGTGGAGATGCTCCGCGAGGAGGGCTACGACGTCGTCGGTGAGGCCGGTGACGGTCAGCGTGCCGTCGAGTTGGCGGAGGAACTGCGGCCGGATCTGGTGATCATGGACGTGAAGATGCCGCGCCGCGACGGGATCGATGCCGCTTCGGAGATCGCCGCGAAACGAATTGCCCCCGTGGTCATCCTGACGGCGTTCAGTCAGCGCGAACTGGTCGAGCGGGCGCGTGACGCGGGGGCCATGGCGTACCTCGTCAAGCCGTTCTCGAAGGCGGACCTGGTACCTGCGGTCGAGTTGGCGGCGAGTCGATTCACCGAAATCTCCTTGCTCGAGCGGGAGGTCGCCAACCTGTCGGACCGGCTCGAGACCCGCAAGGTGATCGAACGTGCCAAGGGCATGCTCATGCAGTCCCAGGGGCTGTCCGAGCCCGAGGCCTTCAAGTGGATCCAGCGTGCCGCCATGGATCGTCGGACGACGATGAAGGCCGTCGCCGAGGTGGTTCTCGACACGCTGGGCGCCGACGCCGCGGGCGATTGAGGACCCTCTGACGGTGCTGTGAGCTCACCGGCCGGACGACGCGCGGGTACGAAGGACGTCGCTGTCGGCCCGGCTCCCTAGACTGGTCAACCGTGAGCCCCGCATCCACGTCCTCGTCCACTGCCTCCGCCACCCCCGACGCGTCCGGCACGGAGCGGCCGACGCTGCTGCTGCTCGACGGGCACTCGCTCGCCTACCGCGCCTTCTTCGCGCTGCCCGCCGAGAATTTCAAGACGCAGAGTGGGCAGACCACCAATGCGGTCTACGGGTTCACGTCGATGCTGATCAACCTTCTGCGCGACGAGCAGCCGACGCACGTCGCGGCCGCGTTCGACGTCTCGCGGCAGACGTTCCGCGCGGAGGCCTTCCCCGAGTACAAGGCGAACCGCAGCAAGACCCCGGACGAGTTCAAGGGTCAGGTCGAGATCACCAAGGACGTCCTCGGCGCGATGGGCATCCCGGTGATGGCGATCGAGGGCTTCGAAGCTGACGACATCATCGCGACACTCACCACCCAGGCCACCGCGCTCGGCTACCGCGTGCTGGTCGTGACCGGCGACCGCGATGCGTTGCAATTGGTGACCGACGACGTCACCGTTCTGTACCCCCGCAAGGGTGTCTCGGATCTCACCCGCTTCACTCCCGACGCGGTCGAGGAGAAGTACGGGCTCACCCCGCAGCAGTACCCGGACTACGCGGCCCTGCGCGGCGACCCGAGCGACAACCTCCCGGGCATCCCGGGCGTCGGGGAGAAGACCGCCGCGAAGTGGATCCGCGAGTACGGATCGTTCGAGAATCTCGTCGACAAGGTCGACCAGGTCAAGGGCAAGGTGGGCGAGTCGCTGCGGGCCAACCTGCCGGCCGTGGTCCTCAACCGTCAGCTCACCGAGATGGTGCGCGACGTGACGCTGCCCTACACGCCGGACCAGTTGGCGCTGGCGCCGTGGGACCGTGAACGCATCCACGCGCTGTTCGACGACCTCGAGTTCAAGGTGCTGCGCGACCGACTGTTCGCGACGCTGGCGTCGGCCGAGCCGGAGGCCGAGGAGGGCTTCGAGGTTCGTGGTCGCGCACTGGCTCCCGGCGAGGTGACCGGCTGGATCGCGGACCACGCGTCGACCTGCGAGCGGCACGGGTTGTCCGTCGTCGGCTCGGGTACACCCTACGGGGGAGATGTCACCGCGATCGCGATCGCGGCCTCCGACGGTGAGGGTGCGTACATTGCGGCCGCCACGGTGACGCCGGAGGACGAGGCGGCGCTCGTCGCGTGGCTGGCCGACCCTGCGCAGCCCAAGGCCCTGCACGAGGCGAAGCGCGCGATTCACGCCCTGTGGGGTCGTGGGTGGACGCTGGCGGGCCTGACCAGTGACACCGCGCTGGCCGCGTACCTTGTTCGCCCCGGGCAGCGCAGTTTCAACCTCGACGATCTGTCACTGCGCTACCTCAAGCGGGAACTTCGGGTGGAAGAGTCGGGGCAGCAACAGCTTTCGCTGCTCGATGACGAAGAGGCGGCGGACGCCGAGGCTGCCGAAGGCGAGATTCTCCGTGCCCGCGCCGTCGTCGATCTCGCGGCGGCCTTGGACACCGAGCTCGCGGACATCGAGGGCACCGGACTCCTTGCCGACATGGAGCTCCCACTGCTCGCGGTGCTGGCAGAGCTCGAGGCGACGGGCATCGCCGTCGACACGGCACACCTGCACGACCTGCAGAGCACGTTCGCCGCCCGGGTTGCCGAGGCGGCCGACGCGGCATACGAGGTGATCGGCAAGCAGATCAACCTGGGCTCGCCCAAACAGCTCCAGGTGGTGCTCTTCGACGAGCTCGAGATGCCGAAGACGAAGAAGACCAAGACCGGCTACACCACCGACGCCGACGCGCTGCAGTCGCTGTTCGAGAAGACTCAGCACCCGTTCCTCGAGCACCTGCTCGCACACCGCGACGCGACGCGTCTCAAGGTCACCGTCGACGGTCTGCTCAAGACCGTCGCGGACGACGGCCGGATCCACACCACGTTCAACCAGACCGTGGCCGCGACCGGTCGACTGTCGTCGACGGAGCCCAACCTGCAGAACATTCCCGTTCGGACCGACGCGGGCCGGCAGATCCGCGACGGCTTCGTCGTCGGTGACGGCTTCGAGACGTTGCTCACCGCCGACTACAGCCAGATCGAGATGCGCATCATGGCGCACCTGTCCCGCGACGAGGGCCTGATCGAGGCGTTCAACACGGGCGAGGACCTGCACAGCTTCGTCGGTGCCCGGGCCTTCGGCGTGCCGATCGAGGAGGTCACGCCGGAGCTGCGTCGCCGAGTCAAGGCGATGTCGTACGGCCTGGCGTACGGTCTGAGCGCGTTCGGCCTCGCCGCGCAGCTCAAGATCTCCACCGACGAGGCCAAGCAGCAGATGGACGCGTACTTCGCGCGGTTCGGCGGCGTCCGCGACTACCTGCACGAGGTGGTCGAGCAGGCCCGCAAGGTCGGCTACACCGAGACCCTGTTCGGGCGTCGGCGCTACCTCCCCGACCTCAACAGCGACAACCGTCAGCGCCGTGAGGTGGCCGAGCGGGCCGCACTCAACGCACCCATTCAGGGCACCGCGGCCGACATCATCAAGGTCGCGATGATCGACGTCCAGCGTTCGCTGCAGGAAGCCGGGCTCGCGTCCCGGATGCTGCTGCAGGTGCACGACGAACTCGTTCTCGAGGTCGCCGCCGGCGAGCGCGAGCGCGTGGAGGAGTTGGTGCGGGAGAAGATGGCGTCGGCCATCGAACTGTCGGTGCCGCTCGAGGTGTCGGTCGGCACCGGACGAAGCTGGGACGCCGCGGCGCACTGATGTGCGCCGGTCGGCGTCCCAGAGATTGCTGCGTCAGGTGCCGGTCAGTTGCCGGACGGCGCCTGCGCGGCGATCTGCTTGCGCACCTCGTCCATGTCGAGGGCCTTGACCTGGGTAATCAGGTCTTCGAGCGCGGCGGGAGGAAGGGCGCCGGCCTGATTGAACACCAGCACGCCCTCACGGAACGCCATGATCGTCGGGATCGAACGGATCCCGGCGCCGGCGGCGAACTCCTGCTCCGCTTCGGTGTCGACCTTGCCGTGCACGACATCGGCGTGCTTCTCGGCGGAAGCCTCGAACGTGGGCGCGAAGGAGCGGCACGGCCCGCACCACGAAGCCCAGAAGTCGACGAGAACGATGTCGTTGTCGTCGACGATCTGCTTGAAGTTCTGCTGGGTCAGAGTCTGGGTAGCCACAGGGGTCCTTCCGAGGGTGTCGTCGGGGAGTCGTCAGGATGATCGGCCCGTTGGCCCGTTCAACACTCCCGTTCTGCGAATTCTTCCGCATCCGGCGGGCGCGAGATCGCGTGCGGCGTCGAATCAGGGCCGCCGTGTGATCAGCCACTCACGTCTGGCGTCGGAATCCCACCGCCGGATGCCGTCCGACCGGCCGACGACGTCACGGCTGCCGGCCCTCGTCACCACGACCGCCGTGCCGAGATCCGTCGCCTGGAGCCGCCGCGACAGCGTCACGTGCGGCGTCCACTCGCCCGGAACGATGTGCGAGGGCACCCCCTCACAATCGACCATCAGTTCGTAGACGATCCTCTGGAGAGTCAGCAGCTCGGTGGTGGGCACTACCAGCCGGGCGAGGGTGAGCCGGCGACCGCCGAACACCACGACGCCGCCGAGGCGCAGGGACAGCGGGGCCGACGGCAGTTCGCGGACCAGCGCGACCTCGACGTCGGGGGGAACATGGTGCGCGACACCGAGCGTGACGTGCGGCCGGTTGGAGTCGGCGGTGATGCGGTCCTGGCTCGGCAGGCGCGCGGACGAGAGCCGGCGCCACTCGGCTCGTACGGTCGCGTCGACATCGCGGTCGAGAAGCAACTCCACGGACTGGACCATCGTGAGTAATGATTGCCTGATGGGGAGCGTGAGTACAGGAGATTTGCCGAAAGCGCGGATCGGCCTGCTGCAGGGCGACGGCATCGGACGCGAGATAGTGCCGGCCACCCGGGACGTCGTCGACGCCGCCGTGGCCGCGGCGGGGCTCGCCGAGGTGGACTGGGTGCCGCTCCCGATCGGGTACGACGCGATCGCCACCCACGGGTCGCCGACGCCCGAGAGCACCCTCGTCGCGCTTGCCGAACTCGATTCGTGGATCCTCGGCCCACACGACAGCGCGTCGTATCCCGAGCCGTTCCAGATGCAGCTGACCCCCGGCGGGATGATCCGCAAACGATTCGACCTTTACGCGAACATCCGGCCGGCGCGCGCCCTGCCGGGTGTGCGAGCGGTGTCCCCGCGCATGGACCTGGTCATCGTCCGGGAGAACACCGAAGGCTTCTACGCCGACCGCAACATGTTCGCCGGCAGCGGTGAGTTCATGCCCACCCCGGACGTCGCAATGGCGGTCGCGGTCGTCACCCGGCAGGCGTGCGAACGGATCGCGCACTCCGCCTTCGATCTCGCGCGCCGCCGCCGCAAGCGAGTGACGGTGGTGCACAAGGCCAATGTGCTCTCGACCACCACCGGCCTGTTCCGGGACGTCTGCCGGGAGGTGGCCGAGCACTATCCGGACGTCCGACTCGACGACGAGCACGTCGACGCGATGGCCGCATACCTGGTGCGCTGCGGTGAAGAGTACGACGTCGTCGTCACCGAGAACATGTTCGGGGACATTCTGTCCGATCTGGCCGCAGAGCTGTCCGGGTCGCTGGGCACGGCGGCGTCGATCAACGCGTCGGGATCGAAGGCCATGGCGCAGGCGGCGCACGGCGCGGCCCCGGACATCTCCGGACACAACCGCGCGAACCCGACGGCCTTGATGCTGTCGGCGGCGATGCTGCTCGACTGGCTGGCCTCGACTGGACACGACCAGAGGTTCGCCGCCGCATCCGCACGGATCCGCAACGGCGTCGAACGCACCGTCGAAGCGGGGGTGGCCACCGCGGATCTGGGCGGGCTCGCGTCGACGAGCGAGTTCACGGAATCGGTGATCGCACGGGTGATTCGGCGATGACCATGATCAACTTCCGTGGTGGGCCGTCGAGACAGTAGGGTTTCGGGGTCCAAACGGCCGGAGATGGGAGGAATGACCGATGTTCGGACGAGTGGCCGCCGCCACCGGCGGTCGGCGAACACGGTCGTTCCGGATTGTCGTCGGGGCGCTGCTGGTGTCGATCGCGATGACGGTCACGGGCTGCGTGACGAACAACGAGGGGCTCGTTCCGGTGCTGCCGCCGATCGAGGTCCCGCGTGTCGACGCGATCGCCGATCAGTTGCCGCCCGCGATCGCCGCGTCCGGGCGCCTCCGGGTCGGTAGCAATCCGCCGTACGCGCCCAACGAGTTCAAGGACGAGAACGGGGCGATCGTCGGATTCGACGTCGATCTCCTCGAGGCTGTCGGAGCGGTTCTCGGACTGACCCTCGACGTCAAGGAGACCGACTTCGACAAGATCATCCCCGCCGTGCAGGCCGGAACTCTGGACGTCGGCATGTCGTCGTTCACCGACACCCTCGAACGCGAGAAGTCCGTGGACTTCGTCACCTACTACAGCGCCGGCGTGCAGTGGGCGCAACGGGCGGGCGACGACGTCGACCCCGACAATGCCTGCGGGCTGCGTGTGGGCGTGCAGACGACCACCATCGAGGACATCGAGGAAGTTCCGGCCAAGAGTGAGGCGTGTGTCGCCGCCGGTGAACCGCCGATCCGGAAGGTCAAGTACGACAGCCAGGACGATGCCGCGAATGCGTTGATCCTCGGTCGCGTCGATGCCCTGTCGGCCGATTCGCCGGTGACTGCGTACGCGATCAAGCGCAGCAACGGGCGCCTCGTGACGGCCGGCGGCATATACGACGCGAGCCCCTACGGGTGGGTGATCGCGAAGGGCTCGCCCCTCGGGCCCGTGCTGCAGCAGGCAGTGCAGTACCTCATCGACGGTGGCCAGTACCGCGCGATAGCCGAAGCGTGGGGAGTCGAAGCGGGGATCATCGAAACCTCGGTCATCAACGGCGCAACGCAGTGAGCACGGGAGAGGGAACAGCCATGCCAGCCAACGAGAGCCGGCCACCGGACGTGGCGGCCTCCGAACCGGAGCCGATCAAGGCGGTCCCACTGCGGCATCCCTGGCGCTGGGTCGGGGCGATCGTGGTGCTGGGGCTGCTCGGGCTGTTCGTCTACGGCGCCGCCACCAACGAAGCGTTCCACTGGGACGTCTACGGCCAGTACCTCTTCGACAAGAGGATCACCGCGGCCGCATGGAAGACGATTCAGCTCACGGTGCTGGCGATGACGATCGCGATCGTGCTCGGCGTACTCCTCGCAGTCATGCGGCTGTCGCCCAACCCCGTCCTACGATCCGCCGCCTGGGTGTATCTGTGGGTGTTCCGCGGTACGCCCGTCTATGTCCAGTTGGTGCTGTGGGGGTTGTTCCCGGTCATCTACCAGACGATCGATCTCGGCGTCCCGTTCGGGCCCCAGTTCGTGCACATCGACATCAAGACACTCGAAGCGGCCTTCACGTTCGCGGTGATCGGCCTGGCCCTGAACGAGGCCGCGTACATGGCCGAGATCGTCCGCGCGGGTGTCGGGTCGGTGAGCGAAGGCCAGACCGAGGCATCGACTGCGCTCGGCATGTCGTGGGCGCAGACCATGCGCCGCACCGTGCTGCCGCAGGCGATGCGCGTCATCATCCCGCCGACGGGGAACGAGCTCATCAGCATGCTCAAGACCACGTCACTCGTCGTGGCCGTGCCCTACAGCGGTGAACTGTACGGCCGTGCCCGGGACATCTCCGGCGCCAACTTCTACCCGGTGCCACTCCTGCTGGTCGCGTCCACTTGGTACCTGGCGATCACGAGCGTCCTGATGATCGGTCAGTACTACATCGAGCGGCACTACTCGAAGGGCGCGTCACGAACCCTCACCGCCGGACAGTTGCAGGCTCTCGCCAAGGCGCAGCGGAATGACGAAGAGGGTGCAGTGTGACGACACCGATGGTCCGCGCCGAGCGCGTGTGCAAGAACTACGGCGCGCTGCAGGTGTTGCGGGGAATCACCCTCGAGATCCAACGAGGGCAGGTGCTGTGCCTGATCGGCCCGTCCGGATCCGGGAAGTCCACGTTCCTGCGCTGCATCAACCACCTCGAGCGCGTCGATGCGGGACGGCTGTACGTCGACGGTGAGCTCGTTGGCTACGCCGAACGCGGCGGCAAGCTCCACGAACTGAGCCCCCGCGCGGCCGCCCGCCAGCGTCGCGACATCGGCATGGTGTTCCAGCACTTCAATCTGTTCCCGCACCGCACCGCCCTCGAGAACATCATCGAGGCGCCGATGCAGGTGAAGAAGGTGCCCCGGGCCGAGGCGGTCGCGCGGGCTCGCGACCTGCTCGACCGGGTGGGGCTCGCGGAGAAGGCCGACGCCTACCCGGCGCAGCTGTCGGGTGGGCAGCAGCAGCGCGTCGCCATCGCGCGGGCGCTCGCGATGGACCCCAAGCTCATGCTCTTCGACGAGCCCACGTCGGCGCTCGATCCCGAACTCGTCGGCGAGGTACTCGGAGTCATGAAGCAGCTCGCGAAGGACGGCATGACGATGGTCGTCGTCACCCACGAGATGGGATTCGCTCGCGAGGTCGCCGACCAGCTGGTGTTCATGGACGGCGGTGTGGTGGTCGAGGCCGGCGAGCCGAGGCAGCTGCTGGGGAACCCGCAGCAGGAACGGACCAAGGCCTTCCTGTCGAAGCTTCTGTGAACCGTGCGCCCGTCAGTGCGGTCTGCGGGTGACGAAGATGGCCGTGCCGGGGAACAGTTGCCCGCGCAGCGGGCTCCACTGACCCCACTCGCGGTCGAGCCACTCGGGCCACTCGGGTTCGACGATGTCGCGCACCTCGAGGCCCGCCGCCACGGCCTCGCGAACCCGGTCACCGATCGTGCGGTGATGCTCGACATAGGTGGGCACCCCCTCGTCGTCGACCTCCACGTACGGCGTGCGATCGAAGTAGGGGAGCGCGGCGGTGAGTCCGCGCGGGCCCGGATCGTCGGGGAAGATCCAGCGGATCGGGTGGTTCACCGCGAACACCCACAGGCCACCCGGACGCAGCACCCGCGCGACCTCGGACATCACCCGTGCCGAGTCCGCGACGAACGGCACCGCACCGAACGCCGAGCACGCGATGTCGAAGCTCGCGTCACGGAACGGGAGGGACTCGGCGCCGGCCTGGATCAGCGGAACGGATGGACCACCCTGTTCCATCGCGGCGACGCCGCGCGCGAGCATCCCCATCGAGATGTCGAGCCCGACGACGTCCGCGCCCTGCCCGGCGAGCCACCGCGAGCACGGCGCCGACCCGCATCCGACCTCGAGAATGCGCTTGCCGGCGACGTCGCCGAGCAGGTGGACGTCTCCCTCGTGCAGCCCCTCCGGGCACCACATGAACTCACCGGCCGCGGAATCCACGCCGAGGAACTCGCCGTGGGTGCGGTGGTAGTCGTCGGCGTCGGCGTCCCACCACGCGCGGCTCGCGCGTTCGCTGGCCTCCGTGCCGATCCGGGAGCGGGTCACTCCGCTGGTACCGAGGGTGGAAATGGCGGCGGCATGGCGATCGTCGGACATGGGTATCAAGCGTAGAGACCCGTCCTCCGCTCCGAACCGCCAGGTGAATCGGCCGGGTGATGTCAGAGTTTGCCCAGCTAGCTCTAGGTCGCGTACCCTGTTGCTCGCGAGTGTCTTCGGCGCACGCCCGGCCGGTTGCAGATTGGCTGGACGGGTTGCGCAGAGGCCTCGTGGGGGACTGGAAGTCGGGTCGATTTCGGCGCTCTGCCGGAATCTACGGCATGCCGGTCCACCTGTCTGACAGAACACCATCAACCGACTATCAACCCGTCCGGAGCAACTCAACACATGCCCTCCAACACCGTGACCTCGCCGCAGGTAGCCGTCAACGACATCGGCTCCGCCGAGGACTTCCTCGCCGCCATCGACGCAACGATCAAGTACTTCAACGATGGCGACATCGTCGAAGGCACCATCGTCAAGGTCGACCGCGACGAGGTCCTGCTCGACATCGGTTACAAGACCGAAGGCGTCATCCCTTCCCGCGAGCTCTCCATCAAGCACGACGTCGACCCCAACGAGGTCGTCTCCGTGGGCGATGAGGTCGAAGCCCTGGTCCTCACCAAGGAGGACAAGGAAGGTCGACTGATCCTGTCGAAGAAGCGCGCTCAGTACGAGCGTGCCTGGGGCACCATCGAGGAGCTCAAGGAGAAGGACGAGGCCGTCAAGGGCACCGTCATCGAGGTCGTCAAGGGTGGCCTCATCCTCGACATCGGTCTCCGTGGCTTCCTGCCCGCGTCGCTCGTCGAGATGCGTCGTGTCCGCGATCTGCAGCCGTACGTCGGCAAGGAGATCGAGGCCAAGATCATCGAGCTCGACAAGAACCGCAACAACGTGGTCCTGTCGCGTCGCGCATGGCTCGAGCAGACCCAGTCCGAGGTCCGCAGCGAGTTCCTGCACCAGCTTCAGAAGGGCCAGGTCCGCAAGGGCGTCGTGTCCTCCATCGTCAACTTCGGTGCCTTCGTGGACCTGGGTGGCGTCGACGGCCTGGTGCACGTCTCCGAGCTGTCCTGGAAGCACATCGATCACCCGTCCGAGGTTGTCGAGGTCGGCAACGAGGTCACCGTCGAGGTTCTCGACGTCGACCTGGACCGCGAGCGCGTCTCCCTGTCGCTGAAGGCGACCCAGGAAGATCCGTGGCGCCAGTTCGCCCGCACCCACGCCATCGGCCAGATCGTGCCCGGCAAGGTCACCAAGCTGGTTCCGTTCGGCGCGTTCGTTCGCGTCGAGGAGGGCATCGAGGGCCTGGTGCACATCTCCGAGCTGGCCGAGCGCCACGTGGAGGTTCCGGACCAGGTTGTCGGCGTCGGCGACGATGCGCTCGTCAAGGTCATCGACATCGACCTGGAGCGTCGCCGCATCTCGCTGTCGCTGAAGCAGGCGAACGAGGACTACAACGCCGAGTTCGATCCGTCCAAGTACGGCATGGCCGACTCGTACGACGAGCAGGGCAACTACATCTTCCCCGAGGGCTTCGATCCCGAGACCAACGAATGGCTCGAGGGCTTCGACAAGCAGCGTGAGGAGTGGGAGTCCCGCTACGCAGAGGCTGAGCGTCGCCACAAGATGCACACCGCTCAGATGGAGAAGATGGCTGCCGACGAGGCTGCCGAGGCTGCTGCCGGCGCTTCCGGCACCAACTACTCCTCCGAGTCGGGTGCCGACGAGGGTGCTGCTGCGTCCACCGAGTCCGCTGGTGGCTCGCTGGCCAGCGATGCGCAGCTCGCCGCTCTGCGCGAGAAGCTGTCGGGCAACGCCTGATGACACCGGCCTGATTGCTCAGGCCTGATCTACCGAGAGACCCCGGCCCTCGTGGCCGGGGTCTCTCGCGTCTGCGGTGCCGGGCCCTGAACAGGTCCGGACATACGACAGTGGCCCGATCCGCTATGGATCGGGCCACTGTCGTATGTCGTACGCGGTGTGTCGTACGCGGTCGGTCAGTTCGCCGCGGCAGGCACCCATCGGGTCGGCATGGTCGCCGTGCGCTTCCGGATCGATGCGAAGCTGTGGCGGGCGGGCGTGAGCACACTGGTGAACCAGTTGCGGCGATGTTCCGCGAGTGCAGTGGCCACCTCGGGGATGAGGATGGCGTGGACGCCGTTGTCCATGCCCAGACGGTGCCGACCGGGACGGGTGGGATTGCTGCTCATGAGCTTCTCCTACTCGGATCGCGAATCGGCTGGTCGGACGGCTGTTTCAAGGCTATCCGACCAGGTCGCGGAACTCCGACATTTGGCCGCTTGATGATCTTCGGCGTGTTTAGTGCGACACTGGTCGGCGTGTTGAGAGTGGGCCTCACCGGAGGCATCGGAGCCGGTAAATCGACCGTGTCGAAGGTCCTCGCGGAGCTGGGTGCGGTCATCGTCGACGCGGACCTGATCGCGCGGGAGGTCGTCGAGCCGGGCACGCCCGGTCTCGCGGCGCTGGTCGACGCCTTCGGTGACGGCATCCTGCACCCCGACGGTTCGCTGAACCGCCCGGCGTTGGCCGAGCGGGCGTTCGGCAGCGAAGAGTCGCGACTGCTCCTGAACTCGATCCTGCATCCCCGTATCGGTGCCCGCACCGCGGAACTGGTCGACGGCGCAGCGGCCGACGGCATCGTCGTGCAGGACATCCCGTTGCTCGTCGAGGGCCGGATGGGGCCGGCGTTCAACCTGGTCGTCATCGTGTACGTCGACGAGGCGGAACGGGTTCGGCGGCTGGTCGAACTGCGGGGGATGCCCGAGGCCGACGCGAGGTCGCGGATCGCGGCACAGGCGTCGGACGACCAGCGTCGCGCCGCCGCCGATGTCTGGCTCGACAACAGTGGCGCCCCGGAGCTGATCGAGGCGCAGGCCCGTGCGCTGTTCGAGGACCGGTTGGTGCCCTTCGAGCAGAACGTGCGTACCCGGACGGTGGTGTCGGTCCCGGCGGTCCTGCGTCCGGCCGACCCGGCGTGGTCCGCGCAGGGGCAGCGATTGGTGGCGCGCCTGCAACTCGTGTGCGGCGATCGAGCGATCCGCGTCGACCACGTCGGTTCCACCGCGGTCGAGGGTCTCGATGCCCGGGATCTGATCGACGTGCAGATCACGGTTCCTGACCTCGCGACGGCGGATTCGTTGGCCGAGTCGTTGGAGGAGGCGGGGTACCCCCGTATCGGCGAGGTCACGCGTGACGATCCGAAGCCCGCCTACGGTGTCGGCGGTGAGGCCGATCCGGCGCTGTGGGACAAGCGAACCCACGGCGGCGCGGATCCGGGCCGCCCGGTCCGGATCGACCTCCGGGTCGACGGGTGGCCCGGTCAGCGATTCGCTCTGCTGCTCCGCGACTGGTTGCGGGACGACCCGCAAGCGCGTGCGGAGTTTCTCGAGGTGAAGCAGACGGCGGCGGCGACGGCCGCCGAGAACGTCCACGAGAACGACGCCGCGGTCGCATATTCGGAGGCGATGGCACCGTGGTTCGACAAGGGCTACCAGCGGGCCTGGGCGTGGGCGGAGCGCACCGGGTGGTCGCCCGCCGGCTGACCGGGCCCGCGTTTCACCGCCAGCTGACCGGCATCCCCTTCGACGCGAGCCACGCATCCGTGTCGTGCCCGTGGGCGGCGATTCCGTCCACCGCACGCATGGCCTTCTGGACGGCGCGGTCGGCGGTGCCGGTCGAGATCAGACCGTGCGCGGTGGCCGAGATCAGTTCGTCGACGTCGAGGAGTTCGGTTTCCCGGCCGGTCCGGACGACGAGGTCGAGGTAGTGATCCTCGGACTTCCACACGTCCGGACCCACTGTGAAGTCGCCGATGTCGATGTAGCGGTCCTGATCCCGCTCGTGGAACGGGTGGAAATGGAAGATCGACGCCCGGATCCCGAGGTCCGGAATCAGCCACGACTCCAGGTAGTGGAAGGTGGGGTGATCCGCCGTCCGCGCCATGTACAGACCCCAGGGTTCGAGTCGGTAGTGCTCGACGGGGCGGACGTACCCCTTGGGGTCGGTGTTGGTGCACTCGGTGATGTTGAAGTGCTCGATCTTGGGCCGGTGCGCGGGGACCATGTCGAGCGCCGGAACGAAGACGGGACCTGCGGGCACGACGGGAGCGGCCGAGGTGGCTCGGGTCGTGCTCTGTTCGACGTTCTCCATACAGCAAGAAATTACAGGCATTCGGGTGGCACGGCAGGGGCGATCGACGCGGAGCACCGAGGCGTTATCAGAACTTGTCGGAACCTGCGCATACCCTGGACGCATGGCGTTTGCATCCGAGCACCCCGTGGTCGCGCATTCCGCGTTTCGGCCGGTCAGCGAGATCGAACGATCCGACGCGCGGTTCGAGGTCGTCAGCGAGTACGAGCCGGCCGGTGACCAACCGGAGGCAATCGCGGAGCTCGAGCGCAGGCTGCGTGCGGGGGAGAAGGATGTGGTGCTGCTCGGCGCCACGGGCACCGGCAAGTCGGCCACCACCGCGTGGTTGATCGAGAAGTTGCAGCGCCCCACTCTCCTGATGGCGCCCAACAAGACACTCGCGGCACAGCTCGCCAACGAGTTGCGGGAAATGCTGCCCAACAACGCGGTCGAGTACTTCGTCTCGTACTACGACTACTACCAGCCCGAGGCGTACATCGCGCAGACGGACACCTACATCGAGAAGGACTCGTCCATCAATGACGACGTCGAGCGGCTGCGCCACTCCGCGACGTCCAGTCTGCTGTCCCGGCGCGACGTCGTCGTGGTGGCGTCGGTGTCGTGCATCTACGGCCTCGGCACCCCGCAGTCGTACCTGGATCGGTCGATCGAGCTCGAGGTCGGGGTGGAGGTCGATCGCGATGCGTTGCTGCGGTTGTTGGTCGACGTCCAGTACAACCGCAACGACATGGCGTTCACCCGCGGATCCTTCCGGGTGCGGGGCGACACCGTCGAGATCATCCCGTCCTACGAGGAACTGGCGGTGCGGATCGAGTTCTTCGGCGACGAGGTGGAGGCGCTCTACTACCTGCACCCGCTCACCGGTGACGTCGTGCGGCAGGTCGACACGGTGCGCATCTTCCCGGCAACGCATTACGTGGCCGGACCGGAGCGGATGGAGCACGCCGTCCAGAGCATCGAGGCCGAACTCGAGGAGCGGCTCACCGATCTGGAGAACCGCGGCAAGCTGCTCGAAGCGCAGCGACTCCGGATGCGTACCCAGTACGACCTGGAGATGATCAAGCAGGTCGGATTCTGCTCCGGCATCGAGAACTACTCACGGCACATCGACAATCGGCCCGCGGGTTCGGCACCGGCCACACTGATCGACTACTTCCCGGAGGACTTCCTCCTCGTCATCGACGAGTCGCACGTGACGGTGCCGCAGATCGGTGCAATGTACGAGGGCGACATGTCCCGTAAACGGAACCTCGTCGAGTTCGGCTTCCGCCTGCCGTCAGCCGTCGACAACCGGCCCCTCACCTGGGAGGAGTTCGCGGATCGGATCGGTCAGACGGTGTACCTGTCGGCCACCCCCGGACCGTACGAGCTGGGTCGAGCCGGCGGCGAGTTCGTCGAGCAGGTGATCCGTCCCACCGGACTGGTCGATCCCGAGGTGGTCGTGAAGCCGACGAAGGGCCAGATCGACGACCTGGTCCACGAGATCCGGGAACGGACCGAGAAGGATGAGCGGGTGTTGGTCACGACGCTGACCAAGAAGATGGCCGAGGACCTGACGGACTATCTGCTCGAGCTCGGCATCCGGGTGCGGTACCTGCACTCCGACATCGACACGTTGAGGCGTGTCGAGCTGCTGCGACAACTGCGGCTCGGCGAGTACGACGTCCTGGTCGGCATCAACCTCCTGCGTGAGGGTCTCGATCTGCCCGAGGTCTCGCTCGTCGCGATCCTCGACGCGGACAAGGAAGGGTTCCTGCGTAGCACCACGAGCCTCATCCAGACCATCGGCCGTGCAGCGCGCAACGTGTCCGGCCAGGTGCACATGTACGCGGACAAGATCACCGATTCGATGCAGCGCGCCATCGAGGAGACCGAACGCCGCCGCGAGAAGCAGGTCGCCTACAACCTCGAGAAGGGCGTCGATCCGCAGCCGCTGCGCAAGAAGATCGCGGACATCCTCGACCAGGTGTACGAGGAGGCCGAGGACACCGAGGTCGAGATCGGGGGTTCGGGCCGTAATGCCAGCCGTGGTCGGCGCGCCCAGGGTGAGGCGGGCCGCGCGGTCAGTGCCGGGGTGTACGAGGGCCGAGACGTGAAGTCGATGCCGCGGGCGGAGCTGGCAGACCTGGTCAAGGAGTTGACGGATCAGATGATGAATGCGGCGCGGGACCTGCAGTTCGAGCTGGCGGGCCGGCTGCGCGACGAGATCGCCGACCTCAAGAAGGAACTGCGAGGGATGGACGCGGCCGGCCTGAAGTAGCGCCCGCTAACGTTCTCGGTCATGGACGCACATGTCGCCGGACGCACCGCCCGCTCACTCGAACTGCTGCACTCGCTTGCCTACTTCGCCCCCGAGGTGGAGCAGGAACTCGTCGGAGTCGGACTCGAATCCGGCCGAATGACGTACTTCGCGGGCCGCGCGGCGCCGATGGGGGCCGTGGGTGCCGGAGTTGTGGCCGCGACCTTCTACAACTTCAACCCCGAACTGGTCGGTGACGTCCTCCCGCGGGCCTGGACCCTCGCCGCCCCGGAGCAGATCACCCGGGCGCGGTACCGCGGCGTCGATGCCGCCTACCGGAAGATCTTCGGGGAAGCGGTCACCGCGTCTCCGGAGATGTCGGAGGCGGCCCAGCTGGCAGCGATTGCGGCGCAGGGGATTCCGGGTGTCGACGGCCGACCCCTGTATGCGGGCTATGCGGCACTCGAGTGGCCGGACACGCCCCACCTCGTCCTGTGGCACGCACTGACGTTGCTACGCGAGTACCGCGGTGACGGTCACGTCGCGGCACTGCAGACCGCCGGACTCGGAGGCCTCGACGCACTGATCACGCACACCGCCACCGGAATCGGATTCCAGAAGAAGTTCGCCCAGAACCGGCGCGGATGGTCGCAGAGCCAGTGGGACGCCGCCGCGTCCAGCCTGCGCGATCGCGAACTGCTCGACGAGCGTGGCGGATTGACGGACGACGGGCGAGAACTACGTGAGGTGGTCGAGGACCTCACCGACGAACTGGCCTCGGCGCCGTGGACGCACCTGGGCGAGGACGGCGCGGCGCGGCTGGCCGAGCTCGCAGCGCCGTGGCGCCGATCCGTACGGGAATCCGGGCTCTTCCCGGAGACGCTGTTCGGTCCGCGCTACGGGGAGCCACGCTGACCGTGCGTCCCGCTTTCGCCGGCGCACGTGGTGAAATGAGTTACAGGGGTGGATCGTCCACCGGGGGATGAAGCATGTTGTGCCGCAATTCCGCCTGGTTCTGCGTCGATACGGCTAATGTCAGCGCAGCGAAGGGTGATCTCGGTCGAACAGGGCACTGCAGTCACCGTCCTCGATCAACTGCACACATGGAGGAATGAATGACCGCCTACCGGACCGTCGTCGTCGGAACCGATGGATCGGATTCGTCGTTTCGTGCTGTCGACAAGGCTGCGGCTCTCGCAGGCGCCGCCGATGCGGAGTTGGTGATCGCGTGCGCGTACTACCCGGCCGACCCGAAGGACACGGAGGCAGCGCAGGACACGTTGCGTGAGGACGCCTACCAGGTGACGGGATCGGCTCCCACCTACGAGATCCTGCGCACCGCACGCGAGCGGGCCGTCGCGGCCGGCGCGAAGAAGATCGTCGAACGTGCGGTCGTCGGTGCACCGGTCGATTCGTTGCTCGCGCTCGTCGACGAGGTCGAGGCCGATCTGCTGGTGGTCGGCAACCGTGGCCTCAACACGATCACCGGTCGACTGCTCGGCTCGGTGCCGTCCGATGCTGCACGCAAGTCGACATCGGACGTGCTGATCGTGCACACCGTGCGCTGATCGGCCGCGTTCAGCAGAAATCGGTGCGCGCCGCGTCCAGCAGCAGCTGCGCGGCGCTCTCCCCGGTGAGCGCACCACCGGAGAGGCTGGCGGCGTAGTCGCTCACGGGGCGGAGCTGTTCGAGGACCACCGCGTCGGGTGTGCCGGCGGCCAGCTGCCGGCACACCCCCTCGCCGACGGCGAACAGTGTCGGGTCCGGGACCACCGACGGGAATCCGCCGGAGAGGACCGCACGCGCGTAGCGGGCGGTGCGGTCCTCCGACGGAACCGTCGTGGCCGGCGCCGTCGGGGGTGCGGTGGTGACGGTGTTCGCCACCGCCGCCGCGTCGTCGGAGATCGCCGGGGCCCCGCATGCAGTGACCGACGATGCGATCCCGACAGCGCCGATCGCACCCGCCGTCACCGCGCGCAGACCGTGTCGGAACGTGGTCGGAGTGGACACGATTTTCTCCGTCTACTGGGCTGTCTGATGGGATCTGCCGCTGCGCGGCCGGAGCGCCGATCGGCTCGGCGCCCTTGGCACCGTACCGCTTCGGTTCCGCCGGGGAGGGCCGGTTCGGCGATCAGCCTCCGGAGACGGCGATTGCCGCGTCGAGGGTGCCGAGGACCGCCGGCAGAGGGCGCGCGTGCACGATGCCGAGCCGCTGCGTCGCACGGGTCAGTGCGACGTAGAGGTCGTTGAGTCCGCGTGGCGACTCGTCCAGCAGATCCTGGGGTTCGACGATCAGGACCGCGTCGAACTCGAGGCCCTTGGCATCCTTGACAGTGAGGACGCTGACCGAGTCCGACCGTAGATCGGCGAGCTCCTCGACGAGGTGGTGTCCGGCGAGAACCGCCGTCAGACCGGGCCCGGTCTCCTCGCCGACGCGGCGTCGCACCGCGGTGCCGAGATCGGATTCGTCGACGCGCTCGGCCCACGGGGCGAACCCCGATTCGCGCACCGACCGTGGCACGGTCTGATTCGGGTCGATCTCCTCGAGGACCCTGTGGGCCAACTCCATGATCTCGGCGGGCGTGCGGTAGTTGACCGTCAGTTCGGTCAGCTTCCAGCGTTGTGCGACATAGGGGCCCAGGACGTCCTGCCACGACGAGCTTCCCGCCGGATCGCCGGTCTGCGCGGTATCCCCGACGAGCGTCATCCAACGATTCGGGATGCGGCGCATGAGCATTCGCCACGCCATCTCCGACAACTCCTGAGCCTCGTCGACGATGACGTGCCCGTACGTCCAGGTCCGGTCGCCGGCGGCGCGCTCCGCCGTGGTCTGGTGGTGGCCGCGATCCTGGCGTTCCGCGAGCTGACTGGCGTCGATGAGGTCGTACGCCATGAGGATCTCGGGATCCAGATCGTCCTCGAGGTCCTGCGGCGCCGAGCCGGTGAGGATGTCCAACGCGCCCTGCGCATCGGCGATCTGTGCCCGCCAGCGCCGCTGCGCGCGCTCGCGTTCCGCGGCGTCGTCGACGCCGAGTAGTTCGGCCAGCTCGTCGAGGAGTGGAGCGTCCGCGGCGCTGAAGCCGATGCCCTCGGTGCGGAGGAGGACCCCCCGCTCGCCGTCGGTGAGCTCGGGTGCCGCCGACGCCAACCTCTCGGAGGAGCGGAGCAGGTCCGTGAGCACCTGCTGCGGCGTCAGATCGGGCCACAATCCGTCGAGAGCCGCCATGATCGCCGGGTCCTCACGCATCTCGTCGCGCATGTCGGCGATGTCGTCGCGGCTGAGGAGGTTGCCGCCGTCGACGATGTTCGCGCCGAGGGTGGCGGCGAGCTGATCGGCCAGTGCCTCGATCGCTGCGGACACGAAGATCGGCCGCGCCAGGTTGTGCGGGCGCCGCGACGACCGGGCCCGTCCGCGGGCGCGGGTGACGATCTTGCGGTCCAGCGTGATCGGGTAGGTGTCGAAGCGCAGTTCGATCGGCGCCTTGGGCACCTCCTGACGGTCGCGGACCGCCTTCTTCAGCACGTCGATCATCGAGAGGGCGCCCTTGAGCGCGCCCGCGTCGAGCGTGTCCTCGCGGGTGGCCCGGACACCGGGGTACAGGTCACCGATCGTGGAGAGCAGCACGCCGGTCTCACCGAGTGACGGCAGCACCTGGCTGATGTAGTCGAGGAACGTGGCGTTCGGCCCGATGATGAGCACCCCGGCCTTCTCGAGCTGCTGCCGGTACGTGTAGAGCAGGTACGCGGCCCGGTGCAGTGCCACCGCGGTCTTGCCGGTTCCCGGGCCGCCCTGAACCACGAGGACGCTCTTGTGGGTCGACCGGATGATGGCGTCCTGCTCGCTCTGAATCGTCTCGACGATGTCGTGCATCTGGCCGGTCCGGGCGGCGTTGAGCGCGGACAGCAACGCGCTCTCGCCGGCGACACCACCGGCACCGGCGGCGCCGCCGCCGTTCGCCTCGGCTGCGGCGAGGTCGAGGTACTCGTCGTTGATGGCGGTGACGGTCCGGCTGCGACTGCGGATGTGCCGTCGGCGCGTGACCCCCTCCGGTGCTGCCGGTGTCGCGAGATAGAACGGACGGGCGAGGGGAGCGCGCCAGTCGAGCAGCAGGGTCTCGTAGTCGTCGGACTCGTCGAGGATGCCGACGCGGCCCACGTATCGCGGCTCGTCGTCGACGTCGATGCGGCCGAAGCACAGACCGTTCTCGGCGGCGTCGTATCGGGCGATGTCCTCGGTGTACATCTGGGTGAACGATTCGCGTTCGCTGCGAGCCTGCGGTGTCCCGCCGGTCTCGAGGAGAACGCGGGCGAGGCGGTTCGACGCGTACTCGCGGAGACCGTCGAGACGCTCGTAGAGCATCGTCACGTACCCCTGCTCGTGTTCGAGTTCGGGGTGCACACGGGCCTCGTCCGACAAGAGGTCTCCTAGGTTCGGGAACGGCAGAAAAGCGCCCAAGCAGTCTAGTGCGCCCGCTCGTCCGCCGCAGAATCCCAGGTGAGATCGAGCGGTGTCACCGCTGTCGTCGCGCGATGCTTGACGAACCGGGTTTGCGGGTACTGCTGTCGTAGCTGCCTACCGGAAGGAGAGGTCATGACCTCGACCAGCACGCGGCCCACCGGAAAGTCCGGGTCCGACGCAGGGCCGTTCCACACCGTCGACCCGTACACCGGCCGGGTGATCGCCGAGTATCCGTATCTTTCGGGGGAACAGGTGGACGAGGCCGTCGAGCGGGCGGCCGACGCCTTCGGCGAGTGGCGCTCACTGCCGGTCGCGCGACGAGCACAGATCCTGACGCGTGCGGCCGAACTGATGCGCGAGCGGAAGAACGAGCTGGCCGGGCTCGTCACCCGCGAGATGGGAAAGCTGATCGCGGAGAGCCGCGCCGAGGTCGACATCGCCGCGGACATCGTGGACTACTACGCCCGACGCGGCCCGGGCTTCCTCCGCGCGCACAGTATCGACGTCGCGGACGGCGAGGCGGAGGTGGTGAACGAGCCTGTCGGGGTGCTCCTCGGAATCGAGCCCTGGAACTTCCCGCTGTATCAGGTCGCGCGGTTCGCGGCACCGAATCTGCTCCTCGGCAACGTGGTGCTGCTCAAGCACGCCGGTTCGTGCGCGCAGACCGCCGGCGAACTCGAACGACTCTTCTCCGACGCCGGTGTGCCCGACGGCGTCTACACGAACCTCTACCTGAAGGTCTCGGATGTGGAACGCGTGATCGCCCATCCGGCGGTGCAAGGCGCCTCGCTCACCGGCAGCGAGCAGGCGGGGGCGTCGCTCGCCGAGATCGCCGGACGGCATCTCAAGAAGTGCGTCCTCGAACTCGGCGGCAGTGACCCGTTCGTCGTCCTCGACGCCGACGGCCTCGACCGCACACTGGATGCCGCAGCGGCCGCCCGGCTCCTCAACGCCGGTCAGAGCTGTGTCTCGGCGAAACGATTCATCGTTCCGGACGCGATCTGCGACGACTTCGTCGTCGGACTGGCCCGGCGTTTCGGCGAGCTCGTGGTCGGGGATCCGACGGATCCCGAGACCACGCTGGCCCCGCTGTCGTCGGAGGCTGCCGCGCAGACGCTGCTCGCGCAGATCGACGACGCCCTGGACAAGGGCGCCACCGTCGCGGCGGGCGGGGGGCGCCCCGACAACCGTGGACCGGACGGCAGGGGTGCCTTCGTGGAGGCGACGGTGCTCACCGATGTGACGCGCGGGATGCGCGCCTTCGAGGAGGAGCTGTTCGGGCCGGTCGCGGTGGTCTATCGCGTCGCCGACGAGGACGAGGCTGTCGAACTCGCCAATTCGACCCGATTCGGGCTCGGCGGCACAGTGTTCGGGTCGGATCCCGATCACGCGCGTGCTGTCGCGGACCGGATCGGGAGCGGCATGGTGTGGATCAACCGCCCCACCTCGACCGAGCCGGAACTGCCGTTCGGGGGCGTCAAGAGTTCCGGATTCGGGCGGGAGCTGGGCGACCTCGGATTGTTCGAGTTCGCGAACCGTAAGCTGATCCGGACCGTACCCCCGAAGGGGTGAGGCGACGCGCGACGCCGGCCTCACCCGCCCGGATCGTGGATGTCAGTGGTTGCGGAGTTCGGAGATCAGTTCGGACTTGTTCATCGACGAGTACCCGGTGATCCCGAGTTCCTTGGCGCGCTCCCGTAATTCGTCGACGGTGCGGTCCTCGTAGTTCTCGGCCTTGCCGCCCCGGTGGCCCACCGAGGACCTGCCCTCGTTCGCGGCGGCATTGGAGATCCGCGCCGCCTTCTCCTTGGATTCACCTTCGTCCCTGAGCTTTTCGTACAGCTCCTGGTCCTTCAGGTGCGGGTCGGGATCGTTCGATCGATTCGTGGGCAACTCGATCACCTCGTTTCGCGGAGTGAGCTTCGGTGCCGGTGGATCGGGTCAGTCCTGGAGTTCGGCGGCCTTCGCCCGCGCGGTGGCGAGCGCCTTCTCGGCCTGCTTCCGCGCGCGTCGACTCAGCACCTCGCCCTGCTCGCTCGCCGCGGCGGCCCACTCGGTGCCGCGCTCGCGCGCGAGGTGCGCGAACTCGGTGCCGCGCTCCTTGGCCAATTCTGCGAGGACGGGGCCCCGCTCTCGAGCGACCTCGCTGAGTTCGGTTCCCCGCTCGCGGGCAAGGTGTGCAAGTTCCGCGCCGCGGTGACGGGCGGCATCGAGCAGTTCACCGCTGCGTTCCCCGGCCTGCTCGGCGGCGGTGCGGGCGCGGTCCGACACGACCGACAGGGCGTGATCGGTGTCTTCGTTGCTCGACACGACGTCGGCGACCTTGGCCTGAGCCTTCCGGGCTGCCCGCCGACCGCGCCACCCGAGCGACGGCTTGCCCTCGGTGTCGACGGCCGCGATCAGCAGCCCGCCGAGCATCGTCATGTTCTTGAAGAACTGCATGCGCTGCATCGCGCGCTGCTGCGGATCGTCGACATTCCAGAAGTCGTGTCCGGCGAGCGTCGTCGGGACCAGTGTCCCGGCAAGGACGAGCGACGACGCGCGGGGCGCCTTACCGAGCGCCAGCATCGCGCCGGCCCCGATCTGGACCGCCGCGTTGATCTTCACGAGCGTCTCGGGGTCGGACGGGAGCCTGTCCGTGACGGTGCCCGGCAGGGTCTCGACACTCTTCTCGAGGAAAGGCCCTGCGGCCTGCGCCTTCGGCGCCGGGCTGCGCAGGGAATCGATTCCACCGGCGATGAACACGGTGGACAGCAACGGGCGGGCAATTCGGCGAACGATCATGGACGGCCTCCCAAACCTGGATTCTCGTTCCACCGTATCCAGGTGGAGACGATCCGGCACGGGACGAGACCAATGCGAGGCCGACCGGTCTCGATCGTCCCGTTTCACCAACCGCGCTCGCGCCACTCACCGAGGTGCGGGCGTTCTGCGCCGAGGGTGGAGTCCTTCCCGTGGCCCGGGTAGAAGACGGTGTCGTCGGGGAAGCGGGCGAACAGCTTGGACTCGACGTCGTCCATCAGCGATGTGAATCGCTCCGCGTCCGGGGTCTTGCCGACACCGCCGGGGAAGAGCGAGTCCCCGGTGAACAGGTGGACGCGCCCGCCGTCGTTCTTCTCGGTCAGGGCGAGCGTGATCCCGCCGGGGGTGTGCCCGGCCAGGTGGATCACCTCGAGCGTGAGATCGCCCACCGTCACGAGGTCGCCGTCGTTCAGTGCACGCGCCGGGGTGACGGACAGGATCTCGGAGTCCAGCGGGTGCGCAGCGGTGGGGACACCGGTGGCGGCGGCGACCTCGGCGAGTGCGAACCAGTGGTCGTGATGCTGGTGCGTGGTGACGATCAGCTCGAGCCGGGGCGCCTGCTCCGCGACGAGCGCCGCGATACGTTCGGCGTCGTTCGCCGCGTCGATGAGCAGCGCCTTTCCGGTCTCGGAACACGTCACGAGATAGGTGTTGTTGTCCATCGGGCCCACCGACATCTTCACGATCGTCGCGCCGGGCACGGTGCGACGCTGAGCGCCCGAGGCCGCAGAGAGGTCGCCGGTGTAGTCGTCGTCGATGGTGATGCGCTGCTGCTCCATGATCGGGAGGCTACCGTCGAATCGTGGCGTCGCGGATCGCAGCCGCTGATCACCGGGAAACCCGCTGGTCGGAGAGTTTGTCGGTGCCCACGCCTACCATGGTCAGCGCCCGGACGAGTATGTCCGCGCCATGGTCGAAACCGAGAAGGGACTACGTGTGGCGGATCGCCTGATCGTGCAAGGTGCGCGTGAGCACAATCTGCGAGGGATCAATCTCGATCTGCCCCGGGACAGCCTGATCGTCTTCACGGGTCTGTCGGGCTCCGGCAAGTCCAGTCTCGCGTTCGACACGATCTTCGCCGAGGGACAGCGACGCTACGTCGAATCGCTGTCCGCGTATGCGCGCCAGTTCCTCGGCCAGATGGACAAGCCGGACGTCGACTTCATCGAGGGCCTGTCGCCCGCGGTGTCGATCGATCAGAAGTCGACCAACCGCAACCCGCGGTCGACCGTCGGAACCATCACCGAGGTGTACGACTACCTGCGGCTGCTGTACGCGCGGGCGGGTTCCGCGCACTGCCCGGTGTGTGGCGAGCAGATTGCGCGGCAGACGCCGCAGCAGATCGTCGATCAGGTCCTCGAGATGGAGGAGGGCACCCGCTTCCAGGTGCTCGCTCCCGTGGTCCGGACCCGCAAGGGCGAGTTCGTCGATCTGTTCGAGCAGCTCAACTCGCAGGGTTACTCGCGGGTGCGGGTCGACGGTGTCGTTCACCCGCTGACCGACCCTCCGAAGCTGAAGAAGCAGGAGAAGCACGACATCGAGGTCGTCGTCGACCGACTGACCGTCAAACCGAGTTCCAAGCAGCGGCTCACCGACTCGGTCGAGACGGCGCTGCGCCTCGCCGAGGGCATCGTCGTGCTCGACTTCGTGGACCGCGACGAGAACGCTCCCGATCGTGAGCGCCGGTTCTCCGAGAAGCTCGCCTGCCCCAACGGACACCCGCTGGCCATCGACGATCTCGAGCCGCGCTCGTTCTCCTTCAACTCGCCGTACGGGGCCTGCCCGGAGTGCACGGGTCTCGGGATCCGCAAGGAGGTCGACCCGGACCTGGTGGTCCCGGACCCCGAGCTCTCGCTCGAGGACGGCGCCATCGCGCCCTGGTCGATGGGGCAGAGCGCCGAGTACTTCGGGCGCCTGCTGTCCGGTCTCGGGGACATCATGGGCTTCGACATGACGACGCCGTGGAACAAGCTCCCGGCGAAGGCGCGCAAGGCGGTCCTCGAGGGCAGCACCGAGCAGGTCCACGTCAAGTACAAGAACCGCTACGGCCGCACCCGCTCGTACTACGCCGAGTTCGAGGGCGTCATGCCATTCCTGCATCGTCGGCTCGAGCAGACCGAGTCCGAGCAGATGAAGGAGCGCTACGACGGCTACATGCGCGACATCCCGTGTCCCGCATGCAACGGCGCCCGCCTGCGGCCGGAGATCCTGTCCGTCACGATCGCGTCGGCGACGTACGGCAAGATGTCGATCGCCCAGGCCTGTGAACTGTCGATCGCGGACTGCGCCGCATTCCTGAACAGCCTGACCCTCGGCTCCCGCGAGGAGGCCATCGCCGGTCAGGTCCTCAAGGAGGTGCAGGCGCGGCTCGGCTTCCTGCTCGACGTCGGACTCGAGTACCTGTCTCTGGCCCGCGCGGCGGGCACGTTGTCGGGCGGCGAGGCCCAGCGCATCCGGCTGGCCACGCAGATCGGTTCCGGTCTCGTCGGCGTGCTGTACGTGCTCGACGAGCCGTCCATCGGCCTGCACCAGCGTGACAATCGGCGACTCATCGAAACCCTCACGCGCCTTCGGGATCTCGGCAACACCCTCATCGTCGTCGAGCACGACGAGGACACCATCCGCACGTCCGACTGGGTCGTCGACATCGGCCCGCTCGCGGGTGAGCACGGCGGCCGGGTGGTGCACAGCGGCACCTACAAGGAACTGCTGACCAACACGGAGTCGCTCACCGGCGCCTACCTCTCCGGGCGCAGCACCATCGACGTGCCGGCCGTGCGCCGGGCGGTCGACCGCAAGCGCCAGGTCACCGTCGTCGGCGCCCGCGAGAACAATCTCGACGGCATCGATGTCAGCTTCCCGCTGGGAGTGCTCACCTCGGTGACCGGGGTGTCGGGTTCCGGGAAGTCGACACTGGTGAACGACATTCTCGCAACGGTGATGGCCAACAAGCTCAACGGTGCCCGTCAGGTTCCCGGCCGGCACACTCGGATCAACGGGCTCGACCAGCTCGACAAGCTGGTGCAGGTCGACCAGTCGCCGATCGGTCGTACGCCGCGCTCCAACGCCGCCACGTACACCGGTGTGTTCGACAAGATCCGGACCCTGTTCGCGGCCACCACCGAGGCGAAGGTGCGCGGCTACCAGCCGGGCCGGTTCTCGTTCAACGTCAAGGGCGGTCGCTGCGAGGCGTGTTCGGGCGACGGCACCCTGAAGATCGAGATGAACTTCCTGCCCGACGTCTACGTTCCGTGCGAGGTGTGTCACGGCGCGCGGTACAACCGCGAGACGCTCGAGGTGCACTACAAGGGCAAGACCATCGCCGAGGTCCTCGACATGCCGATCGAGGAGGCCGCCGAGTTCTTCGAGCCGGTGACCTCCATCCATCGGTACCTGAAGACGCTCGTAGAGGTCGGGCTCGGCTACGTTCGGCTGGGGCAGCCCGCGCCCACCCTCTCCGGCGGCGAGGCGCAGCGCGTCAAGCTCGCGGCCGAACTGCAGAAGCGGTCGACTGGTCGCACGGTCTACGTCCTCGACGAGCCGACCACCGGCCTGCATTTCGAGGACATCCGCAAGCTGCTCAAGGTGGTCAACGGTCTGGTCGAGAAGGGCAACACCGTGATCGTGATCGAGCACAACCTCGACGTGATCAAGACGTCCGACTGGATCATCGACATGGGACCCGAGGGTGGCTCGGGCGGCGGCACTGTGGTTGCCGAGGGGACCCCGGAAGCTGTTGCGGCGGTGCCGGAGAGCTACACCGGCCGGTTCCTGAAGGAAGTTCTCGAAGCGCCCTCCGCGGCCGGTAACGGGGCGGCGCCCAAGGCGACCGCGCGCAAGGCCGCCGCGACACCGCGTAAGCGGGTCAAGAAGGCCGCTGCCGTCGGATAGATCGGTGCGATTCCGTCCGCGACTGCGGCGGTCGCGACACACGAACGGCGGTGGGGACCGAGGTCCCCACCGCCGTCAAGCTGTCAGCTGGCTCGCGCTCAGGCGGGCGCCTGCTGCTGGCCCGCGGAGCCGCTGGTCAGGGAGCCGAGCAGAGCCGCGATGTCGAAGTCGCCGCCGAGCGCGCCGAGCAGGGGGCCGAGAAGTTCGGTGATGGAACCCATTCGATTTCTCCTTTGATTCGGTCCTTCGAGTGAAAGGACCCGGTGGGGTTGCGTGACCTGGATCACGCGATCAGGACGCTACAACACAGCGGATGCGGCGAGGGCGGTTTCAGGCGTTCACATTTCGTATTTGCCCGATCGTCTCCCCTGGAGGATGGGCAAATCGGACATATGTCCAGATCTGAGCGGGTGTGGCGGATTCCCGCATCCCGCACCCGCGAGTGGGTGCCGTCGGCGCGCTCGGGGATCACTTGTGGCGCAAACGGACCGGCGGCGGTGGGTACTCGATGAGTGCCCACCGCCGTCGAGAAATGGTGCTTACTGGCCGCCGCCGCCCTGCTGCTGTTCCGCCGATCCGCTGAGTAGGCCGCTCAGGAGGGCGGCGATGTCGATATCTCCGTTGGTGATGGCGTTCATCAGGCCGCCGAGGATGGTGGAGATTGATCCCATGAGTAGCTCCTTCGGTTCGGCCCCCGGGAATCGAGGGCTCGATGGGGGAGATGCGCAACCGCGATCGTGATCTTGATCACGCAAGTTGGACGCTATCAATGTGACGGGCGTTACGGGCGGAATGTCGGCTGTTGGCTTATCCGTGTTGCGCCGAACGGGCGCCGGGCGCGCCAAGTCGAGTGTTTGATCAGTTTCCGCCGTGAGGGGAGCGTCGAAGTATCTCTCGGCGAGAGGCTTTCAGTCCTCGTCGAGTTTGCGCCCCGCTGCCACCGATCGCTCGATCAGCGAGACCAGGGTCGCCTTGTCGACTCGGCCGAGGCGGGTGATGTACAGGCAACTCTTGCCGAGCTTGTGGGGGCCCAGGTCGGTGAGGGTGGCGGCCTCGGCGTCGAAGTCGAGGGTCAGGTAGAGCGTCAGCGCGGATGCGCGGGGAGAGAAGCCGATCAGGGGAGTCTGGCCTGACCGGCCGCTCGCGTACCGGTAGGACCGTGTGCCGAAGCCGACGATGCTCGTCCCCCACATCGTCGCCGGTTCCCCGGTTGCCGACTCCATCAGGGATCGCAGCTCGAGCGCGTCGGCCCGCCGGGTCGGATCCGCGACCCGGTCGAGGAACTCGGCGACGCTCGCGGCGGTGGCGTGGGTCTTGTTCGTTGCGGCCATATGTGCAGGCTAGGCCGCCCGCGACATCGGCGACGGGGTGCCGGTGCCGGCCGGGTGCCGGCGGGCGGTCAGAAGACCGGCCCGGTGTACTTCTCGCCGGGGCCCTTGCCGGGCTCGTCGGGGTGTGCCGAGGCCTCCCGGAAGGCGCGCTGCAGGGCCTGCAGGCCCTCTCGGATCGGGCCGGCGTGGGGGCCGAGGTACTCGACCGAGGCGGTGACCAATCCGGCGAGCGCGGTGATCACGCGGCGTGCCTCGTCGAGGTCGAGGTGCGGGCTGTTGTCCGGGTCGGCATCCGACAGGCCGAGCTTCTCGGCGGCCGAGCTCATCAGCATCACGGCGGCGCGGCTGATCACCTCGATTGCGGGAACCTCGGCGAGTTCGCGCACGTCGTCGAGATCGTCCTCGGCGTGCTGGACGGAATCGGCCGGATCGGGGTTCTGCGTCATGATGAAGAGGATTCCATCCGCGTGGGGGCACCGCCGCGACAGGGTGATGCGGGCGGAGACGATTCGATCGGCGTCCCGATCGATGCTACGCTGTTCGTCACGACCGCCCTCGGCCTCGGCCAGGGCAGCAAAGTGGAGTCCGACTCCCACCTCTGCGCGGCACCGTCAGGTGCAGTTCAGTGGTCCGGTCGCCGCACGGACCAGCGTTGATCGTTCCGATCAGTGATTCCGGGCGGCTCCTTCGTTCTCGCGAAGGGACGGCAGCCCCGAAGTCTCGGGCTGGTGTCTGACCGGTCGACATCGGGCCCCGCACGGCGATTCAGTCGCCGACGCGGGGCTTTCTTGTTGGGGTAGAGGGCGCACGGGCTGCGGCGCGGTCACCGGACTGCACCGCTCAACCTAGGAGGCCCCATCAGCACTGAGACCCGCATCAACGATCGCATCCGCGTTCCCGAGGTTCGCCTCATCGGACCCGGCGGTGAGCAGGTTGGGATCGTGCGTGTTGAAGATGCGCTCCGCGTCGCCCTCGAGGCAGACCTCGACCTGGTCGAGGTGGCTCCCGATGCCCGTCCGCCGGTCTGCAAGATCATGGACTACGGCAAGTTCAAGTACGAGACGGCGCAGAAGGCGCGCGAATCGCGCAAGAACCAGCAGCAGACCGTCATCAAGGAGCAGAAGCTCCGCCCGAAGATCGACGATCACGACTACGAGACCAAGAAGCGGAACGTCATTCGCTTCCTCGAGGCCGGATCCAAGGTCAAGGTCACGATCATGTTCCGTGGCCGCGAGCAGTCTCGGCCCGAGCTCGGGTTCCGTCTGCTGCAGCGTCTCGGCGCCGACGTCGCCGACCTCGGTTTCGTGGAGACCTCCGCGAAGCAGGACGGTCGAAACATGACGATGGTGCTGGCACCGCACAAGGGTGCGAAGACGCGCGCGAAGGCACAGGAAGGCGCCCAGGCCGTTCCGCCGAAGCCGGCGGCCGGTGACGGTGGCGCTGCTCCCACGCCGAGTAGCTAGCCAGACCACTTCACGCAAGACCGAAGTACAGAGAACACAAGAACTGAGGACTCCATGCCCAAGTCGAAGACCCATAGCGGCACCGCGAAGCGATTCAAGGTGTCCGGTAGCGGAAAGATCCTGCGCCAGAAGGCCGGACGTCGCCACCTGCTCGAGCACAAGAGCTCCCGCGTGACCCGTCGCCTCGACGGCAAGGCCGTCGTCAGCGACAGCGATGCTCCTCGCATCAAGCGCCTGCTCGGCATCTGAGCACTTCTCCTACTGACCACACGGGGCCGCACCCGCGCCCCGAAGATTGACAGGATTTTGCAGTGGCACGCGTAAAGAGGGCAGTCAACGCCCAGAAGAAGCGTCGTTCGATTCTCGAGGCCTCGAGCGGCTACCGCGGACAGCGTTCGCGCCTGTACCGCAAGGCCAAGGAGCAGCAGCTCCACTCGATGACCTACGCCTACCGTGACCGTCGCGCGCGCAAGGGCGACTTCCGGAAGCTGTGGATCGCGCGTATCAACGCTGCGGCTCGCGCCAACGACATCACCTACAACCGCTTCATCCAGGGCCTGAAGGCTGCGGGTGTCGAGGTCGACCGCAAGATCCTCGCCGAGCTCGCGGTCTCCGACGCCGAGGCGTTCGCCGGCCTGGTTGCCGTCGCGAAGGCTGCTCTGCCGGCCGACGTCAACGCTCCGGCCGGAGAAGCGGCCTGAGTCAGCAGTTCCGGAATCGACCCGTGGATCCGTTCACCGAACGGACTCCGCGGGTCGTTTCTGCTGTCAAGCTCCTGCGCGGCGCAGAGCGCAGGAAGGCGGGCCGGTTCCTCGCCGAGGGCGAGAACGCGGTCACCGAGGCGCTCGCATCCGTGCCGGTCCACGAGCTCTTCTTCACCGAGAATGCGGCCGAGCGATACCCCGATCTGATCGAGAAGGCGCGCGTTGCCGGCGTCCGCAGCTCGCTCGTCACCGATCGCGCGATCCGGGCCCTGAGCGACACCGTCACCCCGCCGGGCGTCGTCGCGGTCTGCGACCTGCTGGACGTGCCGCTGGACGCCGCGCTGTCCGGCACGACACGCCTGCTCGCGGTGCCGGTGGCGATCGCCGAGCCCGGTAACGCGGGCACCGTCATCCGGGTCGCGGACGCGGTGGGCGCCGACGCGGCGATCCTCGCGGGTGACAGCGTCGACCCGCACAACGGTAAGTGCGTGCGGTCCTCCGCCGGGAGCCTGTTCCACCTGCCGATCGTGCGCGAGCGGAACACCGACGTGGTGCTCGACGCGCTGTCGGCTGCCGGTATCCAGATCCTCGCGACCGCCGCCGACGGTGAGGTCGACCTGGACGAGGCCGACGACCTGCTGGCCAGTCCCACGGCCTGGCTGTTCGGCAACGAGGCGCACGGCCTCGATCCTGCGGTCGCGGCGCGCGCCGATCACCGGGTGCGGATCCCCATCCGTGGGCGCGCGGAGAGCCTCAACCTCGCGACGGCCGCGTCCATCTGCCTCTACGCCAGCGCGCGCGTCCAACATCGAGGGTCGTGACCGGTCCTCGAACTCGTTCGAGTCGTCCTGGGGCAATCGCCTAGGATTCGAGTGTTGTGCTCGCGCGCGTTTTATCCATCGATAGACAAGGAGTTGCACCGGTCGTGGCCAAGAATGAGGGCGTAGCCCCGCCGACTGTCGATGCGAACGCGCTCACCGAGGAGGCGCTCGCCGCCGCGGCGCTCGCGGCAGAGGAGGCCTTCGCGGCCGCCGCCGACCTCGATGCGCTCGCCAAGGCGAAGATCGAACATCTCGGTGACAAGGCGCCGATCGCGCTCGCCAAGCGTGGCCTGGGCGCGCTGCCCGGGAACGAGCGGGCGGACGCCGGTAAGCGCGTCAACGTCGCGCGGACCCGCGTCAGCACTGCCTTCGATGCCCGCCGGGAAGTCCTGCTCGCCGAGCGTGACGCCGCGGTGCTCGTCGCGGAGGCCATCGACGTCACGTTGCCGTCGGATCGTCGTCCGGCGGGTGCGCGGCATCCGATCACGATCATCTCCGACCAGATCGCCGACGTGTTCGTCGCGATGGGCTGGGAGGTCGCCGAGGGTCCCGAGGTCGAGACCGAGCACTTCAACTTCGACGCGCTGAACTTCCTGCCTGATCATCCGGCGCGGACGATGCAGGACACCTTCCACATCGCCCCGCCGAACTCGCGGCAGGTGCTCCGCACGCACACGTCGCCGGTGCAGGTGCGCACGATGCTCGAGCGCGAGGTGCCGATCTACGTCGTGTGCCCGGGCCGCACGTTCCGCACCGACGAGCTCGACGCCACCCACACCCCGGTGTTCTCGCAGGTCGAGGGTCTCGCCGTGGACAAGGGCCTGACGATGGCGAACCTGCGCGGCACACTGGACGCTTTCGCGCGCGCACTGTTCGGTCCGGACACCCGGACCCGGATGCGCCCCAACTACTTCCCGTTCACCGAGCCCTCCGCGGAGGTCGACGTGTGGTTCCCGGACAAGAAGGGCGGCGCCGGCTGGGTCGAGTGGGGCGGCTGCGGAATGGTGAATCCGAACGTGCTGCGCGCGTGTGGGATCGACCCCGACGAGTACTCCGGTTTCGCGTTCGGCATGGGTCTCGAGCGGACCCTGCAGTTCCGCAACGGCATCCCGGACATGCGGGACATCGTCGAGGGCGACGTGCGTTTCACGCTGCCCTTCGGTGTGCAGGCCTGAGCGGCCGGAACGCCCAGAGAACTACAGACTTCACGAGCGAGAGAGCTGAGAAGACGTGCGAGTAGCGCAATCGTGGCTGACCGAGATCCTGCAGCGGGCGACCCCCGAGTGGCAGGTGACCGCCGAGGAGTTGGACGCCGGGTTCGTCCGTGTCGGTCTCGAGGTCGAGGAGGTCGACACCCTCGAGCCGGTGTCCGGTCCGCTGGTGGTGGGCCGGGTCCTGGAGATCACCGAGCTCACCGAGTTCAAGAAGCCGATCCGCTTCTGCAAGGTCGACGTCGGTGCCGACGAGCCGCAGGAGATCGTGTGCGGTGCACGCAACTTCGGTGAGGGTGACCTGGTCGTCGCGGCACTTCCCGGCGCCGTGCTCCCCGGCGGTTTCGCGATCGCGTCCCGCAAGACGTACGGCCAGGTGTCCAACGGCATGATGTGCTCGGCGTCCGAGCTGGGTATCGGCAAGGACCACTCGGGGATCCTGGTCCTCGAGCCGGGCACGGCCGAGCCGGGAACCGACGCGAACGAGCTCCTGGGCCTCGACGACACGATCATCGAGCTCAACATCACCCCGGACCGCGGCTACTGCTTCTCGGTCCGTGGTCTGACCCGTGAGCTCGCGTGCGGCTTCGACCTCGAGTTCGCCGACCCGGCGGTCGTCCCGGCGCTGCCCGCGGACGGCGGCGAGGCGTGGCCGATCGAGCTGCAGCCCGAGTCGAAGGCCACCCGCTTCACGGCCCGCCGGATCACCAGCATCGATCCGAAGGCAGTCAGCCCGTGGTGGCTGCAGCGGCGGCTGCTGCTGTCGGGCGTGCGCCCGATCTCGCCGGCCGTCGACGTCACCAACTACGTCCTGCTCGAACTCGGCCAGCCGCTGCACGCGTTCGACGCAGCGAAGGTCGACGGCGGCCTCGTCGTCCGGCGCGCCGAGGCGGGGGAGAAGCTGACCACGCTCGACGGTGTCGAGCGCACCCTCGATGCCGAGGACGTCGTCATCGCCGACAACTCCGGCGCGATCTCGCTTGCCGGTGTCATGGGTGGTGCCACCACCGAGGTCCACGACGGCACCACCGACATCCTGCTCGAGTCGGCGACGTGGGATCCGCTGGCGGTGTTCAAGACCGCACGCCGGCACAAGCTGACGAGCGAGGCCAGCAAGCGCTACGAGCGGAACGTCGACCCCGAGGTGGCCCTGCCGGCGCTCGATCGCGCGGCCGTGCTCCTCGTGGAGATCGCGGGCGGCACCATCGAGCCCGTCCTCAGTGATGTGGGCGGCGTGACCCCGGCCGGCCCGATCCGCATGGACATCGATCTGCCGGACCGCGTCGCAGGCGTGACCTACCCGAACGGCACCGCCGCACGACGTCTGACCCAGATCGGCTGCGTCGTCGAGGTCGGCGTCAGCGAGACCGGACACGGCCAGTTGGTCGTCACCCCGCCGTCGTGGCGTCCCGACCTGGTGCAGCCCGCCGATCTGGTCGAGGAGGTGCTGCGCCTCGAGGGGCTCGAGCAGATTCCGTCGGTGCTGCCGCATGCCCCCGCGGGCCGGGGACTGACCCCGAAGCAGCGTCGTCGCCGCGCCGTCGGTCGCACGCTGGCCGCGTCGGGCTACGTGGAGATCCTGCCGCCGGTGTTCCTGCCGCACGCGGTGTTCGACACGTGGGGACTCGACGCCGACGACCCGCGTCGAAACACCACCAGGGTGCTCAACCCGCTCGAGTCGGATCGCCCCGAGCTGAACACCACGCTACTGCCCGGCATGCTGGAGGTTCTGGCGCGCAACAACTCTCGTGGCCAGCGCGACCTGGCGCTGTACGGCATCGCGCAGGTGGTGCTGCCGGGTCCGGACACCAAGCCGGTCGAGGCGCTGCCGGTGGACCGTCGCCCCACCGACGAGCAGATCGCCGAACTGCTGAAGTCGCTGCCGGCGCAGCCGCTGCATGTGGCCGTCGTCCTCGCGGGTCAGCGGGAGCCGTCCGGACCGTGGGGCGCGGGGCGTGCTGCCGAGGCGTCGGACGCGTTCGCCGCGGTCCGCACTGTCGCCGACGCCGCCGGTGTCACCGTGGAACTGCGTGCCGCGCAGTACCTGCCGTGGCATCCGGGTCGCTGCGCCGAGGTGCTGTTCGACGGTGCAGTGGTCGGTCATGCGGGCGAGTTGCATCCGGCGGTGCTCGAGCGTGCCGGTCTCCCGGCGCGGACGTGCGCGGTCGAGATCGATCTGGACGCGCTGCCGATCGCGGAGGTGCTGCCGTCCCCGCGGGTCTCGCCGTTCCCGGCCGTGCTGCAGGACGTCGCAGTGGTCGTCGACACGTCGGTGCCGGCCGCGGCCGTCGAGGCTGCGCTCCGTTCGGGCGGTGGCGAACTGCTCGAGGACATACGCCTGTTCGACGTGTTCGAGGGCGAGCAGGTGGGCGAGGGCCGCAAGTCGCTGGCGTTCGCGCTGCGCTTCCGCGGCGCCGATCGCACGCTGACCGAGGACGAGGCCAGCGCGGCGCGTGACGCGGCCGTCGCCGCCGCCTCTGATGCGGTGGGAGCCGTGCTCCGCGGCTGAGACCGGAGATCGATCGACCGACGAGGGGCTCCTCTCGGTAGCCTGGAAAGCGCTACTGGGAGGAGCCCCTCATGGTCGATATGGATGATGTCCTCGCGCAGCTTCGGAGCGCGAGCGACGCGGAACTGCTGGCGCTGGTGCTGGCGGTCACCGGGGACCGTCCCGGACTGTCTCCGGTGCACGCGGCCGCGTTCGCGCTGTCCGAGCTGTACAGGGGTGGGGGCCACACCCCCGACCTGCCGCCCGACCCGTCGCGTCCCGCGATCCCGCCGGAGGTGCCGCCACCGCTGACGATGGCCGGGGGGTCGGTGCCGTCGGGTTCGGTGCCGTCGGGTCCCGCGCCGGACTACACCGAGGCCGGCGTCCCCACGTTCGACCGGGTACGCGACAGGATCGAGGAACGGTTCGGCACCGCCCTCGGCTCCGAGGAACTGGAGCGCGACAGCGGCGCCGGGCGCGACCTCGACGAGCAGTGGCAGGCACGCGAGAAGGCCGGCCGCGACAAGCTCGACGAGATCCGCCGCTCGATGAAGGGCGAGTAGCCCGACCGCCCGACCTCAGTGACGCCCGACCTCAGTGACGTTCGAGGATTGCCGCGAAATCGGTTCCCGCGGGGAGGGTTCCGTACTCCAGGTCACGATCGGCGCCGAGACGCGCGGTGACGAATGCCTCCGCGACGGCGGTGGGGGCGGTGCGCAGCAGTAGCGAACCCTGCAGGCCGAGCGCCATGGCCGCGGCGACCGGTCGCGCCCGCAGCTGCGCGGACGCCTGGTCGAGCGTCGCGAGTTCGGCGAGCATGGCGCGGACCCGATCGAGGTGCGCGTCGAACACCGACGACGCGCCGCGCGCGAGGTTCAGTTCGGCGTCGAACGCCTGCACCGACTCCGGCTCGCGGGTCATCGCGCGCAGGACGTCGAGCGCGATGACGTTGCCCGATCCCTCCCACACCGCCATCACCGGCTGCTCGCGGAACCGGCGTGCCAGCGGGAACGCCTCGGTGTAGCCGTTGCCGCCGAGGCATTCGAGCGACTCGTAGGCGTGGTGCGGCCCGCGCTTACAGATCCAGTACTTGCTGACCGCGGTCGCCAACCGGCGGAACGCCTTCTCGGACTCGGTCGCATCGTCGTCGTGGGCGCGGGCCAGACGCAGCGCGGTCGCCGTCGCTGCCTCGGACTCGAGTGCCAGGTCGGCGGCCACCGCCGTCATGGCCGGCTGATCGACGAGTGTCGCGCCGAACGCGGACCGGTGCCGCACGTGCCACAGGGCCTCGGCCACCGACTGTCGCATGCCCGCGGTCGAGCCGTACACGCAGTCGAGCCGGGTACGGGAGACCATCTCGATGATCGTGCGCACGCCACGGCCGGGCTCGCCGACCAGGTGACCGATGGTGTTGTCGAGTTCGATCTCGGACGACGCGTTCGACTTGTTGCCGAGCTTGTCCTTGAGTCGCTGGATACGGAACACGTTGCGGGTGCCGTCCTCGAGGACCCGCGGCACGAGGAAGCACGACAGCCCCTCGGGTGCGTTCGCGAGGACGAGGAACGCGTCGGACATCGGCGCCGAACAGAACCACTTGTGCCCGGTCAGCAGGTAGGTGCGATCGGCGAGCGGCTGCGCGGTCGTCGTGTTGGCGCGGACGTCGGAGCCGCCCTGCTTCTCGGTCATCGCCATGCCGAACAGGACGCCGGGCTTGTCGCCGGGCGCCGCGAGCGCGCCGTCGTACCCGCGGGAGTACAGGCGTGGCAGCCAGCGCTGTGCGAGCTCCGGGTCGAGCATCAGTGACGGGACCGCCGAGTGCGTCATCGAGATCGGGCATGCATGCCCGGGCTCGATCTGCGCGAACAGCATGAACGTAGCGGCGCGGGCGACGTTCGCGCCGGCGCGCGGCTCCGCCCACGCCGCGGTGTGCGCCCCGTGCTCGACGGCGGCCGAGATCACCCGGTGGTAGGCCGGGTGGTATTCGACCTCGTCGATGCGGTGGCCGTACCGATCGTGCGAGTGCAGGCGGGGAATCTCGGTGTTGGCGAGTTCGGCGGAGTGCTGGAACTCGGCGGTGCCGACGAGCGCACCGACCTCCGACAGGTGCTCGGCCGACCAGTCGGCGTCGTAGCGTGCGACGCCCTCGACGAGCGCCCGGTTGGCCGTGAACTCGTTGACGTCGACCCGCGGTGGCGCCTGGTTGAACACTTCGTGTGTGCGGTGTCCGCCGTTCGCCGTGATCGTGGAGTCCTGTGTTGCCGTCATGTCCTAGACCCTTCCGCCAAGCTATGAATCGTGATTCAATTCTTTCTGGTGACTGTAGAACGGATTCGCGTGACGGGCAACGGTCGCACCGGACGCGGGTCCGGTCGCCGCCCGTCGAAGAGTTGAGGAGAACCCGGTGCATCTGAACGTGCTGCTCGAGAGCGCCTGCAGAAAGTTTCCCGAGAAGGAAGCGCTCGTCTACGGCTCGCGCCGCATCACCTACCGGGAACTGGACTCCGCATCCCGGCGGGCGGCCGAGGTGTTCCGTCGTGAGGGTGTCCGGCCCGGTGACCGGGTCGCGGTGATGACGTACAACTCGCCGGGCTTCGTGATCGCCGCGTTCGGGATCTGGCGCGCAGGCGGCGTGCTCGTGCCGGTGAACCACAAACTCACCGCGCCCGAGGTCGCGTACACGATCGGTCACAGCGGTGCGCGCGTCGGCGTCGTCTCGGCGGACCTGGTCTCCGCCGCCCGCGATGGGGCGTCGGACACCCGCTGGCTGCTCACCGAGATGGCCACGCACGGAGGGGGCGGCGACGCGTCGGACGACTTCGATGCGGCCGTCGAGGCGGCGCCCGAGTGGGACGGTGTCGACGGCAGCGAGGAGGACGTCGCGCAGATCCTCTACACATCCGGCACGACCAGCGCACCCAAGGGCTGTATCCACACCCATCGGTCGATCACGTCGGTGCCGCCGCTGATCGTCGCGACCGTCGGCCTCGAGCGCGACGACCGCTTCCTGCTCGCGATGCCGATCTGGCATGCGTCGCCACTGAACAACTGGATGCTGACGACGCTGTTCCTCGGCGGCACGGTCGTCCTGCTGCGGGAGTACCACCCGATCGAGTTCCTCGAGACCGTGCAGCGGGAGCGGATCACCGCGTTCTTCGGCGCTCCCATCGCCTACCTCGCCCCGGTGCAGGTCGCGAAGGCGCAGGGGATCGATCTGTCGTCGTACGACCTGAGTTCGGTCCGGCGCTGGCTGTACGGCGGTGCGCCGATCGGCGCCGAGACCGCGCAGCTGCTCGCCCGCGTCTACGGCTCGGAGGACTTCTACCAGGTGTACGGGATGAGCGAGATGGGGCCGGTCGGCACCGCGCTCTATCCGCACGAGCAGGTCGAGAAGGCGGGATCGATCGGTCGCGGCGGGATGCCAGGCGTGGACCTGCGGGTGGTCCGACCCGACGGCGCGGACGCGGGACCGGGGGAGACCGGTGAGATCTGGCTCAGTGCCGACACCCGGATGCGCGGCTACCTCGACAACGACGCCGCCACCGAGGATGTGTTCGACGGGCGCTGGTACCGCAGCGGCGATGTCGCGCGGGTCGATGCCGACGGGTACCTGTTCATCGTCGACCGTCTCAAGGACGTCGTCATCACCGGGGGCGAGAACGTCTACTCGCAGGAGGTCGAGGAGGCGATCCGGCCGCACGACGACATTCTCGACGTCGCGGTGATCGGCCGGCCGCACCAGGAGTGGGGCGAGACAGTGGTCGCCGTCGTCGTGCCTGTCGAGGGGAGGACACTGGAACTCGAGGATCTGCGCTTGTACCTGTCAGGCAAGCTCGCCCGGTACAAGATGCCCCGGGAGCTGGTGCTCGTCGATGCGTTGCCGCGGAATCCGTCGGGCAAGCTGACCAAGCATGTGCTGCGTGAGGCCGTGCTTCCCGGGTGATCCGGGCACCGGGAAACCCGCTATGAATGAGTTTGCATGATGGTGCATAATCATCCGTATGGGTACTTCTGGAGACGCTGGAGCTTCGGAGGCCGGTAACCGGTCTCCGATCAAGGTCGCGATCGCGGGTGCGAGCGGGTACGCGGGTGGCGAGATCCTGCGCCTGCTGCTCGGTCATCCCGCCTATCGCGACGGTTCGCTCGTGATCGGTGCGCTGACCGCGGGCGGCAACGCGGGCACGACCCTCGGGTCGCACCACCCGCACCTGCTGCCGCTCGCCGATCGCGTCCTGGGGCCGACCGACATCGAGACCCTGTCCGGGCACGACGTCGTCTTCCTGGGCCTGCCGCACGGCAACTCGGCCGAGATCGCCGAGCAGTTGCCCGAGTCGACCGTCATCATCGACTGCGGCGCCGATTTCCGGCTCACCGACGCCGACGCGTGGGAGAAGTACTACGGCAGCCCGCACGCCGGTAGCTGGCCGTACGGGCTGCCCGAGCTGCCCGGCGGCCGGGAGAAGCTCGTCGGTGCCACCCGCATCGCGGTGCCCGGCTGCTACCCGACCGCGTCGTCGCTCGCGCTCGCCCCGGCCGTCGCGGCCGGTGTCGTCGAGCCGCGGGTCACCATTGTCGCGGTCAGCGGAACCTCCGGCGCCGGCAAGGCGCCCAAGGCGGACCTGCTCGGCTCCGAGGTGATGGGGTCGGTCCGGGCGTATGGCGTCGGCGGTGCGCACCGGCACACCCCGGAGATCACGCAGAATCTCTCGGCGGCGGCCGGCACGGACGTCACCGTCTCCTTCACGCCGGTCCTCGCGCCGATGCCGCGCGGCATCCTCGCCACCTGCACCGCGCCCACCACGTCCACCGCCGACGAGATCCGCGCGGTCTACGAGAAGGCCTACCGCGACGAGCCCTTCGTGCACGTGCTTCCCGAGGGCCAGCTGCCGCAGACCGGGGCCGTCGTCGGCTCCAATGCGGTGCAGATCGCGGTCACCGTCGATACCGCGGCCGGTGTCCTCGTGGTCATCGCGGCGATCGACAACCTCACCAAGGGCACCGCCGGCGGTGCTGTCCAATCCATGAACCTGGCCCTGGGCCTGCCCGAGACCGATGGTCTCTCGACTGTGGGAGTTGCTCCGTGACAACCGAATCCGACTTCGCTGGATCCGACGCGGTCGAGATCGCCGGTGGCCGGCTGATCCGCACCCAGGGTGTCACCGCGCCCGCAGGATTCCGTGCCGCCGGCATCAAGGCCGGAATCAAGGTCAGCGGTCGCTCCGACCTGGCGCTGGTCTTCAACGAGGGACCCGAGCTGGCCGCCGCGGGCGTGTTCACGGCCAACAAGGTCAAGGCCGCACCCGTGCTGTGGTCGCAGCAGGTCCTCACCACCGGCCGGCTGCGGGCCGTGGTCCTCAATTCCGGCGGCGCCAACGCGTGCACCGGGGCGCCCGGCTTCCAGGACGCCCATCAGACCGCCGAGCATGTGGCCGCGTCACTCAGCGACTGGGGCACCGATACCGGCGCGATCGAGGTCGCGGTGTGCTCCACCGGGCTGATCGGTGACCGGTTGCCGATGGACAAGGTCCTGTCCGGCGTGACCGAGATCGTGCACGAACTGGCCGGTGGCATCTCCGGTGGCACCGACGCCGCGCACGCCATCATGACCACCGACACGGTCCCGAAGCAGGCGGCGCTGCACCACACCGACAAGTGGAACGTCGGCGGCATGGCCAAGGGCGCGGGCATGCTCGCCCCGTCGCTCGCTACGATGCTGTCGGTCATCACCACCGATGCCGTCGCCACCGCCGAGCAGCTCGACGAGGCCCTGCGGTTCGCGACGCGGATGTCGTTCGACCGGCTCGACGTCGACGGTGCGACCTCCACCAACGACACCGTGCTGCTGCTGTCGTCGGGTGCCAGCTCGGTCGCCCCGTCGCAGGACGAGCTGAACGCCGCCGTGCTCGCGGTGTGCGACAGCCTCGCCGACCAGATGATGGCCGACGCCGAGGGCGTCACCAAGCGGGTGCGGGTCACCGTCAGCGGTGCCGCGTCCGAGCAGGACGCGCTCGTCGCCGCCCGCACCGTCGCCCGCGACAGCCTGGTCAAGACCGCGCTGTTCGGCTCCGACCCCAACTGGGGTCGCGTGCTGGCCGCGGTCGGCATCGCCCCCATCACGCTCGACCCGGACCGGATCGCGGTGTCGTTCAACGGCAATCCCGTCTGCATCGACGGTGTCGGCGCTCCCGGCGCCCGCGAGGTGGACCTGTCCGGCATGGACATCGACCTCGACATCGAGCTCGGTGTCGGCGAGCACAGCGCGTCCATCCGCACCACCGACCTGTCGCACGCCTACGTCGAAGAGAACTCGGCGTACTCGTCATGAGCGGCGGCATCGGCGACACGGTGGCCACCGACCCGAGCATCGCGAACCTGACATCGAGCCAGAAGGCATTCGTGCTCGCCGAGGCGCTGCCGTGGCTGCAGCGCTTCCACGACAAGGTCGTCGTGATCAAGTACGGCGGCAACGCCATGATCGACGACGAACTCAAGAGCGCGTTCGCCGCGGACATGGCGTTCCTGCGCACGATCGGGATCCACCCGGTTGTCGTGCACGGCGGCGGACCGCAGATCAACGCGATGCTCAAGCGCCTCGGCATGGAGGGCGAGTTTCGTGGGGGCTTCCGCGTCACCACGCCGGAGGTCATGGACGTCGTCCGCATGGTGCTGTTCGGTCAGGTCGGGCGCGAGTTGGTCGGCCTGATCAACGCGCACGGACCGTTCGCCGTCGGCATCTCGGGTGAGGACGCGCGGCTGCTGACCGCGACCCGCCGCACCGTCCAGGTGGACGGCGAGGCCACCGATATCGGGCTCGTCGGCGACGTCACCACCGTCAATCCCGACGCGGTGCTAGACCTCATCGCCGCCGGACGCATCCCGGTCGTGTCCACGATCGCGCCCGACGAGGACGGCGTGGTCCACAACATCAACGCCGACACCGCGGCCGCGGCCATCGCGGAGGCGATCGGTGCCGAGAAGCTCGTCGTCCTCACCGACGTCGAGGGGCTCTACACCGACTGGCCCGACCGCGGCTCGCTCGCGTCCGAGATCGACACGGCCGCACTGCGTCAGCTGCTGCCGAGCCTCGACTCGGGCATGGTGCCCAAGATGGAGGCCTGCCTGCGCGCCGTCGAGGGTGGCGTGCCCACCGCGCACGTCATCGACGGCCGCGTCGCGCACTCGGTCCTGCTCGAACTCTTCACCGGCGAGGGCATCGGCACCATGGTGACCCCCGCTCCCACACTCAACCCTGTTGCCCCGGAAGGACGGAAATGACTGCCACCACGGATCTCCAGCAGCGCTGGTCCGGCGCGCTGATGAACACCTACGGCGTGCCGCGGGTGGCATTGGTCCGCGGTGAGGGCGCCGTCGTCACCGACGCCGACGGAAAGCAGTACCTGGATCTGCTCGCCGGCATCGCCGTCAACATCCTCGGGCACGCGCATCCGGCGATCGTCGAGGCCGTCACGACCCAGCTGTCCACGCTCGGGCACGTGTCGAACTTGTACGCCAGCGAGCCGGCCGTCGCGCTGGCCGAGCACCTGCTCGAGCACCTGGGTGCGGGCGAGGTCGCCGGCACCGTCACGGGCCGGGTGTTCCTGTGCAACTCGGGAACCGAGGCCAACGAGGCCGCCTTCAAGCTGGCCCGGGCCACCGGACGGCGCAAGATCATCGCCGCCGAGAAGGCGTTCCACGGCCGGACGATGGGCGCGCTCGCTCTCACCGGGCAGCCCGACAAGCGGGCGCCGTTCGAGCCGATGCCCCCCGGCGTCGAGCACGTGCCCTACGGCGATCTCGAGGCGCTCGACCGGGCGGTCGACGAGGACACCGCGGCGGTGTTCCTCGAGCCGATCATGGGTGAGGGCGGCGTCGTGGTTCCGCCGGAGGGCTACCTCGCCGGCGCGCGGAAGATCACGGCCGACCGTGGCGCACTGCTGATCCTCGACGAGGTCCAGACCGGCATCGGCCGGACCGGCTGGTTCTACGCGCACCAGGCCGCGGGCATCGTGCCCGACGTGATGACGCTCGCGAAGGGCCTCGGGGGCGGCATGCCGATCGGCGCGTGCATCGCGACCGGCGCGGCGGCCGAGCTCTTCGGTCCGGGCAAGCACGGCACCACGTTCGGCGGCAACCCGGTGTGCGCGTCGGCCGCGCTCGCCGTGCTGCGGACGATCGCGTCCGAGGACCTGCTGTCACACGCCGACAACATCGGCAAGGTGCTCTCCACCGGCATCGAGGGACTGGGACACCCGCTCGTCGACCACGTGCGCGGATCCGGGCTGCTGCTGGGCGTCGTGCTCACCGAGGACGTGGCCCCCGCCGTCGAGACCGCGGCCCGCGACGCCGGGTATCTCGTGAACGCGGCGCAGCCGGGCGTGATCCGGTTGGCACCCCCGTTGATCCTCACCGAGGAGCAGGCGGAAGGATTCGTCGCGGCGCTGCCGGGAATTCTCGATGCGGCTGCGGTGGAACCGGCAGGAGGCAAGTAGTACATGACGATTCGACATCAGAGTGAAGCCCGCGGAGCTACCGTGCGGCACTTCTTGAGGGACGACGACCTGACCCCGGCCGAGCAGGCCGAGGTGCTGTCGCTCGCCCGTGAGCTCAAGGCGAATCCGTTCTCGCAACGGCCGCTCGAGGGCCCGCGCGGCGTCGGCGTCATCTTCGACAAGAACTCGACCCGCACCCGTTTCTCGTTCGAGATGGGCATCGCGCAGCTCGGCGGGCACGCCGTCGTCGTCGACGGCAGCAAGACCCAGCTCGGCCGTGACGAGACGCTGCAGGACACCGGACGCGTGCTGTCCCGGTTCGTCGACGCCGTCGTCTGGCGCACGTTCGGTCAGGAGCGGCTCGAGCAGATGGCCGAGGGTGCGACGGTTCCGATCGTCAACGCGCTGTCGGATCAGTTCCATCCGTGCCAGGTGCTCGCGGACCTGCAGACCATCGCCGAACGCAAGGGTGAGCTGGCGGGCCTGCGGCTGACGTACCTCGGCGACGGCGCCAACAACATGGCGCACTCGCTGCTGCTCGGCGGCGTCACCGCCGGCATGCACGTGACGATCGCGGCGCCGCTCGGGTTCGCACCCGACCCGGTGGTGGTCGACGCCGCCCGCGCGCGGGCTGAGCAGACCGGCGCGATGGTCACGCTCACCGACGATCCGCAGGCCGCGGTGGCCGGCGCCGACGTGCTGGTGACGGACACCTGGACGTCGATGGGGCAGGAGGAGGACGGTCTCGACCGCGTCGGACCGTTCCGGCCGTTCCAGATCAACGCCGACCTGCTCGCGAAGGCGGCACCGGACGCCGTCGTGCTGCACTGCCTGCCCGCGCACCGCGGCGAGGAGATCACCGACGAGGTGCTCGACGGACCCCAGTCCGCGGCGTGGGACGAGGCGGAGAACCGGCTGCACGCGCAGAAGGCGCTGCTCGTCTGGCTGCTCGAACACAGGTCCGGGGCACGGCCGTGACCACCGCCCCGGGGCCGCACTCGGCTCAGCCTGCCGCCGCCGTCGCGCACACGCGCGCCGGCCGGCAGGCGCGGATCACCGCTCTGGTCGCAGAGCGGCACATCCGCAGCCAGGCCGAACTCGCGGCGCTGCTGGGCGCGGAGGGGATCGAGGTCTCCAACGCGACCCTGTCGCGTGACCTCGAGGAACTCGGCGCGGTGAAGCTGCGCGCCGCCGACGGCGGCGCCGGGGTGTACGTCGTGCCGGAGGACGGCTCGCCCGTGCGGGGTGTCTCCGGGGGCACCGACCGGTTGTCCCGACTGCTGGGGGAACTGCTGGTCTCGACCGATGCCAGCGGGAACCTCGCCGTGCTGCGTACCCCGCCGGGGGCCGCGCACTACCTGGCCAGTGCGCTCGATCGGGCGTCTCTGCCCGACGTTGTCGGCACCATCGCGGGCGACGACACCATCCTCGTCGTGGCGCGCGAGCCGCTCACCGGAGCAGAGCTTGCCGCGGCGATAGAGCGCCTGGCCTGACCACTAGACTCTTTCTCGAACACTTCGATTTCTAAGGAGCACACACACCATGGCTGAACGCGTCGTACTCGCCTACTCCGGCGGGCTGGACACCTCGGTGGCCATCAGCTGGATCGGCAAGGAGACCGGCAAAGAGGTCGTCGCCGTCGCCATCGATCTCGGCCAGGGCGGCGAGGACATGGAGGTCGTGCGTCAGCGTGCCCTCGACTGCGGCGCCGTCGAGTCGGTCGTGGTGGATGCGCGTGACGAGTTCGCGAACGAGTACTGCCTGCCGACCATCCAGGCCAACGCGCTGTACATGGACCGCTACCCGCTGGTCTCGGCCATCAGCCGTCCGCTGATCGTCAAGCACATCGTCGAGGCCGCGCGTGCGCACGGCGGCACCGTCGTCTCGCACGGCTGCACCGGCAAGGGCAACGACCAGGTCCGCTTCGAGGTCGGCTTCGGCGCCCTCGCACCCGACCTCGAGGTCATCGCGCCGGTCCGCGACTACGCGTGGACCCGCGAGAAGGCGATCGCCTTCGCCGAGGAGAACAACATCCCGATCAACGTCTCGAAGCGCTCGCCGTTCTCAATCGACCAGAACGTGTGGGGCCGCGCCGTCGAGACCGGGTTCCTCGAGGACCTGTGGAACGCTCCCACCAAGGACGTCTACGACTACACGCAGGACCCGACCCTCAACTGGAACGCCCCCGACGAGCTGATCATCAGCTTCGAGGCCGGCAAGCCGGTTGCGATCGACGGCAAGCCCGTCACGGTCCTCGAGGCCATCCAGGAGCTCAACAAGCGCGCGGGCGCACAGGGCGTCGGCCGCCTCGACGTCGTCGAGGACCGCCTCGTCGGCATCAAGAGCCGTGAGATCTACGAGGCGCCGGGCGCGATGGTTCTCATCACCGCGCACCAGGAGCTCGAGCACCTCACCCTCGAGCGCGAGCTGGGCCGCTACAAGCGTCAGATGGAGCAGCGCTGGAGCGAGCTGGTCTACGACGGCCTGTGGTTCTCGCCGCTCAAGGACGCGCTCGACTCGTTCGTCGCGAAGACCCAGGAGCGGGTCACGGGCGACATCCGCCTGTTCCTGCACGGCGGTGCGATCACGGTCAATGGTCGCCGCAGCCCCGAGTCGCTGTACGACTTCAACCTCGCGACCTACGACGAGGGTGACTCGTTCGACCAGTCGTACGCGAAGGGCTTCGTCAACATCCACGGCCTGTCGTCCAAGGTCGCGGCGAAGCGCGATCTGGGCCTCTAGTCGTGTCTGATCAGAGCAACGTCGGGGGTGCTCCGCACCAGGGCACCAACGAGGGCGCCCTGTGGGGCGGCCGGTTCGAGTCCGGACCGGCCGCCGCCATGGCGGCCCTGAGCAAGTCGACGCACTTCGATTGGGTCCTGGCCCCGTACGACGTGCGGGCATCGCAGGCGCACGCCAAGGTTCTGCACAAGGCCGGCCTCCTCAGTGAGGCCGACCTGGCGACCATGCTCGACGGCCTCACCCGGCTCGCCGAGGATGTCGCCTCCGGTGCGTTCGGGCCGGCGGAGTCCGACGAGGATGTCCACGGCGCCCTCGAGCGCGGTCTGATCGAACGGGTCGGTCCCGAAGTCGGCGGACGGCTGCGTGCCGGCCGCTCGCGTAACGACCAGGTGGCCACCCTGTTCCGGATGTGGTTGCGGGACGCGGCACGGCGGGTCGCCGACGGCGTGCTCGACGTCGTCGACGCTCTCGCGACGCAGGCCGCGGCGCACCCCGACGCGGTGATGCCGGGCAAGACGCACCTGCAGGCGGCGCAGCCCGTGCTGTTGGCGCACCACCTGCTCGCCCACACACATCCGCTGCTGCGCGACGTCCAGCGTCTGCAGGACTTCGACAAGCGGGCCGCGGTGTCCCCGTACGGTTCCGGCGCCCTGGCCGGATCGTCACTGGGCCTGGACCCCGACGCGATCGCCGCCGAGTTGAAGTTCGATTCGGCCGCCGAGAACTCGATCGACGCGACGTCGTCGCGGGACTTCGCGGCCGAGGCTGCGTTCGTGTTCGCGATGATCGCGGTGGATCTGTCGCGGATGGCCGAAGAGGTCATCATCTGGAGCACACCGGAATTCGGCTACCTCACGCTGGCCGACGCATGGTCGACAGGCTCGTCGATCATGCCGCAGAAGAAGAACCCGGACGTTTCCGAGCTGACTCGCGGTAAGGCCGGACGGCTCATCGGCAATGTCACCGGCCTGCTGGCCACGCTCAAGGCGCAGCCGCTCGCGTACAACCGCGATCTGCAGGAGGACAAGGAGCCGGTCTTCGATTCGGTCGCACAGCTCGAGCTGCTGCTGCCCGCGATCACCGGTCTGGTCGCCACCCTCGAGTTCCACACCGATCGGATGGCGGAGCTGGCCCCGGCCGGGTTCACGCTCGCCACCGACATCGCGGAATGGATGGTGCGTCAGGGCGTTCCGTTCCGTGTTGCCCACGAGGCCGCGGGCGCCTGTGTCCGGGTCGCGGAGGCGCGCGGAGTGGGGCTCGACGAACTCACCGACGACGAGCTCGCGGGTGTGGATCCGGCGCTCACGCCGGCGGTGCGCGACGTGCTCACCGTCCACGGATCGATCGCGTCGCGCAACGCGCGCGGCGGCACGGCCGGGGTGCGGGTCGCCGAGCAGCTGGGCGGCGTCCGCCGTTCGGCGGAGGCGTTGCGGGAGTGGACCCGGGCCTAGCCGGGACCGGAGATCGACTCGGTGTAACCGCAGTCCCACATACGCAGTAATGTGGAAGGCTCATCGAACATGATGTGATGCAAGTCACGATGGGTTGCTGGGGGAGTGCTGGTGAGTCTGAGCTCCGACTACGTGGTGGGTTCGCTGCGGCGAGCGGTCGCCACGGCGCAGAACGGCCTCGAGGTGGTTCGCCTCGGCGGTCTGGAAACCGGTGCCACGCCGTCACCGTTCCAGATCGTCGAGCGCGCCCCGATGTATCGACTGCGCCGATACTTCCCGGACACCCCGCCGGAGAACGCCGGGCCGCCGATCGTGCTCGTACCGCCGATGATGATGTCGGCGGACGTGTACGACGTAACCCGCGATCAGGGTGCCGTCGGGATCCTCCACGAGATGGGTGTCGATCCGTGGGTCGTCGACTTCGGTTCCCCGGACTCCGAGGAGGGCGGCTGGGACCGCACACTCGCGGATCACATCGTCGCGATCAGCGAGATCATCGACCGAGTCCACGAGCACACCGGTCGTGACGTCCACCTGTCGGGCTACTCGCAGGGCGGCATGTTCTGCTACCAGGCCGCGGCGTTCCGGCGCTGCCGCAACATCGCCTCGCTGATCACCTTCGGCGCGCCCGTCGATACGCTGGCGGCGCTGCCGTTCAACATCCCCGAGGGCATCGCGACCAAGGCCGCCGACGTCCTCGCCGACCATGTGTTCAATCGTCTGTCCATCGCCGGGTGGATGGCGCGCACCGGCTTCCAGTTGCTCGACCCGGTCAAGACCGCCAAATCCCGGCTCGACTTCCTGAGGCAGTTGCATGACCGCGAAGCCCTGCTGCCGCGCGAGCAGCAGCGCCGCTTCCTGGCGCAGGACGGCTGGGTGGCCTGGTCCGGACCCGCGGTCGCCGAACTGCTCAAGCAGTTCATCGTCCACAACCGGATGATGACCGGTGGGTTCGTCATCAAGGGCACCCCGGTGAGCCTCGCCGAGATCTCGTGCCCGATCCTCGCATTCGTCGGTGAGGTCGACGACATCGGCCAGCCGCTCGCCGTCCGTGGGATCAAGCGGGCCGCGCCCCGCGCCGAGGTGTTCGAATCAACCCTGCGCGCAGGGCACTTCGGCCTTGTCGTCGGCTCCTCCGCCGCCTCCCGGACGTGGCCGACGACCGGCCAGTGGGTTCGATGGCGTGAGGGTACCGGGCCGCGCCCGGAGACCGTCGACGTGATGATCCACGACGAGCCGTCCGGCACCGACAGCGGCGTGAGCATCGCCAACCGGCTCGCGCACACTGTCGCGTCCATCGCCGAGGTCGGCGTGGGCGTCGGCAAGGGGATCGCGGATCTGGCCACCGACACCGTGCGCGGGACCCGAGAACTGTCGGTCGAGGCGGCGCGCGCGTTGCCGAGGCTGGCTCGGCTCGGGCAGTTGCAGCCGCACTCGCGGATCTCCCTGGGGCTGTTGCTCGCCGAGCAGGGACGCAAGGCGGCGAACGGGGAGTTCTTCCTGTTCGACGACCGGGTGCACACCAACGCCGCGGTCAACACGCGCATCGACAACGTGGTCCGAGGCCTCATCCACGTCGGTGTCCGGCCGGCCAACCACGTCGGTGTCCTCATGGAGACGCGGCCCAGTGCGCTCGTCGCGATCGCGGCCCTGTCGCGACTGGGTGCAGTCGCGGTGCTGCTGCCGCCGGGTGGGGATCTCGGCGAGGCGGTGCGGCTCGGCGGGGTCGACCGTATCCTCGCCGACCCCGACCACCTCGAGGACGCGGTGGCGACCGGCAGGAAGGTTCTGGTGCTCGGCGGCGGTGAGTTCCGCGGTCTCGACGTCGAACTGGGTCCGGATGTGGTGGACCTGGAGCAGGTCGATCCGGATGCGGTGACGCTGCCCGGCTGGTATCGCCCGGATCCCGGGCTCGCTCGGGAACTGGCGTTCGTGATCTTCAGTGGGTCGCGTGGCAGCCTCGAGGCCAAGTTCATCACCAACTACCGCTGGGCGCTCTCGGCGTTCGGTACGGCCTCCGCGGCGTCGCTCAGCCGCGGCGACACGGTGTACTGTCTTGCGCCGCTGCATCATTCGTCGGGACTGATGGCCACCCTCGGCGGGGCGGTCGCGGGCGGTTCGCGGATCGCGCTGTCGCGTGGGCTGGATCCGGAACGCTTCGCGGAGGAGATCCACCGCTACGGCGTCACCGTGGTCAGCTACACGTGGACGATGCTGCGCGAGATCCTCGACGCCAAGTTGCTGCCGCTCGAGCACGGACATCCGGTACGACTGTTCATCGGTTCGGGAATGCCGCCCGGGCTGTGGCGCCGAACCACCGAGCGGTTCGCCCCGGCACGGGTGCTCGAGTTCTACGCGTCCACCGAGGGCGACGTGGTGCTGGTGAACGTCTCGGGCGCGAAGGTCGGTTCCAAGGGCCGTCCTCTACCCGGCAGCGCCGAGGTTCGTCTGGGAGCGTACGACCCGATCGAGGGGCGTCTCCTCGAGGACGCGCAGGGATTCGTCCGGGAGTGCGACGACGACGAGGTGGGTCTGCTCCTGGGACGCCCGGGCGCCCGCGCCGAGGCGGTTCCCGGTGTTATGCGGGGTGTCTTCGCCGCCGGCGACGCCTGGGTGCCCACCGAGAACCTCTTCCGACGGGATGCGGACGGCGACTACTGGCTGGTCGACCACAAGCGCACCGTGGTCGCGGCCGCACGTGGTCCGGTGTTCACCCAGCCGATCGTCGACGCGCTCGGGGAGCTGCCGCACGTCGAACTCGCGGTCGCCTACCCGGTGCCCGCGGGTGAGTCTCAGGTGGCGGTCGCGGCAATCACCGTCCACGAGGATCGCGTTCCCAGTGCGGCCGAGATCGGAGCCGCGCTCGGACCGTTGCCGATCGAGCAGTGCCCCGACATCGTGCACGTCGTCGACAGCATCCCGCTCGGCGCCTCGTACCGCCCGCGGGCGTCGGAGCTGCAGGCAGCGGGCGTGCCGAAGCCTGGCGTGCGCGCGTGGTACCTCGATGTGGACACCGGCCGGTACAAGCGGCTCACGAAGGCGGCCGCGGCCGGCTTCACCGACACCGCGGCGAAGCCGGGTGGGGTGCCCGCGTGAGGACTCCGTCGCCGACTTGTAGCCTGGACCGGCCGAGATCCCGGACGGCCCGAGAGGACTGAAGTGGTTATTGATCCCACCCTGCTCAGCATTCTGGCGTGCCCGCAGGACAAGGGGCCGTTGCTGTTGGTCGGTGACGAGTTGCTCTACAACCCGCGGTTGCGCCGGGCCTACCCGATCGAGAACGGGATCCCCGTGCTGCTGATCGACGAAGCCCGCGACGTCACCGACACCGAGCACGACGACTTCGTCGCCCGCGGCATCGCCTCCGGCGCCGACTAGGCCGGTTCCAGTGGCCCGGTGAGGTAGCGCTGCAGCGTCGGCGCGATGAGCCGGACGGTGTGTTCCGTGGACAGGTTCCGCAGGGCATCGATCCCCAGCAGGTGGCGGGAGACGAACATTCCCGTCATCTGTGAGGCGACGAGCGCGACGCGCAGATCTCCGGTTCCGGCCGGGGAGTCCACTCGTGTGGCGATGTCTTTCAGCGCCACCTGGAGGAGGAAGCTGCGGACGAGATTCTCCTCGCCGCCCGTCAGCGCCGACCGTACCGCGGCCACTACGGCCGGTTGGTGGGCGGAGTCCCAGACCCCGATCACCTTTCGCGCGAGAGTCTCGCCCAGAGTCTCGACCGGGGCCGCCTCGAGCGCTCTCAGGATGGTCGCGGGGTCGATTGGCAGCTCGATAGCATCGACGAGTAGGCGTTGCTTCGTCCCGAAGTAGTGGTGGACGAGTGCCGAGTCGACCCCCGATTCCGACGCGATCGACCGGATGGTCGTGTGGTCGAACCCTTTGCTCGCGAACTGGTTCCGAGCGACCTGCAGGATCCGGTCGCGGGTGCCCGAGCGTCCGGGGCGCCGACCGGAACGGGCGGGCGAGGACGGCTCCGCCATCACGGTGTCCGTCGACGCAGTGTCGCGGCACCGAGACTCAGTGCCACCACCACGAACCCCACCACGATCCCGAGATCACGCCACATCAACGCTGTCGTACCGGGATTGGTGGCTACCTGCTGCAGGGCCTCGACCGCGTAGCTCAGCGGGAGCACGTTGCTGATCCACTCCAGCCACTGCGGCAGTTGCCCGCGCGGGACCAGCAGCCCACACAGCAGGAGTTGCGGGATCACGATGACCGGCATGAACTGCACGGCCTGGAACTCGGTGCGCGCGAATGCACTGCACAGCAGACCCAGCGCGACGCCGAGCACCGCGTTGACCACCGCGATGAGCAGGACCCAGATCACGCTGCCCTCGGTGGTCAGGCTCAGGAATCCGAAGGCGACCGCACAGGCGAGACCGGCCTGCGCCGCGGCGGCGAGTGAGAACGCGGTGCCGTAGCCGGCCAGCAGGTCGAGCTTCGACAGGGGAGTGGTCAGCAGGCGTTCGAGGGTGCCGGAACTGCGCTCGCGCTGCATCGCGATCGAGGTCACCAGGAACATCACGACGAACGGGATGATGCCGAGCATCGTGATCGCGATCCGGTCGAACAGCGGTGTCTGGCCGGGCGGGGTCGGGACGTTCTGATACAGGAAGTAGAGAAGCACCATCAGCAGCGACGGCACCACCAAGATCATCGCGACAGTCCGGTGGTCGACGCGGAGTTGACGCAGGATGCGCGTCGTACTCGCGGCGTAGATGCGCGGGGCGATGATCATGGCTGGACTCCCACCTGCTGCGCCCGGATGAGCGAGAGGAACGCTTCCTCGAGGTTCGCCTTGCCGGTGCGGCGCCGCAGTTCGTCCGGTGGCACGTGCGCGAGCAGCCGACCGTCCCGCAGCAGCAGGAGGTTTTCGCAGTGGTCGGCCTCGTCCATGACGTGGCTCGACACCAGCAGGGTCGTCCCCGCCCCGGCCAGCGAGGCGAAGTGTTCCCACAGTTCGGCGCGCAGGACGGGGTCGAGTCCCACGGTGGGTTCGTCGAGCACCAGGACTTCCGGCCGGGCGACCAGCGCGCACGCCAGCGAGACCCGGCCGAGCTGACCGCCGGACAGATCGCCGGCCTGGTGGTTGGTGTGGCTGGTCAGTCCGACGGCCTCGATGGTGTCCGCGACCGCGTCGTTGCCGCGGCCGTACAACGACGCGAAGTACCGCACGTTGTCGCGGATCGTCAGGTCCAGGTAGACGCTCGGTGCCTGGGTCACATAGCCGACCCGACGACGCAGATCCGCCGAGCCCGCCGGCCGACCGAGCACCGTGACGGTGCCGGACTCGACGATCTGGGTGCCGACGATGCACCGCATCAGCGTCGTCTTGCCGCACCCCGACGGCCCGAGCAGGCCAGTCACGGTCCCGCGGGCGATCTCGAGCGTCACGTCTCGTAGCGCGGGGGCACCGCCGCGTCGGACATCGAGCCCGTGGATCTCTATCGCCGCGACGGGCGAAGCGGAGCTTCCGGTCATGTCGACCTCGATTCATCGAGTGATGAACTCACCGTTCGATGAATTATTTGCCCGTGCGAGGACGCCCGTCAACGTTCCGCGCGCCCGGGAGCGACGTCGGTGCACAATCGTCACCGTGACCAGTCTCGGACGCGACGTCCTCCGCGACGCCGCACATCCGCTCGACGCGGCCCGGGCGGTTCTCGGCGCAACGCTCACGGTGGGTGCGGTGCGCGCGCGGATCGTCGAGGTCGAGGCGTACGGGGGCGACCCGGCCGGCCCATGGCCGGATCCCGCATCGCACTCGTATCGCGGACCGTCGGCGCGGAACGCGGTGATGTTCGGTGAGGCGGGCCACCTGTACGTGTACCGCAGCTACGGCATGCACTACTGCGCCAATGTCTCGTACGGACCGGAGGGCATCGCCGGTGGCATCCTGCTGCGCGCCGCCGAGATCGTCGACGGCCACGAACTGGTCGCTTCGCGGCGCCCGGGAATCCGGCGTCACGCCGACGCCGCCCGCGGACCGGGCAACCTGGGTTCGGCACTCGGGCTGACCCTCGACGACAACGGGGCCGACCTGTTCGGGAGTCACCCGGACACGTGCCTCGAAGACACGCGCCTCCAACCGGGAGAGCAGCAGGCGTATCGCGGCGGCCCACGGGTCGGGATCGCCGTCGCCGCGGATCGGCCGTGGCGCCTGTGGATACCGGACTCGGCGGCTGTCTCCGTGTACCGCCGTAGCCCGCGCGCACCCGCGATCACCGCGCGGTGGGATGATCGGGTGCGTGACTGAGAACATCCTTGACGAACTGACCTGGCGGGGCCTCATCGCCCAGTCGACCGATCTGGACGCACTGCGTCGTGAGACCGAGGCCGGTCCAGTCACGTTGTATGCCGGTTTCGACCCGACCGGGCCGAGCCTGCACGCAGGCCACCTGGTCCCGTTGCTCGCCCTCAAGCGCTTCCAGCGCGCCGGCCACCGGCCGATCGTGTTGGCCGGCGGGGCCACCGGCATGATCGGCGACCCCCGCGATGTCGGCGAGCGCACCATGAACTCGGCCGACACGGTCGCCGAGTGGGCCGACCGCATTCGTTCGCAGCTCGAGCGTTTCGTCGACTTCGACGACTCACCGACCGGCGCGGTCATCGAGAACAACGCCAACTGGACGTCCAAGCTGACGGCGATCGACTTCCTGCGCGACATCGGCAAGCATTTCTCCGTGAACGTCATGCTCGCCCGGGACACCGTCAAGCGGCGCCTCGAGTCCGACGGAATGTCGTACACCGAGTTCAGCTACATGTTGCTGCAGGCGAACGATTTCGTGCACCTGCGCCGCAACTACGGCTGCGTGCTGCAGGTCGGTGGGTCCGATCAGTGGGGCAACATCATCGCCGGCGTCGACCTCAACCGGAAGCTCGACGCTGCCTCGGTCCATGCGATGACGGTCCCGCTGGTGACGTCGGCCGACGGGAAGAAGTTCGGCAAGTCCACGGGTGGCGGCAGCCTGTGGCTCGATCCCGAGATGACCAGCCCGTACGCCTGGTACCAGTACTTCGTGAACACCGGCGACGCCGATGTCATGCGTTACCTGCGCTGGTTCACGTTCCTCACACAGGACGAACTCGCCGAACTCGAGCTCGCTACCGCGGAGCGCCCGCAGGCCCGTGAGGCGCAGCGCCGCCTCGCGGCCGAGATGACCACGCTCGTCCACGGACAGGCCAATACCGACGCGGTGGAACTCGCGAGCAAGGCGCTGTTCGGCCGCGCCGAACTGGCGGACCTCGACGAGTCGACGCTGGCGTCGGCGCTGAAGGAAGCTTCGATCGCAGACGTTCGGACAGGCGAGCCGAACACCATCGTCGATCTCCTGGTTGCCAGTGGTCTGTGCGACAGCAAGGGCGCTGCACGCCGGGCCGTCAAGGAGGGCGGCGCCTACGTGAACAACGAGCGCGTCGAGGCCGACGACTGGGTGCCCGCTGCCGAGGATCTACTGCACGGCCAGTGGCTCGTCATCCGACGTGGACGAAAGAACTTCGGCGGCATCAAGGTAGTCGCCGGCTGACGTGTCCGGCGTCACGAAGATCAAGTTCTTGCCGAACGGGGCGGGGTTCGCCTCGCCCCGTTCGGTCTACCTGCGGGTTTTCGACTCGACCTCGCGACGCATGGGCTCTGAACAGGCGATTTGGTGTTCGGGGGCAAAGCCCCGTAACTTATTGCAGGTCAGAGCGACACGGACACCGACCCGCCGCCGAGCTTCGCAGCTCAGCGAGGGAAAACGAGGTTGTACGGAGAGCGCCTGAAAATCCGAGTGTGGCACTTCCTGTAGGGTTGTGGTGTGCGTTCGGGTGGCCGGAGAAGTTGAGGATTTGCGTCCGAGGCTTGGTTCGGTTAGGCTGGAACGGTTGCCCCGGAACGAGGAGCCTTTGGGTTTCTGGTGATGGTGTGTGCGTGTTCTTTGAGAAC